>NZ_CP083349.1:2195625-2927500 GCF_020035535.1 Ensifer adhaerens | reverse complement strand
GAAGGGATACCCGTGAGGGGTCCTGGAGGTATCGGAAGTGCGAATGTTGACATGAGTAACGATAAAGAGGGTGAGAGACCCTCTCGCCGAAAGACCAAGGGTTCCTGCTTAAAGTTAATCTGAGCAGGGTTAGCCGGCCCCTAAGACGAGGCGGACACGCGTAGTCGATGGGAACCACGTTAATATTCGTGGGCCTGGTGGTAGTGACGGATCGCTTAACTTGTTCGGACTTATTGGATTGTCCGGGCGGGGACGCGGTTCCAGGAAATAGCTCCACCATTATAGACCGTACCCGAAACCGACACAGGTGGTCAGGTAGAGTATACCAAGGCGCTTGAGAGAACTATGCTGAAGGAACTCGGCAAATTGCACGCGTAACTTCGGAAGAAGCGTGACCCTTTTGTACGCAAGTATGGAAGGGTGGCACAGACCAGGGGGTAGCGACTGTTTATCAAAAACACAGGGCTCTGCGAAGTCGCAAGACGACGTATAGGGTCTGACGCCTGCCCGGTGCTGGAAGGTTAAGAGGAGGGGTGCAAGCTCTGAATCGAAGCCCCAGTAAACGGCGGCCGTAACTATAACGGTCCTAAGGTAGCGAAATTCCTTGTCGGGTAAGTTCCGACCTGCACGAATGGCGTAACGACTTCCCCGCTGTCTCCAGCATAGACTCAGTGAAATTGAATTCCCCGTGAAGATGCGGGGTTCCTGCGGTCAGACGGAAAGACCCCGTGCACCTTTACTATAGCTTTACACTGGCATTCGTGTCGGCATGTGTAGGATAGGTGGTAGGCTTTGAAGCAGGGACGCCAGTTCTTGTGGAGCCATCCTTGAAATACCACCCTTATCGTCATGGATGTCTAACCGCGGTCCGTCATCCGGATCCGGGACAGTGTATGGTGGGTAGTTTGACTGGGGCGGTCGCCTCCGAAAGAGTAACGGAGGCGCGCGATGGTGGGCTCAGACCGGTCGGAAATCGGTCGTCGAGTGCAATGGCATAAGCCCGCCTGACTGCGAGACTGACAAGTCGAGCAGAGACGAAAGTCGGTCATAGTGATCCGGTGGTCCCGCGTGGAAGGGCCATCGCTCAACGGATAAAAGGTACGCCGGGGATAACAGGCTGATGACCCCCAAGAGTCCATATCGACGGGGTTGTTTGGCACCTCGATGTCGGCTCATCGCATCCTGGGGCTGGAGCAGGTCCCAAGGGTTTGGCTGTTCGCCAATTAAAGCGGTACGTGAGCTGGGTTCAGAACGTCGTGAGACAGTTCGGTCCCTATCTGCCGTGGGTGTAGGAATATTGACAGGATCTGTCCCTAGTACGAGAGGACCGGGATGGACATATCTCTGGTGGACCTGTTGTCCTGCCAAGGGCATAGCAGGGTAGCTATATATGGAATGGATAACCGCTGAAGGCATCTAAGCGGGAAACCAACCTGAAAACGAGTATTCCCTTGAGAACCGTGGAAGACGACCACGTTGATAGGCTGGGTGTGGAAGTGCGGCAACGCATGAAGCTTACCAGTACTAATCGTTCGATTGGCTTGATCGTTCCCATTGCTTGTGTTCATCGATAGATGAAATGACGTGTTCAAAACAAAACGAAGCATCTCGCTTCACCAGCTTCTCATCCGGTTTGCGCCAAGCTAGGCGCAAATCTTGCGCTTTGCCGACCTGGTGGTTCTGGCGGGGTGGCTGCACCCGTTCCCATTCCGAACACGGCCGTGAAACGCCCCAGCGCCGATGGTACTTCGTCTTAAGACGCGGGAGAGTAGGTCGCTGCCAGGTCTGCAAAACGCAAGATAAAACCCGGAAATCAAACGATCATCTTCTCTTCCGCCTCGGCCCAGCCGAACACGGGCCGCCCTCAAGCGGCCCTTTTGTTTTGCTAGACCGGAAACAAGCAGTGCGTCCCTTACACGAGACAAATCCTCACGGATTTGCTCGGAACAGACCATAAATCCCTTCGGGATTTACGTTACCGCGACAAATCCCATAGGGATTTGCGCTGACCGGATAAACGGGATTTTGCCTCCGGCAAAACCCGGAATAAGCGGATAAACCGCAAAGCGGTTTACCGCGATGGCGCGGGGTGGAGCAGCCCGGTAGCTCGTCAGGCTCATAACCTGAAGGCCGCAGGTTCAAATCCTGCCCCCGCAACCAAAATTTACGAGACTTATCAAAGGGCTCCGAGGAAACTCGGAGCCATTTTTGCGTTCAAAAGCTCCAACCGTTCCGTGAATTGCCGACTACCGCTCGTGAGCGGCGGATTTCCCCAATTCTTGCAGTGACCTGCCACGGGTAATTTCCTCCAGATTGGATTAGAGTCCGGCCTGATTAAGGACGGACGCATGAAGAAGCAGAGATTTACGGAAGAGCAGATTATTGCGGTGCTGAAGGAGCAGGAGGCTGGCGCGAAGGTGGCTGAGCTCTGCCGCAAGCACGGGATTTCGGAAGCGACCTTTTATAACTGGAAAGCCAAATACGGCGGTATGGAGGTCTCCGAGGCGAAGCGTCTCAAGGCGCTCGAGGAGGAGAATGCTAAGCTGAAGAAGCTGTTGGCCGAGCAGATGCTGGACGCTGCCGCGCTCCGCGAGCTTCTGGCAAAAAAATGGTAGGGCCTGCCGCCAAGCGCGAAGCCGTCGCGCATCTGAAGACCGTGATGGGTCTTTCGGAACGGCGGGCCTGCCAGATCATATCCGCTGATCGGAAGATGGTGCGCTATCGGTCCTGCCGGCCGCCGGAGGTCGAACTGCGGGCAAGACTGCGCGACCTCGCCAACGAGCGACGGCGTTTCGGCTATCGGCGGCTGTTCGTCCTGCTCAAGCGAGACGGAGAGCCGTCCGGCGTCAATCGCATCTACCGGCTCTACCGCGAGGAAGGGCTGTCGGTCCGCAAGCGGAAAGCCAGACGGCGTGCCGTCGGCACGCGTGCGCCGATCCTGGTCGAAGCGAAGGCCAATGCCCGCTGGTCGCTGGATTTCGTCCACGACCAGTTTGCCTGCGGAAGGAGGTTTCGCGTGCTCAACATCGTCGATGACGTGACGCGCGAATGCCTGGCGGCAATCCCCGACACATCGATCTCCGGGCGTCGGGTCGCCCGCGAACTGACGGCGCTTATCGAACGGCGCGGCAAGCCCGGCATGATCGTCTCCGACCATGGCACGGAGTTCACGTCGAACGCGATCCTCGCCTGGTCAAAGGAGCACAAGGTCGAATGGCACTACATCGCGCCGGGAAAGCCGATGCAGAACGGCTACGTCGAATCCTTCAACGGCCGCATGCGCGACGAACTGCTGAACGAGAGCCTGTTCTTCGGTCTCGGCCACGCTCGCAGCGCCATTTCCGAATGGGCGGAGGATTACAACAATTTCCGGCCACACTCATCGCTCGGATATCAGACCCCGGCCAACTATGCCGGGACCATCGCCGCAACCGGCTCCAACGCTGCGCAAGATGAAGGCTACGCGTTTCCGCCGGTTGCTCCCACCGCGCCAAATGGCGTATCGAAAACCGCCGGGGCTCTAATCGCCGCTGGATGAAAGTTCAGTGGCAGGTCAGCAGCAATCACCTCCATCACGGCACGGGTGAGGGGCGTTGCTGCTTGCGGGTCAAACGCTCACTTCTTGGGTGGGGAGGGGGGCGGCCTCCGTTCCGCGCATCTACCGGATGCCATGCTCGCTGTGACCCCAAAGCGCAGCGCGATCGTTGAGATTCGCTCCTTGCGCTTTAAGTTCCTGCTATTTCGCATGTCGCTGTCGCAAAACCGCTGCGCATTTCTGTGCGACAGGCTTTAGGTGTCGGAAACGCTCTGCTGCTCGGTCAACCACGCGCGCGTCTCGACAAGGATCTCGTTCGAAAGAGCCGGGTCGTCAGACATTCGGGCCAGGATCAGGGCGCCGACCATGGCCGACCAACTGCCGATCGCTGCACGGCGCCTGTCAGCGTCATTATCTCCCGGCGCCACCCGGACGAAACGGGAGAGGCGGTGCTTGAGTGCTGCGGTCATCTCAGAGCGCGCGCCTCCCGGCTGGCGGATCACCTCCGGCGCCAACGCCGCGATCGCGCAGCCATTGCCAAAGTCGTCGCGATGTTCCGGCGATAGATAGCGTTCGACAATCGTCGCAAGACTGACGGGACCAGGCGAGGTTTCCGGTTGCAGTTCGGCCAGCGTCTGGGCAATCAGATCATCCTTGGACTTGAAGTAACCGTAGAAGCCGCCATGCGTCAGCCCGGCTGCTTTCATGACGTCCGTCACGGTAACGGACTCGAAGCCGCGCTCCCGGAACAGCCGGCCGGCTGCCTCCAGAATCGTCCGCTTGTTCTCTTCAACCTGCTTTCGGCTCACGCGCATCATCGTCTCCCAAATTTCGTTTGACATTATACATGATGAGTATCATATATACAAATACATGATGACAATCATGAATAAATCAAAGGAGCACACCTGATGAGCAAGAAGCCTGCAGTCCTCGTAACCGGTGCCTCCACCGGTATCGGCGCCACCTATGCGGAGCGATTTGCCCGCCGCGGACACGATCTCATTCTGGTCGCGCGCAATGCCGTGCGCTTGGCAGCGCTTGCCGAGCGGCTGCGAAGTGAGACCGGTGTCGATGTAGACGTTGTGCCCGCCGACCTGACGGACGAGCAGGATCTGGCCAAGGTCGAGCAGCGCCTGCGTGAAGATCAGCGTATCGGTATTCTGGTCAACAATGCCGGCACATCGATCCCGCGCGGGTTCCTGCAGCAAAAGGGTGAGGACATTTCAAAGCTGATCTCGCTCAACATCACTGCCGTCACGCGGCTGGCTCATGCTGTAGCACCGCGCTTTGCCGAAAGAGGTGGGGGCGCGATCGTCAACATCGCTTCTGTCGTCGGCCTTGCGCCGGAGATGGGCGCCACCGTCTATGGCGCGACGAAGGCCTTCGTGCTGTTTCTCTCCCAGGGGTTGAACGTCGAACTGGCGTCCAAGGGCGTCTATGTGCAGGCCGTGCTGCCGGCGGCGACGCGCACCGAAATCTGGGATCATGCGGGCGTCGACGTTGCAACGCTTGCCGGCGTGATGGAGGTTGGCGATCTCGTCGATGCGGCCCTCGTCGGTTTCGATCGCCGCGAGCTGGTCACAATCCCGCCGCTGCCGGATGCCGAGCAGTGGAACACCCTTGATGCTGCGCGCCAGGCGATGCTGCCCAATTTCGGGCAGTCCGAGCCCGCCGAACGTTACCGGTCGGCCGCTTGACCAGATCGTGAGACATGGGAGCGGGCGGTTCAGTCGGCTCCCATGACGATAGAACAGCGAAGCTTAGCATGGCTGCACATCTCATCGATCGCCTATGTGGCCCGCGTCGTATGGTCGTCGACAGGGCCCGGACGTTTGCCAAGTGCCTCCGGGCTGGTAGAGATTGAGGATTACAGAATCGCTATCGCAAGCCTTTTGCGGCTGCGGGCGGGAATTCCTCCTTCAAAACGACGTCGATGATGCGAGCGTAAACCGATGAAAAAATTCAGCCTGGGAACAACCGACCTCTCCGTTTCATCTGCCGTTCTCGGCCTGATGCGGATCGCTGATCTCAGCGACGATGCCATTCGCCGGCTTTACGGCAAGGCGAGGGATGTCGGTATCAATGTTTTCGATCATGCCGATATCTACGGCGGGGAGTTGCACGCCTGCGAACGCCGCTTCGGCGACGCACTTCTACTGAAGCCTGCCGAGCGCGACCTGATCATTATCCAGAGCAAGTGCGGCATCCGCCGCGGCTATTTCGATTTCTCCAAAGACCACATCCTGCAATCGGTCGATCGATCGCTGGCGGCGCTGAAGACCGACTATCTCGATCTTCTCTTGCTGCATCGTCCGGATGCGCTGGTGGAGCCGGAGGAGGTGGCGGCGGCCTTCGACAAATTGCAGGCGGCCGGCAAGGTCCGGCATTTCGGCGTCTCGAACCATACGCCGCGCCAGATCGATCTGCTGAAAACGGCAGTGCGCCAGCCGCTCGTAGCCAACCAGATCCAGCTTAGCATAGCGCATGCGCCCTCGGTCGCCTTCGGCATCGCCGCGAACATGGCCGGCCTCGAGCAGTCGATCGACCGCGACGGCGAGGTGGTCGTCTACTCGCGCATCAACCGCATGACGCTGCAGGCCTGGTCGCCGTTCCAGCAGGGCTTCTTCGGCGGCGTCTTCGTTGGCGACGAGAAGAATTTCCCCGAGCTCAACCGCGTGCTGGACGAGCTCGGCGGGAAGTATGCCGTATCGCCGTCAGCGATTGCCTATGCATGGATTGCCCGTCATCCCGCAAACATTCAGGTGGTGTTGGGGACCACCAGCCCGGAACGACTGGCCGATATCGCCCCCGGCGCTGATATCACACTGTCACGCGAGGACTGGTATCGCCTCTTCACGGCTGCCGGGCATGTGCTGCCCTAACGGACAAATCGATGTTCAGAAAGAAGAAGGCCCGCTCGGACGAGCGGGCCTTTTGTTTTTGGTCTCCGATGCCGGCGCGATCAGGTACGCGGCTTCAGGTTTTCGGGGTCGTAGATCGGCTTGTAGCCGACGCCGACGACCTCGACCGGATAGGTCTCGGCGAAATACTCGACATTCAGTTTGCGGCCAACCTGGCAATGGGACCAGGGCAGATAGGCAAGCGCGATGTTCTTGCCGATCGTGGGCCCAAAGGCGATGGAGGTGGTGTAGGAGCGGCGGCCGAGTTCGTCGACCAACACGGCGCCGGTCTCCGGATCCATGACCGGCAGGCTGCCGACAGGGTAGCGCTTCACGCCGCTTCGGTCGGTGTTCTCCGTCATGACGAGCGTGCAGAGCATGGCCGGCTGATGTTCGCGCGCCTTGTATTCGAGATGCTTTGCCTTGCCGCGGAAATCCACGTCCTTGACCTTCGGGCGAGCGAGGTCGGCCTCGATGAGGTTGTACTGGGTGAGGAGGTCGGCGTTCTGCAGGCGCAGGCTCTTTTCCACGCGGCGCGAGTTTGCATAGGTTTCGACGCCGAAGGCCATGACGCCGGTGGCGCGCAGCGCGTCCCAGACGGCCAGACCATCTTCATACTTCATGTGCAGTTCCCAGCCCTGCTCGCCGACATAGGAGATGCGGAAAGCGGTGACCTTCTTTCCGGCGATCTCGATCGGCTTGATCGCGGCGAAGGCGAAGTTCTCGATATCGAGACCGGTGGGATCGGCAACGACCTTCTTCAGCGTCTGGCGAGCGTTGGGACCCCAGATGCCGATGGTGATGAACTTCTCCGAGACGTCGGTGATGGTGACGTCGAGGCCACGGTCCTCGGCGACGCGGCGCATGTACTGGAAGTCGCGCGGGCCGGCATCGGCGCCGTTCACGAGACGGCAGCGATCGGCCATGCGGAAGACGGTGAAATCGGCGCGAACCATGCCTTCGTCATCGAGGAAGTGGGTGTAGATGCCCTTGCCGATGTTGCCGTCACCGCCGATCTTGGCGGCGCAAAGCCATTCGAGCAGTTCGACATGGTCCGGACCCTCTATGTCGACCATGTGGAAGTGCGAGAGGTTGACGATGCCGCAATCCTCGCTCATCGCCAGATGTTCGGCGTTGGAGACGCGCCAGAAATGGCGGCTGTCCCACTCGTTCTCACGCACGGGTACGCGGTCGCCGTATTTTTCGAGCAGATGCTCGTTGGCGGCGTAGCCATGGGCGCGCTCCCAGCCGCCAAGCTCCATGAAGTAGCCGCCGAGCTCCTTCTCGCGCTCGTAGAAGGGCGAGCGCTTGACATTTCGGCCGCTGGCATAGGGCTCGCGGGTGTGCACCGCCGGATAGTAGATCTTCTGCGCCGCCTCGAAGCAGCGACCCTCGATGAACTTTTCCTCAAGCTGGTGCGGGTAGAAGCGCGAATAGTCGATCGAGGCGTGGTCGATCTCGGTGCGGCCGTCCGTCATCCAGTCGGCGATCAGCTTGCCGTAGCCGGGGCCGTCCTTCACCCAGATGGCGACGCAGTACCAGAGGCCGCGCACCTTCTGGCTCTCGCCACAGGAGGGACCGCCGGCGGCCGAAACCTGCAGAAGGCCGTTGAAGGAATGGCCCTCGTTGTAGCCGAGTTCGCCGAGGATCGGCGTCAGCTCCATGGCGCGCTCGAGCGGCTCGATGATCTGTTCCATATCGAGGTCGCGCTGCGAGGGCGACAGGCGCGCCTCGTGCTTTTCGAGGATGTTACGCGGATGGCAGAGGCGCGGATTGGTGGTCTCGTAGTAGCCCCACTCGATCTGGCCGCCTTCGGTGGTCTTCGGGTCGCCCGTGTCGCGCATGTAGGCTGAGTTGCCCTGGTCGCGCAGCAGCGGGAAGCCGATCTCCTTGCCGGTGCCTTCGAACTCGTTGTACGGACCGAAGAAGGTGAGTGGATGGTCGACCGGCATGACCGGGAGGTCCTCGCCGACCATTTCGGCGATCAGGCGGCCCCAGATGCCGGCGCAGACGACGACATGGTCGGCCATGATCGTGCCGCGATGGGTGACGACGCCCTTGATGCGGCCATTCTCGACGATCAGCGACTGTGCCGGCGTGTTGCCGAAGACCTGCAGCTTGCCGGACTTTTCCGCCGCATCGACCAACTTTCCGGCTACCGTCTGGGAGCGCGGGATGACGAGGCCGGCATCCGGATCGAACATGCCGCCCATGACCTGATCTTCCTCGATCAAGGGGAACATCTTCTTGATTTCGGCGGGCGAAACATAGTGGGCGCGGGTACCGAAGGCCTTGGCGGAGGAGAGTTTGCGCTTGATCTCTTCCATCCAGACGTCGTCGCCGGTGCGCGCGACTTCGAGACCCCCGATGCGGGCGTAGTGACCCATCTTCTCGAAGAAATCGATCGAGTATTGCGTCGTCCAGACCGAGAGGTAGTCGTGGCTGGTGGTGTAGCAGAAGTCCGAGGCGTGCGCCGTAGAGCCGATATCGGTCGGGACGCCGGACTTGTCGATGCCGACGATGTCATCCCAGCCGCGCTCGATCAGGTGATGCGCGATCGAAGCACCGACGATGCCACCCAGCCCGATGATTACGACTTTCGCCTTTTGCGGAAACTCTGCCATTGATTGCGACCCTAGTTGGATTGGATGCCGGATTTTAGGGCGTGATACGTTCCGACTACAGCCTGTCTACGACATTCTCATCAAACTGCACGACGGCAGCCGAGCAATCTGCGGATCGTGACGGGAGAGCGGTAAGGACGGTCATGCCACTGATTTCGTGAGAGAAAGCGCCATTCGGCGCGAATGTGGATTTCTCTAGCATATCGCAAATCCGGATGCATCCGAATGCGCCATTGCCGGCGCTCTGTTTCTCGGGCGCGCGGGCGGCCCGTCACGAAAGATAATCCCATCGGGTAAGATTGACAGCGGTCGCTGATATTAATAAGTTCGGTAACAGAACGAATTAAAAGGGGCCACCGTGAACGACAGCCTGCGCATCTCCCGGAAATTCTCGCAGCGTTCCGTCATGGAAGCGATCGTCCAGGGTGGGCCGATATCGCGTGCATCGATTTCCAAGCAGACCGGCCTCTCCAAGCAGACCATCTCCGAGATCGTTCGCGGGCTCGAAGAAGAGGGGTGGGTTCAGGAGACGGGACGCACCAGCGGCCATGTCGGGCGAACCGCCGTCACCTATGAGTTGGTCTGCGATGCGGCCTACATCATCGCCGTCGACCTCGGCGGCACGAAAGTGCGGGTGGCGATCACCGATCTTGCCTGCCAGATCTTTGCCGAAGACACGGCGCCGACCGATCCGCGCGGCGGCCGCTTCGTAGTCGAGCAGATCGCCGACATGGCTTTTGCTGCGGCGTCGCACCAGAAGATCGCCCGCGAAAAAATCCGTCTCGCCGTCGTCGGCGTACCCGGCGCGCCCTGCAGCGAAACCGGCCGCGTGCTGCTTGCGCCGAACATCGCCGGCTTCGATACGATGGATGTCGTCGGTGCCTTCGAAGAGGTGCTCGGCTTCGGTGCCATGCTTGAAAACGACGTCAATCTTGCGGTGCTCGGTGAGAACTGGCTGGGGCAGGGGCAGGGGATCGACAATCTTGCCTATGTGGCGCTTGGTACCGGTGTCGGCAGCGGCCTGATGGTCGGCGGTCATCTGGTGCGCGGCGCCAGCAACGCGGCGGGTGAAATGGGCTTTCTGCCGCTCGGCGCCGATCCGTTCGAAGCGGAATCGCTGCGCACCGGCGCCTTCGAGCGGGCCGTTGCCTCACATGGCATGGCGGAACGATATGCCGCCCTTTCGGGCAAGAGCGTCACCGTGCCCACGATCTTTGCCAATGCGGAGGCCGGCGACGCCGCGGCCGTGTCGGTGCTCGATGAGACCGGGCGATTCCTTGCCCGCGGTGTTGCTGCGATTGCAGCAATCGCCAACCCGCAGAAGGTCATTCTCGGTGGGTCGATCGGCTTGCGGCCGGAAATGCTGGAGCGGGTGAAGACCTTCCTGCCGCAGTGCTTTCCCTATCCCGTCACCGTCGAGACAGGCGAGCTCGGTTCGCGCGCGGCGATCATCGGTGCTGCGGCGATCGGACTGAGCCAATTGCACAATACCCTCTTCGGGGTCGATGCGCCCGATGGCCGGATCTCCCTGCCGCGGGCCAATGTCAACGCACTTCGGGAGGCGATGTGATGACGACGACGGATGGCCTGGTCGAACGGCTGCGCGAAGCACTCGACAAAGAGGCCGCAATTGCGCTTTTCCGCGGCGCGATCGGGCGCGAGAGCATTACCGGCAATGAAGCCAATGTCGTCTCGTACCTTGCCGAGGCGATGCAGAGCCTTGGCCTCGATGGGTTGACGACCGCGGAGTTTCGGCCTGGCCGCCCGAATGTCTGGGCCGAGCGGAAGGGCACCGGCAGCGGACCGCGGCTGCTGTTCATCGGTCATACGGATACCGTGCACGTCGACGGCTGGCGCGAACATTGGGCGGGCACCGAGCGGGAGGATCCCTTCGCGGCGCCGATCATCGACGGCGCGGTCTGGGGGCGCGGCTCGGGCGATCTCAAGGCCGGCATATGCTCTTCGCTTTCCGCCCTGTCGCTGCTCGATCGGGCAGGCGTCAAGCTTGCCGGCGACATCGCCTTCGCCTTTGTCGGCGATGAGGAAAGCGGCCAGCCGGGCACCGGTGTTTCGGCAGGCATCAAGGACCTCGTCACCCGCATCGAAACGGGCGAGATCGCGCGGCCGGATTTCGTCGTCTATGTCGAGCCGACCCGGCTTTCGGTCTATCCGGCGCAGATCGGCTTTTTCATCACCGACATCACCATAACGGGCAAATCCGCCTATTTCGGCGTTCCCGAACTCGGCAAGGATGCCCTGCGCGCCAGCCATGCGGCGATGTCTGCGCTCTGGGCACATTCCGACGAGATTGCCGCCCGTGCCGAACACAAGCTGATCGGCCGCAGTTTCCTGTTGATCACGGGCCTCGCCGGCGGCGGCTATATTGCTGTGCCCGAGCGCTGCACCCTGTCGCTGATCCGCAAACTCTTGCCGGGTGAATCTCTGGACAAGGCGGCGGCCGAGATCGAAGCGGCCGTTCGCTCAGCGATCACCGACCCTGAGATTGCCGTCGAGTTTTCCTATCCGGCCGGCCGTGACCATCAGCTCGGTGGCACGGCGGCCGAGATCGACGAGACCGCGGCGGAAGTCGGCGCTTTGTCCACTGCCATGGCCGAAGCCATGGTCGGGCGCGGCGTGATCGAAGGTGCGCCCTTCTGGTCGGAGACGCCGTTTTTCGTCAATCGCCTAGGCATACCTGCCGTCTACTGCGCGCCTGGCGATATCCGCAACTGCCATACCTACGAAGAACGGGTCGAGGTGGAGGAATACCTCGCCGGTGTCGTCGGCTTTGCTGCCTTCATGGCGCGCTATTGCGGCGTCGTGGACTGAACTGTTGAACAAGAGGGAGAGAGACAATGCTTTTGAAGAAATTGATGGCTGCTGCACTTGTCAGCGGTTTCGTACTTGCCGCAGGCGCCGCTTCCGCCCAGACGGTCGGTCCGTCCGGTGAGAGCGCAACGCCGAGTGCCGATGTCGCCCTGACCGACGCCGATATCGGCGCGCTCAAGGGCAAAGGTTACAAGGCGGCGCTGCTGTGGCACACCTCGTCGGACTTCACCAATGCCGTTTCGGCCGGCGCCAAGGATGAATTCGCCCGTGCCGGCGTGGAGATCGCAGTAACGACGGATGCCGGTTTCGATGCGGCGCGCCAACGCAGCGACATCGAAACAGCACTTGCCGCCAAGCCCAATGTCATCCTGGCACTGCCGCTCGATCCGGTGACCTCGGCCGAGGCATTCCGCCAGGCGGTGACCGATGGCAGCAAGCTGGTGTTCCTCTCCAACCTGCCGAGCGGCTACAAGCAGGGCGCCGATTATGCTTCGATCGTCACCGACGATCTCTACCAGATGGGCAAGCAGGCGGCCGACGCGCTGGCCAAGGCGATCGGCAACAAGGGCAAGGTCGGCTACATCTTCCACGATGCCAGCTACTATGTGACCAACCAGCGCGACAAGGCCTTCAAGTCGACGATCGAAAAGGACTATCCGGATATCAAGATCGTTGCCGAACAGGGCATCTCCGACCCGGCACGTGCGGAGGAACTGGCGAGCGCCATGCTGCTTCAGAACCCCGATCTCGATGGCATCTATGTAACCTGGGCCGAGCCTGCCGACGGCGTGCTTTCCGCGCTTCGCTCCAGCGGCAATACCAAGACCAAGATCGTCACGCTCGATCTCGCCGAACCGGTTGCGCTCGACATGGTCAAGGGCGGCAATGTCACGGCACTGGTCGCCGACAAGGCCTATGAGCTTGGACGCGCTATGGCTGCTGCCGGCCTGAAGTCGCTGCTCGGTCAACAGACCCCGGCCTTCGTCGTTGCTCCGGCGCTGACCGTCACCAAGGAAAACGTAGCCGAAGGCTGGAAGCAGTCTCTCAACCGCGATGCGCCGCAATCCGTGCTCGACGCGGCCAAGTAACAAACGAGCCGCCGGAAGGGAGGCTGTTCCGGCGGCATCACCATATCGGGAGGCAGAAATGCACGAGGCAGTGAGACACTTCGCGTTGCTCGCAGCGGTTTTGGCCGCAACGTCGGGCCATGCGGCTGACGGCAAGACCACGGGTCCGCACGGAGAGGCGCCAACGCCTGCCAGCACATTTGCGCTGACGGCAGCGGAAGAGCAGCAGATCAAGGACGGCAAGTTTACCGCAGCCCTCGTCTGGCACGAGATGAGCGAATACACCAACGCGGTGAACAGCGGCGCCTATGACGAGTTCAAGCGGCTGGGCATCGAGGTGGTCGCCCAGACCGATGCGGGCTTCGATGCCGCCCGGCAGAAATCCGATGTCGAGACTGTTCTTGCCAAGAAGCCCTCGATCATCCTGTCGCTGCCGGTCGATCCGGCAACCGCTGCCGTTGTCTACGATCCGGCCCGTACTGCCGGTGTGAAGCTCGCCTTCGTCGACAATTCGCCAGCCGGCTACGAACACGGCAAGGACTATGTGACAATCGTCTCGGACGACCTCTTCCAGATGGGCAACAAGGCCGCCGTTGCCATGGCCGATGCGCTCGGCGGCAAGGGCAAGCTCGGCTACATCTATCATGACGCCGATTTCTACGTCACCAACCAGCGCGACGGCGCCTTCAAGTCGACGATCGAACAGGACTATCCTGATATGAAGATCGTTGCCGAGGCCGGCATGGCAGATCCCGCCCGCAGCGAAGAAATCGCGCAAGGGATGATCACCCAGAACCCGGACCTCGACGGCATTTATGTGACCTGGGCGGAGCCGGCGTTGAGTGTGCTTTCGACACTGCGCGGAGCAGGCAACACCCACACCAAGATCGTGACGCTCGACCTCAACGAGCCGGCCGCGCTGGACATGGTCAAGGGCGGCAACATTGCGGCACTTGTCGCCGACGAAGCCTACAATATCGGCGTCACCGCGGCGCGCGCCGCGGCGGGGTCCCTGGTCGGCAAGAAGGCGGAACCGTTCCTGGTGGTCGACTCGCTCGCCGTGACCAAGGCGACGGTCGCCGACGGCTGGAAGAAGTCCCTCAACAAGGACGTACCCGCGACGATCGCGGATGCGATGAAGTGACGATGCCTGCTGCATGCGTCCCTAAACCGTAGTGGACTTGGGACAAACGTGCAGCTTTTTCATAGTGCTACGGCGACCGTTGCGCGTCCACTCAGGCGCGCGGCGCCGTAGTGCAGGGGGAGTATCTCCCTGTCTTCGGAGGAAGAATGATGTCCAGTGCCCATTCCAGCGCGAGCGGCCAGCCGGCAAGCCTCGTCAATCGTCTCAACCTGCAGCAATACGTCGTCTATCTCGGCTTCCTGGCGATCTTTCTGTTCTTCGCCATCGTCCTGAAGGACAGCGGCTTCCTGACCGTTCGCAACCTGTCGAACATCATGCTGCAGACAGCGCCGGTGACGATCATGGCGATCGGCCTCGTCTTCGTCATGTCCGCGGGCGAAATCGACCTTTCGATCGGCTCGACGGTCGCCGTCTCGGCGCTGGCAGCGGCGGTGACGGTCAATGATTACGGCCTCGTCGCCGGCGTCGTCGTCGGCATTGGTGCGGGCCTGATGATCGGGCTCTTGAACGGCGTGCTTGTCGCCTATGTCAAGCTGCCATCATTCCTGGTGACGCTCGCCACCCTCGGGCTCTTTGCCGGCGTCTCCCGGTCGATGACGAACCTGCGCTCCATTCCGGTCACCGACAGCACCTTCACCGGCTTCTTCGGTTCGGGTTCGTTCCTCGGCGTGCCCTCGCTGATCTGGTGGACGGTGGTCGCTGTTGTCTGCGGCCACGTCATCTACCGCGAGACCCGCTTCGGGGCCCATGTGCTGGCGACGGGCGACAACAGCCGCGCGGCGAGCGTCTCGGGCATCAGCGTCCCGCGCATCCGACTGACGGTTCTGGTGATCAGCGGCGGCCTAGCGGGGCTTGCGGGCCTGCTCTACGCCGGCCGCCTGCAGGCCGCCAAGTACACGCTCGGCGAGACCGACCTGATGACCGTGATCGCCGCCGTCATCGTCGGCGGCACGCTGCTCAACGGCGGCAAGGGCACGATCATCGGCGCGCTTGTCGGCTCGCTGATGATGGGCATGCTCAACAATGGCCTGATCCTGATGGGCCTTTCCGTTTCCGACCAGATGATCGTTCGCGGTCTCATCATCCTCGCTGCGGTCGCCGTGTCGCTGCGCGAAAAATCCCGCTGAAGGAGGATTTCATGTTTCTCGACGTTCTTCGCCGCCGCAACCCGGCCTTCATCGAAGCGGCAATGGCTCTGCATCAACAGGGCAAGATTCCTGCAAACGCCTATGTTCTCGACCTCGATGCGGTTGAGGCCAATGCCAAGGTCTTGAGCGACGAGGCTCGTCGCCTCGGCCTGAAGATCTTTGCCATGACCAAGCAGGTCGGCCGTTCCAGTTCCTTCTGCGACGCGGTGCAACGTGGCGGTATCGATCGCTCGGTCGCTGTCGACATGGCCTGCGCCCGCGCGACTCACAGGGCCGGTCTGAAGGTCGGTCATCTCGGCCACCTGCAGCAGGTGGCGCACCATGAGGCAGCCGCTGCAGCGAAAACGTTCCGGCCAGACTATTGGACGGTGTTCAACGATGAGAAGGCCGGCGAGGCTGCGTCCGGCGCCAAAGCTGCCGGCTACCGCCAGGACCTGCTTGCCCGCATCCGTGCGGAAGGCGATACCTTCTACCGCGGCCATGAAGGCGGGTTTGATGCCGCTGATATTGCTGCGGTTGCCGACCGGCTCGATGCGCTCGACGGCGGCCGGTTTGCCGGCATCACCACCTTTCCGGCGCTGCTCTATGATCATGAAAGCCGCAAGGTGAAGCCGACGCACAATCTGGCAACGCTGTCGAAGGCCGCCGAGGCGCTCGCCAGGGCCGGCCGCAAGGGCATCGAGGTCAATGCGCCGGGCACAACCTCCAGCGTCATGCTTCCCGCACTCGCCGAAGCCGGCGCGACCCAGTGCGAGCCGGGCAACGGCCTGCATGGCACGACGGCGCTGCATGTGATGGAGGATCTGCCGGAGTTGCCGGCCGTGCTCTATCTCACCGAGGTCTCGCATCTTTCGGGCGGCAAGGCCTATTGCTTCGGCGGCGGCTTCTACATCGATCCGATCTTCCCCGACTATGACGTCAAGGCGATTGTATCGCCCGAACCGACGACGGCCGAAACGGCACTCCGAAGCGTCGAAGTGCCGCCACCCTCGGCGATCGACTACTACGCGATGATCGACGCCAGTGGACCGGCGGCGCCAAAGCCCGGCGATACGGCCGTGTTCGGCTTCCGTGGCCAGGCCTTCGTCACACGCGCCTATGTCGTCGGCGTTTCGGGCATCTCGAAGGGCATGCCGAAGGTTGAAACGATCGAAAACGGTTTCGGCGAAACCGCGGCCTGGCCGGTTTGAGGGGCGACGTGATGAACGTGAACACCAATTCTGCGCGCGAGCCGGTCCTGAAGCTGAAGGACATCCGCAAGACCTTCGGCGGCGTCACCGCGATCGAGAACTTCTCGCTCGAGGTCCGTCCGGGCGAGATCGTCGCGCTCGTCGGCGACAATGGTGCCGGCAAGTCGACGCTGATCAAGATCATCTCAGGCGTCTACACGCCGACCTCGGGCACGATCACCATCGAGAACGAGACGGTGGCGATGTCGAGCGCCACCATGGCGCGAGCCCACGGCATAGAGGTCGTGTACCAGGATCTGGCGCTTGCCGACCAGCAGACGGTCTACATGAACATGTTCCTCGGTCGTGAGCCCACCAACCGCTTCGGCCTGCTCGACCGTCGCCGGATGATTGCCGAGACCGAGACGCTTGTGAAGGACCTCGATGTCCGCATCCCCTCGGCCCATGCGACGATCCGCGATCTTTCGGGCGGGCAGCGGCAGGGCGTCGCCATCGCGCGCGCCACCCATTGGGCGAGCAAGCTGATCCTTCTCGACGAGCCGACGGCGGCCCTCGGCGTTGCCGAAACCGCCAAGGTCGAGGAAATCGTGGAATCGCTCAAGCGCCGCAATATCGGCGTGCTGATCATCAGCCACAGTCTGGATCAGGTGTTCAAGCTTGCCGACCGCATCTGTGTCCTGCGCCGCGGCAAGCAGATCGGCATCCGGGAGACGGCGAAGACCGACAAGAACGAGATCATTGCGATGATCACAGGGCTTCAGCAGCACTGAAGCTAGGGACGTCGCTTACCCCCCTCTGCAGAGGGGGTAACTCCAGGACGTACCGGATCTCAAGCGTGGCGCCGACGTTGCCGCGCCACTTTACGGTGCGGCGCCGAAGAACGTCAGGCGGGTGAAGAGCACGTAGTGCGATTCCGAAACCATCAGCGCGACGAAGACAAGCACCAGGAGGGGGGGCAGGAGGATCGCATAGATCAGTGCCAGCCGTTCCCAGGCCATGTGCATGAAGATCGAGACGATGAGCCCAGCCTTCAGCACCATGAAAAGCAGGATCAGCGACCATCTGAGATAGCCCTGCAGCCCGATGTAGTCGACGAGGTAGGAGAAGGTGCTGAGCACGAAGAGCAGCAACCAGACGACCAGGTAGAGCCCGATCGGGTGCTGCTGGTGTTCATGCGCCGGTGCCTGCGTTTGTGCTTGCCCTTGCGGTACCGTGCCGGTGTGTGCCGTCGTCTCTGCCATGGCCATGCCTCACCACAGATAGAAGAATGCGAAGATGAAGACCCAGACGAGATCGACGAAGTGCCAGTAAAGGCCGGTGATCTCGACGATTTCGTATTGTCCCTTGCGGCTCGTGAAGAAGCCACGCTTGCCGGTATCGAAGTCGCCGCGCCAGACCTTGCGGGCAATGATCAGCAGGAAAATGACGCCGATCGTGACGTGCGTGCCGTGGAAGCCGGTGATCATGAAGAAGGTGGAGCCGAATTGGGCAGCACCCCAGGGGTTGCCCCAGGGACGTACGCCCTCGGTGATCAGCTTTGTCCACTCGAAAGCCTGCATGCCGACGAAGGTGGCGCCGAAAAGGGCGGTCAGCAGCATGAGGAGCGCTGTCTTCTTGCGGTCGCGGCGATAGCCGAAGTTGACGGCCATGGCCATGGTACCGCTTGAGGAGATCAGCACGAACGTCATGATCGCGATGAGGATCAGTGGCACGTCGGTGCCGCCAATATGCAGCGCGAACACCTCGCTCGGGTTCGGCCAGGGAACGGCGGTCGACATGCGCGCCGACATGTAGGCGACGAGGAAGCAGCCGAAGATGAAGGTGTCGCTGAGGAGGAAGATCCACATCATCGCCTTGCCCCAGGAGACGTTCTTGAACGCCCGCTGATCGGAGGCCCAGTCGGCGGTAAAGCCGGCAAGGCCCGCCGGGCGATGGAGCGGTTCTCTGACAGGCGAATGTGTCTCGGCGGACATGCGACGGCTCCCTCAGGTCAAGAGTTGCCGGCAGAGCTCGACGAAATCGTTTGCCCAACCGGAAAAGAGCGCGAAAAGCACCAGCCAAACGGCCAGCATGAAATGCCAGTAGGTGGCGCAGAGCGTGATCGACAGAACGGCCTTTTCGCCCATCGGGCCGCTGCGCGTTTTCACGATGACCCGGGCGAGCGCAAAGAGGCCGCCGAGAATGTGAAGGCCATGCATGCCGGATATCATGTAGAAGAAGCTGTTGGCCGGGTTGTCGGCAAGCAGATAGCCGGCGTCGGTCAGTTCGCGCCAGGCGAAGACCTGTCCAGCGAGAAAGGCGAGGCCCGCGGCAAGGGCGGCGATCAGCGCCGTGCGACTTGCCTCGTCACGGTGATGCTCCGCCGTCACGCGCGCGGCGTGAAGCAAGAGGCTGCCGAGCCCGAGGATGGCGGTGTTCAGCCAGAGGACCTTCGGCATCGGCGTCGACCACCAGTCGGCGGATGCCATGCGCATGAAATAGGCGCTCATGAACAGCGAGAAGAGCGCGCCGACCACGGCAAGGAAAACGCCAAGGCCGATCTTTGCGGCCGGGATCGAAGGCCGGCCGTGTGGTCGGGGATCGTGCGCGTGGCCGACCTCCAGCCAGGGTTTGGAAAAGAGCCTTTGCCGGCTGAGCCACCAGCCGGCGATCGCAAGGATCACCGCCAGGAAGATGAGGGCGACGTTCATGAGGCCCCCTCCGGCGCAAGGCCGATCGAACCCGGCTGGTTCTGCGGAATGAAGTCCTCGGGCGCCCCGGGCACGCTGTAATCATAGGCCCAACGGTAGACGACCGGCAGCTCCTTGCCCCAGTTGCCGTGGCGTGGCGGCGTTTCCGGCGTCTGCCATTCGAGCGTCGTCGCCCGCCACGGATTGCCGCCGGCCTCGCGGCCATGGCGAATGCTCCAGACGAGGTTGAAGAGGAAGACGATCTGCGCGGCGCCGACGATCAGCGCCATGATGGTGATGAATTCGTTGAGCGTATGGGCGGAGGCCGGCACGAAGGCGGTTTCTCCCATTTCATAGTAGCGGCGGGGAACGCCGATCAGCCCGAGATAGTGCATGGGGAAGAAGATCAGATAGGCGCCGACGAAGGTGACCCAGAAATGGATCTGCCCGAG
Source organism: Ensifer adhaerens (assembly GCF_020035535.1). Classification (NCBI taxonomy): domain Bacteria; kingdom Pseudomonadati; phylum Pseudomonadota; class Alphaproteobacteria; order Hyphomicrobiales; family Rhizobiaceae; genus Ensifer; species Ensifer adhaerens. The sequence goes on along the minus strand of NZ_CP083349.1, from coordinate 2,907,939 downwards.
CGTCTCGTTGAGCATGCGGCCGGTGATCTTCGGGTACCAGTGATAGATCGCCCCGAAAATCACCATGATAGGCGCCACGCCCATGACCATGTGGAAATGGGCGACGACGAACATCGTGTCGGAGAGCGGCACGTCGACGACGACGTTGCCGAGGAACAGGCCCGTCAGTCCGCCATTGACGAAGGTGACGATGAAGGCGAGCGCAAAGAGCATCGGCAGCGTCAGGTGGATGTCGCCGCGCCAGAGCGTCAGCACCCAGTTATAGACCTTGATCGCCGTCGGCACGGCGATGATCAGCGTGGTCGTCGCGAAGAAGAAGCCGAAATAGGGGTTCATGCCGCTCACATACATGTGGTGCGCCCAGACGACGAAGGAAAGCGCGCCGATGATGACGATCGCCCAGACCATCATGCGGTACCCGAAGATGTTCTTGCGGGCGTGGGTGCTGATCAGATCGGAGACGATGCCGAAGGCCGGTAGCGCCACGATGTAGACTTCCGGGTGGCCGAAGAACCAGAAGAGGTGTTGGAACAGGATCGGGCTGCCGCCGCCGTGCTGCAGCTGCTCGCCCATCTCGACGATCGCGGGCATGAAGAAGCTGGTGCCAAGCACGCGATCGAAGAGCATCATGACGCAGGCGACGAAGAGGGCGGGAAAGGCGAGCAGCGCCATGACCGTCGCCGTGAAGATACCCCAGACGGTGAGGGGCATGCGCATCAGCGTCATGCCGCGGGCGCGGCCCTGGAGCACGGTGACCACATAGTTGAGCCCACCCATGGTGAAGCCGATGATGAAGAGGATGAGGGAGGAGAGCATCAGGATGATGCCCCAGTCCTTGCCTCCCGGCGTGCCGGAGAGCAGGGCCTGCGGCGGGTAGAGCGTCCAGCCGGCGCCGGTCGGCCCGCCGGGCGCGAAGAAACTTGCAACCAGCACGAGCACGGCCAGCAAATAGAGCCAGTAACTCAGCATGTTGGCATAGGGAAAGACCATGTCGCGCGCACCGAGCATCAGCGGGATCAGGTAGTTGCCGAAGCCGCCGAGGAAGAGCGCGGTCAAGAGATAGATCACCATGATCATGCCGTGCATGGTGATGAACTGGTAGTAGCGCTCCGCATCGATGAAGGCGAAGGCGCCGGGAAAGCCGAGTTGCAGGCGCATCAGCCAGGACAGCACCAGCGCGACCATGCCGATGGCGATCGCGGTCGAGGCATATTGCACGGCGATGATCTTGGCATCCTGGCTGAAGACGTAGCGCGTCCACCAGCTATGAGGATGATAGAGTTCGACATCCTCCACTTCCGCGGGACCTATCGGTTCGCCCGTACCTGACCGGATGTCGACCATCTGCGAGAACCTCCCAACACCGGATCATCGCGATCCAACGCTTTGAAACACGCAACTCCGGAACGATAACTGGGGAGTTGCTTTCGCTCACGAGCGGGATGCGGGCGGAAAACCCGCATTCCGCTTTGGCCGTCGGGGCGCCTCCTATTGCGCCGGGGCGGCAGTCACTGCCTGCGCCGTCTGTTTCGTCTCTGTCGCTGCCATCATCTGTGAAAAGGTCTGCTGCTGCGACAGCCAGGCCTGATAGTCGGCGGCGCTGTCGACGACGACGGTACCGCGCATCTGCGGATGTCCGACGCCGCAGAGCTCTGCGCACAGGACTTCAAACGTGCCGGTGCGCGTCGGTGTCAGCCAGAAATAGGTGACCATGCCCGGCACCATGTCCATCTTGGCGCGGAACTCCGGCACGTAGAAATCGTGCAGCACGTCGACCGAACGCAGGAGGATCTTGATCGGCTTGCCGACCTCGAGATGCAGTTCGCCGCCCTCGATGACGTAATCGTCAAGCGCTGCCGGATCGTTGCGATTGAGGCCGAGCGCGTTCTCCGGCGTCACGTCGCGGGTTTCGGAGGTTCCGAGCTTGCCGTCGGCACCGGGCAGGCGGAAGCTCCACAACCATTGCTGGCCGACGACCTCGACCTCTGCGGCACCGTTCGGCACGGTGACGAATTGATGCCAGACGAAGAGGCCGGGTGTCAGCATCGCGGCGACACCGAGCGTCGTGCCGCCGGCGAGCCATCCTTCGAGCTTGCGGTTTTCCGGTTCATAGGCCGCCCGGTTTCCCGGGCGATGCCGAAAACGGAGGACGCAATAGGCCATGAAAAGCACCACGGCGACGAAGACGAAGCCGGTGATCCAGAAGGTAATGATGAGCGTATTGTCGATGTAATTCCAGTTGGACGCGATGGGCGTCCACCACCACGGGCTAAACAGATGGAACAATACCGATCCGATAGCCAGAAAAATCAGAATAACTACCACGGCCATTTCTTGTCCCTCCTCGCCGCGGGCGGCTGTGGGCATGAATACGCAATCCGTAGAGCTCTGCTGCATGTTTCCTTTATTCGTAGCCGATTGAGGACAGAACATGCAGGATTTTCAAAATTCTACAGCGACCTTTGCGCGTCTGATAAGGCGCGCGGGCGCTGTAGGTGCAATTATTGCACGAACGTCAAACAGTCGCAATTCGCCGTCCGGTCTTAGATCGAGTCTATCTCTAATCTTTCTCGGCTACTGCGAATACTGCTTGAGGTAGGCGAGGAGGTTGGAGATGTCGGTGTCGTCCTTCAGGCCGGCAAAGGCCATCTTCGTGCCCTTAACCTTGGCCTTGGGATTGTGCAGGTAGTCGCGCAGCGTCGTCTCATCCCAGACCAGGCCACCCTTGCCGGCATCGACCATTGCCGAGGAGTAGCTGAAGTTGGGATGGGTGCCGGCGGTCCGCCCCAACACGTGGTTGAGCGATGGGCCGACCTTGTTGGTATCGCTGTCAGCGATGTGACAGACGGCGCATTTCTTGAAAACGGTGGCGCCGGCTGCGGCATCACCTTCTTGGGCGCGGGTAGCGAGCGGACAGAGCAGGGTTGTCGAAAGGGCGAGGGCAACAACAAGAATTCGCATGACACTTCCTCAAAATCGCCGGGCGCAGGCAAGGAAGGCTATCGTCAATCTTCGGTTTTGGCGGTGCTTGCTTCTCTCAGGTGGCGCCACGGGCGGTTGATACTTGCGACACGAGAAACGGTACGCTTCGCCTTCAGGAAGTCAACCGCAGTCGCTCATGCACTGTCTCATCGGATGCGCTGGAAAGCGAACATGCAGTGGGCGCGCCATCTGGCGCGCCGATCCGTTGCATCAACCACGATCAGACGCGATTGCCGGTGGCGTCGAAGAAATGCAGCCGCTCGACCGGCAGGCGCACGGCAAGCGTGCCGGAGGCGTTGAGGAACTTGCGGTCGTTGGTGAACGCCTTGAAGCCGGAGCGGCCGAAGGAGAGGTGCAGGATGATGCCGAAGCCGGTCGGCTCGACGAGGTCGACGCTGGCCCTAAGCGCATCCGGCCCTTCGACGCCGATTTCCACATGTTCCGGGCGGATGCCGAGTGTGGCCTTGGCTCCGTCCGCCAAGGCGGGATGCGGCTGTGCCGGGACGACAATGCCGCTTTCCGTTTCGAAACGTGGGGCGGTGCCGTTGCGGTAGGTACCCTCGAAGAAGTTCATGCCGGGCGAGCCGATGAAGCCGGCGACGAAGAGATTGGCCGGCCGGTCATAGAGGTCGAGCGGGCTACCGACCTGCTGCACGAAGCCGCCGTTCATGGCGACGATCCGGTCTGCGAGCGTCATTGCCTCGATCTGGTCGTGGGTGACGTAGATCGAGGTGGCGCCGAGATCCTTGTGCAGCTTCTTGATTTCGGCGCGCATCTGCTCACGCAGGCGCGCGTCGAGGTTGGAGAGCGGCTCGTCGAAGAGAAAGGCCTTCGGCTCGCGCACGATGGCGCGGCCCATGGCGACGCGCTGGCGCTGGCCGCCCGAGAGCGCGCGGGGCCGGCGTTCGAGCAGCGGATCGAGCCCGAGCTTGGCGGCTGCACCCGAGACGACGCTTGCGATCTTTTCCTTCGCGGTTTTCCGGAGCCTCAGGCTGTAGCTCATGTTCTTGGCGACGGACATATGCGGATAGAGCGCATAGGACTGGAACACCATGGCGATGTCGCGGTCCTTCGGGGCGAGCTCGTTGACACGTTTTCCGGCGATGCGGATTTCGCCCGAAGTCACGCTTTCGAGCCCGGCGATCATGCGCAGCAGCGTGGACTTGCCGCAGCCGGAGGGGCCGACGAGCACGACGAATTCGCCGTCGCCGATCTTCAGGTCGACATCATGCAGGACCGGGTGGATGCCGTAGGATTTCTGGATGTTGGCAATATCGATGGAAGCCATGGGGTAATCCTCAGCCTTTGACCGCGCCGGCCGTAAGGCCCTGGACGAGATAGCGTTGAATGAGCAGGAAGAAGAGGCAGGCGGGGATGAGCGCGAGCACGCCGGCGGCCATCATCTGCCCGAAGTCGACGGAGAACTTCGACACGAAGGACAACAGTCCAACCGGGAAGGTCGCCTGGTCGTTGCCGGAGATCAGCATCAGCGAGAACAGCAGTTCACTCCAGGCAGCGGTGAAGACGAAGCCGAGCGTCGCGGCGATACCGGGCAGCGTCAGCGGCAGGATGATCTGGCGGAAGGCGACGAACTGCGTCGCGCCGTCGATCATCGCCGCTTCCTCCAGGTCCTTCGGAATGCCGTCAAAGAACGACTGCATCAGGAAGGTGGCAAAGGGTACGTTGAAGGCGGTGTAGACGATGACGAGGCCGGTCAGGCTGTTGGTGAGGCCCATCGGCGAGAGGATCTTGAAGATCGGCGCCACCAGCATGACCAGCGGAAACATCTGCGTCAGAAGCATCAGTGCCACCAGCCAGTACTTGCCGCGGAAATTGAAGCGCGACAGGGCATAGCCGGACAGCGAGGCGAGGATGGTGACGATGACGGCGGTGGAGCCGGAGACGATCAGGCTGTTGCGGAAGAACACCGGAAAGGCACTGTGGCGCAACACGAAGTCGAAATGTTCGAGGCTGGCGCGCGACGGCCAGAGGCGGATGCCTTCAGAATAGAGCAGGTCGTTCGGGGTGACCGCAACCTTCAGCAGCCAATAGAGCGGGAAGAGCGCGAAGGCGATATAGGCAAGGATGGCCAGCCGGTGCGCGATCATGAGGAAAAGAGGTTTGGCGCGCATCGTTTCAATCCTTGCTCAGGAGCCATTGCCGCAGGATGACGATCAGCATCGAATAGGCGAGCAGCAGTGCCAGGAGCACCAGCGCGATCGCCGAGGCGTAACCGAAATCCAGCCGTTTGAAGGCCTGGGTGAAGATGTAGCTGGCGACGATCTGGGTGCGGTCGGCCGGTCCGCCATTGGTCATGACGATGATGAGATCGGCGAAGTTCGAGATCCAGACCGTGCGCAAGAGGATGGTGATGGCGATCGTCGGGGCGAGGAAGGGAAGCGTGATCGACAGGAAGCGCTGGACCGGGCCGGCGCCGTCGATACTTGCGGCTTCATAGAGGTCGCGCGGGATCGCCTGCAGCGCGGCCAGTAGCGTGATCGCGAAGAAGGGAATGCCCCACCAGACATTGGCGATGATCGGCCCCCACATGGCAAGCTGCGGGTCGGAAAGGATATTGTTCGGTTCGCTCATGATGCCGAGGCTGAAGAGCCAGTGCGGCAGGGGCCCGACGACCGGATTGAAGAGCCAGGCCCAATTGAGGCCGGCAAGGAAGCTCGGCACTGCCCAGGGAAGAAAGACAAGCGCCTGGGCCAGGCCGCGACCATAGAAGGGTTTGTCGAGCAGCAGCGCAAGAATGAGGCCGAAGACGAATTGCAGGAAGACGGAGGCGCCGGTCCACCACAGCGTGTTGCGCAGCGCCCGATAGAAAGCCTGGTCTTCGGAGAGTGCCCGGAAATGATCGAGGCCGATATAGGCGCCGGAGAACGGGTTTAGGAGCTGAATGTCACGGAAGGCGTAGGAGACGCCGAGAGCCAGCGGCACAAGCATGACCGTGACGATCAGGATCAGAGCCGGCGCGCTATAGAGATAGGGTGCGGCGCCATCGGCGATGCGCTTCATCAGCGGCGTCCTGCTTGCTGGCAGGCCGCTTTGGCGGGCGACATAGTCCATCGATCGAAATTTCCCCTGTGTGGCCGCCGGTTGTTCAGGCGTGCCTATTTTCGCGAATGGAAAGCCGGCGGCGGCGAGCCGCCGCCGGCCGAAGGCTTACTTCTTGCTGGCCAGGAACTTCTGCTGCGCCTTGGTCAGGTAGTCGGCCCACTGGTTGGCGAGTTGTTCCGGCGTGATGTCGCCGAGGAGCGCTTCCTGGGTCGTCTTGATGGCGAGCGAATCCTTGAAGAACGCGAATTCCTCGAGGTAGGTCGGCATGACCGTCAGCACGACGTCCTTGTCGGCGAGTTCGTCGAACCAGCCCTTGAACTGAGCGCTCGCGTAGAAGGGGTCCTTCTCGGCCGACTTGTGCACCGGCAGTGCGCCCGTACGCTTGTTCCACTCGATGTTGCCTTCCGGCCCTTCGAGGGTCTCGATCAGCTTCCAGGAGAGGTCCTTGTTCTGGCTTGCCGACAGCATCGACCAGCCGGCAAAGCCGATGGTGGTAAACGCCTTGCCGCTGGGGCCTTTCGGCATGGTGGTGACGCCGAAGTCTTCCGACTTCATGCGCTCGGCAATGGCGATCAGCGCGTCCGGATCCTGGTCGAGGAAGGCGCAGGTGCCGCTGTAGAAACCGGCGACGATTTCGTTGAAGCCCCAGTTGACGCTGTCCTTCGGTGCCAGGCCCTTCTTGTACAGGTCGATCACCCAGGTGAGGCCCTTGACCCAGCCTTCGCCGTTCATGGTCGAGGTGCCGTCCTCGTTGAAGAAGGTGTTGCTGCCGGCCATGGTGGCTCCGAACATCACCCAGCCGTTGAGGCCGCCCGGACCGCCGCGCAGGCAGTAGCCGGATTTGCCCGGAAGCTTGGAGACGGCTTCCGATGCCTTGACGAAATCGTCCATCGTCTTCGGCGGCTCGCTGACGCCGGCTTCCGATAGGAGTTTCTTGTTGTAGAACATGGCGCGCAGATAGAAGCCGTAGGGCAGCATGTAGGCGGTGTCGTTGACATCACGGCCGAGTTCGAGCGCGCGTTCGGTGAGGCCGGCCGTGTGTTCCCACTTGGTCAGGTAGGGTTCCAGGCTTTCGAGCATGCCGTTGTTGGCATAGAGCGACAGCCAGGTGTCGGGCATTTCCATCACGTCAGGCAGCTCGCCGGCGGAGACCATGGTCGCGAACTTCTGGAAGGCCTCGCCCCAGGGCAGCGAGATGATCTCGACCGTGGTGCCCGGGTTGGCCGCCTCGAACTTGGCGACGATCGACTTCAGTGTCTCGGTGCGCTCGGGGCTGGTGATGACCTCGACGAGCTTGAGCTTGGTGTCGGCGAGTGCGCTTCCGGCCATCAGGCTGGCGAGAAGCGTTGCAGTGATCAGTTTCTTCATTTTGTTCCCTCTTTTCTTCGTTGGTTTGGTTCAAAGTGGGGGAGAGCGGGATCTGCATCCCGCCCCTGTCAGTCAGTCGAAGCGACGGCGAGTGCCGCTTCGAGATCGCTCCAGAGGGCCTCCGTTCCCTCCAGGCCGACATGGAGCCGTACAGACCGCGGCGAGATGCCGAAGGCGGCCGCGGAATTGGGTTGGGCTTTTTGTGACAGCACGACTTCGCCCGGCACGATGAGGCTTTCATGTCCGCCCCAGGAAACGCCGAGCTTGAAGAGTTCGAGATGATCCGCGAAACGTCTGACATCGACGCCGTCGCGGAAGATGAAGGAAAACAGGCCCGAGGTGCCGGAAAGCCCTGGGGGCAGCGTGTTGCCGAGCCCGGGATGACAGACGGTCTCGACCAGCGGATGGGCCTGCAGCCGCCGCGCGACTTCAAGCGCCGAACGCTCGTGCGACTTCATCCGGATCGGCAGGGTGCGCAGGCCGCGGATCAAGAGCCAGGCGTCGAAGGGCGAAAGCTTGCCGCCGAGATAGGGGTAGGCTTCGGAGCGGATGCGGCCGATCAGTTCCTTCGACCCGGTGACGACGCCGGCGACGACGTCCGAGTGACCGCCGAGATACTTGGACGCCGAATGGATGACGAGATCGACGCCGAGCGAAATCGGCTGCTGGAAGATCGGGCTTGCCCAGCTGTTGTCGATCGCGGTGATGATGCCCTGGTCCTTGGCAAGCCGGGCAAGCGACGCGACGTCGTGGGTGTCCATCACCCAGCTCGTCGGGCTTTCCATGTAGAAGAGCTTGGCGCCGGGTAGGGCCTTGGCGACCGCTTCCTCGTCGCGGCCGTCGACATAGGTCACTTCGATCTTCATGCGCTTCAGATGCGTGCCGAACAGGCGGAAGGCATCAGGATAGACATGGTTGACGGCGACGATGCGGTCACCCGGCTCGACGAAGGAGAGCACGGTGGAGGAGATCGCCGACATGCCGCTTGCAAAACCGATTGCGTCCTCGCCGCCTTCGAGCTTGGCCAGCATCTCCTCGAACATGCGAACCGTCGGATTCAGGCCGCGGGTATAGATCGGCCGTACGCGCTCGCCCCGGTAGGAGGCGACCATGTCGTCATAGTCTTTGAAGGTAAAGAGCGAGGTCTGCACGATCGGCGGCACGACAGCATCGAAGGCGTTGCCTTCGTCATGCGCGACGATCAGCGAGGCGTGGTCGAACGGATCGAGGCCGTTGGTCATTTGGACATTTCCTTGATGTCTTCCTCGACGATCGCGAGGATTTTCAGCGTTTCTTCGCGCGCGGTGTCAGGATCCTGAGCCGCGATCGCGTTGAAGAGGGTGCGATGGAACGGGAAGGAGCGGCGGGCGAAGTCCGACCGGTCGAAGGGCTCTTCCCAGAAGCGCTCGAAGGCTTCGCGCATCTGTTCGAGAAGCTGGCGGAAGAGCGGGTTGTGGGTGGCGTCGTAGATCGCAAGATGGAAGGCGAGGTCTTCCGGGCCCGACGTGCCCTTGGCGATATGCACGCGCTCCATTTCGTTGAGCTTGATTTCGATGATCTTGAGGTCGTCTTCGGTCCGACGGCGGGCGGCGACCATGTTGGCCTCGACCTCGATGCCACGGCGAACCTCGAGCGTCATCAAGAGCACGTCACGCAGATGCGCAGCGTCGAGGGTGAGCGGCATATGGACGGTCGCACCCGAGATCGTGCGCAGCAGATAGGTGCCGCTGCCCTTGCGCGCTTCGACGACGCCGAGTGCCTGAAAATGGCGGATGACTTCGCGGATCGTGGAGCGGCCAACGGCCAGCGCCGTCATCAGCTCGCGCTCGGCTGGCAGGCGTTCGCCTGGCTTCAGGCCCGATTGTTCGATGTAGTCAGCCAACGCGGCAATCACCTGCTGGGCCCGGTCGGCCGGGGGCAGGGGCATCAGCGCCGCTCTTGCCGGTTCATTCATTCGGCTCCCTCCCCAGAGGCCAAATTGGTCTGACATCTCACCAATATGATCAAGGCAAGGGAGATCGTCAAGCAAGAACTGATAAACGTGGAGATGTTGACCGCGAGCGCTCCAGGCGTAGACAGGGAGGCAAGGAGTTTTGGTGATGATGAAATCGGAATGTCTGTTCGTGGTCGCAGCCGTGCTGGGCGCGTTCTTCGCAGTCACTATGGTCGTCGGCGATGCCGAGGCGCAGATGCGGACGCGGAAGGGGGAGTATTACGAAGGTGTCCAGCGCAAGCCCTACGGTCACTACTGGATCTGGCCACCAGTTGATTACCAGGAACCGGTCTACAAGAAGCAATCCGCCAAGAAGCGGGCCGAGAGCGAAATGCCGACGCCGCGCGGGCGGCCGGCTCAATAGATTTCCGTACTGTCAAGTGAACCGGCAAAGAGAAGCGGCGCCCGAAGGCGCCGCAACTTTGATCAGACCCGGGCGACGTGAACGTCGCGAGGCAGGGAGGAAAGAACCTCCGGCCCGTCCTCGCGCAGGATCACGATATCCTCAAGCCGGATGCCGAAGCGGCCGGGTAGGTAGATGCCGGGCTCGATCGAGAAGACCATGCCTTCTTCAAGAACGGTTTCCGAAGTCGCGGTGATGTAAGGCGGCTCGTGGCCGTCGATGCCCATGCCGTGGCCGGTGCGGTGCACGAAGTATTCGCCGTAGCCGGCATCGCTGATCACCTTGCGGGCGGCGGCGTCGACTTCCTTGGCGAGGACGCCCGGGCGTGCTGCCTTCATCGCCGCTTGTACGGCCTTTTCAACGATGGTGTGGATCTGCCCGTATCCCTCGGGCGCGCGGCCGACGATCGCCATGCGGGTGATGTCGCTCGGGAAACCCTGCTTGCGGCCGCCGATGTCGATGACCACGGCATCGCCTTCCTCGATCACCCGCTCGCTGGCCGAGTGATGCGGGAAAGCGCCATTGCCGCCGGCGCCGACGATCCAGAAGGCCGGTGCCGCGCCTTCCGAGGCGAAGTGTCCGCGGATTTCGGCAGCCAGCTCCTTCTCGGTCATGCCCGGGCGGATCTTGGAAAACGCCGCCTGCATGGCGCGATCGGCGATGCCGGCATTCATCTTCAGCAGGGCGTATTCACTTTTATCCTTGCGCATGCGCAGGCTGCCGAGCGTTGCCGGCGTGAATTCGCGGGCGGTATCCGCAGGCAGCGCATCGATGAGCAGTAGCGCGAAATCGGCGCGCATGGTTTCGTCGAGCACGACCCGGCCGGGCTTTTCGGCGCCGACATCGGCGAGCGCGGCGGAAAGGGCAGCGGCCGGGCCAAGGTCATCTGCCCAGTTGTGGAAGGCGATGTCGGTGTGCTCACGCGTGCCCTCGGCGTTGAGCGCCGGCATCAGGAAGGCTTCCTTTTCCGGACCGATCAAAAGCAGGCAGGGCCGCTCGTCCGGATGCGGATGGTAGCCGATCAGCCAATCCATATGCGATCCCGGCGCGAGCGCGATCAGGCCGACATTGCCTTCGGCCATCTTGCGGCGGAGCGCGGCAAAACGGGTCTTGGTGAGTTCGTTCATGGGGGGTCCAATTCTGGTTTGAGGAAATGAGATGCGCACGCCGTTGACGCAACAGTGCGCTCATCGACGGACGAAACAGAGGCGCTGGACGTTTCAGCGCGAAGGGGCGGTTACGGGGAATGCCTGGGATCGGTGCAGGTGCTGCCCCGGGATGTGGCTCTTTGGCTCTTCAAGCGGACTCCTCCCCCTCGAATGCACGAGCATAGTCCGGAAGGCTGCGCGCTTCCCGTCACTATGCGTTTGTATTTGCACGACTTTGGTGTCGGACTCTGGCGTTGTCAATATGGAATTTTAGTCACACTAAAATTTGTGCCTATGCGGCATGATGTGGGTGGCTCAGGCGGCCAATCGTAGCAGCCGCGCCACCGCCTGCTGGTCGAAGCCGCCGATGCCTTCCCGGATGTCGGCGGCGATCGCATCGGCGGCGGCCTGCTCATCGCGCCGTCTCAGTGCCTCGATCGCCTCGCGGTGGCGATCCACCACATAGAGCTCGGTGACATGTTCCATGGCGATGCCGAGAATAGGCCCGAGTTGCAACCAGACGCTCTCGATCAGCGGCATGGCGACCGGATCGGGGTTGGCCGTATAGATCATGCGGTGGAACGCCTGGTTGGCGATCAACGCCGCCACCTTGTCACCTCCACGGATCTCCGTCTCGATGCTGTCATCGATCGCCGTGATCTTTTCAATCTGGCGCTCGGAAAGATGGGCGACGGCGCGGCGCGCGGCATGGCTTTCGAGTGCGATGCGCAGCGAGATCAGTTCCTCGAAACGGGCAGGCGTGATGTGCGGCACGACGATGCGGCGGTTTTCCAGAAATTGCAGCGCGCCGATGGAGGTCAGTTGGCGCAGGGCCTCGCGCACCGGTGTCGGGCTGCTTTCGAGCGCTTCGGCCAGGCCGCGGATAGTGACCGAGGTGCCGGGGCGGAACGCGCCGACCATGATCGCCTGTCGCAGACGGTGGAATGCATAGTCATGGGTGGTCATGCCGTCGGGTCGCGCAAGTGGCGGCAAAACAAGGGGTTTCAAGAGCGCCTGTCCTTCTGCCCGTTGCGATGATCCTGGGTCTGTTCGGCCCTGGTCATTGCGATCCTTACTTATCGTTACGAGTGCGATGCGGGCGGAGACCCGCATTCACTTTCCTGCATGCCGCTCTACGTCAAACGCCTGATAGCATCGCTCATGCTTGACTCCAATTCCTGAATTATGTCAACAATCTGAAAATGTGATCACAAAAAGAGATTTGCGATATGTCGCTCGACGCGGAAGATCCCAGCGCATTCAAGGCATGGCTCGAGCAGAACGGGCCGATCGAAAGCATTCAGGCCGTGGTCTGCGACCTCAATGGCATCATGCGGGGGAAACGCGTGCCGGTGGAACAGGCCGCAAAGGTGCTCGGCGGTGGCATCCGCATGCCGTTGTCCATCGTCGGCGTCGACGTGTGGGGCGAGGATATCATCAACAGCGAGCAGGTATTTGCGAGCGGCGACCGTGACGGCATCTGCGGCGTCACCGGCCGCGGCGCATTGCCGGTCAACTGGACCTCGCGGCCGAGCGCGCTGGTGCCGCTCTGGCTGCAGCTCGAAGACGGTAAGCCGTTCCTCGCCGATCCGCGCCAGGCGCTGGCAGCCATCGTGCGTGAGTACAAGGAGCTCGGCCTTCGCCCCGTCGTCGCGACGGAGCTGGAGTTCTACCTGATCGATCCGGAGCCTGACAGCGCGGTGCCGCCGATCTCACCCTATACCGGCAAGCGGCTCGATTCCGATGCGATCCTGTCCATCGACGAGCTCGACGATTTCGGTGAGTTCTTCTCCGACGTCTACAAGGAATGCGCCCGGCAGAACGTGCCGGCGGATGCGGCAATTGCCGAAAACGGCATCGGCCAGTTCGAGATAAACCTCTTGCACACCGACGATCCGCTGAAAGCGGCCGATGACGCGATCTTCTTCAAGCGCATCGTCAAGGGCGTGGCGCGCAAGCATGGCCTTGCCGCGACCTTCATGGCGAAGCCCTATGGCACCCGCTCTGGCAATGGCCTGCACATCCATTTCAGCCTGCTCGACGAAGAGGGCAACAACGTCTTCAACGATGGCAGTGACGAAGGATCGCCTATCCTGAAGAACGCTGTCGCCGGACTGCTCCGCGGCATGGCCGAGACGACGCTGCTCTTTGCCCCGCATTTCAATTCCTACCGGCGGCTGCGTCCCGATACGCACGCGCCGACCGCCGTCTGCTGGGGTTATGAGAACCGCACCTCGGCAATCCGTATCCCCGGCGGCAACCCCAATGCGCGCCGCATCGAGCATCGTGTCGCAGGCGCAGATGCCAATCCCTATCTCGTCGTCGCCGCGATCCTTGGCGCAGCACTCGTCGGCATCCGCAACAAGTGGAAGCCGCCGGCGCCGGTTTCTGGGCGGGCCTATGCAGCGGAGAAATTGCCCAAAATTCCCTCGGATTGGGGGCAAGCGGTCGATACCTTCGAGGCCGGACCGATTGCCGCCGAGATTTTCGATCCCGTACTGCGCTCGATGCTGATCGCCTGCAAACGCCAGGAAATCGCAGGCTTTGCCGAGCAGGTCACGGACTACGAATTCAGCGCCTATCTGGAAATCGTCTGATGCTTACGAAACAGAAATCCTATGCCGGCGACGGCAGCTACCCGACCAGCTACTATGCCGCGTCCCGCAACATCGTCCGCACGCCGGTCCGGCTTCAGGGCCGGGTCGAGACCGATATCTGCGTCGTCGGTGCCGGCTATTCCGGCCTGTCGACGGCGATCCACCTTGCGGAAAAAGGCTACAAGGTCGTCGTCATCGAAGGGGCTCAGGTCGGCTGGGGCGCTTCGGGCCGCAATGGCGGCCAGGTCGTCAACGGCCTCAACGCCAGTCTCGCGACGATCCAGCGCCGCTACGGCGAGGACGCGGCGCGTTTCGTCGGCGGGCTGGTGCAGGAAGGCGGCAAGATCATTCGTCGCCTCGTCAGCCAGTACCAGATCGAGTGCGACCTGAAGCCGGGCAATATCTACGCCGCCTATACCCCGGCGCATATGAAGGAGCTCGAAGCCAAGCAGGCGCTCTGGCGCAAATATGGCATGGACGATCACCAGCTTCTCGACCGCGACGCGCTCGGCAAGCTCGTCAAGTCGGACGCCTATTGCGGTGGCATGCTCGATACGACCGGCGGCCACATGCATCCGCTCAATCTGGTGCTGGGCGAGGCGCGCGCTTTCGAAAGCATCGGCGGCACGATCTACGAACAGTCGCCGGTGACACGGGTCGACCACGAAGCGGCGCGGCCGACGGTCTACACCGAAGGTGGCGAAGTCTCGGCGCGCATCGTCGTGCTCTGCGGCAATGCCTATCTCGGCGACGCGGTGCCGAAGCTCGTTTCGCGCGTCATGCCGGTCTCGACTCAGATGATCACCACGGCGCCGCTTGGCGAAGAACTTGCCCAATCGCTGATCCCCAGCGACATGTGCGTTGAGGACGTGCGCTACATCCTCGATTATTTCCGCCTGTCCGCCGACAAGCGCATGATCTTCGGCGGCGGCACCGTTTATGGCGGTACCGACCCGGCCGATGTGGTCGCCAAGCTCAAGCCCAATCTCGAAAAGGTGTTCCCAGAACTCAAGGGCGTGAAGATAGACTATGCCTGGAGCGGCAATTTTGCGCTCTCCTTCACCCGCGTGCCGCAGATGGGCCGCATCGGCTCCAATACCTATTTTGCCCACGGCTACAGCGGCCACGGCGTCACCGGCTCGCATCTCTTCGGCCGCACGCTCGCCGAGGCGATCGATGGTGACACCACGCGTTACGACGTCTTCGAGAAACTGCCCTGGTATCCGTTCCCGGGCGGGCGCATGTTCCGTGCGCAATATTCGACGATCGGCTCCTGGTGGTACCAGTTCAAGGATGCCGTCGGGCTATAGGCGGTCGGCCACTATCGTCTGCCGCAAGGACCGTGTCGCGCGTGGGCAGAGCGTCGTTTTCGCGCCTGACGCGATACCGTCCAGTTGCCTGATGCGCTAGTATCGGCCCATCAACATCGGCGCGCCCGCCGAAGGGCGCAGCCTGCATGCATTTGCTTGCATCTGAGGGCCGCCTGCGCGGTTCCCTTCGCATACGGATACCAAGGAAGGCCTGCGTTTTCTGGGCGGGCAGGGCAGAGGGGGAGCCGACCGTTCCCCATCGATCTTGGAGGTCTGAGATGTTCGTGCGTTTTGGCTATGAAATCGGCATTCGTTGTCCGCAGCCGACTCCGATGATGACCTACCTTTCCGTCGTGCCGGAGCGACGGGGTGCGCTTTGTCGCGAGCATGGCCCGCTGTCCATGCCGCTGGTGAGGATGGAACAGATCACCGATCCGCACGGCAACACCTGCCTGCGGATGACGGCGCCGGAAGGCGACTTCAAGCTCTCCTACGATGCCGTTATCGAGGACGACGGCAAGCTCGATGCCTCCGATCCCCTGGCGGGAGCGGTCCCTGTCGAAAATCTGCCGGCAGCGTGGCTACCCTACCTTGCCGCCAGCCGTTACTGCGAAACGGACCGGCTGGGCGCGCTCGCCTGGCGGCTCTTCGGCGATGTGCCGGCCGGATGGGATCGCGTTCAGGCAATCTCGGACTATGTGCACGAGCGACTGGTCTTCAGCTATGGCTATGCCCAGGCGATGCGCACGGCGCTCGAGGCTCATGAGGATCGCGTCGGCGTCAGCCGCGACTATGCCCATCTCGCCATAACCTTCTGCCGCTGCATGAACATGCCGGCGCGCTATGTGAACGGCTACATGGCCGACGTTCCGAAAAGCGAAAATCCGGCGCCGATGGATTTCAACGCCTGGTTCGAAGTCTTCCTCGGCGACCGGTGGCACACCTTCGACGCCAAGAACAACCAACGGCGGGCTGGCCGCATCGCCGTTGCCCGGGGTCGCGATGCGGCAGACATTCCGCTGATTCAGACGTTCGGCAAGCATGAGCTGACCGCGTTTACGGTCTGGACCTGCGTCGAAGCGGACAGCGCGTTGACGCGCTCGCACCGCGCATCCGACGTTTCGCTGCTGACGCCGTGGTTCAGCGAGAGCTGGTCGAAGCATCTGAAGGAGCGCAACCGCAACCGGCATTGATGGCGTCCGCCCGCTGAACTGATTTTTTTACGATCTGTGCAATTTGCGGAAAATAATATCTACAAACTCAATGGAGAATATAGGAGAACAGGATAGTCGATGGGCTGATGCCCCTCGCAGGAACGGAGAGACGCGATGAACGCTGCGAAACCGATGATCCAGTCCCGCTATTCAATCTACGGGACGGCACCGCAACGCCGCTCACACGTTCATCTGGTCCCGCACGCAATCGCCATCGTTGCCGCCTTTTCCTTCGTCAGCGCCGTCGTTGTCGGCGCCTTCTGAGGCCAGCCTCAGCTCTGCCGTGACAGATGCTCGTGCACGGCGAGCCACTCTCCCGACGATGTCCGCTCGAACACGATCGTTTCCCGCTCGTCCGCGATCGTCGGCTCTCCGTTGAACTCCAGTTCGGTTTCGACGCGGTGGGTGAAGACGGCGATATCACCCATCCTTTGAACATTCCGCTCGCTCGAACGGCAGGCGTGCACGCGAAAACCGTCCCGTTCTTCCCAAAGCGACCACTCCGCCTCGTACTCGGCCCGGCTCTTCAGCGGCCGGTCGAGCGTATGGAAGATGAAGGTGGCATTGGGCGCAAAGGCCGAGAAGTAGGCGGCGCGATCGTGCCGGGCAAAGGCGGCGACAAGCCGGTCGGCGGCTACAAGCACCGCCTGTTCGAGATCTGACATCGGGTTCCCTCTTTTTGCCGAACGCGGCTTATTTTTGGTGATGGTCAGCGTGCTGCGATCAACGTCGCAAGCGGGCGGTTCTGGCGTGAGACCCGGGCCTTGAGATCGTCGAGCGTCATGGTTTCGCGCTTGGCGAACTCGGTGAACATCATGTTGAGATTGTTGAAGAACATCTCGCCGACCGCCTCTGCATCGACATCAAGCGCGACGACTCTCTTGGCCTGCAGCTTGCGGATCAGCGTTGAAACCTGCGCGCAGAGCCGGCGATCAAGGTCCGTGTAGCGCTTGCTGAAAGGGCTCTCCGGCTGCTGGATGGCGATCGCCATCGCTGTCCGCCACATTTCCTTGCTGAGATAGTAGAGCGAGTGGTCGTAATATTCGCCGATCAGGGCATCCAGGGCGCCCATCACGGATGCCGGTGGGTTGTCGACGATCGATCCGCCGCCCGCGAGCACCTCTTCGACTTCCATCGAGACGGTCGCGAGCAGGATGTCGCCCTTGTTTTCATAGTAATTGTAGAAGGTTCCGACCGAAATCTCGGCGCGCTCGGCGATGTCCTCGATGCGCGCGCTGTCATAGCCGACTTCGCGAAAGAGCGCGGCGGCGGCGTCGAGAATTCGCCTGTTGCGATCGGCCTTTTGCCGTGCGCGCAGTCCCGTCATTCCAGTGTTTCCCCGAATTATGAATTGGTTCAAAATTGAGATTGACTTAAAAAATGAATTCATTCAATCTTTTTTTGAAGACGCCGAAACGAGCGTCAAAACAAGAGGGCAACAGCATGATGCAGTCAGTTCGTGACGGTGCGCGCCTGCGCCGTTTTTTCTCTTCCACGGCCGCAATCGCGATTGCTGCGCTGTCGACGGTTGCCGCACCGGCGCCCGTCTTTGCGCAGGAGGAGCTCAATGCGCTCGTCTGGTGCGACCACACCGATCCGGCGCTTCTCGAACCGTTCGAGAAGGCCAACGACGTGAAGGTGAACGTCAAGGTCTATGAGGGCACCGGGGCCGGGCTCTCGATCCTCGACCAGTCGCAGCCGGGAGACTGGGACGTACTCGTCATCGACGGTGTCGACGTGCACCGGGCGATCGATCTCGATCTCCTCGCCGAAATGCCGGCCGACGCATTGCCGACCGCCGACATCTTCCCGGAAGTGCGCATGGAGGCGAACAACACCAAGGACGGCAAGATCTACGCCGTCACCGAGAAGTTTGGTTACAACACGATCTCCTACGACAAGACCAAGGTCGACCCGAAGGACATGCAGGACCTGTCGATCATCTGGTCGGACAAGTACAAGGGCCGCATCGCGCTCTATGACTATTACCTGCCGATGATCGGCCTCGTCGGGCTTGGCCTCGGCAAGAAGACTGCCGAGCTCAGCGAAACCGACATGCCGGCGATCAAGGAAAAGCTTGCGGCGATGCGCGCGGTCTCCAAGCAGGTGAGCGACGTCGTCTCCTCGCAGACCGCACTTGCCACCGGCGAAGTCGACATTCTCGTCGGCGGCGGTGAATGGATCACCGCGGTTCTCTCGGCCGACAAGCCGAACCTCGACTGGACCATCCCCGAGCAGGGCGCCGTGCGCTGGGCACAATCGATCGGCGTCATGAAGGATTCGACCAAGCAGGACCTGGCGCTGAAGTTCGTGCAGTACATCGTCAGCCCGGAGGGGCAGGCGCGGCTTGCGACGTCGTCCTGCTACTGGGCGATGCCGGCCAATGCCAAGGCGGGCGAGCATCTGACCGACCAGCAGAAGGCGGCGCTGCGCTTCGACCAGCAGGCGGAATACCTGAAGAAGACCCAGCTTTACCCGATCCCGTCGTCCGAACTCGACCAGCAGTTCCAGGACGCCTGGACGGAAATGCTGCAGCAGTAATGAAAGCAGCGGGCGCGATGCGTGTCGCGCTCGCCCTTCTTCTTCGCTCGCCGAAATCCTTTGATCTGGAACGGTAATGGCCGACACCGCTTTGACATCAGCGACAGCGCTCGAAGACGCCGACCGGCGCAAGGCCTGGGGCTTCGTTGCTCCGGCGCTTCTATGGACCATCGCCTTCTTCGTCGTGCCCTTCGCCTTCATGGCGGCGATGAGCCTCTGGAAGCGAGAAGGGCGGGACATCGTCCATGCCTGGAACTTCGACAACTACGTCCGCTTCTTCTCCGAAAACGCGCTGTTCCGGGGGCTCGTCAACTCGCTCGAAATCACCGTCATCGTCACGGTGATCTCGGTGCTGCTCGCCTATCCGCTCGCCTGGATCATCGCCGAGCGCGTGCCGAAGCGGCTGCAGCGCATGGCGCTCATCCTGGCGATCCTGCCGTTCTGGACCTCCTATGTGGTGCGCTCCTATTCCTGGCTGTTGGTGCTGTCGAAGAACGGCGTGATCAACCAGACATTCATGAGCATCGGCCTTATCTCCGAGCCGCTGGAGCTGGCGAGCACGCGCACGGCGACGGTCATCGGTTTCGTGCACTTCTTCGTCATGCTTTTGACGCTGACGATCTATTCCAACCTGATCCAGCTTTCGCCAAACTACCGCCGCGCGGCATCAGACCTCGGCGCCAATGCCTTCCAGACCTTCTGGCATGTGGTGCTGCCCTTGACGCTGCCCGGTATCATGACCGGCGCCTTCCTTACCTTCGTGCTCTGTATCGGCGACTATGTCACGCCGCAGATCCTCGGCGGCAACAACGAGCTGGTGCTGCCGCAGATCATCATGCTGCAGCTCGGGCGCCGGGCGGATTTCCCGATGGCAGCGGCGCTGTCGATCGTGCTGATGCTCGCCGTCACCGTCGCCTATCTCGCCTGCGCTCGCTGGCTGAAGATCGAGAGGGCCTGACGATGCTGCGCCAGATCTCCGCAAGCGTGCTCTCCTGGACCTATCTCGTCCTCGTCTATGCCTTCATCTTCCTGCCGGTCGCCGTGCTGGTGCTCTTCTGAAACTTCGCCGCCAGATGCAGGACGAGCTGAAGGCGATCCAGAAACGGGTCGGCACCACCTTCGTGCACGTCACCCACGACCAGGAGGAGGCGATGGCGATCGCCGACCGAATCGTGGTGATGAACCAGGGGCGGATCGAGGATTTCGGCCCGCCGTCGGAGATATATATGCGCCCGCGCTCGCTGTTTTCGGCGGGGTTCATGGGCGAGGTCAATTTTGTTTCCGGTCGTGTCGCGGCGGCGGATGCAAGCTCCGCCCATGTCGAAACGTCACTTGGCAGCCTGGCGTTGCCGGCGGGCAATTTCACCGCATCGTCGCCGAAGGCCGGCGACCGGATCACGCTGACCATCCGGCCGGAACATTTCCGCGCCGACGACAAGGCAGAGGGACCGACCGTGGCGCTCGGAGAGGCGCGGGTTGCCGGCAGCGCTTTCTTCGGCACGCACTATCGCTGCCACCTGCAGCCCTGTGCTGCGGATACGAGGGCGCTGGTGGCACATCTGCCGCAATCGGCAACCGTGCGCGAGGGCGAGATTGTGCCGCTTGCCGTGCGCGCAGCCGACGTCGTAGCTTTGCCCGCCACAGGTGGACACGCGTAACACGATGCAGAGAATTGCCCCCAAGGACTGGTACCGGGTGAGACGGCTCGACGATGGCGTCACGATCATCGACGAGCCCTATATCCAGGAATTCTACCGCTGCAACATCTGGCATGTGCGCGGCCGCGACCGCGACATGCTCGTCGATAGCGGCATGGGCGTCGTGTCGCTCAGGCAATGGGTGCCGCTCGTCACCGAACGCGCTTTGGATGCCGTCGCCAGCCACACCCATTTCGACCATATCGGCTGCCATCACGAGTTCGAGTGCCGCTGCGTGCATTCCGCCGAGGCCGAGCTGCTGGCGCATCCGACCCGCAAGAACACGCTTGCCGATCCCTATGTCGCCGACGAGATCTTCGACGCATTGCCGCCCGAACCCTACGCCTCCACCACCTATGCGGTGAGGGCGGCGCCGGCGACGCGGCTCTTGGAAGACGGCGACCATATCGATCTCGGCGACCGGGTCTTCGAGGTGATCCATACGCCCGGCCATTCGCCCGGCGGGATTGCGCTTTGGGAGGCGAAAACCGGCGTGCTCTTCTCGGGCGACATTCTCTATGACGGGCCGCTGATCGAGGACACCTATCATTCCAATGCCGACGACTACCTGGCGTCGATGGAACGGTTGCTCGCGATCCCCGCGCGTATCGTTCATGGCGGACATTTTCCGAGCTTTTCCGGCGAGCGCTATCGCATGCTGATCCGGAACTGGCTCGCGGAGAAGCAAAAGACAAACTGACGGGAAGGAGGAGCGAATGCTCGACAAACGCAAGTTTTACATCAATGGCGCCTGGGTGGATCCCATCGTCGCAAACGATCTCGAGGTGCTGAACCCGGCGACGGAAAAGCCGATTGCGGTGATCTCCATGGGCACCGCCGCAGACATCGACCGGGCGGTTGCCGCCGCCAAGAAGGCCTTTGCCACCTACAGCCAGACCAGCGTCGAGGAACGGCTGGCGCTGCTCGAAAAGCTGCTTGCCGTCTACAAGCGCCGCTATGACGAGATGGTCGATACCATCACCATGGAGCTTGGTGCACCGAAGACCATGACCCGCGAGCAGCAGGCCGATGTCGGCGTCGGCCACCTCCAGGGCTTCATCGACGCGCTGAAGCGGCTGAAGAGCCGCGACCGGCTGCCGAACGGCGACGTCATCCTGCGCGAGCCGATCGGTGTGTGCGGTCTGATCACGCCGTGGAACTGGCCGATCAACCAGATCGCGCTGAAGGTGGTGCCGGCGCTGGCAACCGGCTCGACCTGCATCCTGAAGCCGAGCGAGTTCACGCCACTGAACGCCATGCTCTACGCCGAGATGATCGACGAGGCGGGCTTCCCGGCCGGCGTCTTCAACCTTGTCAACGGCGACGGCATCAATGCCGGTGCTGCCCTTTCCAAGCATCGCGACATCGACATGATGTCGTTCACCGGCTCGACCCGCGCCGGCATCGCCGTCAGCAAGGATGCGGCCGAGACCGTCAAGCGCGTGACGCTGGAACTCGGTGGCAAGTCGCCGAACATCGTCTTTGCCGATGCCGATCTCGAAGACCGCGTCACCGGCAGCGTGCTGGAATGCTTCAACAATTCCGGCCAGTCCTGCGACGCGCCGACCCGAATGCTGGTGGAGCGCAGCGTTTACGACCAGGTGGTCGAGATCGCCAAGCATGTCGGCCGCGAGGCCAAGGTCGGCGACCCCACCCAGGAAGGCGGCCACATCGGTCCGCTCGTCAGCCACATCCAGTTCGGCCGGGTGCAGGCGCTGATCGAGGCAGGCATTGCCGAAGGCGCGCGTCTGCTCGTCGGCGGCGCCGGCAAGCCGGAGGGCTTCGAAACCGGCTACTTCGTCAAGCCGACGATCTTTGCCGATGTCAACAATGAGATGCGCATCGCCCGCGAGGAGGTCTTCGGCCCGGTACTCGCCATCATTCCCTTCGATACCGAGGAGGAAGCGATCGCGATCGCCAACGACACTAACTACGGTCTCGCGGCTTACGTGCAGACGGGTGACCCCAAGCGGGCCGAGCGTGTTGCCGGTCGCCTGCGCGCCGGCATGGTGCACATCAATGGTGGGCCACATCGCTACGGCAGCCCATTCGGCGGCTACAAGCAGTCCGGCAACGGTCGCGAAGGTGGCATGTTCGGCCTTGAGGACTTCCTGGAAGTGAAGACTGTCCACGTTCCCGACGCCGCCTGAGCAAAGCGCAACATCCTCTGAAGGACGGCCGCCGCAATCTTGTGGCGGCCGTTTTTCTTTCAGGCTTGGGCGCGCAAGGACTGTCACCGGCAGCCGGCATCTGATAGCTCGTCAACGATCTGCAGCAGACCACTGCTCCCTTCCGGATGCCTCCCGTGACCCACCCACATCATTCCTCGGCCCACAATCGCGTTGCCATGGCAGCACTTCTCATCGGCGGCGCTGCGATCGGCGGCTCGCCGATCTTCGTGCGACTGTCGGAAGTCGGGCCGATGGCGACCGCCTTCTGGCGCGTGGCTCTGGCATTGATTCCGCTTCTTGCCTGGACCTGGTTCCGCCCCGAGGGCGCCGGCGGGCGGCGACCGGAAAAGCTCTCGGAATATGCGTTGCTCATCCTGCCCGGCGTGTTTCTCGCCATCGATCTCGGCGCCTGGCACTACGCGCTCACCAAGACCTCGGTCGCCAACGCCACGCTGCTTGCCAATCTGGCGCCCGTTTTCGTGACGCTCACGAGCTGGCTTTTGTTTCGCTCGCGCGTCAGCGTCATCTTCGCCATAGGCCTCATCACGGCGGTTGCGGGCGTGGTGATCCTCAAGGGTGGACCGATGGCGCTCGGTGAGGGCAATCTGCTGGGGGACGGCATCGCTGTCATCGCCGCCATGTTCTATGCCGGCTACATCCTGGCGATCGGGCGGCTGCGCAGCTTGTTCAGCACCGTGCGCATCATGATCTGGAGTACGGCGTCTGCAGCAATCTGCATGCTGCCGATGGCAGTCCTGTTCGAGCCGACGCTCTTTCCGGCGACGACGTTCGGGTGGGCGATGCTTTTCGGTCTCGCCTTTGTCAGCCATGCCGGCGGGCAGGTGGCGATCACCTATGCGCTTGCCTATCTGCCGCCCGCCTTTTCCTCGCTGACTTTGCTGTTGCAGCCGGTCGTGGCGGCAATTCTCGCCTGGATCCTGCTTGCCGAGCCGGTGGGCATGATGCAGGCGATCGGCGGCGTCATCGTGCTTGTCGGCATCCTGATCGCGCGGCGCGGGTAACGCTGCGCGCTTTCCTCAGAGCAGTTCCGGGCCTCAGACCAATTCCACGAATAGTGTGAAACGGTTTCCCGTCCGGAACTGCGTCACTTCAAGTCTCAAAGGCCGGGCGGCGTGAAGTTCGCCAGCCGCTCTTCAAGCTTGCGGATCGTTGCGGCATCCGCATTGGCGAAGGCAAAGCGCAGATAGTTCTCCTGGCCTTCGCCGAAATAGTCGCCGGGCAGGCAGACGACGCCGGCGAGCTTGGCCAGCTTCTCTGCGATGAACTGCGAGTCGATATCCGGGAAGGGGTGGCGGACATAGGCGAAATAGGCGCCGACCGCCTGCAGCTTCCACTTCGGCAGGCGGCTCATGACGTCGCGCAGCGCATCGGCTCGTGCCGCGATTTCGGCGCGGTTCGTCTGACGCCAGTCGGCAAGAGCCGGGATTGCCTTCGCGACCGCGGCCTGGGCCGAGCGCGGCGCGCAGATCTGCAGGTTGTCCATGATCTTCGTCACCTGCTCGATGACGGCAGGGCCGGCGGTGATCGCGCCCAGGCGATGACCGGGAATGCAGAAGGATTTCGAGAAGCTGTATAGGCCGATGAAGCTCTCCTGCCAGCCTTCGGTTGCGAGCAGGCCATGCGGGGCGGCAGACGCGTCGGGCAGGAAGTCGCGGTAGGTCTCGTCGAGGATCAGCCAGACGCCCTTGGCGCGGCAAGCCTCGTAAATGCGGCCAAGCAACTCCGGCGGATAGACGGCGCCGGTCGGGTTGTTGGGCGAGACGAGCGCGAGTGCACGGATGCCGGGGCGAAGGGCAGCAGCGATCGCGTCGACCTCCGGCAGGAAGCCGGCGCCGGCGTCGCAGGGCACGAGCTCGACATGGATGCCGAGCATCGAAAGCGTCGTTTCCTGGTTGAAGTAGTAGGGGTTGGTCATCAGGATCGTGTCGCCCGCGCCGGCAATGGCCATCGCCGTGCAGATGAAGGCCTGGTTGCAGCCCGAGGTGATATGGATGTTGTCGGCCGTGATCACGGCACCGTATAGCCCGGCGACATGGGCCGCATAGGCGTCACGCAGCACCGCTTCGCCCTCGATCGCGCCATAGCCGGTATAGGCGGTGGAGGCAGCAGCTTCGCCGAGCCAGGCCAGCATGTCCGGATGGGCGGGATAGCCGGGCACCGCCTGCGACAGATCGATCAGCGGGCCACGGGAGCCGTCGTAGGATTTCGCCCAGGCCAGCACCGAAGGCACGGGCGGCGGCGAGAGCTTTTCGACGAGCGGGTTGAAATGCGGCATGGCGGGAGTTCCTGCGTTAGATAGTTTCAAGCGAGATGCGGGCGAAAGCCGTATACACTTTTCCTCATCGCGCTTCAGGCCTTGGCTTTACGTTTCTGCGGGCGATCTGAGCGGCGATCACGGCTTGGCGCCGAGACCGGCTGAAAGCCGTCCGGCTTCGATTTACGATCAGTTGGCTCGGATTTCGAGGTCCGGCTGCGAATAATCGTGCGCGCCGAGGTCTGGAGCTCCGGCATCGGATCGCTTTCGAGCGTTGCGAACATCCAGTCGATGAAGATGCGCACGATCGGTGCTGCCAGCACTTCGTTGCGGCACGCGACGAAGAAGGCGTCGTTGGCGGGCACCGTCAGGTCGAAGGGGGCGATCAGTTCGCCGCGCGCGATGAGACTGCCGGCAGTGATGGTGTCGCCGAGCGCGACGCCTTGGTTGTGCAGCGCCGCTTCGGTCGAGAGCCGCGCGTCGCTCATGAAATGCTGCTGGCCGCGCTGCAGGTCGCTAGCATCAGCCGCTGCGAGCCAGGTGTTCCACTCGCGGCCATCGTCGCCATGCAGCATCACATGGTCGCGCAGATCCCGGACGGACCGTAAGGGCCGCATGTTGACGAGCGTCGGACTTACGACCGGGAAGAGTTCGAGACGGCTCCAGAGCTTGGCCCAGGCACCGGACCAGTTGCCGTCGCCGTAGATCAGGCAGACGTCGACATCGGGCGAATGCAGGTAGGCTTCGTCGTTGGAGGCGATCAGCGTCAGGCGCACGTCCGGATATTGCTCGGTGAAGAGGTGCAGCCGCGGAATCAGCCAGAAGGAAAGCAGCGCCGGGACGCAGGTGATGCGGAGTTCGCCGCTCGTCGTCGGACGCGTCATCGCCGCAGTGGCCGCGGCGATCTCGGCAAAGGCGTGGGTGACCGCCGGCAAGAGCAATGCGCCCTGCGGCGTCAGTTTCAGCCGCTTGCCGCCGCGCTCGAACAGCGCCGCCTTGACCGAGAGTTCGAGTGCCCGGATCTGGTGACTGATCGCACCGTGGGTGACGTTGAGCTCGCGTGCCGCAGCCGATACGGAGCCCCGCCGCGCCGTCGCTTCGAAGGCACGCAAGGGGTTGAGCGGGGGCAGGCGGCTGGACAAATCTGGGCGTTCCGGTGGTAGTTGTTATGTGAATTTTTCTCACACGAAACGCTATAACAATGTCAATTGATTTTCTAGTGGAATTACCGCCTAATGTTCATCAACAAAGGCGAAAACGCCTGGGGAACATGATCGCGCCGGACGAGCCGGCCCCATCCGCAGACAGATATCTGTGGCGCTTCACGCGCATGCCCCGGGCTATTCATGACGGAGGATTGAACGGATGGCCTGGGACAACAACAAGCTTGCCGAATTGAAGGCGAAGTACGGCGAAAGCCACGGCGGCGAACTGTTCGATCCGACCTTCCGCAAGGTCGCCGACAAGATCTTCAACAAGAGCGGCACGCGGCTTGCGCCCTATTCGGGCATCCCGACCTTCCTGACCGCGCCGCATATGCCGGTCGATGCGGAGAACCCGGATTTCGGCAATCTGCAGGTGGCGATCGTCGGAATTCCGATGGATCTCGGCGTTACCAACCGTCCGGGCTCGCGCTTCGGACCGCGGGCGCTGCGTTCGATCGAGCGTATCGGCCCCTACAACCACGTGCTCGGCTGCACGCCGGTGCAGGAACTGCGGGTCGCCGATATCGGCGACGTGCCGTTCCAGAGCCGCTACCGGCTGGAACTCAGCCATGAGGATATCGAGAAGCGCATCAACCAGATCGTCGAAGCCGGCGTGCTGCCGCTGTCGGTCGGCGGTGATCACTCGATCACCCATCCGATCCTCAAGGCAGTCGGCAAGAAGCGCCCCGTCGGCATGATCCACATCGACGCCCACTGCGACACCGGCGGCGCCTACGACCTCACCAAGTTCCACCACGGCGGTCCGTTCCGCAACGCGGTGCTCGACGGCGTGCTCGACCCGACCCGTGTGGTGCAGATCGGCATTCGCGGCTCGGCCGAATATCTCTGGGAGTTCTCCTATGAGTCCGGCATGACCGTCATCCACGCCGAAGAAGTGACCGGTCTCGGCATTCCCGCGATTATCGAGAAGGCGAAGAAGATCGTCGGCGATGGCCCGACCTATCTCTCCTTCGATATCGACAGCCTCGATCCGTCCTTCGCACCCGGCACCGGGACGCCGGAAGTGGGTGGCCTAACGACCCGCGAAGTGCTGGAATTGATCCGCGGCTTCAAGGGAGTCAATCTGGTCGGCGGCGACGTCGTGGAAGTGGCGCCGCAATACGACTCGACAACCAATACGGCCCATGCCGGCGCACAGGTGCTCTTCGAAATCCTGAGCCTCATGGTCTTCAGCCCGGCGATCACAGGCAAGTCTGCCTGACGCCCGGAAAAATGTTTGTCGGCTGCCGGACCGGAACCGGTGGCCGACCACGAGACTGCACAATCACAAAGCTTCCGGGTAGGGGAATTACCATGACGATCCATACCAAACTGAAGACAGCATTCGCCGCTGCCCTGATGCTCGGTGCAGCCGCCGGCATCGCCAAGGCCGATGCGCTCGCCGATATCAAGTCCGCCGGCCAGATCAATGTCGGCATTTTCTCCGACTTCCCGCCCTTCTCGTCTGCCAGCGCCGACATGAGCATCAAGGGCTACGATGTCGACGTGGCCCAGCAGATCGCCGATGACCTCGGCGTCAAGCTGAACCTCGTCAGCGTCACCGGCCAGAACCGCATTCCCTATCTCAACGACAAGCGCGTCGATATCCTGATGAGCGTCGGCTTCTCCAAGGAGCGCGCCGAGGTGATCGATTTCGCTGCTGCCTATGCGCCTTACTACATTGCCGTCATCGGCCCGGCGGAACTGAAGGTCGCCGGCAAGGAAGACCTTGCGGAAAAGACCATCGCCGTCAACCGTGGCACCTTGGAAGACACCTCGCTCACCGAGGCAGCGCCGGCCAATGCCGACATCCAGCGCTTCGACAACTACAATGCGGTGATCCAGGCCTTCATTTCCGGCCAGACGCAACTGATGGTCGTCGGCAACGACGTCGGCGCACAGGTGCTGGCTCGCCAGGAGGCGCTGAAGCCGGAACAGAAATTCCAGCTTCTGACCTCACCGTCGCATATCGGTCTCAACAAGAGCGAGGAAGGCCTGAAAAAGGCGGTCAATGACTCCGTCGCCAAAATGCTCTCGGACGGCAAGTTGAACGCGAGCTCCGAAGCCTGGCTGAAGACGCCGCTCAACCCCGAGAACCTCAAGGACTAACAAGAGCCTGACGGCCGCGAGGAGCCTGAGCTTCTCGCGGACCTCTGGGGAGGCGCGACGATGGGCTACGGCCTCAGCTTCGGTTGGCTCAAGGACGCCGCGGGCGCGATCGCCCATGGCGCGGCCATGACCGTGTTCCTGATCGCCTGCACGACCGTGCTAGGCATCCTGATCAGCATTCTCTTTGCCGCCGCCCGTCGCAGCCGCTACTCGGTGCTGCGCAAGGCCGTGGCCGTCTATGTCGAAGTCGCCAGGAACACGCCGTTTCTGGTGCAGCTGTTCTTCATCTATTTCGGACTGCCGAGCCTCGGCATCCGGCTAGACCCGATCGTCGCGGCCATTCTGGCGATGACGCTCAACATGGCCGCCTATACGACCGAGATCGTCGGCGCAGGTCTTGACGCCGTACCGAAGGGGCAGAGCGAGGCGGCCTTTGCGCTTGGGCTCAAGCCCCGTCAGGTCTTCGTCAAGATCATCCTGCCGCAGGCGCTGAAGGTGATCTTTCCGGCGCTCACCAGCCAGGTGATCATCATGATGCTGGAATCAGCCGTTGTCTCGCAGATCGCGGTGCGGGAGCTGGCGCACGAGGCGGACTTGCTTCAGGCCCGGACCTTCCGCTCATTCGAGACTTACTTCGTCGTCACGCTGATCTATCTCGCCCTGTCGATGGCGATCCGGCGGCTCTTCGTTGCCGGTGGCAGGCGGGCGCTTGGAGCAGACGTGTCATGATCGAATTCACCTTTTGGGACATCCTGCGCAACCTGATCTTCGCCACGCGGTGGACGATCCTCCTGTCGGTTGTCGCTTTTGCCGGTGGGGCTGCAGTAGGACTGATGATCCTGGCTGCGCGCATCTCCGAGCGCCGCTGGCCACGCCGCCTCGGTTCCGGTTACATCGCGCTCTTCCAGGGCACGCCGCTTTTGATGCAGCTGTTCTTGATGTTCTTCGGTCTGCCGATGCTAGGCTTCCGGATCGAGCCGTGGACGGCGGCGGCCCTCGGGCTCACCTTCTATGCCAGCGCCTATCTTGCCGAGATCTGGCGCAGCGGCGTTGAGGCATTGCCGCGCGGCCAATGGGATGCCGGGGCGAGCCTGGGGCTTCATCGCCTGCAGGAACTGCGGCTCGTCATCCTGCCGCAGGCCTTCGCTATCACCCGGCCGGCGGCCGTCGGCTTTCTCGTGCAGCTCATCAAGAGCACGGCGCTCACCTCGATCATCGGTTTCGAAGAGCTTCTCAGAACCGCGAATGCGATCAATAATGCCACCTTCGAACCTTTCACAGTCTATGGGCTGGTGGCAGTCATCTTCTTCGTGCTGTGTTATCCGCTGACACAATATGCACGGATGTTGGAGCGCAAATCACCCGCGCACTGAGACTGAAAATATGCAAGAAATCAAACAGAACAGGGAACAGGCGGATCACCGCCGGAACAAAGGAGACAGATGATGATCACCACTTCCATCAAGCGACGGACGCTGCTCGGTGCCGGCCTCGCCGGCGCTTCCATGCTGGCGATGCCGTCGATCCTGAGAGCGCAGGACAAATCGCTGAAGGTCGGCGTCTACGGCGGCTATTTCAAAACCTCGTTCGACAAGAACATCTTCCCGGAATTCACCAAGGCGACGGGCATTGCCGTCGAATCGATCGCAGAGCCGACCGGTGAAGCCTGGCTCGTCCAGCTCGAGCAGGCCGCCCGCGCCGGCCAGGCCCCGGCCGACGTTTCGATGATGTCGCAGGTGGCGATGCTGAAAGGTCAGTCGACCGATCTTTGGACGCCGCTCGATACGGCGAAGATCAAGAACGCGTCGAACCTGCTCGACCGCTTCGTCAACAAGTATCCGGATGGCCGCATCGCCGGCATCGGCGCCGTCTCCTGGTACATCACGCTGGTGACCAACACCGACGTCTACAAGGAAGCACCGACCTCCTGGTCTGCCTTCTGGGATCCGGCGAACGCTGACAAGCTCGGCCTGCTGGCGCTCGTTTCCAACTCGTTCCTGCTCGAAGTGACGGCCAAGACCTTCATGGGCGGCACCAATGCGCTCGACACGGAAGAGGGCTTGTTGAAGGCCTTCGACAAGCTGGCCGAGGTCAAGCCGAACGTCCGCCTCTGGTACCGCGACGAAGCGCAGTTCGAGCAGTCGCTGAAGTCGGGCGAAATCCCGATGGGCCAGTACTATCACGACGTGACCGGCCTTGCGGCGGCCGACGGTCATCCTGTCCGCTCCACCTTCCCGAAGGAAGGCGGCATCCAGGATTCCGGTTGCTGGGCGCTGTCGCGCGCCTCGCAGAAGTCGGAAGAGGCCCATATCTTCATCGACTACATGTGCCAGCCCTCGATCCAGGCGACGCTGTCGCGTAAGGTCGGGACGTCGCCGACCGTCAAGCGCGAAGTCACGGATCTCACCGACAAGGAGTTCGCAGCCGTCTCGTCCGACATCGAGCCGATCATTCCGCGCTACGACCTCTACCAGACGAAGTCGGATTGGCTGAACCAGAAGTGGACCGAGCTGATCGTCGGCTGAGCCTGATCGACGACCTTCCTCGACCTTCGAGGAAGAACTGGACTTAACGACGGGGAGGGCCTTTCGGCGCTCCCCGCCTGAACCCTTCCCATGAGGAGGAGGGGACCATTCCGCGGAGAAACAATGTCCGGACTTGCCCTTCAAAACGTCGTCAAGGAATTCGGAGCCTTCAGGGCCGTCAACAATGTCGACCTGACCGTGCCGCACGGCACCTTCGTCTGCATGCTCGGCCCCTCCGGTTGCGGCAAGACCACATTGCTGCGGATGATCGCCGGCCTCGATCTGCCGACCGGCGGGGCGATCCGGCTCGACGGCGAGGACATCACCCGCGTGCCGACGCATAAGCGCAATCTCGGCATGGTGTTCCAGTCGCTGGCGCTGTTTCCGCATCTGACCGTCGGCGAGAACATCGCCTACCCCTTGCGCATTCGCGGTGCGGCAAAGGAAGACCAGAAGAAGCGCGTCGACGAGCTGCTGGCGATGATCCATCTCTCCGGCTACGCCGACCGTCCCGTTGCCAAGCTTTCCGGCGGCCAGCGCCAGCGGGTGGCGATCGCACGTGCACTGTCGATCTCACCAAAACTGTTCCTGCTCGACGAGCCGCTGTCGGCGCTTGACGCCAAGCTGCGCGAAGCGATGCAGGTGGAATTGCGCCAGCTTCAGCAGCAGCTCGGCATCACCACCATCGTCGTCACCCATGACCAGCGCGAAGCGATGACCATGGCCGATACCGTCGTCGTCATGAGCGGCGGCGAGATTCGCCAGGCCGCGTCGCCGATCGAAATCTATCGCCGCCCGGCCGACAGCTTCGTTGCCGACTTCATCGGCCAGACGAACCTGCTCGACGTTCAGGGCGACAGTTCCGGCCGTGCCGTGGTGCTCGGCCAGGCGATCCCCGGCCTCGCGCTGCCGGCCGGTGCCGCCAAGGGCACGCTGTCGGTCCGCCCGGAAGACGTGCATCTGACGGCGCCCGGCGCTGGCGCACTCGCCGGCAAGGTCACCTTCGTGCGTGACCTCGGCGGCACGATCGAAACTTTCGTCGATATCGCCGGACACCAGATCGTCGCCGTCTCCACACCGCGGGCCCGACCCGACGTCACTGTCGGCCAGGAGGTCGGCATCGCGCTCACCCCGGATGTCTGCGTGGTGCTGAAGAAATGAGACGCGAACCACCTCAGACCCTTGGCGACTACGCGCCGCTCCTCTTTCCCGCGGCGATGCTCACCATCTTCTTCGTCGTGCCCTTTGGCACGATGATCGCCGTCAGCTTTTTCCAACGCCAGCAGGGCGGCTTCTATACGCCGGCCTTCGTCTTCGACAATTACGCCCGCTTCCTTTCGGTCTTCTTCGGCGGTGTGCTCGGCTTTTCGCTGCTGCTGGCGATCACGGTGGCGATCTGCTGCGTCGTGCTCGCCTTGCCCTTCACCTACATGCTGACACGCATGGCGCGGAAGGTGCAGGTGGTCTGGCTGGTGGCGCTTCTGTCGATCCTGTCGCTCTCGGAAGTCATCATCGGCTTTGCCTGGTCGACGCTGTTTTCGCGCACCGCTGGCATCACCAACATTCTCGTCGCTCTCGATATCATGGCGGAGGCGAAGGCGTTGACGCCGAGCTTCGGCGCGGTTTTGACCGGCATGGTCTACCAGGCCTTTCCCTATACGGTCCTGGTGCTTTTCCCGGCACTCGTCCGTCTCGATCCAACGCTGACGGAGGCGGCGCGCACACTCGGCGCATCGCCGCTGAAGGCCTTCTTCACCGTGGTCGTGCCAGCGCTTCGCAACACCATCACCGCCACGCTGATCATGGTCTTCATCTTCGCGCTCGGCTCCTATCTGTTGCCGCAGCTTCTCGGCCGGCCGCAGCATTGGACGCTCTCGGTGCTGATCACCGATCAGGCGATCTACCAGTCGAACATGCCGTTCGCCGCCGCCATGGCCGTCTTCCTCGTGCTGGTGACGCTCGGCCTCGTCGCGCTCACCGTGATTGCCGGACGCAAGGGAGAAGCGGCATGATCTCGATGTTCCGCAGGGCCTATTTCTTCCTGATCGGCCTGTTCCTGGCGCTGCCGCTGATCGTCGTTGCCGGCGTTTCCGTCAAC
The DNA here is from genome assembly GCF_020035535.1 of Ensifer adhaerens. Lineage (NCBI taxonomy): Bacteria > Pseudomonadati > Pseudomonadota > Alphaproteobacteria > Hyphomicrobiales > Rhizobiaceae > Ensifer > Ensifer adhaerens. The sequence goes on along the minus strand of NZ_CP083349.1, from coordinate 2,875,240 downwards.
GAGAAGCAGACGCTTGCCTTTCCGCCACAGGGCTTTTCGCTTTCCTGGTACGGCGAAATCTTCCTCAATCCGGAATGGCGCAACGCCCTCTTTGCCTCGGTGACACTGGCCGTGCTTTCGGCAGCGCTTGCGGTTGCGATCGCGTTGCCGCTCTCCTGGTTCCTGTGGCGGCGCATCGCGCCCTGGGCGAACATCTTCCAGCTTCTCGGTGTCGCACCCTTCACGCTGCCGCCTGTCATCACCGCGCTCGGCATGCTCACCTTCTGGGCGACGGTCGGCTTTTATGGGCAACCCTGGACGGCAGTGGTCAGCCACGCGATCTTCTTCGTGACGCTACCGCTGGTGACGCTTTCGCTCGGCTTTACCTCGATCGACCGATCTCTTGTCGAAGCGGCCTCGACCATGGGCGCCGACGAGCGCACGATCTTCCGCACCGTCGTGCTGCCGCTGATCCTGCCCTATATCGTTTCCGGCTATGCCTTCGCGTTCGTGCTGTCGCTCAACGAATATATCGTTGCCTACATGACCGTTGGCTTCACGGTGGAAACGCTGCCGATCAAGATCTTCAACGCGCTGCGTTACGGCTACACGCCGACCATGGCTTCGGTGACGATCCTCTTCGTCACGACCGCTGCGGTGATCTTCGGTCTCGTCGCCCGCTTCGGTGACCTGCCGAAGCTGCTTGGCGCCATGTCGTCGGATGGTAAATGATGAAGCTCGCAGCCCTCCAGATGCAATCGGCGGCGGGCGACGTTGCCGCCAATCTCGACCGGATCACGCGTGCCGCGGCGGAAGCTGCCGCCCAAGGGGCGACACTGCTCCTGACGCCCGAACTCGGCATCACCGGTTACGGCGCCGGCGAGGCGTTGGCCACACTCGCTGAAGCGCCGGATGGGACGATCGTTCAGCGTCTGAAGGCGATCTCGTCTGAGACCGGCATTGCGCTCATCGCCGGCTTTGCCGAGCGCGACGGCAACGATGTCTACAACAGCGCCGTCTATGTCGATGGCGATGCGGCGCCGGTCGTCTACCGCAAGTCTCATCTCTACGGCGATTATGAGCGCTCGATTTTCAAGGCGCCCGGTCCCGAGACAAAGCTGTTCGTGCATCGCGGCGTTACCTGCGGCATGCTGATCTGCTACGACGTCGAGTTCCCGGAGAACGTCCGGCGGCTGGCGCTGGCGGGCGCCGAGGCTGTGCTGGTGCCGACGGCGTTGCCGGCGGGCTGGTCCGGCTCCTTCATCGCAGAGCACATGATCCAGACGCGGGCCTTCGAGAACCAGGTGTTCGTCGCCTATATCAATCATCACGGCTCGGATCCGCTGTTCTCCTTCGCCGGGCTGTCGCGCATCGCGGCACCCGACGGCCAGCTTCTTGCCAAGGCCGATGCCGCGCGGGAGACCCTGCTGGTCGCGGATATCGATCCGCAGACCTATGCGATCTCCCGTCTCGAAAACACCTATCTTGGCGACCTCTACCGGCGCTGACCCGTGCCGGTTACCGCCTGTGATCGGTCGCGGCAACCGCAAGAGAAAGACAAGCCGAGGAACAAAACCGTCCGGCGATTGTTCACTCGACAGGAACGTTCCGTTCTTTATTGATCTACTGTCGGAAACGATACGTCATCCCATATTGTGCTCAACAGTAATGCCACGCATTGGAGGCAATCATGAGCTTGCAACTGACTGGGATCCATCACCTGACGGCGATCACCGCAAACGCGCCGGAGAACCTGCGCTTCTACACGCAGGTGCTCGGTCTGCGGCTGGTCAAGAAGACCGTCAACCAGGATGACACCACCGCCTACCACCTCTTCTATGCCGACGGGCGCGCAACGCCCGGGACCGACCTGACCTTCTTCGACTGGCCGGTCGGGCCCGAAGGGCGCGGCACGCACAGCATTTCGCGCACGGGCCTCCGGGTCGGCGGCGCCGAGAGCGTTCAGTGGTGGAAGCGCCGCTTCGACGAACTCAAGGTCTTAAGCGGAGACGTCACCGAGATCGATGGCCGTGTCTCGCTTGACTTCGAGGACGGTGAAGGCCAGCGCTTCCGACTGGTCGACGATGGCGGGCTTCAGCCCTCGCACCCCTGGGAAAAGAGCCCGGTTCCGGCCGAGCATCAGATCAAGGGTCTCGGACCGATCACCATCAGCGTTCCGGATATCACCAACACCGAGCTCGTCCTCACGCATGTGATGAACATGAGCAAGGCCCGCACCTATCCGTCGCCGGACGGCGAGGGGGAAGTCAACGTCTTCACCATGGGTGAGGGTGGTCCTGCGGCCGAACTGCATGTCGCGGTTCAGCCGGGTCTGCCGATTGCCCGGCAGGGCGCCGGTGCCGTGCATCACGTCGCCTTCCGGGCGCCGGATAATGCGGCGCTGACGGAGTGGACGGAACGCCTCAACGGCTTCCGCCTGCCGTCGAGCGGCGAAGTCGAACGCTATTACTTCCGTTCGCTCTATTTCCGCGAGCCGAATGGCGTTCTCTTCGAGATCGCGACCGATGGTCCCGGTTTCGCCGTCGACGAGCCGATGGAGACGCTTGGTGAAAGCCTGTCTCTGCCGCCGTTCCTGGAGCCGAAGCGCGCCCAGATCGAAGCACGGCTGAAGCCGCTGGTCTAACAGTCTGGTCCAAACGCAAAGCCGGGGATTCGTCCCCGGCTTTTTTGTCTCTATCCCTCTGATCCTGTTGGACTTCGCCTTGCCGCGGACCCATCATGATGGCGGCTGCGTTATAGACCGGCAACTGCATTCCGCCCTCGCTTTTCGGGGCGCGTCTGCACGACCCTGTGGGGTAGGAAGGACCAAATCTCATGACGAAAATCCTCGGGATATCCGGGAGCCTGCGCAAGGCGTCGTTCAACACCGGGCTGATGCGGGCGGCCGCGGCAAATCTGCCCGATGGCGTCGAATTCGACACGGCGACGCTGCACGGGATACCGCTCTATGACGGCGATGTCGAAAAGGAGAGTGGCATTCCGCCGGCGGTGACGGCTCTCAAGCAACAGGTGATGGCCGCCGACGGCGTCATCCTGTTCACGCCCGAATACAACAACTCCATTCCCGGTGTGTTCAAGAACGGGATCGACTGGCTGAGCAGGCCATCCGCCGACATTGCCAAAGTGTTTCGCAACCGGCCGTTCGCGCTTGCCGGCGCCTCGCCCGGCAATTTCGGCACCATCCTCAGCCAGAACGCCTGGCTGTCCGTCATGCGCACGCTCGGTGCTGAACTCTGGTCGGGCAAACGGCTGATGTTGCCCAAGGCGGATACACTGTTCGATGCCGAGGGGACGTTGACGGATGCCGATGCCCGCGACCGGCTGGCGGCCTTCGTCAAGGCGTTTGCGGATTTTGCAGCGGCTGAGAAGTCGGCTTGAGGCAAATGTGAAGCAGCTGACCACGTGGCCCGGTGCGGAATAGCCCGGGCCCACGCTTTACATCGTCAGCTTATCACAGCTCTTTGTCCGCCAGCCATTGCTGGATAGCCGCAATATCCGGCGCACCGATTTCGTGGCCCATGTCGAGTTCGACCGTCGTCAGATCGGCCCCGGTGCGGGAAAGCTCTTCCTTGAGGCGAGGAGCGAAATCGCCATAGCTGTCGTGCTTGCCTGTCAGGAGCAGCACCTTCGTACCGGTGAGATCCGGTGGCGGTACGTCGTCGATGACGAGCATCGAGCGCATCAGCACGACATTTCGGATCAGGCTCGGATGCAGCAGCATCAGCGCAACCAGCAGATTGGCGCCGTTGGAGTAGCCGATGAACACGGTCTTATCGAGATCGATACGGTAGCCTTCCCGAGCGCCTTCGACGAAGGCAGCGAAGGCCTCGGCCTCCGCACGCACGTCCTTCTGGTCGAAGGTCGTCGGAGAATAGCGGCGGAACCAGCGCGGCGTTCCCTCCTCGTTCGACCGGCCACGAATGCCGACCAGTGTCGCCTGCCTGTCGACCTGGTGGGCGAGGTGGAGAAGCTGCGTCTCGTTGGCGCCGCTGCCGTGCAGCAGCATGAAGGTGCGGTCATCCAGCGTTTCGGGATGATAGAAGCGGTGCACGAAGGGCAGGTCGCGCTCCGTCAGCCGAGGCTCGCCCGGCAGCGCAAACTGCGGCATGGCGAGCAGCATTTCTTCTCTCGCGGCGCTGAAATGGGCGGGGACGAAGAGCTCCGTGCCGAGCGTTTCCTTGGGTTCGTCGGCCGTGAAGCCGGGCACGTCGCTGGCCAGTTCGTAGAGCGAGCCGCCGGGTTCGCGTACGTAGAGCGAATAGAAATATTTGCGGTCATGCGCATTGATCGCACCTGCGCCATCGCGTTGCAGGTCCGCGTGCACCCGCTCCACGGCGACTCGGTCCGGAGCGCGGAAGGCGATATGATCGATGGTTCCGGTTCCGGGCGCCGACGTCCAAAAGCCGGTCGCATCGCGCACGTCGATGATGTCGCCCGAGGTGGAGGTGAGGCGACGGATCGTGTCGCCGGAGGCCGTTTCGTTGTAGCCGAAATGCGTTTTCAGGAAGCGAACCGAGTCTTCCGGTTTTTCGGTGAGGATTGTGGCGCCGCGCAGGCGCCGGATCGCGTCTTCTTCCGGAATGCCGCGCGTGCTCCAGGGGGCCGCGGCGGAAACCGCATCCGTGCCGACGAGCTTGACGATGACGCCGTCCGGGTCCTTGAGCCGCAACACCGGTTCGCCGAACTCCTGCGCCGGCCCTGACGTCGCGATATTGAATTGCAGCGCGCGGGTCAGCCAGAAGCCGATGCTCTCCGGCCGGATGGCGAAGGCGATCTCGCTCGGCTGGCTGTGGCCGACACGGCCGCGACCGCCGTCTTCCCACATCAGGAAGGTAACGAGCGAGCCGGGCGAACCCTCCGCGTCGCCGTAGAAGAGGTGCAACTGGTTGGCGTCCTCGTAGCCGCCGGTCCGCTTGACGAGGCGCAAGCCCAGGAAACCGACATAGAAGTCGACGTTTGCCTGGACCTTCCGGGCGATCAGGGTGATGTGATGGATGCCGCTCGTCATTCTCATTTCCTCATTGGTCTTAGCTCACAAAACACGAAGCGCAGCGCCGGCGCCAGAAGCGCTGCCGCGAACGCTGTGTTTACGCGCCGCGCGTCTTTCGAGACGCGCTACAAGTTCATCCTAAAATCGATGCCGATCTAAGGAATTATGCAGGAGGATCAGTCGCGATCCTTCTCGAGAAACGCCTTGAATGCTTCCCCGTATTTCGGATGCCAGCGTGAGAGCGGCGGCCGGTTCTCGACGATGTCGCCGGCGGCCCACAGAATGCGCCGCTCGTCGGTTGCGCGCGGGACATCGTTGTCAGGGCAGAGGATATAGAAATCGCCCCGGCCGAGACTTTCCATCATGAACTCGACGGTCTGCTCGGCCGTCCAGGCGCCGGCGGGCTTCTCCGTGCGGCCATGGGCCGTCAGCCCGGTATAGACGAAACCGGGGATCAGGAGGTGAGCGTGAACCTGGCTGTCGGCTGTGTTGCGTAGCTCGTGTTCCAGCGCCTCGGTAAAGACCTTAACGCCGGCCTTCGAGACATTGTAGGCGGGGTCGCCCGGCGGCGTGGTGATGCCCTGTTTCGAGCCGGTGTTGATGATAACCGCCGCCTTGCCATGGGCGATCATGCCCGGTGCGAAGGTGCGGGCACCATTGACGACACCCCAGAGATTGACGGCGATCGTCGCCTCCCAGGCTGCGAGCGCACCGAGTATGGCGCTACCCGGCTGGACGCCGGCATTGTTCATCAGCACGTGCACTTCGCCGAACCGTTGATGTGCGCCGCGTTCGAGGGCTTCGAGATCTCCAATGCGCGAGACATCGGTCGGGATCGCAACGACGTTTTGCGCACCAGCCGGGGACACGGCAGCGACCTCGGCCGCCGCCTTGTCCAATCTGTCACCTGCGAGATCGGCGAGCACGACCCGCAGACCGAGCGAGGCAAAGCGAAGGGCCGCTGCCAGTCCGATGCCGGAGGCGGCGCCGGTGATGACGGCAACATTGTTGGGTGCAAAGGCAGGATGCTGCATGGCGGAGGCTCCAGCGGTGGGATTGAATGCAAGAGATAGGGCGCTCGCCGCCGCCTGTCTATTGCCGCGTGATAACCCCCTCCACAGATGAGGCGTCGAAAACCGTTTATTTTCAAAGCAGTCTTGCCGCCGGGAACACTGGCGCTACCTGCAGCTTTGTATTGAAGGGCAAGCGAGTGGAGGAGCCGAAGGAATGAACGGCCGGAGCGAGAAACGCACCGATTGCGAAAACTGTCCCTTGCGCAGGCTCGCTCACTTTCGCGCCTTCACGAGCGACGAACTCGCCTATGTCTCGCGCTTCAAGGTCGGTGAATTCGCGGTCGACGCGGGCGCGACCATCCTCATGGAGGGCGCCCAGAGCGCGCATCTCTTCACCGTGCTCTCCGGCTGGGGCTTTCGCTACAAGACGCTCGATGATGGCCGCCGCCAGATCCTGAACTACGTCATGCCCGGTGACCTCGTCGGCCTGCAGGGGTCACTGCTGGGCGAAATGCAGCACTCCATCGAGGCCTTGTCCCCCGTCACCCTTTGCGTCTTCGAGCGGACCAAGCTCAACGAGCTCTACAAGAGCTACCCCGAACTTGCCTACGACCTCACCTGGATCGCGGCGCGCGAGGAGCGCATCCTCGACGAGAACCTGTTGAGCATCGGCCGCCGTTCGGCGCTCGAGCGAGCCGCCTACCTGCTTGCCTTCCTCTACCAGAGAGCGGAGGCGCTCAACCTGTTCGACGGCAACCGTGTCGCCATTCCAATTACCCAGCAGCACGTGGCGGACACGCTTGGGCTTTCGATCGTGCATACCAACAAGACCTTGAAGAAGCTTGCGGCGCGCGGTGTCATCCGTTGGGCGGAAAAAGGCTGCAATGTCGGCGATATCAAGGGCTTGCTGGCGATCGCCGGATGGGACGGCTATCGGGAAATCAGGCGGCCTTTCATCTGAGAGCGGGAAGACGTTCATCGGAGGATGCGGCGCCCGCCGCCGCATCGGTCGGTTCCCTTGGGGGGCGTTCAGCTCGCGACGATCGCCCTCAGCATCCAGAGCGCCTTTTCGTGGAAGTTGAGGCGATCGGTCAGCATATCCGTGGTGACGAGGTCGTCGTTCTCGTCTGCCTTTGTGCCGGCATCGCGCATGCGGCGCACGGCCGCTTCATGATCGGCGATCAGGTCGGCAACCATGTCGGCCGCGCTCGTGTGGTTGACGGAGCCGCCGCCCGGGGCAAATGCCGCCACTTCGGTGAGTTTGGCTGGGGCGAGGTGGCCCAGTGCGCGGATACGCTCGGCGATGACATCGGTTGCCTGGAAGAGCGTATTGTAGTGCTCTTCCGTCAACTCGTGCAGCGGCTTGAACAATGGGCCGACCACATTCCAATGGTAGATGTGGCTCTTGATCACCAGCTTGTAGGTATCCGCGAGGATGTCGGACAGTGCTGCCGCCATCTGCTGGCGATAGGCTCTGGTCAGGCCGATGTCGAATTCTTCGTCCTTGACCTTCGGTTTAAGCACGGAGGCTGTCTGCTTCATTCTCCTGCTCCCGTTCTATCTTGAGGAAGCCGCGAAACGACGATCGTGCGCGATCGTAATCCGCGTACCGGTGTTGAACGTCGGTAGCGGTTCGTTGTTCCGCACTTCGCCCCAATCGGGGCCACATGTCTTATTTAAATGCCGGGTCGGCTTGAGGCGCCTATAGCTTGCTCTTATCGGCGCAAATGCCCTGTCGGTATGCGCAAAAGGTGGAGTGAGCTGGATGGATGAAGTTCCGCCGCATGTCCGGGCCGTTCTTATTCTCGAAGACAATTTCCTGATCGCATCGGATGCAGAAGAGATCCTGACCTCGCTCGGGATTGCCGAGGTGACGATCGCGGGGAACGCGGACCAGGCGATGGAGATCCTGTCTCGACAGGGCTTCGACTTTGCAATTCTCGACGTCAGCCTCGACAACCATACGAGCTTCGGCGTTGCCGATGCGATGCTCGCGCGCGGCATGCCGTTTGGGTTCACCAGCGGCTACGGAGACATAGAGCTTTTCCCAAGCCACCTGCGGGGTATCCCGCGGATAGACAAGCCGTTCAACGAGTGGTCGCTCGGCCAGCTGATCGCCGCCGGAATGCGGTACGAATGACGGGATCCCGGAGGGATCCCTACGGCTTGCCGCGCGAAACGAACCAGGGGTTTGCGAAGTCGCTGTCGTCCTTCTGGTTGCGCTTACCGTAGGTGAGTGGAGCACCGTCCATCGTCAGCGTTTCGCCGCCGGCTGCCCGAAGAATGGCATCGCCCGCAGCCGTGTCCCATTCCATCGTGCGGCTGAAACGTGGATAGACGTCGGCGAGCCCCTCGGCGAGGAGGCAGAACTTCAGCGACGAGCCGACCGCCCTGTAGTCGGCTATGCCGTGCTCGGCGAGGTAGGCGATCGTCTCGGCGCTGTTGTGCGAACGGCTGGCAAGCCCCACCATGCGATCGCCGCAACTGCGGCAGCCAATGACCGTTTCATCATCGAGACGGAAGGTCGCGTCGATGACCGTCTTTACTGCCTTGCCCTGGTAGGCGGCATAGAGAATGCGCAGCGCCGGCGCATAGACGACCCCGGCCACAGGCGCGCCGTTCTCGATCAATGCGATATTGACGGTGAAGTCGTCGTGGCGGCCGATGAATTCCTTCGTGCCGTCGAGTGGATCGACGAGGAAGAAGGACTTGCCGGCGATGTCAGGCACGAAGCCGGCGGCGACCGCTTCCTCGGCGACCACAGGAACCCCAGGGAAGGCGCGGGCGAGATCCGCGAGGATGATGCGTTCGGCACAGGCGTCGGCGTCTGTGACCGGCGAACAGTCCGGCTTGTAGGTGACTTCAGGGCCAGCATTGTAGATGTCGAGAATGGCCCGACCCGCTGATATCGCCGATTGTTGCAGTATCTCCAGCATTCGCCCCTACTTCCCTCTGTCATCAAGCACATAGCACATTGAGAACAGGAAGGTACCTAATGCTTTCGGCGGTAGGCGTATTCCACTGAAGACTGACCTCGATTCGTTCTTCCTGGCAGCCGAGGCTCGATGAGCCGGCGAAGGGTTTTTTGCAACTGCGAGAAGCTTGTGTCTTTGCTTCCGCGGCCCGGCTGTGCAAATGTGCCGACGCAACTGAACTGGATGCCTTCATGCGTTATTCCGCCTTCTCGCTCGTCAGGAACGCCCTTTCCGGAAACCTGAATTGGAAGCCGCAATGGCGCCAGCCGCAGCCGAAACCGCACTATGACGTGATCATCATCGGTGGCGGCGGGCACGGCCTCTCGACCGCCTATTATCTCGCCAAGGAATTCGGCGTGAAGAACGTCGCGGTGCTGGAGAAGGGCTATCTCGGTTCCGGCAATGTCGGCCGCAACACCACGATCGTACGTTCCAACTACATGCTGCCCGGCAACGAACCCTTCTACGAATTTTCGATGAAGCTCTGGGAAGGGCTCGAGCAGGATCTCAACTACAATGTGATGCTTTCGCAGCGTGGCGTCATCATGCTCTACCACAGCGACGCCCAGCGTGACGCCTATGTCCGCCGCGGCAACGCGATGTGGATGGAGGGCGTTGCCGCCGAACTCATCGAGCGCGAGCAGTTGAAGAAGATGATCCCTTTCCTCAATTACGATCACGCCCGCTATCCGATCCTCGGTGGTCTGTTGCAACGCCGCGCCGGTACGGCGCGGCATGATGCCGTTGCCTGGGGCTATGCCCGCGGTGCCGACCGGCACGGCGTCGACATCATCGAACATTGCGAAGTGACCGGCATCCGCCGCGAAAACGGTGTCGTCACCGGCGTCGAAACGACCAAGGGCTTCATCGGCTGCGGCAAGCTGGCGCTGGCCGCGGCCGGCAATTCCTCGCGCGTCGGCGAGATGGCGGATCTGAAGCTGCCGCTGGAAAGCCATGTGCTGCAGGCCTTCGTGACCGAGGGGCTGAAGCCCTGCATCGACCACGTGATCGTCTACGGCGGCGGGCATTTCTACATCTCGCAGTCGGACAAGGGCGGGCTCGTTTTCGGCGCCGAGATTGACGGCTATTCCTCCTATGCTCAGCGCGGCAACCTTGCGACGGCGGAACACGTGATGGAGGAGGGGGTGACGATGATCCCCGGCCTGTCGCGGGTGCGGGTGCTGCGCGCCTGGGGTGGTGTCATGGACATGAGCATGGACGGCTCGCCGATCATCGATCGCACGTCTATCGACAATCTCTACCTCAATTGCGGCTGGTGCTACGGCGGCTTCAAGGCGACGCCGGCTTCCGGCTACTGCTTCGCCCACCTGATCGCCAAGAACGACACCCATCCGGTGGCGCGCGCCCTCAGGCTCGATCGCTTCGCCCGCGGCTATGCCGTCGACGAGGCCGGGGCCGGGCCACAGCCCAACCTTCACTGAAAGCACGCGGCCGGCAACCGGCCTGCTTGATATGAACAGGAAGCCGGAGCGCGGCTTCAGGACACGGAAGACGATGGCAAGCCTGATTACCTGCCCGCATTGCGGGGTCCGACCGAAGGAAGAATTCGCGATCCGCGGCGATGCCTCGCGTGGTCGGCCGGAGCCGATGGATTCGGACGAAGCCTGGCACGACTATGTTTACGTGCGCACCAACCCCCGCGGCCGCACGTTGGAGCATTGGCATCACATCGCCGGCTGTCGCCGCTTCCTCGTGGTCGAGCGCGATACGGCGACCCACGAGGTCTATTCCGTCGTCGATGCCGCCGAGTTTGCGCGGAGGCCGGCGCGATGACCGGATACCGTTTTTCCTCCGGCGGTCTCGTCGATCGCAGCCAGTCGCTGAGCTTCACCTTCGATGGGCGACCGTTGCGCGGCTTTGTCGGCGACACGCTTGCTTCTGCGCTACTTGCCAACGACCAGCTGCTCGTCGGGCGCAGCTTCAAGTATCATCGGCCGCGCGGCATCGTCAGCGCCGGGCCTTCCGAGCCGAACGCGCTCGTCACCCTCGGTTCCGGTGCGCGCACCGACGCCAACACCAAGGCGACCGTCGCCGAGCTCTATGGGGGGCTGACCGCCAAAAGCCAGAACCGCTGGCCGTCGCTCGGCTTCGATGTCGGGGCCGTCAACGGTGTCCTCTCGCCGTTCCTCGGCGCCGGCTTCTACTACAAGACCTTCATGTGGCCAAAGCAGGCCTGGGAACGGGTCTACGAGCCGTTCATTCGCCGTGCCGCCGGCCTCGGCCGAGCGGTGCTCGAGCGCGATCCTGAGGCCTACGAGAAATCCTGGGCCTTCTGTGACCTGCTCGTCGTCGGCGCCGGTCCAGCTGGCCTGATGGCGGCGTTGATCGCCGGCCGTGCTGGTCTCAGGGTTATCGTGGCCGATGAGGATTTCCGCCTTGGCGGTTCCCTGCTTTCGAGCGGTGAGACGATCGACGGCGCCCCGGCCTCCGTCTTTGCCGACCGTACGGTCGCGGAACTGCAATCGCTGCCCAACGTCACGCTGCTTTCGCGCACCACCGTTTTCGGCTGGTATGACGATAACGTCTTCGGTGCGGTCGAACGCGTGCAGAAGCACGTCGCCGAACCGTCTTCGAAGCTTGTAAGCGAACGCGTCTGGCGCATCGCTGCCAAGCGGGCCTTGCTCGCAACCGGTGCGGAGGAACGGCCACTGGTGTTCGGCGGCAACGATCGCCCGGGCGTGATGATGGCCGGTGCCATGACCACCTATGCCGAGCGTTACGGCGTGGCCGCCGGCAAGCAAGTTGCTATCTTCACGAGCGGAAGCGGCGGGTACCGCACCGCACGGGCGCTTGCGGCCAAGGGCGTCGCCATCGCGGCGATCGTCGATGCCAGGGCTGATGCCGCCGATCAGGCACCCGATGGCATCAGGGTCATTCGTTCCGCTTCGATCGTCGACACCAAGGGCAGGCAACGCCTCAAGGGCATCGTCGTCGAACGCTCCGGCTTCGAGGAACTTATCGCCTGCGATGCGCTCGGCATGTCCAGCGGCTGGAGCCCCATCGTGCATCTTGCCTGCCAGCGCGGTGCGAAGCCGGTCTGGTCGGAGGAGCTGAAGGCATTCGCTGCGCCCGATGTCGGTGGCGGCCTGCGTCCCGTGGGTGCGGCCAACGGCGTCTATACGCTCTCGGGTTGCCTTTCCGATGGTGCGGAGAAAGCCGCAGCGATTGCGACCGATCTCGGCTTCAGCGCCAGCCCGGCCGCAGCACCTGTCGTCGATGGCGAGGAGGCCTCCTTCTTCTCGGCGCTCTGGTATGTGCCGGGCGCCAAGTCGAAGGCCTTTGTCGATTTCCAGAACGACGTGCATGCGAAGGATCTCGGTCTGGCGTTGCGCGAAGGCTTCGGTCACGTGGAGCACGCCAAGCGCTACACGACCAACGGTATGGCGACCGATCAGGGCAAGCTTTCCAATATCAATGCCGTCGGCATTCTCGCGGGCATGCGCGGCGTCAGCCCGGCGGAGGTCGGCACCACCACCTTCCGGCCGTTCTACACGCCGGTCTCCTTCGGCGCGCTTGCCGGTGCGGCCCGCGACGAACATGCAGCACCCGCGCGCAAGTCGCCGCTGCATGGCTGGGCGAAGAAAAACGGCGCGACCTTTGTCGAGGCGGGGCTCTGGCATCGCTCCGCCTGGTTCCCGCGCGCCGGCGAGAAGACCTGGCGTGACAGCGTCGATCGCGAAGTGCTGAATGTGCGGGCCAATGTCGGCCTCTGCGACGTCTCGACCCTTGGCAAGATCGAAGTGTTCGGCCCCGATGCCGCGGAGTTCCTGAACCGGCTTTATTGCAACCCGGTCCTGAAGCTGCCGGTTGGAAAGGCGCGCTATGGCCTGATGCTGCGCGAAGATGGCTTTGTCTTCGACGACGGCACGGTCAGCCGGTTCGATGACGAGCATTTCTTCGTGACCACGACGACGGCGATGGCCGGCCCGGTCATGGCGCACATGGAATATTGTGCCCAGGCGCTCTGGCCGGAGCTCGAAGTCCGTTTCACGTCGTCGACCGACCAATGGGCGCAGATGGCGATTGCCGGTCCGAAGGCGCGCGCAGTGCTGCAGCAGATCGTCGACGGCGACATTTCCGACGGCGCATTTCCGTTCCTGTCCGCCCGCAAGATTGTCCTGAAAAGCGGCGTGTCGGCGCGGCTCTTCCGCATTTCCTTCTCTGGCGAACTGGCCTTCGAGCTGGCGGTGCCTGCAGGCTACGGTGAGGCGGTGGCGGATCAGATCATGGAGGCCGGCCGGCCGCATGAAATTTGCGCCTATGGGGTCGAGGCGTTGAATGTGCTGCGGCTCGAAAAGGGTTTGCTGACGCATGCCGAATTCGACGGTCGCGTGACGCCCGACGATGCCGGTCTCGGTCGCATGCTCTCGATGCAGAAGGCCGATTTCATCGGCAAGCGCCTGTCGACGCGCTATGGCCTGACGGCGGCCGACCGCATGCAACTTGTTGGCCTGAAGCCTGTCGATGCCGACAAGGACATGCGCGCCGGCGCTCATCTCCTGAAGGAAGGCACGAAGCCCTCGACATTGAACGATCAGGGTTGGGTGAGTTCGGCCGGCTTCTCGCCGGTGCTGGGGCACGCTATCGCGCTTGCCTTCCTGAAATCCGGGCGTGAGCGATATGGCGAGAAGGTCATCGTTTTCGACAAGCTGCGTGATCAGGAGATTGTCGCCGAGGTCTGCGACCCGGTCTTCGTCGATCCGCAAAACATGAAACTGAAGGCCTGAGGAGGCGGTGATGGTTCGCGACTACAACAACCGCCATGCGCTGGAACAGAAACTGCGCGCGGCACCGGCGCCTGCAGCGGACGATCACTTGATGGTCGGCCATTGGCGCACGGTCGCGACGGTTCTTGCTCGTGCCGGTCAGGAAGACGCGGTGCGGCAGGCGATCGCTTCGGCGCCCGAGTTCTCGCTCCGCTTTTCAGGCCCCGGGGAATGGCTGGTGGTCTCAGAGACGGAGGCGCCGAGCGGACTCGTGCGCCGCCTCGAGGAGCTCTGCGCCGGTGCTGCTTACGTCGTCGACCAGAGCGACGGACGTGTCGTCTTCCGTCTTGCCGGACCGAACGCACGCAGCATCCTTGCCAAAGGCATCGGCCTCGACCTTCATCCCGCGACCTTTACGCTTGGGGGCAGCGCCAACGTTCTTTGCGGTCACATCCCGGTCAATCTCGCCCGGACTGACGAAGACACGTTTGAACTGATCGTGCCGCGGAGTTACGCCGAATCGCTCTTCGACGACCTCGTGCGGATGGGGCGGGCGTTCGATCTCACCGCTGCTTTTTCAGACTGAACCAGCCCTATCTAAAGGCTGAAAACAAATGCGGCATGAAATGCCGCAAACGGGTCGCCCATCCGCCAGCAAACGACGGAAATGGACAAGCGTCCTTCGCAGCCGTGTCTTTATCGGCGCCGTCTTTCTGACTAGGCTTTGATCATCAGTCGCCTGCGCTTCCGTGGCGGAAGGCAAGCGGTCGCCGTGCTTGATTTTCCCTGACAATTTGGCCGCGCCTCCGGCAGGAGCGTGGGAAGACGGAGTGTACGCATGAAAAGCCATGCCAAGGTCGTCGTTATCGGAGGCGGTGTCGTCGGTTGTTCGGTGCTCTATCACCTGACGAAGTTCGGCTGGACCGATGCCGTGCTGCTCGAACGATCGGAACTGACCTCCGGCTCCACCTGGCATGCGGCCGGCGGCATGCACACGATCAACGGCGACCCGAACGTCGCCAAGCTGCAGAAATATACGGTCGAGCTCTACAAGGAGATCGAAGAATATTCCGGCCAGGATGTCGGCCTGCACATGACCTCCGGCATGATGCTCGCGGCCACCAAGGAGCGTTTCGACTGGATGAAATCGATCCTCGCCAAGGGGCGCTACATGGGGCTCGAAGCCGAACTGCTGACGCCCAAGGAAGCGCATGACCTGATGCCGCTGCTTGATCCCGACCAGTTCGTCGGCGCGGTCTTCGATCCGGTCGAGGGGCACCTTGATCCCTATGGCACGACGCACGCCTATGCCAAGTCGGCGAAGAAGAACGGCGCCGAGATCTACCTGCACACGAAGGTCGAAGATCTGGTGCAATGCGAGGATGGTTCCTGGCGGGTGATCACCAACCAGGGCGAGATCGTCGCCGAACACGTCGTCAACGCTGCCGGGCTCTGGGCGCGCGAGGTGGGCCGCATGGTCGGTCTCGAACTGCCGGTGCTCGCCATGGAGCATATGTATCTCATCACCGAGGACATGCCCGAGGTCATCGAGTTCAACCAGACGCGCGGCAAGGAGCTGATGCACTGTGTCGATTTCGACGGCGAGATTTATCTCCGCCAGGAGCGCAACGGCATGCTGATGGGCACCTATGAGAAGGCGTGCCGCCCGTGGTCGCCGATCTCCACGCCCTGGGATTTCGGCCATGAGCTGCTGGCGGAGGATATCGACCGCATTTCGCCGGAGCTCGAAGTGGGCTTCCGGCACTTTCCCGCCTTCAACAGGGCCGGTATCAAGAAGATCATCAACGGGCCCTTCACCTTCTCGCCGGATGGTAACCCGCTCGTCGGCCCGGTGCGGGGCTTGAGGAATTTCTGGTCGGCCTGCGCGGTCATGGCCGGTTTCAGCCAGGGCGGTGGTGTCGGCCTGGCACTCGCCAACTGGATGATCCATGGCGATCCCGGCTTCGACGTCTTCGCCATGGACGTTTCCCGCTATGGCGATTTCGCGACCCTTGCCTATACCAATGCCAAGGTGCGCGAAAACTATTCGCGCCGCTTCTCGATCCGCTATCCGAATGAGGAACTGCCGGGTGCACGGCCGCTCCTGACGACGCCGATCTACGACCGGCTGAAGGCTGCGGGCGCCGTCTTCGGCGCGTCCTACGGGCTCGAAACGCCGCTGTGGTTCGCACCCGAAGGCGTAAAGGATGCCTTTTCCTGGCGGCGCTCGACCGATTTCGAGACCGTGGGCGCGGAAGCGCGCGCCGTGCGCGAGGGCGTCGGCCTGATGGAGACATCGGGCTTTGCCAAATATGCGATCACCGGCAAGGGTGCTGAGGCTTGGCTCGACCGGCTGCTTGCCTGCCGCATCCCTGAGGTGGGGCGCATGACGCTGGCGCCGATGCTGAAGGACGATGGCAAGCTGATCGGCGACTTCACGCTTGCCAAGCTCGGGGAGGGGGATTTCCTACTTGTCGGATCCGGCATCGCCGAGGACTACCACATGCGCTGGTTCGAGGCGCATCTGCCCGGGGATGGTTCGGTTTCGCTGAAGGCGCTGAAGCTGGAACTGGTCGGCCTATCGATCGCCGGGCCGAAGGCGCGTGACGTGCTCGCCGGCCTCACCCATCTCGACGTCTCCGATACGGCCTTTCCGTTCATGGATGTTCGCCGGATGGATCTTGGCATGGCGCCCGCGATCGTCGGCCGCGTGAGCTACACCGGCGATCTCGGATACGAGATCTGGATGAAGCCGGAATATCAGCGCTATCTCTTCGAACTTCTAATGGACAAGGGACAGGCGTCCGGGATCCGTCTGTTCGGCTTGAGGGCGCTGAATGCCCTGCGCGTCGAAAAATCCTTCGGCAGCTGGGCGCGCGAGTATCGTCCGCTTTATGGCCCAGTCGAAGCCGGCCTTGGTCGCTTCGTGGCGGCCGGAAAGGACGCGGATTTCATCGGCAAGGCGGCAGTCGTGCAGGAGAAGGTCGAAGGCGGCGCGCTGCGTCTTAGAACCTTCCTCCTCGAAGCCGGGGATGCCGATGTCATCGGTGATGAGCCGATCTATCTCGATGGCGTCGTGCGCGGCTGGGTGACATCCGGCGGTTATGCGCACACGAGCGACGTTTCGGTGGCCATGGGTTACGTGCCGAAGGAGATCGCCGACCGCAGCGATGGCTGGGCGATCGAACTCCTGGGCGAGATACTGCCGGCGCGCCTCCAGCCGAATCCCCTGTTCGATGCAAGCGGGCAAAGGATGCGCGGCTGAGCCGCGAAGCAGCACTGGTCTGGCCGTTCGGCGGCCGGACCGCTGACCAAGCCCCAAGGCATTTACGACTAAAGTTGATGATTTCGCGGGCGAAAGCTGCGGAAATTTTGATTTTTCTGGCTCTAAAAGCGTCAAATCGATTTTATCGAGGAAGATTTTATCGAAGTCGCGTTTTTTAGCTTTCCTTTTCGTTTGAAAAAGGTATGGAATCGAGCAAATACAGCGCTCAAAATGAGCTCAAAAAACAAGAGACCGGACCTACAAGGATCTGGTCCAGGGGAAGATTGATGGAGTATTTCGTCCAGCAGCTCGTCAACGGGCTGACTCTTGGGTCTATTTATGGTATGATCGCAATCGGTTATACCATGGTCTACGGCATCATTGGCATGATCAACTTCGCCCACGGCGATATCTTCATGCTCGGCGGTTTTGCCGCTTTGATTGTCTTTCTTATTCTCACAACATTCATCGGGGGCGTCCCGGTTGTACTTGCGCTGCTGCTGATGATGATCGTCGGCATGTTGACCGCAGGGCTCTGGAACTGGACGATCGAGAAGGTGGCTTACCGGCCGCTGCGCGGTTCGTTCCGTCTTGCGCCGCTGATCACGGCAATCGGCATGTCGATTGCGCTGTCGAACTTCATCCAGGTAACGCAGGGGCCGCGCAACAAACCGATCCCGCCGCTCGTTTCCTCGGTCTACAACGTCTTCGGTATTACCATCTCGCTGAAGCAGATCATCATCATCATCATTACGGCGATCCTGCTCTCCATCTTCTGGTACATCGTCAACAAGACGCCGCTTGGTCGTGCACAGCGTGCGACCGAACAGGACCGCAAGATGGCGGCCCTGCTTGGCGTCGACGTCGATCGCACGATCTCTGTTACCTTCATCATGGGTGCAGCACTCGCGGCCGTCGCCGGTACGATGTACCTGATGTATTACGGCGTCGTCGTCTTCACCGACGGTTTCGTCCCTGGCGTCAAGGCGTTCACTGCGGCCGTTCTTGGCGGCATCGGTTCGCTGCCGGGCGCCGTTCTCGGCGGACTGTTGATCGGGCTCATCGAGTCTCTCTGGTCGGCCTATTTCACCATCGACTACAAGGACGTCGCGACCTTCTCCATTCTCGCAATCGTCCTGATCTTCAAGCCGTCTGGTATTCTCGGACGACCGGAAGTCGAGAAGGTATAATTCCATGGCAAACATTGCTTCTACGACTGCAAGCGCCGGCACTGACGTGACGGCGCGGGCCCTGCGCGAGGCTGTCTTCGCGGGCCTGATTTCCCTCGGCCTTTTCGTGCTGTTCGTCGGTCTCAAGTCCGATCAGAACATTCGCAACGAGCTGATCCTCAATCAACGGTGGGGCCTGCTTGCGATCTTCGTGATCGTGGCTGCCGTCGGCCGTTTCGCGATGGTTGCCTATGTCCAGCCGGCACTCGCCCGCCGCAAGGCGGCGAAGGCTGCAGCCGAGGACGTGGCGAAGGAGGAGACCTTCTTCAGCCGCAACTTCTCGAAGATCGCCATCGCGTTCCTGCTCGTCTACCCGCCGATCATCGTCGCGCTCTTCGGCGTCCAGGGCTCGCTCAAATGGGTCGACAATTTCGGCATCCAGATCCTCATCTACGTGATGCTGGCCTGGGGTCTGAATATCGTCGTCGGTCTGGCCGGCCTTCTGGATCTGGGTTATGTCGCCTTCTACGCTGTCGGCGCCTACTCCTACGCGCTGCTGTCGACCTATTTCGGCCTGTCGTTCTGGGTTCTTCTGCCGGTTGCCGGCATCCTTGCCGGCTTCTGGGGCATGATCCTCGGCTTTCCGGTCCTGCGTCTGCGGGGCGACTATCTGGCGATCGTGACGCTTGCGTTCGGTGAAATCATCCGCCTCGTCCTGATCAACTGGACAGAGGTGACGAAGGGTACGTTCGGCGTTTCCGGTATCGCCAAGGCAACGCTGTTCGGCATCAAGTTCGATGCCTCGAAGGACGGCTTTGCCGCGATGATGGGCCTGCCGATGTCTTCGGCCTACTACAAGATCTTCCTGTTTTACCTGATCTTGGCGCTTGCGCTGTTGACGGCCTACGTGACGATGCGGCTGCGCCGCATGCCGATCGGTCGCGCCTGGGAAGCGCTGCGCGAGGACGAGATCGCCTGCCGCTCCCTCGGCATCAACACGGTGACGACCAAGCTCACCGCGTTTGCCACGGGCGCGATGTTCGGCGGCATTGCCGGGTCGTTCTTTGCAGTGCGCCAGGGCTTCGTTTCGCCCGAATCCTTCGTGTTCCTGGAGTCCGCCGTTATCCTGGCGATTGTGGTTCTCGGCGGCATGGGCTCGCTCACCGGCATCGCAGTTGCCGCGGTGGTGATGATCGGCGGCACGGAAATCCTGCGTGAGCTTTCCTTCCTGAAGGCCATCTTCGGGCAGGACTTCACGCCTGAACTCTACCGCATGCTGATCTTTGGCCTGGCCATGGTGGTCGTCATGGTCTGGAAGCCGCGCGGCTTCGTCGGATCGCGCGAACCGACAGCCTTCCTGCACGAACGCAAGGCAGTCTCCGGCAGCTTCACCAAGGAAGGGCACGGCTGATGGCCCGCGAGACAACGACAATGACAAAAGACCCCATTCTCAAGGTTGAGCACCTGTCGATGCGCTTCGGCGGTCTGATGGCCATCAACGACTTCTCCTTCGAAGCCTATCGCGGTGACATCACCGCGCTGATCGGTCCGAACGGCGCAGGCAAGACGACGGTGTTCAACTGCATCACCGGCTTCTACAAGCCGACGATGGGCATGATCACGATGAAGCAGAAGGCCGGCAAGGAATACCTGCTGGAGCGGCTGCCCGATTTCGAGATCACCAAGCACGCCAAGGTGGCGCGCACCTTCCAGAACATCCGGATGTTCTCCGGTCTGACGGTGCTCGAAAACCTGCTCGTCGCGCAGCACAACAAGCTGATGCAGGCATCAGGCTACACCTTCCTCGGTCTACTCGGCTTCCCGGCCTACCGCCAGGCGTCGAGAGAGGCGATCGACCTTGCCAAGCATTGGCTCGAAAAGGCATCGCTGATCGACCGTGCGGATGATCCGGCCGGCGATCTTTCCTACGGCGCTCAACGTCGTCTCGAGATCGCACGTGCCATGTGCACGGGGCCCGAACTGCTCTGCCTGGACGAGCCGGCCGCCGGCCTCAATCCGCGTGAATCGCTGGCGCTCAACGAATTGCTGCAGGGCATTCGTGCCGATACCGGCACGTCGATCCTGCTGATCGAACACGACATGTCCGTGGTCATGGAGATCTCCGACCACGTGGTGGTCCTGGAATACGGACAGAAGATTTCCGACGGCACACCGGATTTCGTGAAGACCGATCCGAAGGTCATCGCGGCCTATCTGGGTGTCGAGGATGAAGAGGTTGAAGAGGTGATCGAACAAATCGAGGAAATCGAAGGCGGACAGGGGGGCACCAACTGATGACGGCGCCTCTTCTCCAAGTCAAAGCCGTCGAGACCTACTACGGCAACATCCGCGCCTTGAGCGGGGTGGATGTCGAAGTTCACCGTGGTGAGATCGTCTGCCTGATCGGCGCGAACGGAGCCGGCAAGTCGACCTTGATGATGACCATCTGCGGTAGTCCGCAGGCGCGCACCGGTTCGGTCCACTTCGAGGGCCAGGACATCACCCGCATGCCGACGCACGAAATCGCCCGGTTGCGCATCGCCCAGTCCCCCGAGGGGCGGCGTATTTTCCCGCGCATGACGGTGTTCGAGAACCTGCAGATGGGCGCGAGCCTCGACAACCTGAAGCACTTCGACCAGGACGTGGAAAAGGTGTTCGCACTCTTCCCGCGCCTCAAGGAGCGCCAGGCGCAGCGCGGCGGCACGCTTTCGGGCGGTGAGCAGCAGATGCTGTCGATCGGCCGCGCGCTGATGGCCCGTCCGAAGCTCCTGCTTCTCGACGAACCGTCGCTCGGTCTCGCGCCGCTGATCGTCAAGGGCATCTTCGAAGCGATCAAGAAACTCAACAAGGAGGAGGGCCTGACCGTCTTCCTCGTCGAGCAGAACGCCTTCGGTGCGCTCAAGCTTTCGGACCGCGGCTACGTCATGGTCAACGGCCGGGTGACGATGAGCGGTTCCGGCAAGGAACTGCTCGCCAATCCGGAAGTGCGCGCGGCCTATCTCGAAGGCGGCCGTCATTGATCGGCTGCATCTGGAGCAAGTGACATGCAGGGAATTCTCTACGAAGAAGCGTCGATCTGGCAGTTTCTTTTCATAAGCTGCGTGCTTGGCGGCTGGACCGCCTGGCGCACGGGCAAGAGCGTGGCCGAAAGCTGGGAAGACATGCGACGCCTGCTGCTCTACGTGGCGTTGCTGGGGCTGGGTATCCGTTTCGTGCACCACGCGCTCTTCGCGGGCACGATGTTCAGCCTGCAATACTATATCGTGGACACGGTCGTGCTTTTGTTGTTTGCTACCGCAGGTTTCCGGTACTACCGGACCAAGCAAATGACCAATAACTACTATTGGCTCTATGAGAAGGCTTCGCCTTTCTCCTGGAAAGCCAAATAAAGGGAACAGCGCGCGCCGGCCGCCGCGGCCGGTGCGAAAGAAACACCGGCGCAACTATGGTGGGCATTGCGCAGGTTGGTAACGAGACCCGCTCGAATAATTGGGAGTAACAAGATGAAAAAGTCTCTTCTGTCGGCGGTCGCGCTGACGGCTATGGTTGCCTTCAGCGGCAGCGCCTGGGCTGATGTTCTCGTTGGTGTCGCAGGCCCGCTGACTGGCCCGAATGCCGCTTTCGGCGCACAGCTCCAGAAAGGTGCTGAACAGGCTGCTGCAGATATCAACGCTGCTGGCGGTATCAATGGCGAACAGATCAAGGTTGTGCTCGGCGACGACGTTTCCGACGCCAAGCAGGGCGTTTCGGTCGCCAACAAGTTCGTTGCTGACGGTGTGAAGTTCGTTGTCGGTCACTTCAACTCGGGCGTGTCCATCCCGGCTTCGGAAGTCTACGCTGAGAACGGCATCCTGCAGGTAACGCCGGCCTCCACCAACCCGCAGTTCACCGAGCGCGGTCTCTGGAACACGTTCCGTACCTGCGGCCGTGACGACCAGCAGGGTGCAGTTGCCGGTGCCTACCTCGCCGCCAACTTCAAGGACGCGAAGATCGCCGTCATTCACGACAAGACCCCCTATGGTCAGGGTCTTGCCGACGAAACCAAGAAGTCGATGAACGAAGCCGGCCTCACCGAAGCCCTCTATGAAGGCATCAACACCGGTGACAAGGACTTCTCGGCGCTGATCGCCAAGATGAAGGAAGCCGGCGTTTCGATCGTCTACTACGGCGGTCTGCACACCGAAGCTGGCCTGATCATGCGTCAGATGAAGGATCAGGGCCTCAAGGCAACCCTGATGTCGGGCGACGGTATCGTTTCGAACGAACTGGCCTCGATCGCCGGCGACGCCGTCGATGGCACGCTGATGACGTTCGCTCCGGATCCGCGCAAGAACCCGGCTGCCAAGGAACTCGTCGAGAAGTTCCGCACTGCCGGCTTCGAACCGGAAGCCTACACGCTCTACGCTTACGCCGCCCTCCAGGTCATCGCTGAAGCCGCAAAGGCGTCCGGCGGCAACGACCCGCAGGCCGTTGCTGAAGCCATCAAGGCAAAGGGTCCGTTCAAGACCGCAATCGGCGACCTCGGCTATGACGAAAAGGGCGACATCACGCGTCCGGACTACGTCATGTACACCTGGAAGAAGGGTGAAGACGGCAAGTACAGCTACTTCCAGAACGAGTAGTTCTGACTTCGGACTGCGTGTCCGACTGGTTTGGCCCGGCGAGCGATCGCCGGGCTTTTCTTTTTTGAAGATTGCGAGAGCGTCCCGCCTTCAAACGGAATCGCTGGATGCGGAAGGATGCTCCTTACTCAAAGGGCCAGGAGCATCCTTCCGCGTTCAGGTGAGTCCCTGGCGCAGTGATTTTCTATTTCAGCAGGGTGTCCCTGAGCGACGAGACCTCTGCGCGCAGCCGCTCGAGATCGTCGGCGCCGAGCTTTGTTGCCTCAGTGAGGCCATGCGGCACATCGACTGCCTTCTGCCGCAGTGCCTTGCCCATGTCGGTCAATTGCACCCGGACCTGCCGTTCGTCCGCCTTGTCGCGCACGCGGTCGATATAGCCGGCCGCCTCCAGACGTTTCAGCATTGGGGTAAGCGTGCTCGATTCCAGAAAGAGCCGTTCGCCGAGGCTGCCGACTGTCTGGTCGTTCTTCTCCCACAAAAGCACCATCACCAGATATTGCGGGTAGGTGAGGTCGAGTTCTTCCAGCAGCGGCTTATAGATGCGCGTGAAGGCGTGGTTTGCGGAATAGACCGCGAAGCACAGGAAACTGTCCAGTGTCAGCATTGCATTGTCATCTTTAGGTTCGGTGCCAGTCATCACTTTCTCCTGTCATACCTTAAAATAAATCGTTCGCGATATAATCGCAAGGCATTGACCGGCGTGCGATCGCGATATAAATATTTGTACACGATCTAATCGATGACGATTTAAATCTAAATAAATCGCGCACGATTTAATCGCTCAGGAATTATCGCCAACGCGGCAAGACCGCAAGGAAGAAGGAGCGTCTCCATGAGCAAGGCAGTCAGCAAGGCAGAAGCCACCAGCATCTCCCGTCGTGATGTCCTTTCGGTCGCCTTTGTCGCGGCGGCGACCGCGGCCGCCGTGTCGGCGGTCAATAGCCCCGCCAAGGCGGCGGATGCGACGGCGGCAAGCGGCAAGCAGGTGGGTGCCGGTTCGCAAGGTGGTGAAGTCTCGGGCAGCCGCATCATCACCCGCGATGGCGTCGAGATCTACTACAAGGACTGGGGGCCGAAGGATGGCCCGGTCGTCGTGCTCAGCCATGGCTGGCCGCTGTCGTCGGACAGCTGGGAAGCGCAGGCCTTCCATCTCGCCGCCAACGGCTTCCGCGTCGTCACCCATGACCGCCGCGGCCACGGCCGCTCGTCGCAGCCCTGGGACGGCAACGACATGGATCACTATGCCGATGATCTCGCGGATCTGATCAATGCGCTCGACCTGAAGGACATCTTCCTCGCCGGCTTTTCCACCGGCGGCGGCGAGATCAGCCGCTACATCGGCCGCCATGGCACCGGCCGCATCGCCAAGGCCGGGTTGATCTCGGCGGTGCCGCCGCTGATGGTCAAGACCGACAAGAACCCCGGCGGATTGCCGAAGGAGGTATTCGACGGCCTGCAGGCGGCAAGCCTCAAGGATCGCTCCAAGCTCTACCGCGATATCGCGTCCGGTCCGTTCTTCGGCTTCAACCGCCCGGGTGCGGTCGCCTCGCAAGGCATGATCGACAGCTTCTGGCTGCAGGGCATGACGGCCGGTCACAAGAACACCTATGACTCGATCGTCGCCTTCTCGCAGACCGACTTCACCGAGGATCTGAAGAAGTTCGACGTGCCGACCTTGATCATCCACGGCGACGACGACCAGATCGTGCCGATCGATGCGGCGGCACGGGCCTCGAAGACGCTGGTGCCGCATGCGGAGCTCAAGGTCTATGCCGGCGCACCGCACGGCATCACCGACACGCACAAGGACCGGCTCAACGCCGACCTGCTCGCCTTCGCCAAGGCCTGATGGTTACAAAGCGATGAGAAGAGGCGCCCGTTCGGCGCCTCTTTTTTGCTTTTCGTGATAGGTGTTTCGCTTGTCGTGATGGCTGTCGCGCCGCACCGTTTCGTGCACTATCCCCTGATGATTCTGATCCGGAGGCAGGCATGAGCTCGAAACCCCGCATTCTCGTCACCCGTCGCTGGCCGGCGGCGGTGGAACAGGTGCTCGCCGACCGCTTCGACACGACCGTGAACGAGCGGGACGTGCCGATGACGGCCGCAGAGCTGGCCGGTGCGCTCAGGACCTACGATGCCGTTCTCCCTACGGTTTCCGATCGGCTTCCGGCCGAACTCTTTGCCGGCGGTGGCCTCAGGGCGAAGATTCTCGGAAACTACGGCGTCGGCTACAATCACATCGATGTTGCGGCCGCCAAGGCTGCCGCCATCGCCGTTACCAATACGCCAGGTGTTCTGACGGACTGCACCGCAGACATTGCCATGACGCTGCTGCTTGCGGTCGCGCGCCGGGCAGGTGAGGGCGAGCGCCAGGTGCGTGCCGGCGAATGGACCGGGTGGCGTCCAACCCACATGATCGGCAGCAAGGTTACCGGCAAGACGCTCGGCATCATTGGCTTCGGCCGTATCGGCAAGGCCATGGCCAAACGCTGCCACTTCGGTTTCGACATGGACGTCGTCTTCTACAACCGCTCGCGCATCGACCCTGACGAGGCAAGCCGCTACGGCGCCCATCAGCTGGATACCGTCGAGGACGTTTTGAAGGTTGCGGACTTCGTGTCGCTGCACTGCCCGGGGGGCGGCGAAAACCGGCATCTGATCAATGCCGAGCGGCTGGCGCTGATGAAAAAAGGCGCCTATCTCGTCAACACGGCGCGGGGTGACGTCATCGATGAACCGGCCTTGGTTGCCGCTCTCGAGACCGGCGTCATTCGCGGCGCGGGTCTCGATGTCTTCGAGGCGGAGCCGAATGTGCCCGAGCGTCTGCGCAAACTCGAGAGCGTCGTGCTGCTCCCGCATCTCGGTAGCGCCACGGAGGAAACGCGTGTCGCCATGGGCATGAAGGTGGTCGATAATATAACCGCATTCTTTGCCGGGCGTGAACCTCCGGATCGCGTGGCGTGATGGGGTTGCCTGTTTTCTGCGCAGCACCTGCAAGGAAATGCGTCATTTTGACGATTTTCTTTGCAAAACAATAACTTGACTTGTCGTGCCGCGATGCGGACGATAGCGCAAAAGCAAGGCGATCGGCCCGACGGGTGGCGCGCCAGTGATTGAAGGACACCGCTCGGCGGTCGAACATGAACAAGGCAGCAAGCATCGCCCCGCAACGGGCCTGGGGTAGGGGGCGGCTGGTCGCCAAGATGGCGCTCGGCCACAGCCGCATTGCCGAACTCTATCAGGAAGGCTGCGCCAAGATCCGCCTGCCGAAGACCTTCGATGCCTCCATGGAGGCGGTGCTCATCAATTCATCCGGCGGCCTCACCGGCGGCGATCGCATGATCTGGGAGGTTGCGGCCGGGGCCGGAACCGAAGTCACGGTCACGACGCAGGCCTGCGAGAAGATCTACAAGGCGAGCGCCGATACGGTCGACGTGACCACGCGTATCGCGGTTGCCGCCGGCGCACGCGTCGACTGGCTGCCGCAGGAGACGATCCTCTTTGACCGCGCCTCGTTGTCGCGTTCGCTGGACGTGGAACTTGCCGAGGACGCGGAGTTCCTTGCGGTGGAGGCGGTTCTGCTCGGCCGCAAGGCGATGGGCGAGGTGGTGCAAACCGGGCTCTTTCGTGATCGCTGGCGTGTCCGTACAGCGGGCAAGTTGCTGCATGCGGACAATCTTGCGCTTGCCGGAGAGATCGCTGGTCTCGGTCAGCGTCGGGCGGTGCTCGATGGCGCGGCCGCCTTTGCGACGCTCCTCTATGTCGGGCCCGATTGCGAACCCTTGCTGCCACGTCTTCGATCGCTCGTTGACGGAGAGGCCGGCATCGGTATCAGCCATTTTCAAGTCGATGGCCGCGACAAGCTGGTGGCCCGCTTTGCGGCGCCGGATGGGTTCGCGCTCCGAAAAATCCTCATCCCCATTATTTCGCACTTGCGCAAGCAGAAGACAGTGCCGAAAGTCTGGGTTCTCTAGGGTCATTTCGTATTTTTATTGAAACAGTGAAATGATCTAACTCGTTGAAACTCTGTAATTCCTGGCGGAAAACCGCTTCGCAGCCTTGCTGGGAATTGCTTCACGAACAACCGGTGGCGACGCATGAATCTTACCCCGCGCGAAAAGGACAAATTGCTGATTTCCATGGCGGCCATGGTCGCACGCCGGCGCCTGGAGCGCGGCGTGAAACTCAACCATCCCGAGGCGATCGCGTTGATCACGGACTTCGTCGTCGAGGGTGCCCGCGACGGGCGTTCGGTTGCCGAGTTGATGGAGGCGGGCGCCCAGGTGCTGACGCGCGATCAGGTGATGGAGGGCATCCCCGAGATGATCCACGACATCCAGGTCGAGGCGACGTTCCCCGACGGTACCAAGCTCGTCACGGTTCACGAACCGATCCGCTGAACGAGGGCAGTACAGGCGGTTTTTCGACCGTACCCGTCCAACCCAGGATACCAGGAGGCAGGCATGCTGGCTTTGCGGCCCAACTGCGAGTGCTGCGACAAGGATTTGCCGCCCGATAGCCGGGTGGCGATGATATGCACGTTCGGATGTACTTTCTGCATCGATTGCGCCGAGGGAATGCTTGCTGGCGCTTGCCCGAATTGCGGCGGCGAATTCACGCGCCGCCCGGTGCGCCCGGTGGCCCTGCTTGAAAAGTATCCGGCCTCGACCGAGCGCGTGCTGAAGCCACAGGGCTGCGCCGGTGTGAAGGCAGCTTGAGGAGAGAACCATGATCCCAGGAGAAATCATCGCGGCTGCCGGAGAGATCGAGCTGAATGCCGGCCTCGACACGACAACCATCGAGGTTGCCAATACCGGTGACCGGCCGATCCAGGTCGGCAGCCACTACCATTTTGCCGAAACCAATGCCGGACTGCAGTTCGATCGGAAGGCGGCCTACGGCCAGCGGCTGGATATTCCGGCCGGCACAGCTGTGCGTTTCGAGCCGGGCCAGACGCGCCAGGTGACGCTGATCCCGCTGTCCGGCAAGCGCGAGGTCTATGGCTTCCGCCAGCAGGTGATGGGCAAGCTATGAGATGCCTCGCGATATTTGCCATTGCTCTCGTTCTGCCGCTGGCATCCGCTCTGGCGCAGGAAGACGAGGTCGACTGCCAGAACGCGGTGACGCAGATGGACATGAACATCTGTGCCAACAAGGACTACGAGGCGGCCGATGTGGAATTGAACAAGGTCTACAAGCAGGCCTTGGCTGCGACGCAGGCGCAGGACAAGGAGCTTGCCGAGATCGACGCGAACTACGTTGGTGCGGAGGAGGCACTGAAGAAGGCTCAGCGTGCCTGGATCGGTTACCGTGACGGCCAATGCGAACTTTCGGGTTTCGAAGCCCGCGGTGGCTCGATGGAGCCAATGCTCGTCTCCGGTTGCCTGACCGAACTGACGAGGGCCCGGACGAAGGAACTCCAGGCCATTGCCGAGCCTGAGGGAAACTAGAACGTGAGCCGCGGCCGCACCATCATGATCGTGGGCAATGGCGACGTGCCTGACGGCGCTTCCACTGTGATCGACGCCGCCGATCTCGTCGTGCGCTTCAACGATTGCCGCTCCGTCGGCTCCGGCGGCCACAGGACCGATATCGTCGCCGTCTGCAACACCGGCCGCCCCGGTCTCGCCATGCTCGGCGGCGGCCGTTGGAAGACGAGCGCGCCGGTGCGCCAGGCGCGTGAATTCTGGTGCGTTCGATCGGGAGCGAAGTTTGCCGCCATGCGTGCCGGGCTCGCCGAAACACATCCGGACCTCGACGATTTCTGCGACGACTATACAGTCGGCTTCGAGAGCTTCAGCCGCTCGACCAAGCGCGGCTTCCGCGTCGTCCCCGCGGCGGTGCATGATCAAGTAGATCATCACCTCGCCGGCTTTTCACCGGATCCCTATGTCGTTCCGTCCAGCGGCCTGATCGTCATTGCCGACATCCTGTCCAACATCGCGACTGGAGATGACGATGTCGTCCTTGCAGGCTTCGGCCACATAGGCTGGCAGTGGCATCCCTTTCCCGCCGAGCGCCGTTATGTCGATGCGCTGGCCGCGGGTGGTCGTCTTCGCCGCCTCCATTCCATTTCTTCTTCGTCCCAAGGAGCCTGAACCATGCCCTACAAGATGTCGCCTGCGGCCTATGCCAACATGTTCGGCCCGACGGTTGGCGACAAGGTGCGGCTCGCCGATACCGAGCTTTTCATCGAGGTGGAGAAGGATTTCACCACCTATGGGGAGGAGGTGAAGTTCGGCGGCGGCAAGGTTATTCGCGATGGCATGGGGCAGAGCCAGCTGACGCGCGCCGAGGGCGCAGTCGATACCGTCATTACCAATGCGCTGATCGTCGACCACTGGGGCATCGTCAAGGCGGATATCGGCCTCAAGGACGGGCGGATCGCAGGCATCGGCAAGGCCGGTAACCCGGATACGCAGCCGGGCGTGACCGTCATCGTCGGCCCCGGCACCGAGGTGATCGCCGGCGAAGGCAAGATCATCACTGCGGGCGGCATGGACAGCCACATCCACTACATCTGCCCGCAGCAGATTGAGGAAGCGCTGGTGAGCGGGCTCACCTGCATGCTCGGCGGCGGCGCCGGGCCTGGGCATGGTACGCTCGCAACCACCTGCACGTCCGGACCCTGGCATCTCGCCCGCATGATCGAGGCGGCCGACGGCCTGCCGATGAACATCGCTTTTGCCGGCAAGGGCAATGCCTCGCAGCCGGGCGCCCTGGTGGAAATGGTGCTCGCCGGCGCCACCTCGTTGAAACTGCATGAGGATTGGGGCTCGACGCCGGCGGCGATCGACTGCTGCCTCAGCGTCGCCGACGAATACGACGTGCAGGTGATGATCCACACGGACACGCTGAACGAGAGCGGCTTCGTCGAGGATACGATCGCGGCGATCAAGGGCCGCACCATACATGCCTTCCACACGGAAGGTGCCGGCGGTGGCCACGCGCCCGACATCATCAAAATCTGCGGCCAGCCGAACGTCATTCCGTCCTCGACCAACCCGACGCGGCCCTACACCAAGAATACGCTCGCCGAGCATCTGGACATGCTGATGGTCTGCCATCACCTGTCGCCATCGATCCCTGAAGACATCGCTTTTGCCGAAAGCCGCATCCGCAAGGAAACGATCGCGGCCGAAGACATCCTGCATGATATCGGCGCCTTCTCGATCATCTCTTCCGACAGCCAGGCCATGGGCCGCGTCGGCGAGGTGGCGATCCGTACCTGGCAGACCGCCGACAAGATGAAACGCCAGCGTGGGCCACTGCCGCAGGAAACCGGCGACAACGACAATTTCCGGGTGAAGCGCTACATCGCCAAATACACGATCAACCCGGCGATCGCCCACGGCCTCAGCCATGAGATCGGCTCGATCGAAGTCGGAAAGCGCGCCGATCTCGTCATCTGGAACCCGGCTTTCTTCGGCGTGAAGCCCGATTTCGTGCTCCTCGGCGGCTCGATTGCGATGGCCCCGATGGGGGATCCGAACGCCTCGATCCCGACGCCGCAGCCGGTGCACTACCGCCCGATGTTCGCCACCCTTGGCAAAAGCCGCACGAGTTCCTCCGTCACCTTCGTCTCGCAGGCTTCGCTGGATGCCGGCCTTGCCGGCAAGCTCGGCGTTGCCAAGCAGCTCGTGGCCGTCAGGAACACCCGCGGCGGCATCGGCAAAGGGTCGATGATCCACAACAGCCTGCTGCCGCACATCGAGGTGGACCCGGAGACCTATGAGGTGCGCGCCGACGGCGAGTTGCTGACCTGCGAACCGGCGACGATCGTCCCGATGGCACAGCGCTACTTCCTGTTCTGAGCCCGCAGGGACGGAGCATGAAG
Source organism: Ensifer adhaerens (assembly GCF_020035535.1). NCBI lineage: Bacteria > Pseudomonadati > Pseudomonadota > Alphaproteobacteria > Hyphomicrobiales > Rhizobiaceae > Ensifer > Ensifer adhaerens. The sequence goes on along the minus strand of NZ_CP083349.1, from coordinate 2,844,642 downwards.
CGTAGCCTGAAATGGGCCTCTCTCGGCCTACTGGCGGCGGTGCTTGCGGTCGTTCTCGGAACGCTCCTGCCGCGGCCGCTTTTGCCCATTTCCGCCTCTGCGGCGGGAGCCGGGGCCACGCGCATCCTGGTGCTTTCGGGGCCGATCCACACCGATATCGCCGTGCCCTTGACGGACGAAACGAGAGAGCGGTTCGGCTTCATCGAGCCGGCAGGCGTGCCACTTGCGCATCCGCAGGCACAATGGCTGATCTTCGGTTGGGGCGGGCGTTCCTTCTATCTGGAAACGCCGACCTGGTCGGAGCTGAAGGCGGTGCCGGTCTTCAGGGCGCTGACACTCGACCGGTCGGTAATGCATGTCGATATCGCTGGCCGGATCGTCGAGCCGCAGGCCTCCGTCGCCGGCTTCGAGCTCGACGAAGCGGGATACGATCGGCTGCTCGACTTTATCGCCGAGAGTTTTACGCGAGACGCCGGGACCGTCGTTCCGATCGACGGTTTTTCCTACAATGGCAACGACCGCTTCTTCGAGGCCGAGGGCAGTTTCAACGCGCTCTTCGGCTGCAACACCTGGACGGCGAGGGCGTTGCGTGAAGCAGGTTTGCGCACGGGTCTGTGGAACCCGTTGCCCCCAAGTCTTGGGTTGTCGTTGCGCATCCATAACTGAGGCGCTCACCGTGAAAAAAGAGCCATGCGGTCATCGCATGGCTGCCATGCCCGCATGTGAATCGGGGCCTTTCATGCTGCGCCGTAGCGGAATTTCCGGTAGGAAAGCGGCTGATCTTTCTCGGTCCGCCAGGCGCTCCTCCCAGGACCTGCCGACCGGGAATCGCACGAGAGCGGGATGCGGTCATCCGCTGGTACTCGCTCTAACTTATGAGAGACGATCACGTTTATGATCTTGGTCGAGCCGACCAAAATCATGGTGATCTCAAGGAGATGACGATGCTTGGCAGAAAAGTACCCGCTGTAACGTTCCGCACCCGCGTTCGCGACGAGGCCATTGGCGGCTCGAACCCGTTCCGCTGGGAGGACGTGTCCTCCGACGATTACTTCGCCGGTAAGCGCGTCGTGCTGTTTTCGCTGCCGGGCGCGTTCACGCCGACCTGCTCGACCTTTCAGCTGCCGGACTTCGAAAAGCTGACGGCCGATTTCCGCGCCGAAGGCATCGACGAGATCTACTGCATCTCGGTCAACGATGCGTTTGTCATGAACGCCTGGGGCAAGTCCCAGAGCCTTGAAAACGTCAAGCTGATCCCGGACGGTTCGGGCGAATTCACCCGCAAGATGGGCATGCTGGTCGCCAAGGACAATCTCGGCTTCGGCATGCGCTCCTGGCGCTATGCTGCCGTCGTCAACAACGGTGTCGTCGAGCAGTGGTTCGAAGAAGAAGGCTATTCCGACAACTGCGACAGCGACCCCTATGGCGTTTCCTCGCCGCAGAACATTCTGGAGACGCTGAAGTCTCAGAAGCTTGCTGCGTGATGGCAAGGACATATCGTTCCTGATTTGAGAAAGCCCGAAGATCGGTTCCGATCTTCGGGCTTTTTCTTGTTCGGCGTGTACAATGCGGTCCCCTTGGAAAACGGCTCTGTGACTGGCGCAGGAGCTTTTTCTTGCTAGACTGGCGGATAGAAAAGATATCGAGGGTTCAATGGTTTACATTATCGCCTACCTGACCGCACATCCGGGTAAAGGGGATGAAGTGGTGTCGCTGGCCGCACCGCTGATCGAGGCCACGCGGCGCGAAGCCGGCTGCATCACCTATGACCTTTATCGGAAGCCCGCTGATCCCGATGCGCTGGTGTTTGTCGAGACCTGGCAGAACAAGGCGGCGGTCGACGCGCATTTCGAAGAGCCGCACCTCAAAGCCTTCCAGGCGGCAATGGCGGACCTGCTCATTGAGGCACGTATCGAGCTCGTGACGCCGGAAAAGGTCGAGGTGCTCTGAAATGCCGTATCGTTCGACAGAGGTGCTTTCGCCTGGGCCTGCCGACAAGTCGCCGCTCCATAGCGTGACGCTGACGCACGACGCGCGACATCTGCGCCGCAAGCTGCTGCATCTCGAAAACGACGATGTGGTGATGCTGGATCTGAGGGAACCGGTCATGCTCGCCGATGGCGATCTCCTGGTACTCGACGGTGGCGGCTACATCCGGATCGTTGCGGCACCTGAGGCACTCTACGAGATTCGCCCGCGTGACCCGCTGCATCTCATCGAACTCGCCTGGCATCTCGGCAATCGCCACCTGACGGCGCAGATCGAGCAGAACCGCATTCTGATTACCCGCGATCCGGTGATCCGTCAGATGCTCGAAGGACTGGGTGCGGCGGTGACCGAGGTTTCTGAACCCTTCCAGCCGCTGCGCGGCGCATACCATGCCGGCGGTCACAACCATGGCCACGGCAATCACCACCATGGCTGAACGGGTCGATACGCAGGCACTGCTTCGCCTCGTCACATGGATGTCGCCGGCCTTTCCGGTCGGAGCCTTCTCCTATTCCAGCGGGCTTGAACAGGCGGTTCATGACTGCCAGGTCACGGACGCGGCCGAGCTTCGCAACTGGCTTGAGACGGTCATCTGCCTCGGCTCCGGCTGGAACGATGCGCTGCTTCTTGCCGAGAGCTATCGCGCCGTGAACGATCATGTCCGGTTGGCTGCGGCGGCAGAGCTTGCCGAAGCCCTGGCTGGGAGCCGTGAGCGACATACGGAAATCATGCTGCAGGGTCAGGCGTTTCTGGCCGCCGCACGCTCATGGCCGCACCCGCTTCTTGATGCGCTCCCGGAGACTATCGCCTATCCGGTGGCGGTCGGTGCCGTGGCCGGGGCCCATGAAACGGGTCTTGAGCCTGCGCTTGCCGCCTATCTGAACGCCGCCGTTTCGAACGCCGTTTCGGTGGCGATCCGCTGCGGCGTCACGGGCCAGCGCGATGGAGTCGGCGTCATCGCGGCGCTTGAGCCGGTTATCGCGGCGACGGCGAGCAAGGCCGCCGGCGCTTCGCTCGAAGATCTCGGCTCGGCCACGATCATCGCGGATATTTCGGCCTTGAGACACGAAACCCTGCATTCGCGGCTCTTCCGCTCGTGACACCGTAGAACTGCGCAATTCCGGACGGAAAGCCCATCCCACTTTCTCCGGAATGCTTCACCTGAAAGGACATCCAGATGGCATCGAAGAACGGTCCCCTTCGCGTCGGTATCGGCGGGCCGGTGGGCTCAGGCAAGACGGCGCTCACCGACAAGCTCTGCAAGGCAATGCGGGAGAAATACTCCGTCGCCGTCGTCACCAACGACATCTACACCAAGGAAGACGCAGAAGCCCTGGTGCGCATGCAGGCGCTGCCGTCCGATCGCATCGTCGGCGTCGAGACCGGCGGCTGCCCGCATACGGCGATCCGCGAGGACGCCACGATCAATCTGCAGGCCATCGCCGATCTCAACCGGCGCATTCCCGATCTCGACGTCGTCTTCATCGAATCCGGCGGCGACAATCTCGCGGCAACCTTTTCGCCTGATCTTGCTGACCTGACTATCTATGTCATCTCGGTCTGCCAGGGTGAGGAGATCCCGCGCAAGGGCGGGCCGGGCATCACCAAGTCGGATCTGCTTGTCATCAACAAGAAGGACCTAGCTCCCTATGTCGGGGCCGATCTCGACGTGATGCAGCGGGATGCGACGCGGATGCGGGAAGAAAAGCCCTTCGTTTTCACCGACATGAAGCGCGGCGACGGCATCAACCGGATCGTCGATTTCCTGACGCTACACGGCGGCCTTTGACGCTGCCAACGCATGACAGCTGAACCTCTGTCGGCTGTCAGAAGCGCTCCAATGCCTGCCGGTCATGGATCTCGATGACGCGACCCTTGACCGTGACGCCTGAGCGGCGGAGTGCCGAGAAGGCGCGCGAGAGTGCTTCCGGCGCCAGGCCCAGTTTTCCGGCCAGTACATTCTTCTGGAAGGGCAGGCGGAAGGAGAAGTTCGTAATCCCATCGGGGCAGTTTCCGAGGATGTAGCTGGCAACCCGCTGCGGCGCCGTGAGCAGCCGGTCTTCCGCCAGGCAATCCTCGGCCATCTGCGCGTGCCGGCACAGGAGCTGCATCAGCGCGTCAGCGATTTCAGGTGTCTGCTCGGCAAGCTTGCGCAGCTTGCGGCTGTCGATCCGGGCAAGCATCGTCGTTTCGATCGCCTGCGCGTTGACCGTTGCGCGGTTGCCAAGGAACATGGCGCTTTCACCGAAAAGCTCGCCTCTCGGAAAAACGGCGATATCGGCTTCGCGCCCGTCCTTGCCCAGCCGGTAGAGGCGCACCAATCCGGAGAGGACGAAGAAGACGTGATCGAGCGGCTCGCCATAGCCAAAGAGGATATCGTGCTCCTCGTGAGTGGATACCACCACATCATCGAGAATTGCGTTCGTGGCCGCCATCGGCAGCTTCTCGAAGAAACCAGAGCCGAGCAGCACCGACCTATCGTTCGAGTTCAATCGCAACGTCTTCATCACGTCCGTCCTGAGTAAGATCCAGGTGCAAGGTAATGAAGCCCGGCGGAACGTGGTTTGACCTCGATCAAATAAAAATAACAAAAAGCCCGCGCTAGCAGGGCGCGGGCTTGTTCTTGAATTGTGACGGCTGCGAACGACGAGCCCTAAGGCCAACGATCTATTCGGCGGCGAGTGCAGGATGATTGATGACCTTGCCGCCGGATCGTCCCTTGGTCTGTTCCGATTCCAGTGTTTTCAGCCGATCTTCCAGGCCTTCGATCGTCTTGCTCTGTTCTTGCACGAGACCCGTCAGGGCCTCGCGATCGAGAGGCAGGCTCTCGTCGTCCTTCTTGCCGACGAAGCGACCGAAGATCCAGGCGAGCAGGCGCGACAGGTCATCCATGATCAGGAAGAAGGACGGCACGACGACGAGGCTTAGGATCGTCGAGACGATGATGCCGCCGATTACCGCGATTGCCATTGGCGCACGGAACGAGCCGCCTTCGCCGACGCCGAGCGCGGAGGGCAGCATGCCCGCCGACATGGCGATCGACGTCATGATGATCGGGCGGGCGCGCTTGCGGCCCGCTTCGATCATCGCCTGCGTCCGGTCCATGCCGTGATGCATCATCTCGATACCGAAGTCGACGAGCAGGATGGCGTTCTTGGTGACGATGCCCATCAGCATCAAGATGCCGATCAAGACCGGCATCGACAGTGAGTTCTGCGTCAGGATCAGTCCGGCTGCGACACCGCCCATCGCAAGCGGCAGCGAGAACAGGATGGTGAACGGCTGGATCACATCCTTGAACAGGAGGATCAGCACCACCAGCACCAGCATCAGACCAAGCAGCATGGCGTTGACGAAGCTTTGCTGCATTTCCTCCTCGACCTCTGCGTCGCCGCTTTTCAGAAGTTGAACAGTGGACGGCATCTTGGCTTCGTCCGCAATCTGCAGGAAGCGTGCGGAGGCGGTGTTGAGTGCCACGCCGATCGGTAGATCCGCGCCGAGCGCGACGACGCGGTTGCGGTCGTAGCGCTTGATCGAGCTCGGCCCCTCGGAATAGTTGATGTCGGCGACGCTCGACAGCGGCACCGTCAAGCCCGAGGCGGTCTGGATCTTCAGGTTGCGGATCGCGGCGATGTCCGTGCGGAAATCCCGGTTGACCTGAACGCGGATCGGGATCAGCCGACCATCGAGCGCAATTTTCGTCAGGGCGGCGTCGATGTCGCCAATGGTGGCGACACGGATGACTTCCGAGATCTGCGCGGTGGTGATGCCGAGGCGCGACATCTGCTCGTCACGCGGACGGATCTGCAACTCGGGACGGGGGAGTGCGCCGTCCGGGCTGACATTGGCGAGCAACGGATCGCTGCGCAGCTTCCCTTCCAGAATGCCGACGGCCTTGTCGAGATCGGCTTCGTTGTTGGAAAGCAGATTGAACGACAGTTCCCGCTCGCCGCGGTCGTTGAGCTTGATCACCCGGACATCCGGCAAATCGCGCACGCGGGCAAAGATCTCCTTCTCGATCTGCGACTGCGGTATGATGCGCCCCGACGGCGGCAACTTCGGCAAATACGGGCCGACGACCGGCAGCTTGCCGAAGACGTCGTTGACGACCTTATTCAAGAGCGAGTGGTCGCGCTTTTCGAGCAGCACCGTCACGGTGGCCCGGCGCAGTTCCAGGTCGCCCTTAGGCGAGGCACCGCCAAGCACGAACACGCTTTCGACGCCGTCCAGGTCCTTGACCCTTTCGTAGATCTGCGCGGTCGTGCGGTCGGTGTCTTCCAGCATGGCGTCAGGCGCCAGTTCGACGGACAGGCTGACACGCGACGTGTCGTCCGGAGGCAGGAACCCGCCGGGCACGAACATGAACAGAGCGACCATGGAGGCCACGGTCACGCCGATCGCGATGAGCACCGTCAGGTAGCGCATGTACCAGCGCTTCGTCGTCGCATGAACCAGACGCGTGTAGTTGCGCATCAGAGTGCCGTCTTCGGCATGATGCCCGTCAAGTTTGGAAGGACGCATCATATAGGCGGCCATGACGGGCGTTATCAGGCGTGCGACGAGCAGCGAGAAGAAGACCGAAACGGCCACGGTCAGGCCAAACTGGATGAAGTACTGGCCAACAATCCCCGGCATGAACGACACCGGGATGAAAACCGCGATGATCGTGAACGTGGTTGCGATCACCGCGAGGCCGATTTCATCCGCCGCTTCGATCGCAGCCCGGTAGGGCGACTTGCCCATATGGATATGCCGCTCGATATTCTCGATCTCGACGATGGCGTCGTCCACAAGGATGCCGGTTGCAAGTGTCAGTGCGAGGAAGCTGACGAGATTGAGCGAGAAGCCGAGCAGTTCCATGACCCAGAAGGTCGGGACGGCAGACAACGGCAAGGCGATGGCGCAAATCAGCGTGGCCCGCCAGTTGCGCAGGAAGAGCATGACGACGATGACGGCGAGCAGCGCGCCCTCCATCAGCGTGTCCAGCGCCGCTTCATAGTTGCCGTAGGTGAAGTAGACGGAATCGTCGACCATCTCGATGGTGACGTCAGGGTTCGCCGCACGGATCTTTTCGAGCGACTTGGCAACGGTTTCGGCGACGCTCACCTCGCTGGCGCCCTTGGCGCGGAAGACCGCAAAGGTCACGCCGGGATTGCCGTTAAAGCGCGAGAAGGAGCGGGGCTCCTCATAGGTATCGGTAACGGTGCCGAGTTCGGAGAGCCGAACGAAGCGGCCGCTCGGCACCGAGATCATCGTGTTGGCGAGCTGGTCGACGTTGCGGGCGTCACCGAGTGTGCGGATCGCCTGTTCGCTGCCGCCCACCTGACCGCGTCCGGACCCCAGGTCCATGTTCATGCGGCGGAGCTGGCCGTTGACGTCGGCGGCGGTGATGCCGAGCGAATTCAGCTTGTCTTCATTGAGCTCGACGCGAACTTCGCGGTCGGCGCCGCCGTAGCGGTCGACGCGCCCGATGCCGCTTTTACCCTGGATTTCGCGCTTGATGACGTCATCGACGAACCAGGAGAGTTCTTCCAGCGACATGCCGGGTGCGGAAACCGAGAAGGTCTGGATCGCTTGACCCTCGACGTCGACCTTCGAGACGATCGGTTCTTCGATCGAGGTGGGCAGGTCGCCGCGGATACGGTCGATGGCGTCCTTGACGTCCTGCACTGCCTGCGTCGTCGGTACTTCCATGCGGAAGATGACGGCCGTGGTCGACGTTCCGTCGTTGATGGTCGACTGGATATGGTCGACGCCGGTGACGCTGGCGACCGCGTCCTCGATTTCCTTGGTGACCTGGGTTTCGAGTTCGGCCGGCGATGCGCCGCTCTGCGCCACGCTGATCGATACGATCGGCACGTCGATGTTGGGGAAGCGTGTGATCGGCAGACGCACGAACGACTGATAGCCGAGTACGAGCAGCACAACGAAGGCGAGGATCGGAGCGATCGGATTTCGGATGGACCAGGCTGAGAAGTTCATGGTCACGCTTCCTGTCAGTTGGTCGCGGGTTGCGCTGATTTGACGGGGTTGATGTGGTCGCCGTCGCGTACATAGGCGCCGGCCCGGGCCACGACCTCCTCTCCGGCCTTCAAGCCATCGAGAACCTCGATGAACTTGCCGTCGGAAATCCCTGTCTTGACCGGCAGGATGCGGATGACGCCGTTTTCGACCTTGCGAACAATGGTGCGGCCGTTCTCATTGGTAACGGCCGTTTGCGGCAGAACCACCGTCTGCTTCTGTTCGGCGGTGATCAGCGCGCTTGCATACATGCCGGCGCGTGCCTTCTCGGTATCCGCCAGGCTGATGAAGACGGTGCCGAGGCGGCTGATGGGATCGACCGTCGGGGCGATCAGACGGATCGTGCCCTCGACCTTGGTGTTGCCGCCAGCGAGCGTCACGATAGCCGGCTGGCCGACCGCGAGCTTGATGATATCGGCTTCCGCGACGTCTGCCTTCATCTCGATCGCGCCATCGCGGATCATGGCGAAGAGCGGCTCGCTATTGCCGGTGGCGATTGCGCCGACCTTGGCGTTCTTGGCCGAGATGACACCGCTGACAGGGGCCTTGACCGAGGTGCGGGCGAGGCGAAGATCGATGTCGTCGATCTGCGCTTCGGCTACCTTGATGTCGGCATTGGCAACGGCGACGGCCTGCTCGGCAGACAGGACGCGCGCCTGCGTCGCGATGGCGAGCGCGCGGACCCGGTCGGCTTCGGCCGTCGAAACGGTGCCGTTCTTGGAGAGTTCGGCGGCACGTTCGCTGACGCGCTTGGCTTCATCGTTGTTGGCCTTGGTTTCGCTGAGCTGTGCGTTCAACTGCGCAAGCCCGGCTTCTGCCTTGGCAAGCGACGCTTCGAGTTCGCTCTTCTGCAGGCGAAGCGCGTCGTCGTTGAGGACCACGAGCACGCTGCCGGCTTCGACCCTGTCGCCGACATCGACATTGAGTGTGCGGATCGAAAGACCGTCGACCATCGGGGCGACATAGACCTGTTCCACCGCCTGTATGGTTCCGGTCGCAACAACGCGGTCGCTGATCGATTGGTCGACCGCCGTGGTCACGACGATGGAGGGGAGCGCCGGCTTCGGTTGCGCCGCGTCCTCGGCCCTGGCCGGTGAAAGCGAACCAAAGGTCATCGCAGCGCACACGCTGAGAACAGGCAATACTTTTTGAGCCATCGGCTTTACAGTCCCGGCAATGGAAACAATATCGAGCGGATCACCGCTCGAGGCAGGATCCACGGGCAATCAGGCGATTTTATCACGCCGACATCGCGCCCCGGCGGATTGCACAGGGACAGGAGACTGCGCTTCTCCGCATTTCGCGCTCCGCGTGCACGGTATCAGACCGTAGACGCGGGCGGAACTGGGACCGGTTACCGCAGGCAATGCATCGGGAAAAGGGTGTCCTCCGCCATGCCTGCCTCCAACAAACATCCGGGCCTATGTAATCTCGGCTTTGGACGCTTACAAGAGTGCACGAAGCAATGGTGCCTCAATATTCAGCCTGTTCTGCGGTTATGGTTGCGATCTTGACACGATCTTGACAATGGCGAGCAAAGGTAGCGCCGTTGCCAGCTGCGTTACCACCCCCACGCCCGGTACCCGGCGGCAACTTGGCGGATGCGAACGGCCGCTAAGAAAACGGAAGAGGGCCGCACGATCATGCGGCCCTCTTTTGACGTTTTGGCTACCGTCTACTTCAGCGCGGCGTCCGTGATTTCGTGGGTCCAGGCGCCTTCCGGCTCCTTGGAGATCACGGGATCGGAACCGCCTGCAAGCAGGGACTGTACCGTGCGCTTGTAGTCGGCTTCGTCCAGCGCGCCATTCGAGCCGGAGGTCAACTTCGCCACTTCGCCCATCATGCGCTTCTGGTGCTTTTCCGTCTGTGCACCGGTGGAGTCGTTTTCAAGAACGATATCCGCGGCTTCATCCGGGTTCTGCTCGGCGTACTTCCAGCCCTTCATCGAGGCGCGCACGAACTTGACCATCTTCTCCTTGAAGGCGGCGTCCTTGAGCTTGTCTTGGAGCACGTAGAGGCCGTCTTCGAGGGTCGCGACGCCTTGATCTTCATACTTGAAGGTGACGAGGTCGTCCGGCTTGATGCCGGCGTCGATCACCTGCCAGTACTCGTTATAGGTCATGGTCGAGATGCAGGCGGCCTGCTTCTGGATCAGCGGGTCGACGTTGAAGCCCTGCTTCAGGACGGTGACACCGTTCGGGCCGCCATCGGTCGGGATTTTCAGGTGCGACATCCAGGAGAGGAACGGATACTCGTTGCCGAAGAACCAGACGCCGAGGGTCTGGCCCTTGAACTTGTCGGGGCTGGTAACGCCGGTTTCCTTGAGGCAGGTCAGCATCATGCCGGATTTCTTGAAGGGCTGGGCGATGTTGACGAGCGGTACGCCCTTCTCGCGGGTGGCAAGCGCTGAAGGCATCCAGTCGACGATCACATCTGCGCCGCCGCCGGCGATCACCTGTGCGGGGGCGATATCCGGACCGCCGGGCTTGATGTCGACGTCAAGGCCTTCCTCTTCGTAGAAGCCCTTGTCCTTGGCGACGTAATAGCCTGCGAACTGTGCCTGGGTTACCCATTTCAGCTGCAGCGTCACCTTGTCGGCGGCCTCGGCCTGGAACGCTGCGAGCGAAAAGACGCCTGCGGCGAGAAGCGATGCGAGTCTTTTGTTCATGTCAGTTCCCTCTTGTTTTTACTTCATTTTATTTAAGTTCTTTAAGCAGGCTCAGGCGCGCCCTCCGCGGATGGAAGGATGCCAGAAGGTGACAGCACGCTCGACGAGTGCGACCACCCCGTAGAAGGCAGAACCGGCGACCGCCGCAACGGCGATCTCGGCCCAGACCATGTCGACATTCATGCGTCCCACTTCCGTGGAAATCCGGAACCCCATGCCGACGATGGGGGTCCCGAAGAACTCGGCGACGATGGCACCGATCAACGCCAGCGTCGAATTGATCTTGAGTGCGTTGAAGATGAACGGCCAGGCGGCCGGTAGGCGCAGCTTGACGAGGGTCTGCCACCAGGATGCGGCATAGGTGCGCATTAGGTCGCGCTCCATGTGGCTGGCGGCAGCAAGGCCGGCGACCGTATTCACCAGCATCGGGAAGAAGGTCATGATGACGACGACGGCGACCTTCGACTGCCAGTCGAAGCCGAACCACATCACCATGATCGGAGCGACGCCGATGACGGGGAGGGCGGAGACGAAGTTGCCGAGCGGCAGCAGGCCTTTCTGCAGGAAGGGCGACCGGTCGATGAGGATCGCGACGGCGAAGCCGAGACCGCAACCGAGGGCATAACCGATCAGGACCGCCTTCAGGAAGGTCTGGCGGAAATCGGCGCCGAGCGTCGGCAGAGAGTTGATCAGCTTGTGCCAGATCATCGAGGGGGCCGGCAGCAGCACGGATGGCACGGAGAAACCCCGCACGATGCCTTCCCAGAGGACCAGGATGGTGATGCCGAAGATCAGCGGCACGACAAAATGCGCGGCGCTTCGGGCGGCGGGGCTCTCAAAGTTCTGGCGCACCAGCCATTCGTTGAGGGCCCAGGCGGCGAGCCAGAAGACGATCGCGGCCGCGAGGATGGGAAGGTTCATGGCTTGGCTCCCATGCGCTTCAGGACGGCCGTGTGGGCGAAGCCGACGATCATGACGAGGATTGCAGCGAGGGCCGCCGCCATGAACAGTGCCGCCCAGATCTGCACCGTCTGACCGTAGTAGGAGCCGGCGAGCAGGCGGGCACCGAGGCCCGCGACGGCGCCGGTCGGCAGTTCGCCAACGATTGCGCCGACCAGCGAGATGGCGACGGCGACCTTCAGCGAGGTGAAGAGATAGGGCATCGACGAAGGCCAGCGGAGTTTCCAAAAGGTCTGTGCCGACGAAGCGTTATAGGTGTGCATCAGATCGAGCTGGATCGTCTCGGGACTGCGCAGCCCCTTTACCATGCCGACGACCACGGGGAAGAACGACAGGTAGGTGGAGATCAGCGCCTTCGGCAGCAGACCGGAGATGCCTACTGCATTGAGGACGACGATGATCATCGGTGCGACCGCGAGGATCGGGATCGTCTGGCTGGCGATCACCCAGGGCATCAGCGAGCGGTCCATGGCGCGGTTGTGCACGATGCCGACCGCAAGCAGGATACCGAGTGCCGCGCCGATGCCGAAGCCGAGCAAGGTCGCCGAAAGCGTGACCCAGGCGTGATAGACAAGGCTGCGTTTTGAGGTGATCGCCTTGTTGAAGGTAGTATCCCAGATCTCGGCGATCACCTGATGCGGCGCCGGCAGCACCGGGCGCTCCTGCGCCATGGTGTTCCGCATTATGTCGGAGAAGCTGATCTCGGTGCCGGCGCGCGCCGCCGTATCGCGCTCGAAGGGCGCGTTGAGGAAGACGACCGCGACATACCAGATGGCGATCAGCAGCAGGACGACGGTGCCGACCGGCACCAATTTGTCCCTGATGAAACTTGGTTCCTGCATCGTCACGCCTTTCCGCTTGCGGGGAACAACATCAGGCCCATGGCGACGATGCCGAGAAGCACGCCGGCGGCCTGTGTGAGGCTCAATCGTTCGCCGAACACCGTGAAGGCAATGACATTGACCATCACGAGCTGCACGATCGCCGAAAGCGAGATGGCAAGGCCGAGGCCGCCTTCGCGCATGAGCTTCACCATGATGATGTTGCCGATCACGTAGAGCCCGAGTGCCAGGAAGAGCATGCCGAGGTGATTGTTGGAGACATAGGCGCGCGAGGCAGTGGCGCCGCCAAGGAAAATCGTCGTCGCCAAAAGCATCCAGAGGCCAAAGGCAAGGTTCATACCCGGACCTCCTCGCCGCGCCAGCGATAGAGGATATCCGGCAGTTGCTCCTCGTTGTCGCCGTCGGTCCGTCGTACCGCTTCGAAGCCCTGATGCTCGTAAAAGCGCTGGGCATCACGGTTGTGTTCGAAGGTCCACAGGCTCAATTCGTTCGGTGATATCGCCTTGGCGGTGGCGATCAGACGGGCGCCAATGCCGGCGCCGCGGTGCCGCTTGTCGATATAGAGCGCAGTGACGTGGTGGTCGTCGGAGAGGGACAGGAAGCCGGCGATCTCGCCATCCTCCTCCGCCAAGAATACGGTGCGTTCGGCAAAGACGGTTTCGGCGTAGTGGCGCTCCACATCGGCATGGTCGTGGACGCGTGGCATCCAGGGCGTCGCGTCGATCCAGCGATTGAGGATGCCGGCGCAGGCGGCCATGTCGTCCCGTTCGGCCCGGCGGATGCCGATGCTATTCGTCATAGCTGTGTCCTGCACGCAGGCCTTCGCGGACGCGATGGGCGATTTCCAGGAACTCCGGCGTTTCGCGAATGCCAAGCGGGCGTTCGCGCGGCAGCGGCGATTCGATCACGTCGGTGACGCGGCCGGGGCGCGGACTCATCACCACGATCTTGGTGGAGAGATAGACCGCCTCGGGGATCGAATGGGTGACGAAACAGATCGTTTTGTTGGTGCGGGCCCAGAGCTTCAGGAGCTGTTCGTTCAGGTGGTCGCGGACGATCTCGTCAAGCGCACCGAAGGGCTCGTCCATCAAAAGCAGATCGGCGTCGAAGGCGAGTGCACGGGCGATCGAGGCGCGCTGCTGCATGCCGCCTGAGAGCTGCCAGGGGTACTTCTTGCCGAAGCCGGTGAGGTTGACGAGGTCGAGCGTGCGCTCGATCCGCGCCTTCTTCTCTTCCTTCGAATAGCCCATGATCTCCAGCGGCAGGGCGATGTTGTTTTCAATGGTGCGCCAGGGATAGAGCGCGGCCGCCTGGAACACGTAGCCGTACGCCCGTTGCTTGCGTGCTTCCTCAGGCGTCATGCCGTTGACGTTGATCTTGCCGGAGGTCGCCCTTTCGAGATCGGCGATCACGCGCAAGAAGGTCGTCTTGCCGCAGCCGGACGGACCGATGAAGGAAACGAAATCGCCCTTGGCGACGTCGAGATTGACGCCGGTCAACGCGTGAACCGGTCCATCGGCAGTTTCGAAGGTCAGGCAGAGGTCCCGGGCCGAAACCACGGATGCGGTATTGGACGTCATCGGCGAATACTCATTCTGGCTGGTCTGTGTCAGACTGCTATCCGGACCGGCAACATGCAATCGCGGATTTGGGTGCGGAGCCGTTTGTTGCTGGTTTTTCAGGGAATTCTGGAGAACGCTCATGTCTCGATCATCCAATCCGGGCTGTCGCGTGGTTCGTCCTGATGGCGTGACGGCCGGCCAGCAGGGGCTCAACTATTTCGAAGGCATCGCGGCGGAGACCGTCGGGGCGACGGGGCTCTGCATGCATATCGTCACGATCCCGCCGGGCGCACGTGCCAAGGCGCACCTGCACGAGAGCCACGAGACGGCGATCTACGTGCTTTCGGGCGAGGCCTGGACCTGGTTCGGCGCGCGACTTGAGGATCACGTCATCGCTAAGGCCGGCGAGATGGTCTACATCCCCGCGGGCATGCCGCACCTTCCGGAGAACCGGTCGAGCGAGCCCTGTTCGGCGGTCATCGCGCGGACCGATCCGAACCAACGCGAAAGCCTCGTGCTCCTGCCCGAGCTCGACGCACTCGTGCCCGCCTGACGGATCCCAGGCCGAAGCGTCCCGCCAATGTGGCGGGACATGTCCGGTGGGACAGAGCGGCGCGAAGAAATGCAAGCCGCGAAACATGAGCCCTCAGACGCCCGTGGCCGGAATGCCGGTGCGCTGGACGGCGCGGGGTGCTGTCACTTCCTTCCAGGTCGAAAGAGCGGAACTGACGGCGGGGAAGGGATCGCGGCGGACGAATTCGCCGTGGCCCTCGCGGGTCTTGATCGTGCTTTCCTCGATCGCGACAACGCCGCGGCTCAACGTGTAGCGCGGCAGGCCCTTGACCTCCTTGCCCTCGAAGACGTTGTAGTCGATCGCCGACTGTTGGCTCTTGGCGGAAATCGTCTTCGTGCGCTTGGGATCCCAGACGACGAGGTCGGCATCGGCGCCGACGAGGATCGCGCCCTTCTTCGGGTAGATGTTGAGGATCTTGGCGATGTTGGTCGAGGTCACCGCCACGAACTCGTTCATGGTGATGCGGCCAGTGTTGACGCCGTGGGTCCACAGCATCGGCATGCGGTCTTCGAGGCCGCCTGTGCCGTTCGGGATCTTGGTGAAGTCGCCGACGCCGAAGCGTTTCTGTTCGCTCGTGAAGGCGCAATGGTCGGTCGCCACCACCTGCAGCGAGCCGGAGGCAAGGCCGGCCCAGAGTGAATCCTGATGCAGCTTGTTGCGGAAGGGGGGCGACATCACGCGGCGGGCCGCATGGTCCCAGTCCTTGTTGAAATATTCGGTTTCGTCGAGCGTCAGGTGCTGGATCAGCGGTTCGCCGAAGACGCGCATGCCCTTGGAGCGGGCGCGGCGGATCGCTTCATGCGCCTGTTCGCAGGAGGTGTGAACGATGTAGACCGGGCAGCCCGCCATGTCCGCGATCATGATCGCGCGGTTGGTCGCCTCGCCCTCGACTTCGGCCGGACGCGAATAGGCATGTGCTTCCGGACCGTTGTTGCCTTCGGCGAGCAGCTTTGCCTGCAGCTGGGCGACGACGTCGCCGTTTTCGGCATGCACCAGCGGTAACGCGCCAAGGGCGGCGCAACGCTGGAAGGACGAGAACATCTCGTCGTCATCCACCATCAGCGCGCCCTTATAGGCCATGAAGTGCTTGAATGTGTTGATGCCCTTGTCCCGAACGATGGTATCCATCTCGTTGAAGACCTGCTCGCTCCACCAGGTGATCGCCATGTGGAAGGAATAGTCGCAATTGGCGCGGGTCGACTTGTTGTCCCACATGGTCAGCGCTTCGAGCAGCGACTGGTTGGGGGAGGGAAGCGCGAAATCGACCACCATGGTCGTGCCGCCGGCAAGGGCCGCTCGCGTGCCGCTTTCGAAATCGTCGGAGGAATAGGTGCCCATGAAGGGCATTTCGAGATGCGTATGCGGGTCAATGCCGCCCGGCATGATGTAACAGCCGCTCGCATCCAACGTCTCGTCGGCCGCAAGATTAGGGCCAATTTCGACGATCTTGCCGCCCTCGATCTTCACGTCCGCCTTATAGGTCAGGTCGGCCGTGACAATGGTTCCACCCTTGATGACAGTGCTCATGGTTCTTGATCCTCGCGATTGCGCTTCCGGCGGCCAGGCAACCGCCACGAAAAAGGGCGGAACTTTCGTCCCGCCCGCAAACTCATTCGACGATTTCTGCCGTTTCTACGACGGCGTGGAAGAGGACGTCGGCGCCAGCGCTGGCCCACTCCCTGGAGATGTCCTCCGCCTCGTTGTGGCTGAGACCACCAACGCAGGGGCACATGATCATTGTCGTCGGCGCCACCTTGGCGGCCCAGCAGGCATCATGGCCGGCGCCGGAAATAATGTTCATGTGGCTATAGCCGAGATGCTCGGCGGCATTGCGCACGGAGCTCACCAGCTTCGGGTCGAAGGTCACCGGCTCGAAGTGGCCGATCGCCTCGATGGAACAGCCGACGCCGAGCGCCTCGGTGATCTTCGGTGCCTCGGCCTCGATCTTCGCCCGCATGCGGTCGAGCTTGGCCTTGTCGGGCGAGCGGATGTCGACGGTGAAGACCACCTTGCCCGGCAGCACGTTGCGGGAATTGGGCGAGAAGAACACCTGGCCGACGCCGCCGACGGCGCCTGGTTGGTTTTCCATCGCCACGCCCTGGACCATTTCCAGGATGCGGGCCATGGCAAGCCCGGCATTGACGCGCATGTTCATCGGGGTCGAACCCGTATGGGCTTCGCGGCCGGTCAGCGTGAACTCCAGCCACCACAGGCCCTGACAGTGCGTAACGACGCCGATGTCCTTGCCCTCGGCTTCGAGGATCGGGCCCTGCTCAATGTGATATTCGAAATAGGCGTGCATCTTGCGGGAGCCGACCTCTTCGTCGCCAACCCAGCCGATGCGCTTCAACTCGTCGCCGAAGGTCTTGCCTTCCGGGTCCTTGCGGCCATAGGCGAAATCCTGGGTGTGCACGCCGGCAAAGACGCCCGACGCGAGCATGGCCGGCGCGAACCGCGCGCCTTCCTCATTGGTCCAATTGGTCACGACAATGGGGTGCTTGGTCTTGATGCCGAGGTCGTTCATCGAACGCACGACCTCAAGGCCGGAGAGCACGCCGAGCACGCCGTCATATTTGCCGCCGGTCGGCTGGGTATCGAGGTGCGAACCGATATAGACGGGCAGCGCATCCGGATCGGTGCCGGGCCGGGTGAAGAACATATTGCCCATGGTGTCGACGCCCATGGTAAGCCCGGCCTCATCGCACCAGGACTTGAACAGCCGGCGCCCTTCGGCATCCTCGTCGGTCAGGGTCTGGCGGTTGTTGCCACCCGCGACACCAGGGCCGATCTTGGCCATCTCCATAAGTGAATCCCACAGGCGGTCGGCATTGACGCGCATGTTCTCGCCAGGTGCAGCCACGGCGGTCTCCTCATCTTTTCAGGGCTTTGCCTTGATCGGCGCGCCCTTATGTTCCCGTGGTCAAATCCAGGCTTGGTTTTTTCTGGTGCCCTTCGATCAGCCGTTGCCTTTGGCGGTGAACTGGCTGATAATTTGACCGGTTGGTAAACATTACAACTTCCGTTGCGGCACTCAAGCCGGAAAAACAAAAAAACGAAGTTGTTGCCCAAGAAGATGGCGAGGCCAGAAATTGGGCAGACCGGTTCCTGCGCGACGAGCGCGCGGGCATCGCCAGGGGGACAGATGGTATTACCGAGAGCGGCCAGGACCCAGAGGCGGACACGCATCCAGGAGGAGAAGGAAGAGCGCATCCTGGAAGCCGCGCTCGAAGTCTTTTCCGCCAACGGTTTTCGCGGCGCGACCGTCGACCAGATCGCCGAAGTGGCGGGCATGTCGAAGCCCAATCTGCTCTATTACTTCCGCACCAAGGAAGCGATGCACCGGGCGCTGATCGACCGGGTGCTCGATACCTGGCTCGATCCCTTGCGTGAATTCAATGCCGAGGGAAATCCGGTTGCCGAGATACGCAGCTATATCCGGCGCAAGCTGGAAATGGCCCGCGACTACCCACGCGAAAGCCGGCTTTTCGCCAACGAAGTGCTGCAGGGCGCGCCGCATATCGAAGACGAACTCAAGGGACCCTTGAAGTCGCTGGTCGACGAGAAGGCCGAGGTGATCCGCAGCTGGGCCAAGGCCGGCAAGATCGCCAAATGCGACCCCTATCACCTGATCTTCGCGATCTGGTCGACCACCCAGCATTATGCCGACTTCGACGTGCAGGTGCGCGCCGTGCTCGGCCAGGGCAACGCCGGGGACGGGCGCTTCGAAGACGCGGCACGCTTTCTCGAACGGCTCTTCGTCGACGGGCTGCAGGTGAGCGAGCAGCCGGCGGCCTGAGCCGCTCTTCTGATTTTCAATCTGGCAACAGCGCCATCAACAGCAGGCCGCAGGCAGTGGTGAGCGCGCCGGCAAGCACCGGCAGGCTGGTCCAGCCATGGCCGAGCAAGCCTTCCAGCAGGATGATGAAGGTCGGCGTCAGATAGCCGTAGCCGAGCACTTTCGAAGCCGGCAGGCGCATCGAGGCGTATTGCAACAGCAGGAAGGTGATCGCCGTGGTGACCACGGCGAGATAGAGAACGGCGATCCACACGATTGCCGGCAATGCTGCAAAGTTGGTGGTGACGAGGCCGACGCCACCGGGCACCAGCAGCCAGGGCACGGTGAAGACCGCAACCCAGAAGCCGAAGGCGAACGGGCTTTCGTCGCGGCCGAACTTGCGGATCAGCGGCACATAGACGGCGTGACAGATGACGCCGACGAAAAAGATCAGCTCGCCCTGACCGACATCGAAGGCAAGAATCGCCTGGATATTTGCGCGGAAGATCACCCAGACGGCGCCGAGTGCGGCGATGATGAGACCCGCAAGAACGCCCGGGCGTGTGCGCTGGCCGAGCAGCAGATAGGCGAAGCCGGCGCTCAGCAGCGGCATCAGCGTGAAAACGGCGCCGGTCGAGACCGGATTGGTGAACTCCAGCGCCTTGAACATCGTCAGCATGTAGACTGCGATCAGGCCGCCAAGGATGAGGAAACGCCACCATTGCCTGGGAAAATGGAAGGGCACCCGCGCATAGCCGAAGGTCATGAGACCGAGCACGACGACGGTCAGCAGGTAGCGCCAAAGCGTCAAAGGCCCTGCGCCCATGTGCTGAGTCGCAAGCCCGCCGAAGGAGAAGGAGCCAGCGATCAGGACGGCAAAGCTCATCATCGCCAGATGCGCCCTCAGCTTCTCGATGCCTTTCGCGTGAACCTGATGGGCCGTTTTCGGGGATACGTCCTGCTTCATTCACGATTCCGGGAAGTATGAGGGCGAAGGGAACTACAACTAAGCGCTTGACGGCATTGGTTGCAAGGCCTCGGAGATGCGCGCGGCATCCTCGACGATCCAGGTTTCAAGCGTCGCCTGCCGGCCGCGCAGGCTGATGTCCAGCCGCTCGTGCCCCTCGATCACCAGGCCTGCCCGGTTGACGAGTTCGGTAGAAACGGCGAGCTGCACGTCGTGCTCCTTGGCGAGGCCTTCCAAGCGGCTTGCGGTATTGATGGTATCACCGACCGCCGTCAGCGACGTCGCCTGACCATAGCCGATCTCGCCGATGATGGCCGGGCCGGCGTGCAGCCCCATGGCGATGCGCAACGGCTCGTCAAGCTCGCCGCGAAAGGTCTGGTTGAGCGTCTCGATGCCCTTGGATATCCGCACAGAGGCTGCCAGCGACTGCCGGCAGGCCTCGGTATAGGAGCTCTTGAGCCCGAAGATCGCAAGTGCGCCATCGCCGATAAACTTGTCGATGACGCCGCCGGAATCCTCGACCGCTTCGCCGACCATCTCGAAGTAGCGGTTGAGCAGGAACACGGTGTCGAAAGGCAGCTTGTGTTCGGCAATGCTGGTGAAACCGCGCAGATCGCAGAAGAGCACGGCGATCCGCCGTTCGCGGCCTTCGCCGCCCTCGCGCCCGAGCTGCTTCTTGATGCCGAGGCTGTCGCTGTCGAGGATCGGCACGACCGTGACGTTGTGGACCGGACGGAACTGGCAGGCAAGGCGGACATTGTCGGGCGCTCCGATACGGGTAAGCGTCGCAAGCTCCGCATCCTCGGGGGCAGGTTGGTCCTCCAGTCCCTGGATGACGCGCACGCGACAGGTCGAGCAACGTCCACGGCCGCCGCAGACCGAGACATGCGGGATACCGGCCGCACGGCTTGCTTCCAGCACGCTGAAGCCGAGATTGACGGTCGCGACGCGGCCATCGGGATAGCGGACGCGAATGCGACCGCCCTTCGGCATGGCTCGCAACAGGAAGGTGCCGGCGATCAGGCCGCCGAAACCAAAATAGAGACCGAGACGGATATCTTCGAGGAGCGTCAGATCGACCGCCGGCTTCCGATAGGCCGTGTCGCCGTAGCCGCCATGTTCGGCGTAGCCGTCCTCCATCGAGCGGGCACCGTTAACAAAGCCGAGCAGTGCGAAAATCGGGACGAGGATCGCAACCGTGTAAAGCAGGATCTCGTAGCGGGGGAACCAGGGGCGGCCGCGCATCCAGAACCAGGCGCCCAGGCAGCCGTGACCCCAGACGAGCAAGAGGGCAAGCGATTGCCTGGTCGCATTGAACGAATTCGACCAGAGTATTCGCAGCATGTCCGGATAATTGGTATCGATGCCTGTGAACAGCGGTTCGACGCGGGCAGCGGTGACGTGGCCGATCAGCAGGAAAGGCAGGCTGAGACCGAAGATGATCTTTAGAGCTTCGCGCGCGGGCATTCTGAGCGTCTGCCGACGATAGATGCTTTCGAGCGCCATGGTGAAATGCAGGAGCAGGGCGCCATAGAGCAGCACCGTGCCGGGGACGCTGTGCCAGATCAGATTGAAACCCTTGCGGGCGGTCTCCATCGCGTCGATGGAGATGAGGCCGAGCGAATGGTTGAAGAAATGGGCCACCACGAACGAACCGAGGATGGCCCCGGAGACGAGGTGTATTCGCTTGCGTCGGTTGGCCGAAATGATCGTCAAGCAACAAGTCCGGCTCTGCCGGAGCTTCGTCCGGCCGCAGTGTCAAAACCGTCGGAAGATGCGTCGCTGATCGTTGATCGAACGTCACGCACCTCCGTGTGAGTTCTCCCTTATCATCCAGATCGCGCGGGCCGACAACTTACCATTTTTACACAATCTGTTTCGTTTTCGTGTCCTGTTCGTTATCGACCGGGAAGGTTATTCAGCGGGATTCGGCCACCAGCTTCGGCCTTCTTGCCCGCCGATCCAACGCAAGGCCGTGTCATTCCATCATCGGTGGCAGGCGTGCGGCAAGTGTGTCGATGAGCAGACGCAGCTTTGACGGCATGTACTGGGTTTTCGGCCAGACGACATAGGTGCCGTAGGAGAGCGCCGGCGTATCGACGAGAATCCGAACCAACGAGCCAGAGGCGATGCAGTTGCGGACGAGCCAGCAGGGCAGCCAGGCGATGCCGAAGCCGTCGGCTGCGGCATCCGCGATCGACGTCAGGTCGTCGAGCCGCAGCCGCGACGGAGGCGTGACGGTTCGCACCTGTGCCCCCTTTCCCGGGAAGGACCACGCATGCGGCTGACCGCTGCGCCGATAGAGGATCGCCCTATGGAACATCAGGTCATCGATCGTTTCCGGCGTGCCGTTCTCTTCGAGATAGGCCGGGGAGGCGCAGACGGTCATGCGCTGATCGATGATCTTTCGCGTCATCAGCTCCGGATCGCTGCGCAGCGGACCGGTGCGGATGGCAAGGTCAAAGCCGTCCTCGACGAGATCGACGTTGCGGTCACTGAAATTGAGGTCGAACTCCAGGCGCGGGTGTGTGCGTAGCAGTTCCGACAGCAGCGGCATGATGCACTTGCGACCGAAATGCACCGGCATCGACAGGCGCAGGCGGCCCTGGATCTCCTGCTTGCCGGATTCCAGCAGGGCCTCGCCGGCCCGGATTTCGCCGAGCGCCCGCAGGCAGTTTTCGTAGAAGAGCTGGCCCTCGTCAGTCAGGCTCTGGGTGCGGGTGGTGCGATGGAAAAGGCGAACGCCCAGCCGCTGTTCGAGCTTTGCAACCGTCTTGCCGACCGCAGAGCGCGACAGGTTGAGCCTTTCGGCGGCGGCGGAAAAGCCGCCGGCATCGGCCGCTTCCACGAACACAGAGACACCGTTGAGGTAGCTCATTTTGTATCCTTCAGAGAACCAATATGGCGAAATCATATCGCAACTGGAGAGATAATTTCAACGCTATGGTTTCTTCATCAGATCAAACCGATGAAAGGAATGACCATGGCAAGACTGATGAAGGAATGGACCATCGACAGGTTCGGTGCCTCCAACCTGAAGCTCACCGAGCGGCGCGTTCCCGAGGCCGGTCCGGGGGAGGTGCTCGTTCGCACGACCGCCCTGTCGCTGAATTTCCGCGACAAGCTGGTCTTGGAAAACGGCATGGGCATGCCGCTCTCCTTTCCGTTCGTGCCGGGCTCCGACATGGCCGGCGTGGTCGAAGCGGTCGGCCGCGGCGTGACCCGCTTTCAGCCGGGCGATCGGGTGATTTCCGTCTTCGATCCCACCTGGATCGACGGCCAGAAGCCTGGAACGGCCCGGCACCTCACCTCATTGGCGCTCGGCGGTCTCAATCCGGGTGTCGCTTCGCAATATGTCGCCTTTCCCGAAGGCTGGTTCGTGAAGGCGCCTGAAAGCCTCGACGACGGCGAGGCGAGCACCTTGCCCTGTGCCGGGGTAACGGCCTGGTTCGCGCTGGTCGAGAGGGGGCACCCGAAGGCCGGCGACCGTGTCGTGGTGCAGGGCACCGGCGGCGTTTCGCTGTTCGGCCTGCAGATCGCCAAGGCGCATGGCGCCGAAGTCATCGTGACATCAAGCAGCCAGGACAAGCTCGAGCGCGCGCGGGCGCTCGGCGCCGATCACGGCATCAACCGCGTGTCGGAAGATTGGGCGGAGCGTGTCCTCGAGATTACCGGCGATCACGGCGCCGACCACATCCTGGAACTCGCCGGCGGCGCCAATCTCGGCAAGTCGCTGCAGGCAGTGGCCGTGCAAGGGAGGATTTCGGTCATCGGGGTATTCGAGGGCGCCGAGATCTCTGCGCCGGTGACACCGGTTCTTCTAAAATCGCCTGTCATCCAGGGCATCGGTGTCGCCCATCGCCGGGCGCTGGAAGATCTTGTCGGCGCCATCGATAGGACCGGGATCAAGCCGGTGATCGACGCCCGCTACCGGTTCTCCGAATTGCCGGAAGCGCTCGCGCATCTCGACCGCGGTCCGTTCGGCAAGGTGGTCGTCGAGTTCTGAGATGAACGACGAAGCCGCCGGCTGGAGGTCCGGCGGCTTCGTTCGATGCGTTGCGGGCGAACCCGCTCGATGCCCTTATTCGGCGGCCTGGCGAGCCATCGGGTTGTTCGGATGCGTCGTCCAGTTGGCATAGTTCGGATCAACCGGCTTGCCGGTGCGCTGGTCGATGGTACCGGCCGGCAGTTCTTCCATGGTGATGCAGTTCTCGACGGGACAGACGTTGACGCAGAGATTGCAGCCGACGCATTCGTCTTCCATCACCTCGAAATGGCGTACGCCATTGACGAACTGTGTGATCGCCTGGTGCGAGGTGTCCTCGCAGGCGATATGGCAGCGGCCGCACTTGATGCAGGCATCCTGGTCGATCTTCGCCTTGGCGATGTAGTTGAGGTTCAGATACTGCCAGTCGGTGACGTTCGGAACCGCGCGTCCGGTGATGTCGTCGAGGTTGCGGTGGCCCTTGGCGTCCATCCAGTCGGAAAGGCCCGTGATCATTTCCTGGACGATCTTGAAGCCGTAGGTCATGGCCGCGGTGCAGACCTGAACGTTGCCGGCGCCGAGCGCCAGGAATTCGGCCGCATCGCGCCAGGTGGTGATGCCGCCGATGCCGGAGATCGGCAGGCCGTAGGTTTCCGGATCGCGAGCGATCTCGGCGACCATGTTGAGCGCGATCGGCTTGACCGCCGGGCCGCAATAGCCGCCGTGTGTGCCCTTGCCGCCGACCGTCGGGTTCGGCGCGAAGTTGTCGAGATCGACGGAAACGATCGAGTTGATCGTGTTGATCAGCGACACGGCGTCGGTGCCGCCGGCCTTGGCGGCGCGGGCTGGCTTGCGGATGTCGGTGATATTCGGCGTCAGCTTGGTGATGACGGGCATGCGCGTGTACTGCTTGCACCAGCGTACGACCATCTCGATGTATTCCGGCACCTGGCCGACCGCAGCACCCATGCCACGCTCGGACATGCCATGCGGACAGCCGAAGTTGAGCTCGATGCCGTCGGCGCCGGTTTCCTCTACCAGCGGCAGGATCGCTTTCCATGCCTCTTCCTCGCAGGGCACCATGATCGATGCGATCAGGGCGCGATCCGGCCAGTTCATCTTCACCTGCTTCATTTCGCGCAGGTTCACATAGAGGTCGCGGTCGGTGATGAGCTCGATGTTGTTGAGCCCGAGCAGGCGGCGATCGGCGCCCCAGATCGCGCCATAGCGCGGTCCGTTGACGTTGACGATCGGCGGTCCTTCCTCACCGAGCGTCTTCCAGACGACGCCGCCCCAGCCCGCCTTGAAGGCGCGCTCGACGTTATAGGCCTTGTCCGTCGGCGGGGCGGATGCCAGCCAGAACGGGTTCGGGGATTTGATGCCGACGAAGTCATTGCGAAGATCAGCCATTGGTTCCTCCTCCCGATCCTTTAGGCGACTGCGCTCGCGTGCGGTGCTGCCGCAGCGAAGGCCCGGTTGATCGATTCAGCCGCATCGCGACCCATGGCGACAGCCGAGACCGTGAGGTCTTCGCCGCCAAGCACGCAGTCGCCGCCAGCCCAGACGCTGTCGATCGAGGTTCGCCCTTCGGCGTCGGCGACGATACGGCCGCCTTCGAGTTTCAGGGCACCGAGGCCGCTTCCGAGGAAGCTCTGGCCGATTGCCTTGAAGATCTGGTCAGCGGCAATGATACCCGTTTCGCCCGTCGCCGTCAGCTTTCCGTCTTCGAGCGTCGTGTATTCCAGCTCGATGCCGGCGACCTTGCCATCCTTCTCGGCAATGCGCTTCGGCTGCAGCCAGTGGCGGATGGTGACGCCCTTGGACGCTGCCAGATCCTGCTCGAACTCGGAGGCGTTCATGTTCTCCTTGCCGCGGCGGTAGCAGATCGTTACCTCTTCGGCGCCGAGGAGCTTCGCCTGTACGGCCGCGTCGATGGCGGTCATGCCGCCGCCGAGAACGACGACGCGGCGACCAACCGGGATGTCGGCCTTGGTCTTGGACTGGCGGAGTGCAGCGATGAAGTCGACGGCGTCGTCAACGCCTTCGGCATTTTCACCTTCGAGGCGCAGTGCGTTGACGCCGGCAAGGCCGAGGCCGAGGAAGACGGCGTCATACTGTTCCGAGAGGTCGGAGAGGCTGAAATCGCGGCCGAGTGCCTGGCCGTTGCGCACCTCGATGCCGCCGATCGCCAGCACGTAGTCGACTTCTTTCTGCGCGAAGTCATCGACCGACTTGTAGGCGGCGATGCCGTATTCGTTGAGGCCGCCCGACTTCGGACGGGCGTCGTAGATCACGACGTCGTGGCCCTTGACGGCCAGCCGATGGGCCGCAGCGAGTCCCGCCGGGCCGGCGCCGACGACGGCGACCTTGCGGCCGGAGGAAGCGGCGCGGGTGTAGAACTGCTTGTTCTCCTTCATCGCCACGTCCGTCGCATAGCGCTGCAGGCGGCCGATTTCGACCGGGCGCTCCTCGGCGGTGTTGCGAACGCAGGCCTGTTCGCAGAGCGTTTCGGTGGGACAGACGCGGGCGCACATGCCGCCGAGAATGTTCTGATCGAAGATCGTCTTGGCCGATCCGATCGGGTTGCCCGTCGATATCTGCCGAATGAACAGCGGGATATCGATGGAGGTGGGACAGGCCGTCATGCACGGCGCGTCATGACAGAAATAACAGCGATCGGAAGCGACGAGGGCCTCGTGCTTGTCGAGCGGCGGATGGAGGTCGGAAAAATTGCTCTCGTACTCCCCGAGCGGCAGGCGGCCGCCGAGGATCCCAGATTGTGTCGTTCCCATTTTTGGCTCCCAATGTTTTCTCAGGATGATGGAACGGTAACACGCTTTATTTTTTTATCAAACGGTAAAAGTTTGAGGTGGAATTGACCGGAAAGCCTTGCGATCCGGGGTTTTGCGCCAGACATGCCAAGCCCTTGTTCTTGGTCGCTGTTTGACAGGGTGGGGCAAATAGTGGCAGCAAATCAGAGCGGGGTGAGGAAAAGTGTGCGCGGTTTTCCGCCCGCACTCCGCTCTGCTTATGAGGATCGATCACGATACTTTTGGATCGACAGGATCCAAAAGTATCGTGATCGGGGGGAACGGAGAACCGCGATGGTGCGCAGGGGCGAGGCGAACAACAGGCTTGACGATGCTGCCCGGGCTGGCTGGCTATACTATGTCGCCGGCCGCACCCAGGACGAAATTGCCACGGTCATGGGAATCTCGCGCCAGTCGGCGCAGCGGCTGGTTTCGCTCGCCATGTCCGAGCGGCTGATCAAGGTCCGGCTCGACCATCCGATTGCCGCATGCCTGGAGGCGGCCGCCGGTCTTCGCGACAGATACGGGCTGAAACATGTAGAGGTGGTGCCGAGCGATCCCGGTTCGACTTCGACGACCGTCGGCATCGCCGAGGCAGGGGCGGCAGAGATCGAACGCTGGCTGAAGTCGCCGGAGCCGCAGGTGCTGGCAATCGGCACGGGCCGCACATTGAAGGCAGCCGTCGACCAGTTGCCGCCGATGGAATGTCCGCAGCACCGCATCGTGTCGCTCACCGGCAATATCGGCCTCGACGGCTCGGCGGCCTACTACAACGTCATCTTCAGCATGGCCGATGCGGTCAAGGCCCGGCATTTTCCGATGCCGCTGCCGGTGCTTGCCGCTTCGGCCGAGGAGCGGGAGGTGCTGCACAGCCAGAGCCTAGTGCAGGTGGCACTGAAGCTCGGGGCCGAAGCCAATGTCGCCTTCGTTGGCGTCGGCGAACTCGGGCCCGATGCGCCACTCTGCCAGGACGGGTTTCTGGCGCAGGAGGAGATGGCCGACCTCACCAGGGCCGGAGCGGCGGGCGAGATCTGCGGCTGGATGTTCGACCATGATGGCGCGCTGTTATCCGGCAGCTTCAACGAACGCGTCGCGTCGGTGCCGCTTCCCTCGCGGGACAAGGCGTCGGTGATCGGCCTTGCCAAGGGCCGGCGCAAATATGAAGCCCTGAGGGCGGCCGTGAAGGGCGGAATCATCAACGGTCTCATCACCGATGAGGCGACGGCGAGCTATCTGCTCAACGCATGATCGCAATACGAAACGATTGAAAGGGCCGGCCGACGTGCCGGCCCTTCGCGTTTGCGCAACGAAAAAATCGGCAATCAAAACAGTCTTCTAATGTTGCTGTGTGCAGCGCAGCAACGATTGCACATTGACATTTTGTCACGGGAAGTGAGTAATTGCCCATGAGCGAAGCAAATGCTCATTTCTTCTGGGAGGAAGTCGATGAACTTGAGAACTTTCCTGCTGGGCACGTGCTCGGCAGTCGCACTGTCGGGTCTGGCCCAAGCAGAAACCCTGACGATCGCGACCGTGAACAACGGCGACATGATCCGGATGCAGAAGCTGACGGAAGATTTCACGTCCAAGAATCCGGACATTCAGCTCGAGTGGGTAACGCTTGAGGAAAACGTGCTGCGCCAGCGCGTGACGACCGATATCGCCACCAAGGGCGGCCAGTACGACATCATGACGATCGGCACCTATGAAGTGCCGATCTGGGCGAAGCAGGGCTGGCTGCTGCCGCTCGACAATCTTGGCGCCGACTACGATGTCGACGACCTGCTGCCGGCGATCCGCTCGGGCCTCACTATCGACGGCAAGCTCTATGCAGCACCCTTCTACGGCGAAAGCTCGATGGTGATGTACCGCAAGGACCTGTTCGAGAAGGCGGGGCTGACGATGCCCGACGCACCGACCTGGGACTTCATTGCCGACGCGGCGCGCAAGATCACCGACAAGAACGCCGAAATCTACGGCATCTGCCTGCGCGGCAAGGCCGGCTGGGGCGAGAACATGGCCTTCCTGACGGCGACCGCGAACGCCTTTGGCGCCCGCTGGTTCGACGAGAACTGGAAGCCGCAGTTCGACCAGCCGGAGTGGAAGAACGCGCTCGACTTCTACGTCAAGCTGATGAACGACGCCGGACCGCCCGGCGCCTCCTCCAACGGCTTCAACGAGAACCTGTCGCTGTTCCAGACCGGCAAGTGCGGCATGTGGATCGATGCGACCGTGGCTGCGTCCTTTGTCACCAACCCGAAGGAATCGACGGTTGCCGACAAGGTCGGTTTTGCGCTTGCTCCCGACACCGGGCTTGGCAAGCGCGGCAACTGGCTCTGGGCCTGGAACCTCGCGATCCCCGCGGGTTCGCAGAAGGTGGCCGCGGCCGAGAAGTTCATCTCCTGGGCAACCGGCAAGGACTATCTGAAGCTCGTCGCCGACAAGGAAGGCTGGGCCAACGTACCTCCGGGCACGCGCACCTCGCTCTACGCCAACCCCGAGTACCAGAAGGCGGCGCCGTTCGCGAAGATGACGCTCGACTCGATCAACGCGGCCGACCCGAAGAACCCGGCGGTGAAGCCGGTTCCCTATGTCGGTGTGCAGTTCGTGGCGATCCCGGAATTCCAGGGTCTCGGCACGGCGGTGGGCCAGCAGTTCTCGGCAGCGCTTGCAGGCCAGATGAGCGTCGACCAGGCACTTGCCAGCGCCCAGCAGCTCACCGAGCGTGAGATGACCAAGGCCGGCTACATCAAGTGAGGCTCCCAAGGGCCCGGGGTGCTGGCCGCAAATGGCCGGCGCCCCGGTAATTCTCCTTCGGGCGGCTCTCCTGGAGGAATTTCCGCGGCGCGCGCGGCGAGCCCACGCGCGCCCGGTCCGAGCTCTCGAACAAGCGTTGAATTCCATCATTTGGGGGACGCCATGGCGACCTTGCACACACGCTCCGCCGCGCGGCTGATGATCGCGCCTTCGGTGCTTCTGCTTCTGGCCTGGATGATCGTTCCCCTGGCCATGACGATCTACTTCTCGTTCCTGCGCTACAATCTCCTGATGCCGGGAATGGAAGAGTTCGCCGGCTTCACGAACTACAAGTACTTCCTGACCGATCCCGCCTTCTTCCAGGCTATCTTCAACACGCTGGCAATCGTGCTCGGCGTGTTGTTCATCACCGTCGTCGGCGGCATCGCGCTTGCGCTCTTGCTCGACCAGCCGATGTTCGGGCAGGGGATCGTGCGCATCCTCGTGATCGCACCCTTCCTGATCATGCCGACGGTGGCGGCACTCGTCTGGAAGAACATGTTCATGAACCCGGTCAACGGGCTCTTTGCCTGGATCGCCAAGCTTTTCGGGCTGCAGCCCTTCGACTTCCTCGCCAATGCGCCGTTGATGTCGGTGATCCTGATCGTCGCCTGGCAATGGTTGCCCTTTGCGACGCTGATCCTCTTGACGGCGCTGCAGTCGCTCGACGAGGAGCAGAAGGAAGCAGCGCAGATGGACGGCGCCGGCGCCTGGAGCCGCTTCATCTACCTGGTGCTGCCGCATCTTTCACGCGCGATCACCGTCGTCATCCTGATCCAGACGATCTTTCTGCTCTCGGTCTTCGCCGAGATCCTGGTCACCACCAATGGCGGCCCGGGCACGCAGAGCACCAACCTGACCTTCCTCGTCTACGCGCAGGCCCTGCTGCAGTTCGACGTGGGCGGTGCTTCGGCCGGCGGCATCATCGCGGTCATCCTCGCCAACATCGTCGCATTCTTCCTGATGCGCATGATCGGCAAGACGCTGGAGGCTTGAGAACCATGGCACGCAACGTCTCCACCCAAAGAAAGATCGTCGTCACCGTCGTCGCCTGGACGATCGGCATCCTGATCTTCTTCCCGATCCTCTGGACGTTCCTGACGAGCTTCAAGACCGAGGCAGAAGCGATCGCTTCGCCGCCGTCGCTGTTCTTCTTCGACTGGACGACGGAGAACTATCACGAGGTGCAAAGCCGCTCGAATTACTTCCTGCACTTCATGAACTCGGTCGTCATCTCCTTCGGCTCGACGCTGATTGGTCTCATCATTGCCATTCCGTCCGCCTGGGCGATGGCGTTCTCCCCGACCAAGCGCACCAAGGACGTGCTGATGTGGATGCTCTCCACCAAGATGATGCCGTCGGTCGGCGTGCTGGTGCCGATGTACCTGATGTTCCGCAACACCGGCCTGCTCGATACGCGCACCGGCCTCGTGATTGTGCTGACGCTGATCAACCTGCCGATCATCATCTGGATGCTCTACACCTACTTCAAGGAGATCCCCGGCGAGATCCTGGAGGCCGCGCGCATGGACGGCGCCTCGCTCTCCAAGGAGATCATCTATGTGCTGACGCCGATGGCGATCCCCGGCATCGCCTCGACGCTGCTCTTGAACATCATCCTCGCCTGGAACGAAGCGTTCTGGACACTGAACCTCAGCGCCGCCAAGGCAGCGCCGCTGACGGCCTTCATCGCCTCCTATTCGAGCCCCGAAGGCCTGTTCTACGCCAAACTCTCGGCCGCCTCGACCATGGCGATCGCCCCCATCCTCATACTCGGCTGGTTCTCGCAGAAGCAGCTCGTGCGCGGCCTCACTTTCGGCGCGGTCAAATAAGGGATACGACAATGGGAAGCATCACACTCAGCAAGGTTTCGAAGGTCTTCGGCGCCCATGCCGTCATCCCCTCGATCGACCTCGACATCAACAATGGCGAGTTCGTCGTCTTCGTCGGCCCGTCCGGTTGCGGGAAGTCGACGCTGCTGCGGCTGATCGCTGGCCTCGAAGACGTCAGTGACGGTGACATCGTCATCGACGGCAAGAATGCCACCGAATTGCCGCCGGCGCAGCGGGGTCTGTCGATGGTGTTCCAGTCCTACGCGCTCTATCCGCATATGAGCGTGCGTTCCAACATCGCCTTTCCCTTGAAGATGGCGGGCGAGGACAAGGCCGTCATCGACAAGAAGGTAACGGATGCGGCCCGCGTGCTGAACCTCACCGACTATCTTGACCGCAAGCCGCGGCAGCTTTCTGGCGGCCAGCGCCAGCGCGTCGCGATTGGCCGGGCGATCGTGCGCCAGCCGAAGGCGTTCCTTTTCGACGAGCCTCTGTCGAACCTCGACGCGGCACTGCGCGTCAACATGCGGCTGGAAATCAGCCAGCTGCACCAGGATCTGAAGACGACGATGATCTACGTCACCCACGACCAGGTGGAAGCCATGACCATGGCCGACAAGATCGTGGTGCTGAACCGTGGCCGTATCGAGCAGGTGGGCTCACCGCTCGACCTTTACCACAAGCCGGACAATCTCTTCGTCGCCGGCTTCATCGGCTCGCCGCGCATGAATTTCGTCAGCGGTGCGGCGGCTTCCGCCTATCAGACTCATACGATGGGGATTCGACCGGAGCATCTGGCACTCTCCAAGGACAGCGGCGCGTGGCAGGGCACGGTCGGCGTCGCCGAACATCTCGGCTCCGATACGTTCCTGCATGTCAATGTCGATGACGGCATCGGCACGGTGACGGCGCGCGTCAGCGGTGATTTCGCCGTGACGCATGGCGATCGCGTGTTCCTGACGCCCGATCCGCAGCGCGTGCATAGGTTCGACGACAAGGGGCTGGCGGTTCGATGAAACGGCTTGAAGGAAAGAGCGCGCTGATCACAGGGTCAGCGCGGGGGATCGGTCGTGCTTTCGCGGAAGCCTATATCGGCGAGGGCGCCACGGTCGCGATCGCCGACATCAACATCGAGCGTGCGCGGCAGACGGCCTCCGAGATCGGTGCCGGCGCCTATGCGGTCGAGATGGACGTCACCAATCAGGCTTCGATCGATGCGGCAATCGCTTTGGTCGTCAAGGAAACGGGTGGCCTCGACATCCTCGTCAACAACGCCGCACTCTTCGATCTTGCGCCGATCGTCGAGATCACTCGCGACAGCTACGACCGGCTGTTTTCGATCAATGTGGCCGGCACCTTGTTCACGCTGCAGGCGGCCGCAAAGCAGATGATCGCGCAAGGGCGGGGCGGCAAGATCATCAACATGGCGAGCCAGGCCGGACGTCGTGGCGAAGCCTTGGTCGCCATCTATTGCGCCACCAAGGCGGCGGTCATCAGCCTCACCCAGTCTGCCGGGCTCAATCTCATCAAGCACGGCATCAACGTCAACGCGATCGCGCCCGGCGTCGTCGATGGCGAGCACTGGGACGGCGTCGATGCGCTGTTTGCCAAATACGAAAACCGCCCGCGCGGCGAGAAGAAGAAGCTGGTCGGTGCCGAAGTGCCCTTCGGCCGCATGGGAACGGCTGCGGACCTGACCGGGATGGCGATCTTTCTCGCTTCAGCCGAGAGCGACTACGTCGTCTCGCAGACCTACAACGTCGACGGCGGCAACTGGATGAGCTGAGCCTGCGCCAGCCGGTGAAGCCTCGAAAGGATACGGGACCATGACGACCAAACTCTCAACTGCCGCCCTCGACACGATCAAGGCCAAAGCCGGGGTGCCGAACTACGACCGATCGCAATTGGCGGCCGGCATCGTGCACTTCGGCGTCGGCAACTTCCACCGGGCGCATCAGGCCGTCTATCTCGACGATCTCTTCAACGCGGGTCATGATCGCGACTGGGCCATCATCGGCGCCGGTGTGCTTCCCTCCGACGCTACGATGCGCGCCAAGCTCGCCGCGCAGGATTTCCTGACGACCGTCGTCGAGCAGGACAACAACCGCACCGGCGCCCATGTCACCGGCGCGATGATCGACTATCTGGAACCCGGCGATGTCGCGGCGATCGTTGCGCGGCTTACCGATCCGGCAATCCGGATCGTCTCGTTAACGATCACCGAGGGCGGCTATTTCATCGATCCGGCTTCAGGTGTGTTCAACCCGACCCACCCTGATATTGTTGCCGATGCGCAGAACCCGGCGACCCCGAAGACGGTGTTCGGACTGATCGTCGCCGGCCTGAAGGCGCGTCGCGACAAGAACGTGCCGCCCTTCACCGTGATGTCCTGCGACAACATACCGGGCAATGGCGAAGTCACTCACGCGGCGGTCGCGGGGCTCGCCCGTCTGTTCGACCCGGCCTTCGCCGACTGGATCGAGGCCAATGTCGCCTTCCCGAACGGCATGGTGGACCGGATCACCCCGGCGACTGGTGCGCGCGAGATCGGCATTGTCGCCGACGAATATGGCATCGAGGACGCATGGCCGGTATTCTGCGAGGAGTTCAAGCAGTGGGTGCTTGAGGATCATTTCCCGCTTGGCCGCCCGGCGCTGGAGAAGGTCGGGGTCCAGTTCGTGTCTGACGTCGCACCCTACGAGCACATGAAAATCCGCATTCTCAACGGCGGGCATGCGGCGATCGCCTATCCCGCCGCCTTGCTCGACATCCATTTCGTCCATGAGGCGATGGAGGAGCCGCTGATCCGGGCCTTCCTTGCCAAGCTGGAACATGATGAGATCATTCCGGTCATTCCGCCGGTGCCGAACACCGATCTTGGCGACTACTACGAGCTGATCGAGACGCGCTTTTCCAATCCGAAGATCGGCGACACGATCCCGCGGCTGGCGCAGGACGGCTCCAACCGGCAGCCAAAATTCATCCTGCCTTCGACCGCCGACCGGCTGGCGCGCGGAGAGGATGTCGTGGGTCTCTCGCTGGTGTCGGCGCTGTGGTGCCGCTATTTCGCGGGTACGTCGGACAGCGGCAAGGCGATCATCTTCAACGACCAGAGCGCCGACCGGCTGAACGAGGCCGCACTTGCCGCCAAGGACGATCCGATGGCCTTTCTGGCGCTCGGCGATATCTTCGGCGACGTCGCGCGCTCCGACCACTTCCGCCACCGTTTCAGCCATGCATTGAAAACCCTCTGGGAAAAGGGTACGCGCGCTACGCTCCAGCTTTATCTGGACGACAAGCTCACCGCATAATTTCCCTGGGTCGAAAGCGGCTCCGGGCCAGAAATTATGCGCCAATTCAAAGTGTTGCAGCGATCTTGGTGCGCCCTTGAAAGACGCGCGGCGCTGTAAGGGGTAGGGTGCGATGGCGGACGCTCAGTCCAGGCTGGTGATTTTCGATTGCGACGGTGTGCTTGTCGACAGCGAACCGATCTCGCTGGAGGTGCTCGTGGACGTGCTCTCGGCCGCCGGCGTTTCGATGACCACCGAGGAAGCGACGGAACGCTTTCTCGGGCGCAGCCTGAAGAGCATGTCGGCGATCCTGCACGAGGAATACGGTCTTGCCACCGACGACGCGTTTCTCGAAGGCATGCGCCTTCGCCTTTACGATCGTTTCCGCACCGAACTGCAGCCTGTTGCGGGAATTCGCCAGGCGGTCGAGGGGCTCTCGGGCGCGTGCTGCGTCGCCTCGTCCAGTCAGCCGGAACGCATCCGCCTGTCGCTCACCGTCACCGGCCTCATCGACCTCTTCGAGCCGAACATCTTCTCCGCTACCATGGTGAAACACGGCAAGCCGGCGCCCGATCTCTTCCTGCATGCGAGCCGACAAATGGGCTTCGCGCCTCAGGATTGCGTCGTCGTCGAGGATAGCCCGGCCGGTATCGAAGCGGCGAAGGCGGCGGGCATGCGGGTCTTCGCCTTTGCCGGCGGTAGCCACGCACGAACTGACAAGCATCGGCAAAGTCTCTCCGAGCTCAGCCCCGACGTGCTGTTTGACGATATGGGTGAATTGTTACAGTTTGTCGGCAGATAGCAGGGATGCAACGAGAGCGGGACGAGGATGGTGTGAGCGATTTTGCGTTCGCATCCCCGCTCTGAGTTATGACAATCGATCGCGGTTTTGACTTCGGGCCGAGCGACCCGAAACGACCGTGACCCAGGGGGCGAGACTTTCATTGATGCGTGAATTCGTCGTTGCGGTCGATGTCGGTACCGGCAGTGCGCGCGCCGGTATCTTTGACCGGAAGGGCACGCTGCTAGCGCGTGCCGACCTGCCGATCGCCATGAACCGGCCGGAAGAAAACCATGCCGAGCACGATTCCGAGGATATCTGGCGCGCCGTCTGCGGCGCGGTCAAGGCGGCGAAAGACAAAGCCGGGATCGCCGCGGAAAGCGTTGCTGCGATCGGGTTCGACGCAACTTGCTCGCTGGTGGTGCGCGACCGCCAGGGCAAGCCGCTTTCGGTCAACCGCAAGGGCGAGGCGCGCTGCGACACAATCGTCTGGCTCGACCATCGCGCGCTCGCCGAGGCGGATTTCTGCACGGCGACCGGCCATCCGGTGCTCGACTTTTCCGGGCGCGTCATGTCGCCGGAAATGGAAATGCCGAAGCTGATGTGGCTGAAGCGCAATCTGCCGCAACAGTGGCAGAAGGCCGGCTTCTTCTTCGATCTTGCCGACTATCTTTCCTGGAGGGCGACGGGCAGCGCTGCACGTTCGCGCTGCACGCTGACGGCGAAGTGGAACTATCTGGCGCATGAGAAACGCGGCTGGCAGTCCGACTATCTCGAAAAGATCGGACTCGAGGACCTTTTGGAGCGCGGCGGATTACCGGAGGAGAGCTTGCCGATCGGAAGTTCGGTCGGGCATCTGAATGCAACGGCAGCGGCCGAACTCGCTCTGGACGAGGGCTGCCAGGTGGCGCCGGGGATGATCGATGCCTATGCCGGGGCGCTTGGCGTCGTCGGCGGCTTCATCGGAAAGCCGGAGAAGCTCGAAAAGCAACTGGCGCTGATCGCCGGCACGTCGAGCTGCATCGTTGCCTTTTCCAAGGACATGAAGCCGGGCTTCGGCATGTGGGGCCCCTATTTTGAAGCGGTTCTTCCCGGGGCCTGGCTGATCGAGGGCGGCCAGTCGGCGACCGGCGCGCTGCTCGACCATATCGTGCGGCTGCATGGCGGCGGCCTGGAGCCGACGGCGGCGACCCATGGCCGGATCATATCCCGCGTGCAGGAACTGCGTGCCGAGCTGGGGGTGGCCTTTGCCGATCGGCTGCACGTGCTGCCCGATTTCCATGGAAACCGCTCGCCACTCGCCGACCCACATGGTCTGGGTGTCATCAGCGGTCTGCCGCTCGATTCCTCCTTCGACGCGCTTTGCCGCCTTTATTGGCGCACCTGTGTCGCGATCGCGCTCGGCATTCGCCACATCCTGGAGATGATGCGGGAGGTCGGCTACCAGCTCGACACGCTGCACGTCACCGGCGGTCATGTCCGCAATGCGCTGCTGATGGAGCTTTACTGCGATGTTACCGGTTGCCGGGTCGTGGCGCCTGAGGCGCCGGATGCGGTGCTGCTCGGTACGGCAATGGCGGCGGCGGTTGCCGGCGGCATTCATGAGGACCTGGCAGCTGCGGGCATGGCAATGGCGTCGGACGGACATGAACGCCTGCCGAAGGCTAGCGCTCGTGACGCTTACGATCGCGATTACCGCCGTTTCCTGGCACTCTACCGCCACCGTGACGAACTCGACGGGATGCAGTGAACCGGCCAACGGAAACGGTCGGGCCTGGTGCATGGAACTTTTTGCCCCGTCGTGCATTTTGCTTGCGACCGGACGGTGGCGCGCATAGCCCCCAATGCCGCGCCGGAGGCAGACCCGCCGGCCTACAACTCACACTCCCCGAGTGAGTTGCACATACCAGCCAGTGCCTTCCCTCGGCACTGGCTGTCGTGTTTCTGGGGTAGGCGAAGAGATGCTGCGAAACTGTGAAATTGCGGGATGGGCCGGTCGACATGGCATGTCGTCGGTGAGCGTGCCCTGGCGCGAATGTCAGGGGGCGCGAACATGATTTGGGGGAGGGCCAATCGATTTGCCGCTTAGACGAAACGGCAAAATGAACGACGGCGCCGTACGCCATTTAAGACGCACGACGCCGCAGCATTTTGAATTACCTGCATGTTTGCCTTCGACCGGCTGCGATCAAAGGAAACATGCAGGTTGCACTCAGGCCGCCGCCTTGGTGGATTCGTTGAAGAACAATGCCTGGCTGATCAGCGCCTTGACCATATCCGGGTTGAACGGCTTGGTGACCAGGAAGGTCGGTTCCGGCCGTTCACCAGTCAGGAGCCGTTCGGGGAAGGCGGTTATGAAGATCACCGGAATGGCGCTGGCCTTCAGGATGTCGTTGACGGCGTCGATGCCCGAGCTGCCGTCGGCGAGCTGGATGTCGGCAAGCACCATGCTTGGCCGGGTCCTCTTGTAGAGGGCGATGGCTTCGTCGCGCGTCCGGGCGATGCCGGTGACCCGGTGGCCGAGGCTCTCGACCATCTGTTCGATGTCGATGGCGATCAGCGGCTCGTCCTCGATGATCATGATATCGGTCGCGACCTGACGCGAGATTTCCTGCGAGGCGCGGTCGAGCAGTCCGCCGACCTTTTCAGTGGACACGTCGAGAACTTCGGCGGCCTCCTCGGGGCGGAAGCCTTCGACCGAGACCAGCAGGAAGGCCTGACGGGCAAGAGGCGAGACGGTTGCGAGATTGATCGACGCGCGCTGTTCCCAGGCAAAGGGCGAGACCGGTTCCGGCACAAGCACGGACGAGGAACCGAAGAGTGACGTGAACAGCCGGAACAGGCCAACGCGATCATTGCTTGCTTCCGGGAAAATCGACGTGTCGGCGATCAGCGCTTCGAGAACGGCCGCAACATAGGCGTCGCCTGATGTCTGCGAGCCGGTCAGCGCTCGCGAGTAACGGCGCAGATACGGCAGAAGCGGTGCGATCCGCGTGGACAATGTCATAGGGGAACTCCCTCGAAAATCGTTTTACGGTGACGTTCCGAGAACGCTCCTCGTAAAAAAAGGTTCCGTGAGGGAACATTTCAATTTTCTGCTGCGTTATGGCGGCTATGGACACTCGAAGGCGACAGTTTGACAATGAAATATAAAACAGGGGCAGGGCGGACCACCGGCACGACCTTATGGACAGAAGACCCGAATGCGCAGATCGCATCAAAGCTGAAGGCGCTCTATCAGTCCGTTCAGGAAGAGGCGATACCCGCGCGTTTTCTCGATCTTCTGGAAAAACTCGACGCAGCCGAGCAGCAATCGGTACTGCAGGGCAGGGAGTGAGTGCCAGAATGTCGTCCGAAAAGAATGATTTCAAGCGAGAGATGCTTGCCGCGTTACCGAGCCTGCGTGCTTTCGCCATGTCGTTGATCGGTCGCCACGACCGCGCCGACGACCTGGTGCAGGACACGATCATGAAGGCCTGGGCAAAGCAGGACCATTTCGAGATGGGCACCAATATGAAGGCCTGGCTCTTTACGATCCTGCGCAACGAGCTCTACAGCCAGATGCGCAAACGCGGGCGCGAGGTGCAGGATACGGACGGGCACTTCACGGAGTCGCTCGCCCATCATCCCGAGCAATACGGCTCGCTCGACCTGCAGGACTTCCGGCGGGCGCTCGATATGCTGCCGCCGGATCAACGCGAAGCGATCATCCTGGTCGGAGCGTCCGGCTTTTCCTACGAGGAGGCAGCGACGATCTGCGGCTGTGCCCTCGGCACGATCAAGAGCCGAGTCAACCGCGCGCGCCAGCGGCTGCAGGATATCCTGCAGGTGAAAGGTGAAAACGACTACGGACCGGATGAAACCTCGGCTCCGATCACCTCGCGCGCCTTCGTCTCCTGAGGGTAGAATTTCGGGCAGGACACCGTTGCAAAACCGGCGGTGTCCTGCTTT
Source organism: Ensifer adhaerens (assembly GCF_020035535.1). Taxonomy (NCBI): domain Bacteria; kingdom Pseudomonadati; phylum Pseudomonadota; class Alphaproteobacteria; order Hyphomicrobiales; family Rhizobiaceae; genus Ensifer; species Ensifer adhaerens. The sequence continues at coordinate 2,805,839 of NZ_CP083349.1, read as the reverse complement.
CACTGACGGCTTGAGCCCAAAGGGACAGGCCGTGACGGCTGGCATCGACTGGCGAATGCGCAGTGATGACGATTTTGGGGCGAGACGTTTCCAAGATCGAGCGGGAAGCGGGTAGGCTCTGAGGGCTCCTGATCCCGTTCAGATTGAGAATTGAGACCGTATGCGCGTGAGGACAGAGAAAACGGATCCGCCCGTGACGAGGCTGCTCGACGCGCCCGAGCGTCTTGGCGTTCTGCATGCAACCGTGCCCGATATGGCCGTTCCGGACCGGGACTTCGACGGGATCGTCGAAATCGCCGCAGGACTTTTCGACGCTCCGATTGCGCTGGTGACGCTAATCGACCGTGAATGGCAATGGTTCAAGGCCGCCGTCGGCACCGACGAGACCCGTGCCCCATCCGAAGACGCATTCTGCGCGCATGTGTCGACCGCGGCCGACGCCTGCCTCGTCGTGCCCGATGCTTCGATCGATCCGCGCTTCGCGCGTCACCGGCAGGTCAAGGGGTCGCCATTCTTGCGCTTCTATGCCGGTGTGCCGATCGTGCTCGACGGGCAGGCGGTGGGTACGGTCTGCGTGTTCGACGACAAGCCGCGCTCCGCGGTGTCGCCACCGCTCGTTGATCAGTTGTGCCGGCTGGCCGCGCTCGCCGCGTCCCTGTTCAAGGTCAAGGACGAGGCACGTCGGCGCGCGCTGAAGGAAGCGGCATTGTCACGCGAGGAGCAGCGGCATGCAATGGCGCTCGAGGCGGCCAATATCGGCAGCTGGCTGTGGGATATCCGTTCCGGCGCGATCGCCGGCAATAGCGCGCTGAAACGCATGTTCGGGCTCTCGGCCGAAAGTTCCGTCGGTGCGCGGGAGATCTTCGGTGCGATCCATGTCGACGATCGGGGCGCGACGTTTTCCAAGCTTCGCCAGGCGATGAAGGCCGACGACGAATATGACGGGATGTTCCGTATCGGCGATACCGGTCGCTGGCTGCTCGGCCGCGGCCGCGTGCACGACCGGGACAGCAAGGGCAATCCGCTCACCTTCATCGGCGTGACGATCGATGTCACCGACCAGCAGGCTTCGGTGCAGCGCACGCGGCTGCTGCTCAAAGAACTCAATCACCGGGTCAAGAACACGCTGGCCATGCTGCAATCGCTTGCGCGCCAGACGCTTCGCCAGACAAGCGACCCAGCAGAATTCATGACCGCTTTTGCAGGTCGCCTGCAGGCGATCTCCGAGGCGCATGGTCTGCTCTCCGATCATGAATGGGGCACCATCCGGCTTGCCGACCTGATCGCCAAGCAATTGCTGCCGCATGTGAGCGCCTATGCGGATCAGATCGAGCTGCACAAGGATGACGTGTCGCTTGGTCCAGACCAGGCCGTGGGTCTCGGATTGGTTCTGCACGAGCTTGCAACCAACGCGGTGAAGTACGGATCGCTGTCCGTGCCGAAGGGAAAAGTGGTGTTGACCGCGCGCAACGTCGTCGAAGACGGTGACACGATCCTGCATCTCACCTGGACCGAGGTCGGCGGGCCGCCGGTGCGCGAACCGAAGCGGCGCGGCTTCGGCACCATTCTCATCGAGCGCAGCCTCGACAAGGTGCTGGGTAGCTCGGTGAAGGTCGAGTATCTGCCTGCCGGGGTCACGGCGCTGATCCGCCTGCCGCTTTAGAAAATCGGGCCTAGCCATCAAGGCAAAGGGCTGATGTGCGTATCAGTCGTCTTGTTTGCGTCCGCGTCGCTTGCCGGTACCCAAGAGAGCGCCGACGGCAATAGCGGTCGCAACGGCGAGAAGCGGCTGTTTGCGCAGGATGCCTGCCGCCGCAAGGAGCGTCAGATTGGTCTGCATTTGCGTCCGTCGACGACGTTCTTCCTGGCGCCGACGGTCACGGTTCTGCAGCGAAATGAGGATAGCGACCAGCACCAGCGCGGTGACGACCAGCGCGACGGCGATCGCTGCGGCGGCCGCGACCGGGGAGTAGCGAGCGCTGAGATAAAGAAAAGTGGCTGCGAGCGCGAAGACATATGCAGTGACGAGTAACAGCCCTATGACGCTCCACAGGGCTGCGTTGCGCTTCACGCGAGAGGCGGTGGCGCCGATGTCGGCAGCCAAGAGGCTCGCGAGCGCGGCCGTCAGCGGTCCCATGCACTACTCCCGTCGTGATCGACACTCAGAAATTCGAGCGGATTGAGGGCTGCAAACTATGCTCTTCCCCAATCGCTCGGACCGCGAGCTTGTGCCCGCGGCCCCATGCGATTTGAGGTTAGCGACGAAGCAATGCTGCCACCGCGAGCCCTATCAGGGCGGCGGCTCCGAGTGTGGCGATCGGATGCTCGCGGACCGCGTGGCGAACTTGCTTTTCGGTTCCCGCATACCGGCCGCGCAACTCGGTAAGCAACTCTTCGCCGCTCGCCAAGAGCTCGCTTACACTCGCTTCGGCCTGTTCGCGGGCGTCCTGTGCCTTGCTGCGGGCCTGCTTGGATGCCGCCGATCCGCGGTCGGCCAACAACGCAACCAGTGTTGCAACGTCATCGCGCAGTTCGCTCAACTGCTCCTCGACGGAGATATCGGCGAGTTTGCCATTTTTTGTGGATCGCGAGCTCGAGCCGGAGAAGAGGCTAGGTGCCATGATGGATACTCCCTTCCTTTCACGCACGCGCCGGCCGCGAACGGTCGGCGCTGTCTGACGGAACCAGCAGGCACAACTAGAGGCCCTTGCCGGCGCTTCGGGGGAACAACGCACAAGTGCGGAAATTGTTTCGATCAATCTTGATGTTGAAGCCTGCGAAATCCGGCAACGCCGCGGGGCGCTTGCGCGAACCCGAGGCGTGGCGTCAGAGGGTCGCCGTCTGCGGCAGGACGAACGGCACGTGCGATGCCGGTGTGGCGCCCACCTGCATGCGGCAGCCGAAGACGGCTTCCATCGTCTCGTCGGTCAGAACCTCGCGTGGCGTACCGCAGGCGCGGACCTTGCCGGCCTTCATCATCACCATTCTGTCGGCGAACATCGCCGTCAGGTTGAGATCGTGCATCACGGCAACGACGCCCCCGCCGCGCTCGCAGAACTTGCGGGCGAGCTGCATGATCCCGAGCTGATGGCGGATATCGAGACTGGACACCGGCTCGTCGAGCAGCAGGTAGCGTGGCTCGCCGTCGATGACCGGATCGGTGATCTGGCAGAGCACGCGCGCAAGCTGCACGCGCTGCTGCTCGCCGCCTGACAGTTCCTGGTAGAAGCGTCCGGCAAAACCGGCCAGATCCACCGCTTCCAAAGCCTCGGCCGTGACCCTGTCGTGTGCGGCAGGATCCGCGTTGACGCCGGCAGCTAGGCCCAGTCTCACGACCTCGCGCACGGTGAAGGGGAAGGAGATGACGGTCGACTGGGGAAGCACCCCGCGCATCAGCGCCAGCTCCCATGGCTTCAGGCCGCGCAGGTCGCGGCCGTTGATGCGGATCGTCCCGTCGGCGGGCGAAAGCTCCCCGGAGATCGCCTTCAGCGTCGTCGTCTTGCCGGAGCCGTTCGGGCCGACGATGGCGGTCAATGCCCCGGGCAGCGCCTCGAGCGAAACGCCGTGGATGACGGGTCGGCCGCCGAGGCGGACGGAGAGATTGGAAACGCTGATCATGGTTTCGTTTACAGTCCCATGTTCGAGCGGCCGCGCAGCAGGATCCAGAGGAAGAACGGCGCGCCGATAAAGGCGGTGACGATGCCGATCGGCAGCTCCGCCGGGGAAACGATGGTGCGGGCAATCATGTCGGCGAGGATCAAAAGTGTGCCGCCAAGCAGCGCCGAGGCGGGCAGCAGGTAGCGATGATCGGGGCCGATGACGAGCCGCAACAGGTGAGGGACGACGATGCCGACAAAGCCGATTCCGCCGCTGACGGCAACGGACGCGCCGGTTGCCGCTGCGACGCTGACGATTGCGATGTTCTTCAGTCGCTGCACGGGAATGCCCATATGGAAGGCGGCCGCCTCGCCAAGCGTGATGGCGTTTAGCCCGCGCGCCAGGAAAGGCGTAACCGCGAGTGAGGCGAGAATGATCGGGGCCGCAGCCAGGATCTTCGTCCAGTTGGCGCCAGCGAGCGAACCGAGCCCCCAGAAAGTCAGGTCGCGCAATTGCTTGTCGTCGGCTCTGAAGACCAGGACACCGGTGACTGCACCTGTCAGCGCGCCGAGCGCGATGCCGGCAAGCAGCAGCGTGGCGATCGACGTCTGGCCACCGCGGGTGGCGATGCGGTAGAGGAGCAGCGTGGTGACGAGGCCGCCCATGAAGGCTGCCACCGGCAGCGCATAGAAGCCGAATAGCGCAAAGAGCGGCCCGAAGGCAGCGGTTCCGAGCACGATCAGCAGCACGGCGCCGAGGCTCGCGCCTGAGGACACGCCGACGAGGCCGGGATCAGCCAAGGGGTTGCGGAAAAGCCCCTGCATCACGACACCGGAAACGGCGAGCGACGCGCCGACGAGCATGCCCAGCACGGCGCGCGGCAGGCGGATATCGAGAATGATGATGCGGTCGCGGATGCTCAAGCCCTGATCGGCTTCACCGATCAGCCAGCGCCAGACGTTTGAGAGCGACGCATCGGCCGCACCGGTCATGATCGAGCCGACGAAGGTCGCGGCGGCAAACGCGATCAGGGCGACGATGACGAGACGCGCCAGCCGCGAACGGTTGCCGGAGCGCCACTCGCTGCGGATGTCGGCGGCGAAAGCGGTCAGGCGCATGCCGCGGTCCAATGCCTCACTGCGAGGCATTGGCCTTCTTCCCGTAGATGGCGGCATTCAGTTCGCGGACGGCACTTGCGGTGCGCGGGCCAAAGCCGAGCAGGTGCAGACCGTCCATGCGGATCAGCGCTTCGTTCTTTGCGGCCGGCGTGAGGCTCAGTGCCGGCAGGGCGAAGAGCTCTTTGGCCTCGGCGGAATGCTCGCCGCCGCGATCCATCATCAGGACGACATCGGGCTTGGCTTCGATGATCGCCTCGTCGGTCAGTGCCTTGTAGCCGGGGAAGGTGCCGACCGCGTTGACGGCACCGGCAAGCTCGATGATGCCGTTAGCGGCAGTTCCCTGTCCCGATGCCATGACCTTTCCACCCTGGGTGCTCAGGATGAAAAGCACGCGCTTGCGTTCGGCTTGCGGACGGGCGGAACTCTCGGCGACTGCGGCATCGAGGTCGGCTTCGACGCTCTTTGCCAGGGCTTCGGCCTTGTCCTCTACACCCAGGAAGGCGCCGACGGCGCGGATCTTCGAGGGGATGCCGACCTTGTCGAAAGTCTCGGGCACGCTGGTAAAGGCGATGTTCGCTTGTTTCAGCACCGCCAAAGCCTCCGGCGGGCCGCTGCCTTCGACGGCGATTATGGCGCTCGGGTTGGCCGCAATGATGCCTTCCGGTGCGAGCTGGCGCATATAGCCGACATCGGGCAGCGCCTTCGCCGCTTCCGGATAGGTGCTGGTGGAATCGCGACCGACGAGGCGACCTTCCTCGCCGAGCGCGTAGATGATCTCGGTGATAGCTCCGCCGACGGAAACAACGCGTGAGACGTCGGACTTCTGCATGTCCTCGGCCATCGCCGGCCGGATGAAGGAGGGGGCGCCGGGCGCCACCGCCGGAAGCAGGAAGGGAGCCGCAAGGGCAAAGGCGGCGAGCGCCAGTCCTGAGCGGCGAAGGCGACGGAAGTCGAGGCCGTTGATCATCTGAGTGTCCTATCCTGTCCTCAGGCGGCGACAGTCGTGTCGCGGCGCGCCAAGCCTTCGGCGATCGTGCGCCATTCCGGACGCTCCGCGAGACCTTCCTTCCGCTTGCCGAAGAACTGGATGATCATCTCGCCCTTGGCGTCCAGCGCCTCGATCGAGGTGACGTGGCCGTCGGCGGTCGGCTTGCGCACGGCCCAGAGTTCGGCGATATGATCGGTACGCAGATGCAGGTGGAAGGTCGGGTCCATGACGTTGAGCCACGGGCCCATCGGCGCGATCTTGGCGATCGGGCCGGAGTGAATCTGGATCACGCCGCGGTTGCCGACGAAGCACATGATCGGCAATTCGGCTTCGGCGCTTTCGCGCATCATCGCTTCGATGCTGGAGGGGTCGAGCTGCCAGGCGAAATCCTCGCCGATGTTGCTGAGCGCCTGACGACGGCCGATCTTCAGCTTGCGCAGAATACCGTGGAACTGGTGCGTGTCCGTCATTTTCGTCCAGCGGTCGCGCAGTTCGACAGCATCGACCACGGTCTCCGGCTTGTCGTCGGTTGCCGGCACGCTCAAGTCGGGGGTGAAGTCCTGCGCCTGGTCGTCAAGGCGGAAATCCGCGACGATCTTGTCATAGGCCGCGACATTCGATTCCGGGCGCAGATGCACCTTGTGCACCGCATTGCCCCACTTGTCGAAGAACTGCAGGCTCTTGCGGACTTCGCCCTTGTCGTCGGTCTTCGTCACGGCAAAAGCGTGCACCCAGGCGCTCGGGAAAACGCGCAGATCGATCTGTTCGCCAAGCACGATGCTCGCCATCTCGCCGGTGGTGATCTTCTCGTAGACGCCGATCTTTTCATGAACCGCGCTTTCGTTGCGGGTCAGCGCCATGACTTCGCCGAGTTCCTCGACGCGCGACAGGAAGCGGTTGGCATCGGCGTCGATGCGCACGGCGGACAGCCCACATTCGGCAGCGACGAGAGCGGCTTCGGAAACGCCAAGCTGGGCTGCGATATCACGCTCGCGCATCTTCGGGTTTTCGGCGCGGTAGGTGCGGATTTCGGAAGGAGTGGGGCGGAGGCTCTCGGTCATTTTCATCTGCCTATTTGTTCAGGATCAGTTTGCCTTGGCGGGTGATCTTCATGCGGTAGATCGCGCCGTCGTGGGAAATGAGGATCTCGTTTTCGCTGCCGAAAAGTTCGCGACTTTCGATAATCCGCTGCGCGCGCCCGGCCTTGATCGGCGGCTCGGATGGGCGTGCAAGGTCACTGTCGTTGGTCACTGCGTTTGGCCGTTTCGAGAGGGCAGGTAGCGCTGTTTTTCCAGCATTTCCTGCCGTGCAATTCGTTTACTATCTTGACTTCATTACTCATATTTATTTATGGACGCAATACCGGACTTATACACTCAAGTTAGTTATTGCCGGCTTGTGGACAAGGGCGTGCGGGGCTCGTTCGGTGGTTCGCCGCAACCTTGGGGGTTATGTCGATATGAAGTTTTTCAGCCTTCCGATTGTTTCCGTTGCTCTTGCGGCCCTCATCGCTGCGGGCAGTGCCAACGCGCAGGAGGCTGCTCCCGCCGCCGGGTTGACAATCGAGTTGAACGAGGTCGCGCCGTCGCAGAAGGGCTGCAAGCTCACCTTCGTCGCCGGCAACGCCTTTGCGCAGTCGCTGAGCAAGGTTTCCTTCGAGTTCGTGATCTTCGACCAGAAGGGTCTGGTCGAGCGCATGGCCGTGCTCGACTTTCGCGATCTGCCCGCCGGCAAGACCAAGGTTCGCCAGTTCGATCTCCCTGGTACCAATTGCGATGCGGTGAAGAGCCTGCTGATCAACGATGCGCCGGCCTGTGTGGGCGACGGCGTGCAGCCGGGCGCCTGCATGAGCGGGATCAAGACCGGCTCGAAATCGGCGGTGGAACTCAAGGGTTGAGTGGGACCGCTCGTTCGGAGCGTGGAGTTGGCGCCGCCGGTGCGGCGAAGGTTAGGCTGTAATGAAGCGTATCGTCATCTGGACCGGGGCCGCCGTCATTTCGCTCGCAACGCATGGCGTGGTTCTTGCGACATTGTTCGGGTCCTCCCCGCTCGAGGATGAGCCGGCACTCACGGTTGGAGGAGTGACGACCGAGGTTGCCATTCTCGGGGATGCCTTCTCCGAGACCTTGCAGGCAGGCGATCCCTCGGAAATCGTCGAGCCAACCGAGGACGTTCCAGATGAAGTCGAGCCGGAGGAGATCACGCCTGTAGAGGACACGACCTCGACCACCCCTGAAATCGTTGCGGAACAGCCAAGCAATTTGATTGCCACCGAGGCGGACGTGATCCTGCCAGCCGAGGAAATGCCGACCTTGCAAGTGGCCGAAGCCGTGGTGACGGCAAGCGCTGCGCCTGCTGAAACCGTCGTGCCGGAAGAAAAGCCCGAGGTCGAGGAGCCTAAGAAGGAAAAAGTTGAGAAAAAGGAGCCGGTCAAGAAAAAGAAGGTTACCCGCAAGAAAGCCGGCGACAAGGGCGAGCAACAGCAGACTCAGGTCAAGGGCCAGGCGGACGGAGATATCAACGGCAACACTGCGACCGCCACCGGTGAGGGACGGGCGGCATCCGTCATCGGGAGCGCAGGCGAGGAGAACTACAAGGGCAAGGTCCGCGCGAAGGTTCAGCGCGTTTTTCTCCGGAAGTCGCGTAGTATTCGCCGCGGTGAAGGGGATACCGTTACGGTCGCATTCGTGGTCTCGGCGAACGGTAGCTTGGCAAGCGTGAATCTCGTTCGCAGTTCCGGCTCGGACCGCCTCGACAAGGCGGCTGTCGATTCCGTCCGCAGCGCAGCGCCCTTCGCTGCCATACCGGCAGGTTCCGGCAGAAGCAGCTGGAGCTTCAGCGTTCCCATGTCCGTCAATTGAGGGGCAGGCACGCTCACGCGTGTCGCAGCGGCGATGTAGTCACATCAAAAATATGAATAGAAAACTCATGTTTATACTTTACTCGGATTATCAAGTTTAATAGGTTGCCCTCGTCACGCAGCCGAAGGGCGTGTGTCGAGAGGATATCCCGATGCGACCGGCTGCCCCTTGAAGGCCCTTGTCGCACGATCAGGCGGAGAGGATTGCATGCGCGGCAAGCGTCACCAGAATGCGGCGAAGAATGGCAAGGGTCGTGCGGGTGCGGAACCGGCCGAGGCTCGCCAGGAGACCGGCAAGGCAACGCTCGAAGGGCGCAGTTTCCTCTATGTCGGCGGCCGTGATTGTCAGGTGGCGCATCTGCGCGAGATTGCCAGCTCCTTCGGCGCCGAGCTGCTTCATCACGATGGCGGGCTGCGCGAGGCAGTCTCGCGCATCGACCGGGTACTGCCTTCAGTCGATTGCGTGTTCTGCCCGATCGACTGCATCAGCCATGACGCATGTCTGCGCGTGAAGACCGGCTGCAAGAAGTGGGGCAAGGCCTTCGTGCCGCTGCGCAACGGCTCGAAATCGAGCCTTGAGCGCGCGCTTCAGGACCTGACCACCAGCCGCGACGAGCGGTAATCCTCCTAAGACAAGACGAGAGTTTGCAATGAACGAAGAACGTCCTGAGCTCGCCATGATGATCGGCCTGCACAAGCTGGCGGCGCAGCAAGGCGATGGGCTGGTGCCCGAGCTCTACGAGATCCTGACACGTCGCGCGCGCATGGTTGAAGAGAATGCCAACGTCGCCGAGTTTCCAACCTGGCAGGCGCGCCCGCCAGTGCGTGATCCGCTCGGCCTTGCAGAGCCGAAGGAAGCAACTATTCTCGCCTTTCCGCGGGCCGCAAACGACGCTGCCCGCAAGAAGGAAAGCGCCTAAAAGCAATCCCAGGAAAAGTGCGAAGCGGCTTTCCGTCCGGGATTGCGGTGCTTTATGACGAGCAATCCTAGGAAAAGTGCGAAGCGGTTTTCCGCCCGGAATTGCGCCCATTCAAAGATTTGGATCATTTCGCCGTCAATGAAATGACCCGGGAGACCAAGATGTACGTTGCCATGAACCGTTTCCGTATCGCCATCGGCCATGAAGAGGCCTTCGAGGCCGTATGGAAGGGGCGCGATTCCAGCCTCTCGGAGATGGCAGGCTTCGTTTCCTTCCATCTGTTGCGCGGCGACAGCGTGCCAGAGGAGGGCTACACGCTCTTCGTCTCGAACTCGGTCTGGAAGGACAGGGATTCGTTTTCAGCCTGGACGAAGTCGGAGAACTTCCGCGCTGCGCACAGGAATGCTGGCGAGAACAAGGCGATGTATCTCGGGCCGCCGAAGTTTGAAGGTTTTTCGGTCGTCGAATGCGCCTGATCCGCGCGCCTCGGCACGCGCCACCTGATTGCATATCATTCGCCTCCCGGATGGAAGACTATCCGGGAGGCGAATTGCTTTTGGGTCAGTCTCACTTGCGCGGCAGGAAGGCGCCGAGCGAAACGGCGAGCCAGCCTGCCATGATTGTCGTGCCGCCGAGCGGCGCCGACATGGGGAACAGACCGTGACCCGAGACATGGCGCACCGCGAGATCAGCCGAGAATAGTGCCGTTCCAACTGCGATCAGCAAGGCCGCAACGGCTGCCGTGCGAAAGCTCGGCCAGGCGGCATAGAGCGCGACCAAGGCCGGGGCATGGGCAAGGCACATCGCGGAAATGCCGGCGAGCAATCTCGGGTCGTCGCCGTGCGAAGCGGCGGCCGCGCTGACAACGCCGGTCAGGCCCATCAAGCCGGCAACAAATAGTGTCGTTGCGCGAAATCCGCTGTGCGACATGGTCATTCCTTGTTCTGCATGTGTAGGGCGAGGCGAGTGATCGGGTCGAGGATGATTTGCCTGAGCTTCGGATGTTCGATCGTTTCCTCGAGCGCGCGGGTGAAGCAGAGCAGCCATTCGTCCCGTTCCTCAGGCCCGATCTCGGCGACGAAATGGCGTCGGCGCAGCATCGGATGGCCGCGCTTTTCAACGTAGATTGGCGGTCCACCGAGCCAGCCGGTCAGGTACTCGTAGAACTTCTCTTCGCTGCCGGAAAGATCCGGCGGATGCACGGCGCGGCAGCGTGCCGCTTCCGGCAACGTATCCATCAACTCATAGAAACGGCGTGTCAGGGCGCGAACCGCCGGGTCGCCACCGATGGCTTCATAGAGGGTCGTGGTTTCCGGTTCCGCCATGCTTGCGTCCTTCGTTGCGTCGGTCCTAGCGCGCGGCGGCGGGGTGGACAACGATTTTCACGGCACGGATTTGCGGCGTTTCATCGCGGTCGTGCGTTGCCTCCCTTGACAAACCGTCCAGACGGTATCTTTATGCATTTATGACCGAAGCTCATCGTCGCAAGAAACAGCCGGAACAGGTGCGCCAGCAATTGCTGGAGGTCGCCGCACGCCTTTCGCACGAGCAGGGGGTGGCGGGCATCACGCTCGATGCCGTGTCGCAGGCGGCGGGCGTCAGCAAGGGCGGGCTGCTGCACCACTTTCCGAACAAGCTCGCTCTTCTCGACGGGCTGTTCGACGACCTGGTGACGCGGTTCGATCGCGAGATCGAGGCGGCGATGGCACGCGATGCGGTGACGAAAGGGCGCTTCACCCGCGCCTATATCGACGTCTGCTTCGCGCTTGATCCCACAACCGACGTGCCGGGCTGGCGCATGCTGACGATCGCGCTTATCGCCGAGCCGCACCTGAAGGAGCGCTGGCGCGACTGGGTCAGCCGGCGGTCGGCGGAGTTTGCAGAAACGGACGGTTCGCCGAGCTGTGTGCTGGCGCGTTTCGCCTGTGACGGCGTGTGGCTGGCGGATCTGATGCAGAGCCACGATCTCGATGCTGAGGCGCGGGTCGGTCTAGTTGAAAATCTCAAGGCGCTTTCGGCGCAGTAACCCGGATGGAGTCTTCCATGAACCCCGCCATGCTCTATACCGTCCTGGTTGCGGCGATCGTCTTCGAAGTGCTCGGCACTTCGGCGATGCAGGCGGCCCAGCACTTCACCCGGCTGGGGCCGACGGTGATCATGGTGGTCTGCTATGCGATCGCCTTTTTCTTCCTGTCCTATACGCTGCGCTTCATCCCCGTGGGCATCGCCTATGCGGTCTGGAGCGGGCTCGGCATCGTCCTGATTTCGCTCGTCGGTTACTTCGCCTTCGGGCAGAAGCTCGACCTGGCGGCGATCCTGGGACTGGGCCTGATCATATCCGGCGTGGTTGTGCTCAACCTGTTTTCCAAGTCCACCTTCCATTGAAGCGGTCGGCAGTCAGGTCTCAGGCGCCCTGCGGCGGGGGTGCGGTCGATTCCCGCAGGATCAGTTCGACCGGCCAGAGCTCGTGAACCTCCTCGGTCGGCCTGCCTGAAAGAAGCTGCAGCACGAGATCGGCCGAGCGCGCGCCGGCGGCGCGCATGGAAGAGCGGGTCGCCGAAAGCGAAGGCACCATGTTCTCCGCCGTTAGGTAAGGGAACACGTCGTCATGGGCGATGACCGAAACCTCACGCCCGATCTCCAGGCCCATGGACCGCGCTGCCCGGTATATGCCCAGCGCCGTCATCATCGAGCCGGCGACGAAGGCGGTTGGGCGCGGCGTCTGTTCCAGGAAGGAGCGGGCGAAGCGGAAGCCGAGTTCGTCGGTGAAGTTGCCGTGGGCGACGAGGCGCGGATCGAACGGGATGCCACGCGCCTGTAGCGCGTCGCGGTAGCCCTTGTCGCGGTGAAGCGAGAAAGTGCGGCCCTGCCGGCCGTTGATCATGGCGATGCGGCGATGGCCGAGGTCGATAAGGTGCGAGGTGGCGCGGCGAATGGCGCCCTCATTGTCGATGTCGAGCCAGGCATGCGGCACGTCGATATCGGACCGTCCGTGCACGAGGAAGGGCATGCCGAGCTTGTGGAGAAGGGCGATGCGCTCGTCGTTCGGTTCTGGCGAGTGCACGATCACGGCGTCGACGCGGCCGCTGACGGCGAGCCGGCTATAAAGCTGGATTTCGCCCGTGGGGTTCTTGTCGTCCATCGGGCTGACGAGAATGTCGATATCCTCGGTGCCGAGCCGCTCGGCGAGGCCCCCCATGAATTCGGAGAAATGGAACTCGCCGGAGCGCCCCATGACGACGCCGATGGCGCCGGCGCGACCGGTGGCAAGCCGCACGGCGTTGATGTTGGGGCGATAGCCAAGGCGGGTCGCCTCTTCGGCCACGCGTTTGCGCGTCTTTTCGCTGACCTCGGGATAGCCGCTCAGCGCCCGGCTGACGGTGGTCGGCGAAAGGCCCAGTTGTTGTGCGAACTCCCTCAGTTTCATTCGGTATGCGTTTCCTCAAGCCCTGGCCCGGTCCCAGAAATATACACCTTCGCCGCCCGTAACAATCGGTTTGTCGGATACGTCCTGCGCTTCGGTTCGGGCCGGAATTTTACCAAACCGTTTTAAATTAATGCGACCCCCCTTTAATTTCATGGGTTACCGCGACTTGTGAATGAAATTTCATTCCATAAAATATGCTATTGAATATAAACGATTATTTCGAATAATTAACGGCCAGGCGACATTTTCGAGTGCATGGATTGACAGTTTTTCTGTCTTCTGCCAACTTTTTCTCATCCAAACCGCTTTCGAATTTGCCGAGGAGCTTTCGTGCGGTGGAGGGGGAACAGGAGGAGTCGACCCAATGACAACCATGCTCAATGCCCTGAGTTTTTGTGCCGCGATCCTAGCAGCCGGAACGGCTGGTGCCGCCGAGCTTTCGCTCGCCGCGAACACGACCGGCAAGAACGTCAATTTCATTCGCGAACAGCTGGACATTTTCGAGAAGCAGACCGGGCACAAGGTGAGCCTGGTCACCATGCCGCCGTCGAGCAGCGAGCAGTTCAGCCAGTATCGGCTTTGGCTTGCCGCCGGAAACAAGGATGTTGACGTCTACCAGACGGACGTCGTCTGGGCGCCGCAGCTGGCAGACCAGTTCGTCGATCTGACGGAAGCGGCGAAGGACGTTGTCGGTCAGCACTTTCCGTCGATCATCGCCTCGCAGACGGTGAACGGTCGTCTCGTGGCCTTGCCGGTTTTCACCGATGCGCCGGCACTGTTCTATCGCAAGGATCTGCTCGAAAAATACGGCAAGACGCCGCCGAAGACCTGGGACGAGCTGGCGGCGACCGCCAAGGAAATCCAGGAGAAGGAGCGGGCCGCTGGTCAAGCCGATCTCTGGGGCTATGTCTTCCAGGGTAATGCCTATGAAGGCCTGACCTGCAACGCGCTCGAATGGGTCAAATCCTCAGGCGGTGGCCAGATCGTCGAGCCGGATGGCACGATCTCGATCAACAACGAGAAGGCCGCCGCCGCGATCGACCGGATCAAGGGTTGGGTCGGCACGATCTCGCCGCAGGGCGTGCTTGCCTACCAGGAGGAGGAATCGCGTGGCGTCTGGCAGACTGGCAATTCCGTCTTCATGCGCAACTGGCCCTATGCCTATGCACTCGGCAACGGCGACGACAGCGCGGTGAAGGGCAAGTTCGCCGTCGCACCGCTGCCGACGGCCACCGATGGCGACCAGCCGTCTTCGACACTTGGCGGCTGGAACGTCGCCGTTTCCAAATATTCCGATGATCAGGAGGCTGCGATTGCGCTGGTCAAGTTCCTGTCGTCTGCTGAGGTGCAGAAGCGCCGGGCGATCGAACTTTCCAACCTGCCGACGGTTGCAGCACTCTACGACGACGCGGATGTCGCCAAGGCCCAGCCGTTCATGCCGGCCTGGAAGCCGATCTTCGAAAGCGCGGTGCCGCGCCCGTCCGCCGTCACCAAGGTCAAATACAACGAGGTTTCCGCCAAGTTCTGGAACGCGGTGCACAACTCGCTTTCCGGCAACGGCACGGCGGCGGAAAATCTTGAACTGCTCGAAGTCGAGCTCACCGAGATGAAGGGCGACAACTGGTGATCCTCCCGGGGGCGAGGGGAGTGCTTGTCAAGCCTTCCCTCGCTCCACCGAGTAACCGCCGACGACGTCCAGCCCTTCGAAAGCAAACAAGTCCGGATGGGAAACGCGTCACACTTTCCCTGGACTTGCCTGTTGGCGTCGTTCCTCTCGGGCCAGCTGCTCGGCCGCGCGCCGAATGGCAAGAGTGAGCCAAGACAATGACCGATCTTTCACTCGCAGATCCTCCTTCCGCTCTCGGACAACAGGCAATGCGTTCCGATCTCAATGCCAGTCGCGTTCGCTCCGCCTGGATCTTTCTAGCACCGACCTTGCTGGTGCTCGCCCTTGTCGCCGGCTGGCCGCTGCTGCGCACCATCTATTTCAGCTTCACCAATGCATCGCTGACCAACCTTGAAGGCGCCGAGTTCGTCGGCTTCAAGAACTACCTTTCCTGGATCACGCTGAAGAGCGGGCGCACGGTCTATAACGGCCTGCTTGCCGATCCGGCCTGGTGGAACGCCGTCTGGAACACGCTGAAGTTCTCGGCGGTTTCCGTCACCATCGAGACGGTGCTGGGCCTGGTCGTCGCCCTGGTGCTGAACGCGAATTTTCCCGGGCGCGGGCTGGTGCGCGCAGCGATCCTCATCCCCTGGGCCATTCCGACCATCGTGTCGGCCAAGATGTGGGCATGGATGCTCAACGATCAGTTCGGCATCTTGAACGATCTCCTGCTCGGCCTCGGGCTGATCAGCCAGAAGGTCGCCTGGACTGCCAATCCCGAGACAGCAATGGTCGCCGTGCTGATCGTCGACGTCTGGAAGACGACACCCTTCATGGCGCTGCTCATTCTCGCCGGGCTGCAGATGGTGCCATCGGATATCTACGAGGCGGCGAAGATCGATGGCGTGCATCCGCTCAAGGTCTTCTGGCGGCTGACGCTGCCCTTGATCCGGCCGGCGCTGATGGTCGCGGTGATCTTCCGCATGCTCGATGCGCTGCGCATCTTCGATCTCATCTATGTGCTCACGCCCAACAACGCCCAGACGAAAACCATGTCGGTGTTGGCGCGCGAGAACCTGTTCGATTTCGACAAGTTCGCCTATGGCGCCACCGCCTCGACGATGCTGTTCCTGATCATTGCGGCGATCACCGTCGCCTATATGTGGTTCGGCCGCGTCAATCTCGAAGGAGAGCGCTGATGGTTGCCACCTTCGCCAAGCGCACGGCGTTCTACGCCCTCGTCGCTGCTATCATCATCATGGCCGTCTTCCCGTTCTACTATGCGGTGCTGACGAGTTTCAAATCCGGAACGGCGCTGTTCCGGGTCGACTATTGGCCGACCGAAATCTCCTTCGACAACTACGCCGGTATTGTCTCAAGCAGCGGCTTCCTGCGCAACCTCGCCAATTCGCTGCTGGTCGCAACGATCGTCGTCGCGGTTTCGCTGCTGTTGGCCGTCACCGCGGCCTATGCACTGGCGCGCGTACGGTTTCGTGGACGCGGACTGCTGCTTCTGACGATTCTGTCGGTGTCGATGTTTCCGCAGATCGCCGTGCTTGCCGGGCTCTTCGAGCTCATCCGCTCGGTCGGGATCTTCAACACGCCCCTGGCGCTGATCTTTTCCTACATGATCTTCACGCTGCCCTTCACGGTGTGGGTGCTCACCACCTTCATGCGGGATCTGCCGGTCGAGATCGAAGAAGCGGCGATCGTCGACGGGGCGACGCCCTGGGTGATCATCACTCGCGTGTTCATGCCGCTGATGTGGCCGGCGCTGGTGACGACGGGGCTGCTCGCCTTCATTGCCGCCTGGAACGAGTTCCTGTTCGCGCTGACCTTCACGTCGTCCGACAGCCAGCGCACCGTGCCGGTTGCGATCGCGCTTCTGTCCGGCAGCAGCCAGTACGAAATCCCGTGGGGCAACATCATGGCCGCATCGATCATCGTCACCGTGCCACTGGTCGTCCTCGTGCTGATCTTTCAGCGGCGGATCATCTCTGGGCTCACGGCCGGCGGCGTCAAAGGATAAGGGGAGAAAACATGGCAGAGCTTCAATTGCGCAACATCCGCAAGTCCTTTGGCGCCTTCGAGGTGATCAAGGGCGTCAGCATGGACATCCGGGCCGGCGAGTTCATGGTCTTCGTCGGGCCGTCCGGCTGCGGCAAGTCCACGCTGCTGCGGCTGATCGCCGGGCTCGAGGACATCTCCTCGGGCACGCTGTCCTTCGACGGTCAGATGGTCAACCAGTTGACGCCGTCCAAGCGCGGCATCGCGATGGTGTTCCAGTCCTACGCGCTTTACCCGCACATGACGGTATTCGAGAATATGTCTTTTGGCATGCAGCTCGCGGGCAAGGACAAGGAGCAGTGCAAGAAGCGCGTGGAGGTGGCGGCCGAGATGCTGCAACTGACCCCCTATCTCCAGCGGCTGCCGCGCCAGCTCTCCGGCGGCCAGCGGCAGCGCGTGGCCATCGGTCGGGCGATCGTGCGCGACCCAAAGGTGTTCCTGTTCGACGAGCCGCTATCCAATCTCGACGCGGCACTGCGCGTTGCTACGCGCATCGAGATCGCCAAGCTGCATCGCAGCATGCACAAGACGACGATGATCTATGTCACACACGACCAGGTCGAGGCGATGACACTGGCCGATCGTATTTGCGTGCTACGGGATGGGCTGGTCGAACAGATCGGCACGCCGCTCGAACTCTACGAGAGCCCGAACTCGGTCTTCGTCGCCGGTTTCATCGGCTCGCCGAAGATGAACTTCCTCTCCGGTGCACTGGCGGCACCCTATGATGCCCACACGATCGGCATCCGCGCCGAGCATCTGGAGATCCGGGCGGGCGACGGCAGGTGGTCGGGAACGGTCGTGCACTCCGAAATGCTCGGCTCCGACAGTTACATCTATCTCGATATCGGCGCCGCAGAACCGGTCATCGTTCGGGAAGGCGGCACCTCGCATCACCGGACGGGCGAGACGGTTGAGATCTCGCCGATCGGCGGCAACATCCATCGCTTCGATGCATCTGGGCAGGCCCTCGGCCGCGCGCCCATGAAAGGGGCTGCCTGACCAGGACCCGATCAAGCTGAAGACACCCAGGGCTTCGGGGTCGCCAATTCCCGGCGGCCCCATCTATCGTAAGACGACATGCCCGCAACGGGCGAACACGCAAGGAGAATGACCGTGCCTATCAGAACAGTCGTTTGGGGCGAGAATATTCACGAGCAGACCAACGAGATCGTCCGCAGCATCTACCCGAACGGGATGCACAACACGATCGCGGCGGCGCTCAACACCGAAGGCGCGATCGAGGCGACGACGGCGACGCTGCAGGAGCCGGAGCACGGGCTTAGCGTCGAGCGCCTGGCAAATACCGACGTGCTTCTCTGGTGGGGCCACAAGGACCACGGCGCCGTCAGCGACGAGATCGTCGAGCGCGTCGCCAAGCGCGTGTGGGAAGGCATGGGCCTGATCGTGCTCCACTCAGGCCACTTCTCGAAGATCTTCAAGCGCCTGATGGGCACGCCCTGCGCGCTGAAGTGGCGCGAGGCCGGCGAACGCGAGCGCGTCTGGGCGATCAACCCGCGCCACCCGATCGCCGAAGGACTGGACGAGAACTTCGTGCTTGAAAACGAGGAGATGTATGGCGAGCAGTTCTCCGTGCCGGAGCCGCTCGAAACCGTGTTCATCTCGTGGTTTGCCGGTGGCGAGGTGTTCCGCTCGGGGCTGACCTGGCGCCGCGGCGCCGGCAACATCTTCTATTTCCGTCCGGGCCACGAGACCTACCCGACCTATCACGATGCCAATGTCCAGAAGGTACTGCGCAATTCGGTAAAGTGGGCCTACAACGCCGACAACCGCTACACGGCGATCCATGATGCGCCGAACGTGCCGGTGGAGAAGGCATTGGAGTCGATCGTCGAGCGTGGGCCGCGGCTGCATCAGGCCGGCGAAGCAGGATACAGGTGAGCATCATGCGTCTTCTCATCGTAGGAACCGGCGGCATGGCAAACAGCCATGCACAGGCCTTTGCCAAGATCGAAGGCGTCGAGATGGTCGGCGCGGTCGATGTCGATCTCGCACGTGCCAAGGCGTTTGCCGAGAAACACGGCATTGCCGAGACCTTCACCTCGCTCGACGAGGCGATCGCCTGGGGCAAGTTCGATGCGGCGACGAACGTGACGCCCGACAAGGCGCACCACCCGACGACGCTGGCACTGATTGCCGCCGGCAAGCATGTGCTATGCGAGAAGCCTCTGGCGGAGAATTACGCCAAGGCGGCTGAGATGGCGGAAGCCGCCGAGCGCTCCGGTCTGGTGACGATGGTCAACCTCACCTACCGCAATGTCGCGCCGCTGCAGAAGGCGCGGGCGATGGTGCTCGCCGGGGAGGTCGGCAAGCTGCGCCACCTCGAGGCGTCCTATTTGCAGAGCTGGCTCGTTTCCAAGGCCTGGGGTGACTGGGCGACGGAATCGCAATGGCTGTGGCGGCTTTCGACCAAGCACGGCTCGAACGGCGTGCTTGGCGATGTCGGCATCCATATCCTCGATTTCGCTGGATACGGCGCCGGCACCGACGCTGCCCGGATTTTCGCGCGGCTGAAGACCTTCGACAAGGCGCCTGATAACCGCATCGGCGAGTATGATCTCGACGCCAACGACAGCTTTGTCATGACGGCCGAGTTCGGCAACGGCGCCATGGGCGTCATTCATGCCAGCCGTTGGGCGACCGGGCATCTGAATGAGCTTAGGCTGAGACTGCACGGCGACAAGGGTGCGCTCGAAGTGGTGCACACGCCGGACGGCTCGACGCTGCGCGCCTGCCTCGGCGCAGACGTCGAAACTGCAACATGGCGTGACGTCGATGCGGGCACGGTTCCCACCAACTACCAGCGCTTCGTGGCGGCCGTTCGCGAGGGCAAGACCGAGGATCCGGGCTTCCGCCATGCGGCAAACCTGCAGAAGGTGCTTGACCTTGCGATGGAGACGGAAGCCGGACGGCGCGAACTCGCGGTCTGAGGCTTTGCCGGGCGGGAGTCATTGTCACCCGCCTCCTGTCCGGGTTCGAATTTTCACCTTCCGAGAACCCATTCGGCGATCCGTGTTACGCAGCACGGATCGCCGAATGCGGTACAGCGCCCTGCGTTTTCTAGGCAACGCTGGGGCGAATGTAACACCTTGACTGCCGCATTGCCCTTCGTCGATTTTGATCTCAGGGCGTATGCAGCAGGGTCCGCTTCAGGGTGTTACCGTTGCGCCGACGGTGTTTTCCACCGACTGGCCGAGACGCCGCACCTGCTCGTTGTAATTCTTGCGGGTGTTGGGGTCGAAAATCATGATCGGCGCCGAGACTGCGAGGCTCGCCGCGCTGCCGACGGTTTGTGTGGCGCCGAGCGTCACGGCACCGATGCGTTCGCCGAGCCCGACATCGGAATCGGTCACGGTCTGGCCCGCGATCAGGCGGTTGCCGAGCAGGCGTACGACTTCCGGGCTTTCGGCGAACTTGCCGTGGTTCAATTTGTCGCCGCCCTTCAGCGCCGTCAGGTCGAGAACGGTGATGCCGGCCTGTTCCAGTTGCGTGCGATAGGGCTCGACCGTCGGGTCGATCTGGCCGAGGCGGTCGATGTTGCCGGAGATGCGTCGTGACAGGTTGAGCGCCCGGTCATCGCGAGAGACGAACAGGGTGAACTTCGGCCGCTTGTCGCCCATCGCACGGATCTGCTTGCCGAAGACGTCGACGTCGAGATCGGGCGAGGCGAGGATCACGTCGGTGATCTTCGGCGTGACGCGGCCGTTGCGGATCGCCATTTGTCGCAGCGCCTCGATTGTCAGCCACGAGCCCATGGAATGGGCCATAACGGTGATTTCGCCGACCTTCGGATCCTTGGACGCGCGCTGCAGCAGGTCTTCGAGGGAATCGCGCGAGAAGTTCGTGCTTTCCTTGTCGTAGTTGTAGCCGAAGACGCTGGCGCGGGAGGGCCAGGTGAAGATGACCGGCGCAACGTCCGCTTTGGAATCGTGCACGATCTGGGCAAAGCGATAGACTGCGTCCTCGTAGCGGTTGTTGAAGCCGTGAACGAAGATCAGCACGCGGCGGCTCTGGGGCAGGTGCGCCTTCAGCCAGTTCTGTGCGTCGTTGCCTTGGTGCAGCGGCGTGACGCTGACGGTGGAGAAATCACGTTCCGGATTGGCCGGAAGCTTCTTCGGCCACTGCACTTGCCCGACTTCGCGGTTCTTTTCCGGAGGGATCGAAACGACGATTTCCGTCAGCGACAGTTCGTCGGACCGCTCGCCACTGAAGAGGACGCCGGGTTCAGCCGAAGGAGCACGGGTGGTGGCGACCATCAGGTCGACCTCGGAGGCGCCGCCTGTCGTTCCCGAGGGGACCAGCACGCCGACGGGGCGGCCGGCGCAGGCTGCAAGCGCTATCGCCAGAAGAAGCGTCGCGGCGATGCGGCACCAATGCCCCTTCGGGCCTGCGAGAGAAAGCGAAGGCAGCAACCAAACCCCCAATGCCGCATCATGCGGCGCGACGGCTCGACCATCCGAACCAAGCCATCTCATTGCATTAGAAATCGCAGCTTTTCACCCCTCGGCAGACCTTCGAGGGCTCGGCGTGCCGTCTTTGCCGGCGGGCCTGCGACAATCATGCAACATTTCGCTACAGCACGGCCTGGGTAAAACCCCTTGATATTCATTGAAAAGGCTTTGGCCTTTCACTAGCATCGCACAACCTTTCCGTGGACGCGGCCCTTAAATGCCCCGTTCGATCTCCCTGAAATGATGAAGGAATTCAGGAATGCAGGCGGTTTTCGATGGCCACAACGACGTGCTTCTGCGGCTGTGGCAGAATGCGCGAAAGGGTGCTGACCCGGTCCGCGAATTTGTCGACGGTATCGGCGAGGGCCATATCGACGCGCCACGCGCCAAAGCGGGCGGCCTCATCGGCGGAATTTCGGCGATCTACGTGCCTTCAGGCGATCTGGTGTTGCAGCCGCCGGGTGAAGACGGCCATTACGAAACGCCGCTCTCCGCGCCCCTCGAACATCTGCCGTCACTGGCGATTGCCATGGAACTCGCCGACATCGCCGTTCGTCTTGATCGGGCGGGGGCGTGGAAGCTCTGCCGCTCGACCGGCGAAATCCGCGGTGCGGTTGAGGCCGGCGTCTTTGCTTCCGTCCTGCATATGGAGGGCTGTGAGGCAATTGGCGCTGATCTTTCGGCGCTCGAAACCTTCTATGCCGCCGGCCTGCGCTCGCTTGGACCCGTCTGGAGCCGCCACAACGTCTTCGGTCACGGTGTGCCGTTCTCCTATCCGAAGTCACCGGACACGGCGCCGGGGCTGACGGATGCGGGTTTCGAACTGGTGCGCGCGTGCAACCGCCTGGGCATTCTGATCGACCTCGCCCACATCACCGAGAAAGGGTTCTGGGACGTCGCGAAAACCACGGATCAGCCGCTCGTCGCCAGCCATTCGAACGCGCACGTGCTGACGCCGGTTGCCCGCAATCTGACCGACAGGCAACTCGATGCCGTCAAGGAAAGCAAGGGGCTCGTCGGGCTCAATTATGCGACGACGATGCTGCGCGCCGATGGCCAGGAGAATGCCGCGACACCGCTTTCCGACATGGTTCGCCATGTCGACTATCTCGTCGAGCGCATGGGCATCGAGTGCGTGGCGCTCGGATCGGACTTCGACGGGGCGACGATCCCTGAAGCGATCGCCGACGCGGCCGGGAATCAGGCGCTCGTTGCGGCGCTCAGAGGGGCCGGATATGGTGACGCCGAACTGGCAAAGATATGCCGGGAAAACTGGTGGAGAGTTCTGGGGCAGGCTTGGCACGAGGCCGCCTGAACCCATGAAGAAGGGGCCCAAAAGGGCGCAAACGAGGGAACTGCAAAAATGATGCACAAGCTCAATGGACGTCTTCGTCTTCTGACCGCTTCGGCGGCGCTGGCCATGGTGATGGCTGCGACCGCACCGGCCTTTGCCGAAACGCCGAAGGACACGCTGGTCGAAGCCTTTGCGATCGACGACGTCATTTCCATGGATCCGGGCGAAGCCTTCGAGCTGACCGCTGCCGAAGTGACCGGCAACACCTACAGCATGCTGGTACGCCTTGACACCAACGACACCTCCAAGGTCGTCGGCGACCTCGCCGACAACTGGACCGTGTCTGACGATGGCCTGACCTACACCTTCAAGCTGAAGTCCGGCCTGAAGTTTGCTTCGGGCAATCCGGTGACCGCCGAGGACGTCGCCTGGTCGTTCGAGCGCGCCGTGAAGCTCGACAAGAGCCCGGCCTTCATCCTCACCCAGTTCGGCCTCACCGGCGACAACGTGACGGAAAAGGCCAAGGCTGCGGACGAACAGACCTTCGTCTTCACCGTCGACCAGCCCTATGCGCCGAGCTTCGTGCTCAACTGCCTGACGGCGACTGTTGCTGCCGTGCTCGACAAGAAGCTGGTGCTCGACAACGTCAAGCCGGTGACGCCGACGGACGACTACAAGTATGACAACGATTTCGGCAACGAATGGCTGAAGACCGGTTATGCCGGCTCGGGTCCGTTCAAGCTGCGCGAATGGCGCGCCAACGAAGTCATCGTGCTTGAGCGCAACGACAACTACTACGGCGAACAGGCAAAGCTCGCCCGCGTCATCTATCGCCACATGAAGGAAAGCTCCGGCCAGCGCCTGGCGCTTGAAGCCGGCGATATCGACGTTGCCCGCAACCTCGAGCCGGGCGATCTTGACGCCGTCACCAAGAACGCGGATCTGGCAGCCACCAGCGCGCCCAAGGGCACGGTCTACTACATCAGCCTCAACCAGAAGAACGCGAACCTCGCAAAACCTGAAGTGCGCGAAGCCTTCAAGTATCTGGTCGACTACGATGCGCTCGGCTCGACGATCATCAAGGGCATCGGCGAAATCCACCAGAGCTTCCTGCCGAAGGGCGTTCTGGGTGCACTCGACGAGAACCCCTACAAGCTCGACGTCGCCAAGGCGAAGGAACTGCTCGCCAAGGCTGGTCTCGCTGACGGCTTCACCGTGACCATGGACGTTCGCAATGGCCAGCCTGTCACCGGCATTGCCGAATCCTTCCAGCAGACCCTCGGTCAGGCCGGCGTGAAGCTCGAGATCATCCCGGGTGACGGCAAGCAGACGCTGACGAAGTATCGTGCCCGTAACCACGACATGTATATCGGTCAGTGGGGCATGGACTATTTCGACCCGAACTCGAACGCCGAAACCTTCACCAGCAACCCCGACAATTCCGACGAAGGCAAGAACAAGACCCTTGCCTGGCGCAATGCCTGGGACGTTCCGGAGCTGACGAAGAAGACCAAGGACGCCCTGCTCGAGCGCGACAGCGCCAAGCGTGCCGAGACCTACAAGGAACTGCAGAAGACGGTGCTTGGCGAAAGCCCGTTCGTCATCATCTTCCAGCAGACCGAAGTCGCCGGCTACCGCGGCAACGTCAAGGGCCTGAAGCTCGGTCCGAGCTTCGACACCAACTTCGTCGCCGGCATTACCAAAGAATAAGCCGTCTCGAAGGAATAAACCGAAAGGATCGTTCCCTTGAGCATGAGCGGAACAGGGACCGTGGACGGGCGCAAACGCGCCCGTCCCGGCAAGATCGCGGCAGCAGTGCTGCGTTTTTTCGTCGTCGTCGTGACGACCTATCTCGGCCTGCTGGCCGTCACCTTCTTCATCGGACGGATAATCCCGATCGACCCGGTTCTGGCCGTCCTCGGCGACCGGGCGCCCACGCATGTCGTCGAAAGGACGCGCGAGGCGATGGGGCTGAACCTGCCCCTCTATCAACAATTCTTCATCTATGTCCGCCAGGCGCTGACCGGTGATTTCGGCGTTTCGGTACTGACGACCAATCCCGTCATGACCGACATCCGCCGCGTCTTCCCGGCGACCATGGAGCTTGCGACGCTCGGCACTCTGATCGGCGCCGTTTTCGGCGTTCCGCTCGGTGTGCTTGCCGCCGTCAAGCGCGGCAGCATCGCCGACCAGATCGTGCGCGTCATCGGCCTTGTCGGCTATTCCGTGCCGATCTTCTGGCTGGCGCTCCTGTCGCTGCTGGTGTTCTACGCGCGGCTGAAGTGGGTCGCCTATCCCGGCCGTATCGATATCGTGTTCGAATACACGTTCACGCCGATCACAGGCTTCTACCTGTTCGATGCGCTCTGGCAGCGGCAATGGGACGTGCTCTGGGACGTGTTCCGCCACATCATCCTGCCGGCCTCGCTGCTCGGCTACTTCTCGCTCGCCTATATCAGTCGCATGACGCGCAGCTTCATGCTCAATGAGTTGCAGCAGGAATACATCGTGGCGGCGCGCGCCAAGGGATTGTCCGAGACGCGTATCATCTGGGGGCATGCGCTGCGCAATGCGGCGGTTCCGCTCGTGACGGTCATCGCGCTTTCCTATGCCGGTCTGCTCGAAGGTTCGGTGCTGACCGAAACCGTCTTTGCCTGGCCGGGCCTTGGCCTCTACATCACCAATTCGCTGCAGAATGCCGACATGAACGCCGTCCTTGGTGGCACCATCGTCATCGGTTCGGTCTTCATCGGCATCAATCTCCTGTCCGACCTTCTCTACCGGACGCTCGACCCGAGGACGCGCCAGCGATGAGCACCATTACCGAAACACGCGTGATGACGCGCCGCGAATGGCTGCTGTCCGATCGCCCGCAGTCGCGCACCCAGGCTCGGCTTGGCCGCGCCTACATGACCTGGCAGCGCTTTGCCGCCAACAAACTGGCCGTGCTCGGCCTCATTATCCTGCTGGCGCTGGTCTTCATTGCAGCCTTCGCCGATGTCCTGGCACCGCATTCGCCCTATATCGGCGACCTCGCCAATGCCCGGCTGATGCCGCCGGGAAGCCCTGGCTATCTGCTGGGCACGGATGATCTCGGCCGCGACATCCTCTCGCGACTGATTCATGGTTCGCGCCTGACGCTCGCCGTCGTCCTTCTCGTCGCGGTCATCGCCGCGCCGATCGGGCTGATCGTCGGTGCGGTCGCCGGCTATGCCGGCGGCTGGGTCGATGCAGTGCTGATGCGCATCACCGATATCTTCCTCGCCTTCCCGAAACTGGTCCTGGCGCTCGCCTTCGTCGCAGCGCTCGGACCGGGCATCGAGAACGCGGTGATCGCGATTGCCATCACCTCATGGCCACCCTACGCGCGCATTGCCCGCGCAGAAACGCTGACGGTGCGCAACTCCGATTACATCGCCGCCGTGCAACTGATGGGCGCGTCGCCGATCCGCATCGTCTTCCGCCATGTGATGCCGATGTGCATGTCGTCGCTGATCGTGCGCGTCACGCTCGACATGGCTGGCATCATCCTGACCGCCGCCGGCCTCGGCTTCCTCGGCCTCGGCGCGCAGCCACCGTTGCCGGAATGGGGTGCGATGATCGCTTCTGGTCGCCGTTTCATTCTCGACCAGTGGTGGGTGGCAACGATGCCCGGCATCGCGATCCTGATCGTCAGCCTCGGTTTCAACCTGCTCGGCGACGGCCTGCGCGATGCGCTTGACCCGCGGGAGAGCGGTCAATGAGTGCGCTTCTGACTGTTGAAGACCTCAAGGTCTCGTTCCCGACCCGCACCGGCCTAGTCGAGGCCGTGCGCGGGGTCTCCTTCACGCTCGGCCGCGAACGCCTCGGCATCGTTGGCGAAAGCGGCTCCGGCAAGTCGCAGACCGGCCGGGCGATCATGGGGCTGACGCCTGGTCATGCGCAGGTGACGGCAAAGCAGTTGAACTTTGACGGCATCGACCTCTTGTCCGCGTCGCCGAAGGTGCGCCGGGATCTGAGGGGCAAGCGGATCGCGATGATCCTGCAGGATCCTAAGTATTCGCTGAACCCAGTGATGAGCATTGGCCGGCAGATCGTCGAGACCCTGCGGCAGCATGAGAGCGTCAGCCGTGGCGAAGCCCGGGAAAGGGCGCTCGACATGCTGGCGGCGGTGCAAATCCGTGATCCGAAGCGCGTCTACGATCTCTACCCGCACGAGGTTTCGGGTGGCATGGGGCAGCGCGCGATGATCGCGATGATGCTGGTTGCCGGCCCGGAACTGCTGATCGCCGACGAGCCGACCTCGGCGCTCGACGTGACGGTGCAGCTCGAAGTGCTTGGTATTCTCGACAAGCTCGTCGCTGACCGTGGCATGGGCCTCATCTTCGTGTCGCATGATCTGCGCCTCGTCTCCTCCTTCTGCGACCGGGTGATCGTCATGTATGCCGGCCGGATCGTCGAAGAACTGGCGGCGTCCGAGCTCGCCAACGCCAAGCATCCCTATACGCAAGGGCTTCTGAACTGCATGCCGGCGATCGGCTCCGATCGTCATCCCCTGCCGGTTCTCGACCGCAAGCCGGAGTGGGCTCAATGACATCTGCCGTTTCCGTTTCGAACCTTTCCGTCACCTACGACGAGTTCAAGGCGTTGAACGACGTCAGCGTCGAGATTGCGCCGGGCGAATCCTTCGGGCTCGTCGGCGAATCCGGGTCGGGCAAATCGACCTTGCTGCGGGCGATTGCCGGCCTTGCGCCGGTCACGGGCGGCACCATTCGCGTGCATGACCGCGTTCTGCAGGGGGCAAAGCGCGACAAAGCCTTCTACCGCGCCGTGCAGATGGTGTTTCAGGATCCCTACGGCTCGCTGCATCCGCGCCAGACGATCGACCGGCAATTGCTGGAGCCGCTGGCGATCCACGGCGTGGCCGACGGCGAGCGCCGTATCCTGAAGGCGCTTGATGAGGTCGGTCTTGGGTCCGGCTTCCGCTTCCGTTATCCGCACCAGCTTTCGGGCGGCCAGCGCCAGCGCGTCGCGATCGCTCGAGCACTGATCCTCGAACCCTCGATCCTGCTGCTCGACGAACCGACCTCGGCACTCGACGCCTCGGTGCAGGCCGAAGTTCTGAACCTCCTGGAACAGGTCCGTCGTGACCACAAGCTCACCTTCATCATGGTCAGCCACGACCTCGGCGTCGTCACCCATATGTGCGACCGGCTGGCGGTCATGCAGGGCGGGCGTGTGGTCGAGCGCTTGTCTTCGGCGGACCTCGTCGCGGGGCGTATCGGCGAGGATTATACGCGTAGCCTGATGGCCGCGAGCAAGGGCTTCCAGCGCAAGGACGCCGTCGCAACCGCGTGAAGTCGGTATCGATAGAAGCGGGACCGTGGTCCCGCTTCTATCCTCCGGCTGGAATGCGCCTGGGCGACAGCCGTTCCGTTACGCGCTTTGCCGCCAGATCGAGGTGGAGTTGGTGATCACCTTCTGGATTCGCCGCTGCTCACGCCATTCGCGCCCCATGTCCTTGATGACCGGACCCGCCTCGGGCGAGAAGATGTAGTTGCGCGAACGCCTGACGTAGGATTCCATCGCCGGGTTCACGCCCGAATAAAACTGCTTCTCCGGGTCTCGGGAGAGATCCATCAGGCCGGCGCAATGCCGCGCAAACCCGCCGCGCAGGATGGACGGAGACGTCGTAAACTTCGGGAAGGTGCGAAACAGCGGGATCTTGATCCCGAGGAAGCGCGCATACTCGTTTCGCTGATGGAAGTGGCCCTTGCGACCGATATCCCAGTTCTGGTCCGCCGTATGGAACGACACCTGGGTGATCGCCGGATCGGCGAAGGGCGCCAGCAGTTCCGTGCCCATATCCCTCAGGGCGATCCAATCGTCTTCGAGATGAAAGACATACTCGGCGCTGGTCGCCGACCACAGTCTTGCGACGGCTGCGCAGAAGCCGGGGCTCTCCGGTTGGAACACGACCCCTTCGGGGAAATAGCTGCGGAAGATATCGACACAGGCGTGATGATCCTCGATAGAGCCGAAGGCAGGATCAAGGTTGAGATAGGCTCCGCCGAGTTCAAGGTTGCTGAAAATTCTCTCCCGGAAGCTCGTTAGCGTCTGGGCAAGCAAGTCTGGGCGCCGCGTGGCGACAATGCATAGGTCAAGGGTAGACATGGCACCTCCTTGGGTGCTTTTTTGCAACCGTCAATACCCACGCCGTTGCTGAGTGTGCCTTCGATTTTGCCTATTTTGGGGCAAGGCGTCTCAGGGCGATAATTTTTTGATTTTCGTTACTTAGGGAGGATGTGGGGCGGTAAGAGGCTGCGACATCCCCTTACCGCCCGGTCTTCTGATCAGAGGATCCGGATTTCCGGAATTGCAACGACGAATTGCCCGCCCCAGGCGCGGATCGCAGCGTTGTCGGCGACGATTTCGTCCGTGAGGTTCCAGGGCAGGATCACGAGATAGTCGGGTTTGGCGACCTGCAGGTGGGCTGGCGCGTGCACCGGAATGTGGGTGCCCGGCAGGAGCTTGCCCTGCTTCAGATCGTTGCGGTCGACGGCGAAGGCGATCTCGCCAGGCTTGACGCCGCAGACGTTGAGGAAGGTATTTCCCTTCGCTGCGGCGCCGTAGGCGGCCACTGTCTTGCCTTCGGCCCTGGCGCGGGCCAGGAACGCCTGAAACCCTTTGCAGACGGCGGCGATCCGGTCGTCGAAGGCGGCATAGGTTTCCATGCGCGTCAGGCCGGCAGCCGCTTCCTTCTCGCGCACGGCTGCGAGCGCCTCGGTCGTTTCGCGGGTACCGGAGGCAAGCTGAGCAAAAACGCGCAACGAGCCACCATGGGTGCCGAGTTCCTCGACGTCGAAGACCTTCAGGCCGGAACTCTCGAAGATGCGCTCGACGGCGGCCAGCGACAGATAGGAATAGTGTTCGTGGTAGATCGTATCGAACTGCACACCTTCGATGAGGCGCAGGAGATGCGGAAACTCGAAGGTTGCGACGCCATCGGGCTTCAGCAGAATGGCAAAGCCGCCAACGAAATCCGCGATGTCGGGCACGTGCGCCAGCACGTTGTTGGCGGCCGTCAGGTCGGCGCGGATGCCGCGATTGACGAGCGCCGTCGCGGTTTCTCGGCCGAAGAACGCCACCTCGGTCGGGACCTTGCGATCCTCGGCGATTCGCGCGGCATTGGCGGCGGGCTCGACACCGAGCACCGGTACGCCCTTGGCGACGAAATACTGCAGCAGATAGCCGTCATTCGAGGCGATCTCGACAACCTGCGACGTGCTGTTAAGCCCGAAGCGCTCGGTCATGGTATCGGCGTAGCGGCGGGCGTGTTCCAGCCAGCTTGTCGAGAACGACGAGAGATAGGCGTAGCCGTCGGTGAAGATTTCGTCGGCCGGCACGGTCTCCGTCGTCTGGACCAGCAGGCATTCGGAGCAAACCATTGCCTTCAGCGGAAACGAGCGCTCGCGCGCCAGCGCTTCTTCGGTTGGCTCCAGAAACGAGTTGGACCAGGGCGTTGATCCCAAGTCGGCAAAGACGGTCTCGAGGGGCGTCGAGCAGAAACGGCAGTTGTGGGGCATCGAAGTCGTTAGCCTCTCATGAATGCGTCGATTTGGCCGAGCGTCAGGTCGCGGGCAACGGCGCCACGGCGCCAGCCGTCATACCAGCGTGCGGTCCATTCGATCGCCTGGTCCTGGGAAAGACGGGAGGTCCAGGATAGTGTTTTCAGGGCAAGGGCGGGATCAAGGCCGAGGGCCTGCATTTCGCGCGGCTGGTCGTGCGCCGAGGTCTCGTGCCATTCCGTCGGGAGACCCATGGCGGTCTGGATCGCACCAGCGACGTCGCGCACCGGGATCTGTCGTTCCGCGGGGGAGGGACCGAAGTTCAGCGCGGCGACCTCGGTCTCATCGCCGTGGAGGGCTTCGGCATAGACGAGGTAGCCATTGAGGCAGTCGAGCACGTGCTGCCAGGGACGGGTCGCCATCGGGCTGCGGATCGCAAGCGTTTCTCCGGAGAGGGCTGCCCGGACAATGTCGGGCACGAGGCGGTCGACGGAAAAGTCGCCGCCGCCGAGTACATTGCCGCCGCGGGCCGTCGCAACCCGGATGCCGCGCTCACGCAGGAACGAATCCCGCCAGGTCGAGACGACCAGTTCGCAGGCGGCCTTGGAGCCGGAGTAAGGATCATGGCCGCCGAGCACGGCCTCTTCCGGAAAGTGCCGGCCGCTCTCGTCGTTGCGGTAGACCTTGTCTGTGGTCACGACGACGATCGTCTTCAGAGCAGGTGCCGTGCGGGCGGCCTCAAGCACCCGTACCGTTCCCATGACATTGACGTCGAAGGTTTCGGCCGGTGTGCGGTAGCTTTCGCGCACCAGCGGCTGGGCGGCCATATGCAGGATGACTTCCGGCTCGAACTGCCGAATAGCCGCCGTGAGCGTGTCGCCGTCGCGGATATCAGCGAGATTTTCGTGCAGGAAACCTTCCGACCCGAGCAAAGCGTGCAGAGCCGGCTCAGCTGAAGGTGGCAAGGCGTAGCCGGCAACCCGGGCGCCCATCTCGGCCAGCCAGAGCCGCGCCCAGCTTCCCTTGAAGCCGGTGTGGCCCGTCAGAAGCACGCGCTTGCCGGCCCAGAAGGCAGCGTTGGCAAGCCGGCTCATGGCCAGACTTTCCAAGGGGCGGACCCGTGTTGCCAGAGGTCTTCGAGCTGGTTCTTGTCGCGTAGCGTGTCCATCGGTCGCCAGAAGCCGTCATGCGGGAAGGCCATCAGCTGGCCATCGCGGGCCAGACCTTCAAGCGGCGTGGTCTCGAACGAGGTATGGTCGCCCTCGATACGGTCGAGCACCGACCGGTTGAGGACGAAGAAGCCGCCATTGATGCGGTTGTTGTCGCCGGCGGGCTTCTCGATGAAGCTTTGAACGTGCCCGTCGCTGACGGCGAGCGCGCCATAGCGCCCCGGCGGAACCACGCTGGTCACGGTTGCTTCGCGGCCATGGCTGCGATGGAAATCGGTCAGGGCCTTGATGTCGATATCGGCGACGCCATCGCCATAGGTGAGGCAAAACGTGTCGCCCAGGTGATCGGCAACGCGCTTCAGGCGTCCGCCGGTCATGGAGTCCGTGCCGGTATCGACGAGTGTCACGCGCCAGGGCTCGGCCTTGTTGGAATGGAATAGCGTCTCGCCGGTCGCCATGTCATAGGTGACGTCGGAGGAGTGCAGGATGTAGTTGGAGAAATATTCCTTGATCATGTAGCCGCGATAGCCGAGGCAGATCACGAAATCCGAAAAACCGTAGTGGCTGTAGATCTTCATGATGTGCCAGAGAATCGGCCGCCCGCCGATTTCGATCATCGGCTTGGGTCTCAGATGGCTCTCCTCCGAGATGCGCGTGCCGTAACCACCGGCGAGTATGACGACTTTCATGCACTCTTCCCGCTATCGCTAGATGCCCATGCAGGGGTTACCGGGCAA
The DNA here is from genome assembly GCF_020035535.1 of Ensifer adhaerens. Taxonomy (NCBI): domain Bacteria; kingdom Pseudomonadati; phylum Pseudomonadota; class Alphaproteobacteria; order Hyphomicrobiales; family Rhizobiaceae; genus Ensifer; species Ensifer adhaerens. The sequence goes on along the minus strand of NZ_CP083349.1, from coordinate 2,774,037 downwards.
TCGGATTGACAACGTTGGCGGCTTCAACCAGAAGTCTGTCGGTTCCAGGCACGGGCAGTTATGGCTGAGCATTGAAGCATTTCCCGATTCTGTGCAATCGCGATCAGTGTATTCGCTGGCGGAAATATAGGCGCGTGCACACAGCAGTATGGACAAGACCGACACCGTGACGCAAGGTTCCGCGCCTCCTGTTTTTTCCGTTGTCATTCCGACGCGCAATCGTCCGGATATTCTGGTCGATGCCGTGGCAAGCGTGCTGGAGCAGACCTTCTCCGACCTTGAGCTCATCGTCTCGGACAACTCGCAGCCCGCTGATAGCGAGCGTAACCAGGCGGCTCTCGCTCCGTTTCGCGCCGACCCGCGTTTTCACTATATTCGCCCTGACCACAACTTGCCTATGGTCGATCATTGGGAATGGGCGATTGCGCATGCGAAAGGCCAGTATGTCGGCTTCGTTACCGATCGAATGGCCTTGCGGCTCTATGCGCTCGAAGAGGTCTATGCGGCAATAGAACGGACACAGGCAGCCGCTGTCGGCTACGCGACTGCGAATGCGCGCGAGCTGCCAGGATACCGCAGCCTCCGGTGTGGACACGAAAACGTGGCTGCGCGAGAGATCGCAACGGCGGACAAGCTCCAGCAGTTTGCGAGGGGCGATTGGCCCAAGGACACGCCGCGATTGCTGAATTCCTTCGCGCGCCGGGATCTGGTGGCGTCTCTCCGCGAGCGTTACGGCAGTGTTTTCACGGGGATCTCGCCGGACTATGCCTTCGCGTTCCGAACGCTCGAAGCATTGAAGAGCTACGCGTACATCGATTTTCCGTTGCTGGTGACGCAGGGCGAAACGCGGAGCAATGGCAACGCGCTGACAATCGGCGCCGTTACCCAGGAGACGACGGACTTCAGACGGTGGATGCAGCAGGAGCAGGGCGAGTGGCTGCAATACGGGCCGATGCCCGGCGATACCAGCGTGCTGTTGAACGGCATCCTGCGCGAATACGCACTGGCTGCAGCACAGAGCCGGTCCGACCGCTTCCCTGAAATCGCGCCGGCGGATTTCTACCGCGGGGCCATGGGGCAGGCTGCGGGCTGGGCGCGCAAGGCGATGGTTCCGCCTGGTGTCGTCACTGCGCTCGATCAGTATCGGGCAACGCACGGCCTGAGCCCAATCACGCTGCCGCGCCCGAAGCCACAGCTGCGGCGATACGCGAACCTAGTCGCCGGCGGGCAGCTGGGGCCGTTGCCGTTACGGCGCACGATCGCGTCCGTAAGGCTTTCAATCGAGCGCGGCCTTATGAAACTCGGAGTAGGCTCGTATTTCTCCGCCCGGACGTTGAGAGATGTTCTCCGGCAGGACCTGCGCCTTCGTCAACGCAAAGGCAAATAGTCATTCTATCGCCGCGGCTCCTGGCCGCGGCGTTTGGGTATGTCTTCTGAAATTGAGGTTCAGGCTGCAGCGCAGTCGCGCAACACCTGCACGACCCTGCCGATCTCTTCGGACGTCATGTCGTGATAGCTCGGCAGGTTGATCGCTCGGCCGGGGAGATCATAGGCAACGGTGTTTGCCCGCACGTCCTCGAAGGGCGGAAGTGAACTCAGTGGCCAGAAGAAGACGCGGGCGTCGATGTTCTCGGCGGCGAAGGCGCCCTGCAGTTTTTCGCGCGAGACGTCGGTTTCCGGCGCGAAGACGACCGTCGGCATCCAGAAGCCGTTTTTCGTGTGCTCCGGTTCCGGATTCATCGAGATGGAATTCACGCCCGCGAGCTGTTCACGATAGGCGTAGAAGATCTCGCGCTTGCGCTCGACCAGTTCGTTGACGCGTTCGATCTGCGCAAGGCCCACGGCCGCCTGCAGGTTCGACATCTTGTACTTGAAGCCGATCTCGTCCGGCCAGAACTGCTTCTTTTGTCCGCGTGCCCGGCCGTGATTGGATAGGGTTAGTACCTTTTCGAAGAGCTTGCTGTCGCTGGTGACGAACATGCCGCCTTCGCCCGTCGTCACAGTCTTGGTACCGTGGAAGGAGAATGCACCGAAGGCGCCGAGCGAGCCGGCCTTGCGTCCGCGCCATTCCGATCCGAGCGCTTCGGCTGCATCTTCTACAATCGGGATGTTGCGCTGCGCGCCGATTTCGAGCAGGCGGTCCATGTCGCAGAGATTGCCGTAGATGTGCACAGCCATGATCGCCTTGGTCTTCGGCGTGATGGCTGACGCGGCCTTGTCCGGGTCGATGCACCAGCTATCGGGGAGCACGTCGACGAAGACCGGTTTTGCGCCGAGGTGGACGATCGGGGCGGCGGATGCCGTCCAGTTCGTGTCTGCCAGGATGACTTCATCGCCCGGTCCGACACCGAGGGCGGCAAGGCCCATGTGCAGCGCGCCGGTGCAGCTCGATGTCGAGATTGCATGGCTGACATCGAGATGTGCGGCGAAGGCGGCCTCGAAGCGATTGATGTAATCGTAGCAGCGCTCGCCCCAGCCGTTCGCCGCTGCATCGGTGGCATAGGCGACTTCGCGTTCGGTGATTGAGGGCTTGGTGTAGAGAATGCGAGGTTTCGTCATGTGGGTCGCCTGTGCTCAAGCCGATCGGTCGTTGGTTGCGTCTGCGGCAACGATCTTGTCAATCCGGCCGCCGATCTGCGCGCCGAGATAGAGGTTTTCGTAGAAGCGCTCCGGGAAGCCCGCTTGCCGCATGTGGTGCGCCGTCCTGTCGATGTCGTAGGCGACACGGTGGAGTTCGATGCCTGTCGGCGAGAGGGTCGCAAAGGCGGCGCGTGGGTCGCCGTCGCGCGGTTGCCCGACCGAGCCGGGATTGCAGAAGACCTTGCCGCCGATCTCCAGGCGGACCTGCACATGGGTATGCCCGGCAAAGAGCTGTTCGCAGCCGTCGGGAAACTGCGCCTGCGAGACCTTGTAGAGATACTCGTCTATCGGATCCTGCCAGCTGCCGTGGACGAAGTAGGTCGATCCATCGACGACGTAGGTTTGCGATCCGGCGAGCCAGGCGCGTTGATCGGCCGAAATGATGCCCCTCTGGAACTCGATGATATCGTTGACCATCTTCGATCGCGGGCAGCCTTCTCCGCTGACGATGTAATAATCGTGATTGCCCAGGATGTTTGGTACGTCGCGTGCTTTCAGCACGTCGACGCACTCGCCCGGTTGGGCGTAGTATCCGACGACGTCACCCAGCGAGAGGATCGAGCTGCAGCCGAGCTCGTCGATGCGGGCGAGCACCGCCTCGAGCGCGGGAAGGTTGCCATGAATGTCGGAAATGATGGCGATCATAGGACGACCAGATCCTCGGAGTAGCGCCAGGCCCGGCCAGTCTTGATTTCGGGCGCCTCGGGTTTTCTTCCGTATACATAATAGTCAAGCGCCATCGCCGCCTCATTGTAGCCGAAGGCGGCACGCAGCGACGTACTGCTCGAGAAGCGCGGGTTGATTTCAAGCAGGTAAGGTGTCGTGCCTTCCAGTCTGAACTGATAGTTCGTCGGCCCGAGCGGCTTGAAGTGTTGCGAGAGCCTGCTCACGGCTTCAGTCAGGAGAGGCTCGTCGACAACTTCCGCATATTGGGTGTTGCCGGCGACGGACAGTTTGCGCTTGAAGACGATCGGCGGCAGCGTCGTGCCGTCGCCAAACCCGAAGGCGCCGACCGTGTATTCCTGGTCATTGCTGCCCACGAATTTCTGAATGAGAAAATCGTCGGCGCTCTTCAGGGTCCAGTAGTCGAAATCGGCTACATCCCGAAGCAGCGCAATACCACGGGAACCATTGCCGCGACGCGGCTTCAGCAGAAGCGGCAAGGGGCCGAGTTCGCGGGTGCAATCTTCCAGGCGGCGGCTGAGCGTGCTTGGAATGGCCGGAAGGTCCGCTTGCAGCAGTGCCTCTCCCATGTCCCACTTGTCTTGCGCAAGCGCGATCAGCGGAGATCTGTTCAAGACGACACGCGTCTCGGTCGCCTCGAAGCGTGCGCGGTTCTCATTGAAGAACAGGACATCGAGCTCCAGGCCCGGCAGCACCAGAGCGACGTTCTCTCGCCGAAGCAGTTCCTGCCAGAACTCCAGATATTCGGCAGAGGTCTCATCGCACGTCGGTTTCGCAACGAAGTGATCGCAGAAGTGACGACCGATACCATTGGCATCACGGTCTATGCCGATGATGCGGATCGGAGCTTCCAATCTACGGAGCGATGCGACGATGCCCTGGCCGATGATTGCGCCGACCGCAGTCACCACGACCGTAACCGGCTGCCTCGATTGCTTTGCGTCGTCTTGCATTAGTTGACGTCCATCGGGCCGAACGCTTCGGCGGTTCCGGCTGATTTGATCATGGCAATTCCGTCTCGCATCGTGATCAGTGATGGCAAGCCCAACCGGGCCAGTGTTTCCGCACCGTCGGGAAAATTCACCTTCCGAAAGGGAGCCTTCTCCGCTGCGATCACGACATTGCCGCCGAGCCCAAATGTTTCATAGGCGATTTCAGCGATCCTGTCGCAGGTCATCGCCTCCGTGTGAACCGCGTTTCCGATGCCTGTGGCGCCCGTTTTGGCGGCCAGGATCATCATATCGGCGGCGTCCTGCACGTGCAGGAAGTTTCGCACGCCGTGGGAAGCGGGCATGCGAATGTCGAGCCCGCGCGAGGCATAGGCGATGATGCGCCCCATCCACGGCTGATGGGCACAGCAACGGCCACTCACGTCATAAAGCTGGGAGAACCGAAGGCTGCAGAAGCGAAATCCCAGCTTCTGCGAGCTCCATTCCAGGATCTGCTCGGCCAGCTGCTTGGTGAGGCCGTAGGATGTCAGGGGTGCCGCATCCAGTGTCGCATCCGACGAAAGCGACCCGGCATATATGACGGCCTCTGTCTGCAGACGCTTGGCAAGTTCTGCGACGTTCAGTGCGCTTGCGGTGTTCGCCGAAAAGTTTTGCTGTATGCCCGATGGGCCATCGTCGGCGAAGCTTGCGGCACAATGGAAAAGCACGTCCGCGGTGAGGCCATCCGGAACCTTTGCCGCGCCGCCTGCCATGTCGAGGAAGATGTCATCGGTTTCCGCCCTGCCGACACTGATGGTCTCGACGCCCATATTCCGCAGGCGCGCGACGAGCTGGCTCCCCAACATCGAGCGCGTGCCGATAATGGCGGCAGTCCTCATGCCAGTTCTGCTTCCATCAGCAGGCCGACGCAAAGATCGGGGAATTCGATGCCGACCTTGAGCATGGCATGCAGATTGGCTTCGAAATCGGGTAGCGTCTGCAACACCGGCAGTGGCAACGGCTTCAGGTAGATGCCTTCTTCGTGCACGACCCGGAAGCCATGGTTTTCGAGTTCGGCGCGGAACGTGTCCCGGCAATATTGGCGCTTGTGGCCAAGTGCCAGATCGTTGGCATTCAGGCTGTAGATATCGTCGATCTTGCCGAGCTCCACGCCCAGTCTCCTGTTCAGGGACTTTGCGTTCGGTACTGCGGCATACAGACGGCCATTGGGTTTCAGGAAGCGCCGGAACCGGTCGAGCACGAGGCCCGGATCGTCTACGTGCTCAAGAACGAAACCCATGATGATGACGTCGAAGCGCTCTTCCGTTTCGAAGTCTTCGAAATAGGAGAAGACGATCTCACCGGAAAAGTCCGGGCTGTTCTTCTTGAAGAGATCGATGACGAACTGCGAACCTTCCACGATCACGTGCCGGTCGCAGACCTTGTTGAACAGGTGCGGGGTGTAGCCGTGGCCGATACCAAGATCGAGCAGCGACTGGCATTTGCCAAAGCGCTCGACCATGCGCTGCGGATACCAATTGAGAATGAGATTGTTCTCGATCGATGTGACTGCGTTTGGAAGATATTCCGACGCGACGTTGTCCAGGTTCTCGGATTTCACTGGGTAAACTCCCTCCAATCGACAGTTCCGGAATGTACGACTTCTGCGCCCTTGGTACCGCAATTGGCGACGAGGTCCAATGCGGTCACGTAAGGAGTGAACTCTCCGTGCAACTGCGGATAGGGTGTGCGTTCGTAGTTCATGTACTGAACGGAAATTCCGTTCTGGTTGAAGAGGCCGTGATCGAGATAGTTCCGCGCGCCATGGCCGGTGATATAGGCCGTCCCTTCGAGATGGGCGGTGATGTCGTATACTCTCTCGCTGCTCGCACCGCCAATGGTGAGGGCGTCCGAGGAGACGAACTTCGGCCTGTCCAGATTGAAGTAGGCGGCAAGCGCGAGCATGGAATTGCGGGCCACATCCGCAATCGTTGATGCATCCTTGGCGAACACGCCGTCGACCAGTTCCAGCATGTCCTTGGCGAAGGGCGCCTTGATATAGGCTTGTCGCAAGATATCGCGATGCCGGCTGCGCCAATCCGTGCGATTGTCGATCAACACCTCATCGATCCGTTGCCCCAGGCGAAGGTCCTTCAAGGGTACGGTCAGCCAGCGGGTGCCGCTCTGAGTCTTGATCTGCACGCGGTTTGTGAAGCTGCCACGCGAGAACTGCACATCGTCATAGTGGACGAACACGTCCGCCAGTTTGATCTGCTCCAGCATTCCAACCCAAGGAAAGTACATGGATTGGGAGATGACAATGTTTCGAGCCATCCGGTACTCGCCTGCGGTGCCTGTATTCGCGATCGAGAGTTGGCAGTAGCACGAACCAAGGCCCGCGCCACCCTGCTTGTGAGCCTATTTGTCGATGCAGCGCAGATAACCGCGCGGCGAGCTTGAGAGTACAAGTTTGCCGTTCAGTGCCTCATCGGTCTCGAAGCGGTTTGTCTCTTCAATGTAGGCCTTGAGTGCTGCGTAGGGTTCGTCGCCGGCGCGCCAGATCTTCGAGCGCTTGGTGGGCGTCTGCGATGCCTCGGCCCAGCCGAGGACCGTATCTGCCACCACCATGTACTGGCCTTCGGTCACCAACGGGCCATAGGTGCGCAGTTCGTCCAGCACGTGGTCGCGGCTGTGGTCACTGTCGAGAACGACCATGACAGAAGCGCCCGCCGGGATCTCGGCTTTCACCCTTGCCAGCGTCTCGGCCGTGGTTGACGGACCTTCGATCAGCGTGATGCGCGAAGACATCGGGTGCTTTTCGATCGAGTCGCGATTGTGGGCGCGGATGTCGATGTCGACGCCGATGACCTTGCCCTTGCCGATCAATTGCAGCATCGCGGCCATGAAGATCACCGAGCCGCCGCGGGCAACGCCCGTTTCGATGATGATGTCAGGCTTGGTGTTCCAGATGACTTCCTGGGTCGCCATGACATCGGCCGGCATCTGGATGATCGGCACGCCCATGAACGACCAGAGGTAGGAATAGTCGTACTTGTCGAGCGTGACCAACGTATCGAGCGACTGGCGAAATGCGTCGTCGTCCTTGCCCAGCGCGAGCGACATTTCTTTCTTGTGAGCCTCGAACGCGAGACGATCGTCTGCTACTGCCATGACTGCCGATACCCTTTTTCGATACAACCCACCGATACGCCGGAGGCCGCGGTTCGCGATCTGGCGGCTTCGTCGATTCGTACGCTTTCCTGTGAACGCTTTCATGTCGACAATTGCAAATACGGTCAAGGCTGGTTTCTTAAGGGGTAAGAGTGGGGACGCCCCGCCTGCTCGTGGAAGGTTCAATGTCGCGCTTTAACCGTATTTTTACACCCCTTGCGGGTCTCATTGTCGTCGAACGTCAGCGCTTTGGCGATGATCGCGGCTTTTTTTCGCGCTTCTTCTGCCGTGAAGAACTCGCCGATTTCGGTGCGGACGGCTCGATCGCGCAGATCAATCACACCCTGACGCGAACGGCCGGCACGGTTCGCGGCATGCATTTCCAGCGCCCACCGCACGACGAGACGAAATTCGTGTCCTGTCTTTCGGGCACGATCTTCGATGTTGCCGTCGACATGCGACCGGACTCTCCGACCTACCTTCAATGGCATGGCGAGGTGCTGAGCGCTGAAAACGGGAGGTCGATGATGATCCCGGGCGGTTTTGCACATGGGTTCCAGACACTTTCCGCTGACTGCGAGCTGATCTACCTGCACGACAAACCCTATGCGCCCGGAGCCGAGGGCGGGCTCAACGCCCTGGATCCAAGGCTTGCGATCGCCTGGCCTTTGCCGATCGCGCAGATGTCGGCGCGCGATGAGGCTTTCCCGATGCTGAAGGACGCGTCCTGATCCTGGGCGCCGTCCGTCGTTGACTTCATCGTGGATGGGAGGACAATGAATTTTCCGCGCCACCACGAGAGAGAAGGGGTGTCGACGATGACGATCGCCAGAAAACTTCAAGACTATATCGATGGTGCGGGTGTCGCCTATGACACCGTCGCCCATCACCGCACGGCCACCACCAGCCAGACGGCGCGGGCGGCACATGTGCCCGGCAGCAGGCTTGCCAAGTCCGTGGTCGTTCACCACGAGATGGGGTACGTGCTCGCCGTTGTGCCGAGCACGCACCGGGTTGAACTCTCCACCTTGCAGGACGTGATGGACCGGCGGCTCGGTCTCGCTTCGGAAGAGGAAGTCTGCAACCTCTTTGCCGATTGCGATATCGGCGCGGTGCCGCCCGTCGGCTCGGCCTATGACGTGCCGGTGCTGCTCGATGAAAGTCTGGGCGACGTAAACGACGTCTATTTCGAAGGCGGCGACCACAGGACGCTGGTGCACATGAGCGGATCGAACTTCCGCAACCTGATGAAGGATGCACAGGTCGCCCGCTTCAGCCATCCGGCTTGAGGGCCGCGTCATCGCGGTTGCCCGCTGGCAGCGGGCGCAATGCGTAAGGACCCGGGCGGGAACCAACCAGCGGTCGAACATCGTGAGTTCGGTGCGGGCAGCAGGCACTTGCCAAAGTGCAGGCTTGGCGTCACCATCGCCTTCGATGGACACCTTATCTACTGGGTTGGGGGATCGATGGTGCGCATACGCTCTGCGAATATGTCCAAGTCTCTGGCTGTACTGCTGGTTGCGGCCGGTGCTCAAGCTTTCGGGTCTGCCGCTCTGGCGGAGGACAATCTGTTCGATCAGTTTCCGTTCGCTGTTGCCTGCGAATACAAAGGCACGCAGCACGCCTACTATCTGTCGAAGGTAACGGCCGACGGCACGGCGACCTATCTGGCGTCGGACAACTTTGCCGGCACGATCACCTTGAGCGGCCAGGCAAAGGCGGCCGGCGCCGATGAGGTTGGAAGCTGCCTCGGCAAGACGCTCGAAGAGCTCAGGGCATCGGGCCAGGCGCGGGATATCAGGGCAAATTAGTCCGCGTAGGCCTTCGAGCCGGGATGCAGGCGAAGTGAGCGGCAACGCTACCTCAATCTTGAGAGGTTGAGAGGGTGTTGCGTGCGCAAATGAACTGCGCTCATGACGTGCAGTTAGACAATAACGGCGTGCCATAATTGCGAATGCGGGGGATTGCCGATCTATTCTGGCGTTTCCGCAGACGTGACATGTAGTCGTTACTTGCTGGAAAAGCGCTGCGTTCTCGGATCCTGTCGGCTAGACATGAGGTGAATAGAGATCGTCTGAAAGCTGACAGCCGGCGGCAAAATTCTCCTTGCCAGGCAGTCACGGAAAGAATCGTCTTCCGAGAATTTTCTGTTGTGGCAAATGGAAAATCTGATTTACTGCGATCTCGCTGCTTGGCTTTCGGGGGATGTTGCCGATGGAGTGGACCCGCAGGAATATTATGCTTGGTGGTTTGGCGCTACTTGGCGCCGACGCGGTTCAGAGGCCGGCATTCGCTGCGGCGAGTTCCTATTTTTCCGGTCCCGCCATCGATAACGGCGTGAGCTATCGCAGCACCAATTTTGCCAAGATCGACCCGAAATGGCGGCGTCAGGTCGTCAAGTATTTCAGCAGCGAGCCGATCGGCACCGTCGTCGTCGATACCCGACACCACTTTCTCTACCTGATCATGGAGAACAAGACGGCCATCCGTTATGGGGTTGGCGTCGGTAAGGAAGGCTTCAAGTGGTACGGCCGCGCTACGATCGACCGTAAATCTCTCTGGCCGCGCTGGACGCCGCCGCCGGAGATGCGCGAGCGCCACCCCGATCTGCCCGAGTTCGTCGATGGCGGGTCGCCGAAGAACCCGCTTGGTCCGCGCGCCATGTACCTGCTTCGCGACGGCGTCGATACCGGCTACCGTTTCCACGGTACGCTGGAGCCGGGCAGCATCGGCAAGGATGCCTCCAGCGGCTGCATCCGAATGTTCAACGAAGATGCGATCGATCTTTACCAGCGCTGCCCGATCGGCACCGCCGTTCAGGTCCTGCCGCACATTGCCGACAAGGCCCCCGAGGTCAGCCAAGCAACCCCGGTAGCAACCCCGGTCGAATGAGGAATATCACCTTGAAGCCTGCTATGACCGGACTGACGAGGCTGCTTTCCGCTGCCGCCATTCTACTGACGCTGACCGCCTGCAACACCACCGAGATCGCCGCCGTCGAAGAGCCGGCCGCGGTGCCGATGACCGGAAAAACCGATGATCCGGCGCCGGGCTTCGAGACTGTCTCGGCCGGCACCGAAGAGGATTTCATCCTCAATGTCGGCCGGCGAACCTATTTCACGCAAGATTCGGCCGCGCTCGATCCCGTCGCCAAGGCGACCTTGGACAAGCAGGCGATCTGGCTCAACAGCAACCCGCGCTGGCTGGTCAAGCTGCAGGGCTTCTCCGACGACAGCGGTTCCGCCTCGAAGATGGAAACGCTGTCGCAGAAGCGGGCCGATGCGGCGATGGCCTATCTTGCCTCGAAGGGCGTGGACCCCAATCGCATGTGGGCCAAGGGTTACGGCAACGACCGCGAGGTTCGCGACTGCACGGAGCGCTCCTGCAAGGTGCAGAACCGCCGTGTCGTCTCCAATCTGCGCACGGAGCGCGACACGCTCTGATCGCGCGTCGCCCCGGCGTCTCTCCGCGAGCCGAGATCGGACCCTTCGCGTTCATGGCAAGGGCTTCAGGAACGGGTGGGCCGTTCGCTATGAACGGCAGTAGCCTGTGACCAGGCCACCATCCATTGCCCGCGTTCATACTTGTCCGTGTGCCAGTAGGCACTGAGCGGTACCTTACGCCCGCCGAAGATCACTTCAAGCTGTGCGCGACAACGGATCACGGCGCAGTCTCCATGCAGCCGCACAGCGATGGTTTCGGGCTCCCAATGCCGGTAGTTGATATGTCCGACTGCGATCGCGCCCCGACGTAGCGCTGGAAGACGGAACACGGCTTGTTCATGCGCATCCTGAGGGCGCTACAGCCACCGCCCGAAGCGCCGTCCAAACTCTTGGAAATATGGCCGCGTCATTCGACGGCGCCCGCTTGCCTCACCCAGTGCCTGTCAAAAATCGAACGGAACGGCAGGCAGACTTTATCCGGCCGATCGCTGCACACCGTCGGCGGCCTCGCGGATCACCTCGTAGACCCGGCGGGGTTGAGACAACATCGGGACGTGGCTGGAGGCCAGTTCCGTCACATTTGCATTCATGCGCTTGGCGAGGAAGCGTTGAAGGTCGGGCTGGACTGTCCGGTCCTCGCTACCGACGATGTAGTATGTCGGCTTTGTTTTCCACGCCGCACCCGGAACGGGTTGATCGAACAGGTCCGCCAGCGGCCCCATTTGCGTGGCCCATACGAGCTTCTGCTCCGCTTCGGGCAGATCGCCTGCGAATTCCGGGATCCCCGAAGGACGAAGAAACAGCCGGCCGTCTACCACCTCGATATGCTGGAAGACGGGGGTCTGGGGGAATTTCGCCTGGTCGGCCGCCGACGTTTCGCCGTTCTCCGGCGCCAGCGCACAGATATAGACGAGCGCCTTGACACGATCATCGGTGCCCGAAGCGGTGATGACGGTCCCTCCATAGGAATGTCCGACCAGAACGACCGGACCGTGCACGCGGCCCAGCGACGTGTGAACCGCCGCGGCGTCGTCGGCGACGGTATTCAAGTGGTTTTGCGTCGCGATCACTTCGTAGCCGTCGGCAACCAGCAGTTCGATGACCTTGCTGAAACAGGATCCGTCGGCCCAAAGGCCATGTGCGAAGACAATGCTGGGTTTGTTGGGCATGCCACACCTCCAGGGGAAGTTACTTTCCCGAACGATATCCGTATGTTCGGTCGGCGGGTCAGGAAAGGGCGGACGAACTTCCTGCTGGAAGCTCGGTCGGCGAGTTTAAGCCGCTGCGGGGGTTTTTCAAACTTGCTATTTCGGGCGAAGCGCGTCTTTCGCCTACGGCGCGTCCGACAGCGCTGCGCGTCTTATTGGGCGCACAAACGTCGCTGTAGCAATCACGTAGGTGATCGCAGAAAGTCGTATATTCGGCAGAAATGGCGCACCCGACAGGATTCGAACCTGTGACCTTTGGAATCGGAATCCAACACTCTATCCAGCTGAGCTACGGGTGCATCCGTTGGCGGCAAGGCCGCCGAAGCAGGCTGTGAAGCGGTTCATAGCTTAGCTTTGGCGCCGCATCAATGGTGAAATGGCGGAGTTCGCAGGGGAATTTGCGGTTGCCTACGAAAATGCAACCGCGCGCCCGTCATCTGCGGTGTCGCGGAAAGTGCTCGGCGGCGGGCCGTTGAGGCGCGCCGCCGAGAATTGCATCAGGCGACCTGCATGGCGCCGGGGCCGGGGATCGCCTTTGGCGGTACCTTGCCCATGATGATCATGCCGAGCACCTCGTCTTTGGTCACGTCCTCGGTGCGGGCCTGGCCGACCACCTGGCCGTTCTTCATGACCGACACGCGGTCGGCGAGATCGAACACGTCGTGGATATCGTGGCTGATCAGGAAGATGCCGATGCCTTCGCGCTTCAATTGCTTGATGAGGTCGCCGACCTGGGCGGTTTCCTGCGGCCCAAGGGCGGCCGTCGGCTCGTCCATGATCAGGATGCGGGCGTCAAACAGGATCGCGCGGGCGATCGCCACCGACTGCCGCTGACCGCCCGACAGCGCCTTTACCGGTTCCTTGAAGCGCTGGAAATTGGGGTTGAGGCGCCCCATGACTTCGCGGGCCTTGGCCTCCATCGCCACGTCGTCGAGCGTGCCCCAGGGGGTCCTGAGCTCGCGGCCGAGGTAGAGGTTGGCGGCGGCGTCGACATTGTCGGCGACGGCGAGCGTCTGGTAGATCGTCTCTATGCCGTATTTCTTGGCGTCGCGCGGGTTGTTGATGTCGGCGGCTTCGCCATTGATCAGGATCTCGCCGGCATCGCGCTTGTAGGCGCCCGAGAGGATCTTGATCAGCGTCGACTTGCCGGCGCCGTTGTGGCCGAGCAGGGCCACGACCTCACCGGGGTAGAGATCGACGGAGGCGTTGTCCACGGCATGGATGCCGCCGAAGGAGATGGAAATGTTCTTCATTTCCACGAGCGGAGTGCGTTGGTCTTTCATGGATCGTACTCCTTACTTGGCGCGGGCGCGGTAGACGGTGTCGAGCCAGACGGCGACGACGAGAACCACACCGACGACGATGCGCTGGAACGGACTGTCGATCCCGAGCAGCACCATGCCCGACTGTAGAGATTGCATGACGAGCGCGCCGATCATGGCGCCGGCGATCGTGCCTACACCGCCGGCAAGCGACGTGCCGCCGATGACCGCGGCGGCGATCGTGTAGAGTTCGTCGAGTTCCCCTTGCGCATTGGTCGCCGCGTTGAGGCGGGCGGTCGAGATTGCCGCGGCGATGGCGCACAGAATGCCCATCAGCGTGAAGATCTTGACGGTGACCCAGCGCGTCTTGATGCCGGCAAGTTCGGCTGCTTCCGGGTTGCCGCCGAGCGCGAAGACATAGCGGCCGAAGCGAAGGCGCGTGGCGATGAAGGTCATAACGATGCCGACGGCGATGGCGACGAGCACCGGAATGGCGATGCCGTGCGAGATCTGCAGTCCGCCTTCCGGCCAGGCGATGCCGTTGGCGTCGGCATATTTGCGGGCGATGTTGGTCGGCCAGTAGTAGCTGTTGGCAACAGTGATTGCGCCGAGCACCAGGACACAGCCGAGGATCGCCAGGAAATACTCCGCCCAGACCGGACGCAGCGGGAAGCGGAAGCGCTTGCGCTGCTTGCGGGAATTGAGGATGGCGGCGACGATGGCAATGCAGGCGAGGATGCCGACGATCCAGCTTGCCGTGGCGCCGATCGAGCCTTCGGTGCCGCCGCCCATCAGGCGGAAGGTGGCGTTCATCGGCGCAACGGTCTGGCCGCTGGTCACGAACCAGGTGGCGCCGCGCCAGACGAGCAGGCCGCCGAGCGTGACGATGAAGGCGGGCACGTTGAGGAAGGCGACGATCGAGCCCTGCAGCGCGCCGATGGCAGCACCGACGGCGATGCCACTCAAGAGCGTGATGATCCAGATGGCCGGATGTTCCAGGCCGAGATATTGCGGCAGGAATTTCGCCTGCATGACCCCCATGACCATACCGCAGAAGCCGAGCACGGAGCCGACGGAGAGGTCGATGTTGCGTGTGACGATGATCAGCACCATGCCGGTCGCCATCACGGCGACGGAGGAGGTCTGGACAGTCAGGTTCCACAGGTTGCGCGGGGTCAGGAACAGGCCGCCGGTCATGATCTGGAATCCGATCCAGATGATGACGAGGGCGCCGACCATGCCGAGCAGTCGGGTGTCGATTTCGGTGGCGCGGAAGAAGCGCTTCACCGGGTTTTCGTCCGCTGTGCGGGCGCGGTTTGCTTGTGCGCCCTGCGTGTTGCCTTGTGTGATGTCGGCCATGGACGTGCCTTCCCCCACTTTTTTGTGTTGATGTCGTCGCGCCAGGTGGCACCAGGAGCCGGGATCGACGCGACAAGTCCGGTGCGACGGCAGAGATCGAGCGGTTTCGTTAGGCTGCGCCGGTCGTGCGGAGGGCATTGTCCGCCCGGCACGCACCTTGCGCAAGCGCCGCAACGGGTTGCGTTGCGGCGCTTGTCTGAAGTCAGCGCTCAGCTCTGCTGATGCGGTTTATTTGCAGGCCGCGACGTCGCCTTTGACGCCCTGGCAGGCTTCAGCCTTGGAGATCCAGCCCGCGTCGATGACGACGTTCAGGTTGTCCTTGGTGATCGGCAGCGGTGCCAGGAAGACCGACTGCATGGCCACGCCCTTCGGGCCACCGTTGAAGGTGGTGACGCCCGAGACTTCTTCCATCTTCTTGCCACCGGCAAGTTCGACGGCGACTTCTGCAGCGCGCTTGCCGAGTTCACGGCTGTCCTTCCAGACCGAGACGGTCTGCGTGCCGAGAGCGACGCGGTTCAGCGCCGCCTTGTCCGCGTCCTGGCCGGAGACCGGAACGGAGCCTGCGAGGCCCTGCGCATCGAGAGCCGCGATCGCGCCGCCGGCAGTGCCGTCGTTGGAGGCGACAACCGCATCGACCTTGTTGTCGTTGGCGGTCAGGAACTGCTCCATGTTCTTCTGGGCGTTTTCAGGCTTCCAGCCGTCGGTGTAGGCTTGGCCGACATCCTTGATCTTGCCGGCGTCGACAGCTTCCTTCAGCACTTCCATCTGTCCAGAGAAGAGGAAGTCGGCGTTCGGGTCGGAAGACGAGCCCTTGATGAAGACGTAGTTGCCTTCCGGCTTCACCTTGAACACTTCGCGGGCCTGCATGCGGCCGACTTCCTTGTTGTCGAAGGTGATGTAGAAGGCCGCCGGGTTTTCGATCAGGCGGTCGTAGCCGACGACCGGGATGCCTTCAGCGGCAGCC
Source organism: Ensifer adhaerens (assembly GCF_020035535.1). NCBI lineage: Bacteria > Pseudomonadati > Pseudomonadota > Alphaproteobacteria > Hyphomicrobiales > Rhizobiaceae > Ensifer > Ensifer adhaerens. The sequence goes on along the minus strand of NZ_CP083349.1, from coordinate 2,758,377 downwards.
TTTTCGATCGCCGGGCCGATGGCGTCGCTGTCCTGGGCAAGCACGATCAGTGCATTGGCGCCTTGGGCAATCAGCGACTCGATGTCGGTCAGCTGCTTGGCGGCGGACGACTGTGCGTCAGCGGAGATGTACTTGTCGCCGGATGCTTCGAGGGCTGCCTTGATGGCAGCTTCGTCGGTTTTCCAGCGCTCTTCCTGGAAGTTGGACCAGGAAACGCCGACGACCAGGTCCTTCGCCTGGGCAACGGAATGCAGGGAAACGATGACGGCAACACCTGCCATCAGCTTCAAAACGGATTTCATTTCATCCTCCCGAGTGAGGGCCAGCCGAGCGTGCGAACCTCCCGCACCATCCTCCGCCAGCCTTGGAACGCTGCCGTAGATCGTCCCGCTACAGGGTGCGGAATTATTTTCTCGACAGTCGAGAAAATGAATGTCATGGATTTTGGAGGCTGTCAACACGGCGTGAACGCGGTGGTTGCGGCATCAGCAAAGTGCTTCGCGAGCGGCCGCGTCCGTTGTTTCTCGACCGTCGAGAAAATCGGAGCCACAAGGCTGTCGACAAGGTGTTCCGCGCCTTGTCTTGCCGCTCAACAGATGCTTTGGGAGGGGCATGTGTTCGAAGGATCCGCCACTGACAGGGACGTCTCATGCTGACCAAATCCAGCACTGAGCTCGTGCGTCAGCAAAACAGCGCGCTGGTCCTGGCCGCGCTCAGGCGTGCCGGCAATCTCTCCCATACGGAAATCTCGGCCGAGACCGGCCTTGCCTCTGCGACGGTTTCGGCGATCACGGCCGAGCTGGAAAAAGCAGGCATACTCGCCAAGGCCGAGCAACAGGTTCAGGGCGGGCGAGGGCGGCCACGTGTGCTCTTTACGCCGCGCCGGGACCATGGCCATCTCGTGGTCGTCAGGATCTCCTCCGACATCGTGCAGTACTCTCTGGTCGACTATGGCGGCACCCTGCTCGACCGTTTCGACGAAATGCGAAATCACGACGAGCGCGGCACGGTTCCCTTCGCCCGCGCATTCGTGGATGCGCTCGAACGCCTGCTGCAGCGTTCGCGGCTGGAGCGGGATCGGGTGCTCGCCGTATCGATCAGCAGCAAGGGGCTCGTGGATAACGAGGCCGCGCGGCTTCTGTGGTCGCCGGTCTTTGGGCGGGAAGAACTGGATTTCGCCGCGCTGCTTGCACCGCAATGGCGGGCGAAAGTCATGCTGAGCAACGAGACGCTGCTGGTTGCGCAGGCGCTTGCAGCGCAAGCCGCGCGCAAGCCGGAGGGCGCCTTCAGGGCGCTTGCGGCGATCTCTCTCGGTCATAGCATCGGGCTTGGCGTTGCCCGCAAAAGCCAAAGCGGCGAGATGGATGTCAGCGCACCGAACTTCGGTCATATGCTGCACGCGCCATCGGCTGGCCTTTGCCGCTGTGGCGCCTATGGCTGCATCGAAGCTGCGGCCGGCTTCTATGGAATTCTGCGGGCTGCCTTCGAGGTGCCGGCCGATACCATTCCCGCCAAATTCGTTCCGGTCGCCGAACTCGACAAGATTGCCGCGAGCGCCCGGCAGGGCCACCGCATGGCTGGCTACGCGTTCCGCCAGGCGGGCATCGCGCTCGGTAACGGCATCTCGCGTATGCTGAGCCTTTACGAGCGCATGCCTGTACACGTTACCGGGCCCGGCATCCGCTATTTCGATCTCATGCTTCCGGGGATTGAGGAGGGACTTGCGCAGTCCATGCAAGTCCGGCTCCAGGGCGCTCCCGAAATATCGGTCGTGCTCGACGAACAACGCCTCGTCTTCGAGGGGCATCTGGAGCGGGCGCTGGGCGCCATCGATGGCGAGATTGCCGCCACCGGCCATTCTTGACACACGGTCGAGGTGCATCGTCAGGCACAACCATTTTTGGGGTTGTATCGAGGGCGAACATCCAAGCAAGTACAATTTACAGTTATTTAGCGACTCCTTGTCAATGTGACCGTGACGCGGGAGACGCTTATGTTTTCAGTGATTGCTTGCATACGCGACGACCATGATTGGCGTCTTATCGTAGCTGCCGCGATCGTCTGCCTGGCAGGCAGCGTCGCAACGATGTTGCTGCTGCTGCGTGCCCAGCGAAGCGAAGGCGGTCAACGAAGTCGCTGGGTTGCCGCCAGCGGTCTTGCCTGCGGCATCGGCGTCTGGTCGACGCATTTCATAGCGATGCTGGCCTATGATGGTGGCGTGCCGGTTGCCTACGGTCTTTGGGGCACGGCCCTTTCGGTGATCGTCGCTATCGCCGCCTCCTGGGTCGCCTTTGCCATCGGCCTCGGCGGTGGTTCGCGTCTTTCGATGTCCTGCGGCGGCTTCGTGCTCGGCACCGGCGTCGCGGCAATGCATTTCACCGGGATGCGGGCGATCGAGATTCACGGGCACATTGCCTACGATCCGCGGGCGACGCTTCTGGCCGTTGTCGCCGGAACATTGCTGGCGGGCACAGCGCTTCATGCCTTTCATACGCTGCGCAGCCTGCGGCGGCTGGTCGTCTCGTCGCTGCTGCTGGTCCTCGCAATCTGCGCCATGCACTTCACGTCGATGAGCGGCGTGACGCTGGTGCCGGAGGCCAATGTCGCCGTTGCCGAGACCATCCATCCCGCCTGGCTTGCCGGAGGGGTTATTGCCGCCTCCACGACATTGATCGTGCTCGCCTTTGGCGCCCTCTTCGTCGATCGGCACCTGACTGACCTCAGAGGGCTCGCCAATGCTTCGCTCGAAGGCATGGCGATTGTTTTCGATGGCGTCATCGTCGAAGCCAACGAGCGCTTTTCCGGCCTCACCGGTCGGACGTTTTCGCAGCTGTCCGGGAGCCGTCCGTCGGAGATCTTCGCCTTCGGCGGGGAGGGGCTGGAGGCACACAGGCGCGGCGACGGCCCCGGCGAGATCGATCTCCTCAACGCGGATGGGCGCACCATCCCGGTCGAATTCATGTGCCGGACGATCGAGTATCGCGGGCGGGAATGCGATGTGATCTTCGTGCGCGACTTGAGGGCCCGCAAGGAAGCGGAGCGCACGATCGAGCATCTTGCCCATCACGACGCGCTGACCGACCTCCCGAACCGCGCCTTCTTCGATCGCAGGCTCGCCCAGACGCTGGCGGCCGCCACGGCGCGCGGCGAGGATCTGGCGATCCTCTGCCTCGACCTCGATCGCTTCAAGGCGGTCAACGATATCTTCGGCCATGGCGAGGGCGACCGCATCCTGCGCAAGGTTGCCGATATCCTGCGCGAAGCGGCCGGAGAGCAGGACACCATCGCCCGGCTCGGCGGCGACGAGTTCGCGATCGTTCAGGTGGGCGGCAAGCAGCCGCAGGCTGCACGCCAGTTGACGGATCGTATCCTGACGCTGTTTGCCGCGGAAATGGATACCAACCGCGACCCGACCGCCGTCGGCGTCAGCATAGGTGCAGCGCTTTACCCGATCGACGGGCAGACTGCCGACCAGTTGCTCAACAACGCCGACACGGCACTCTACCGCGCCAAGCAGAGCGGTAAGGGGATCGCCTGCTACTTCGACCGGGAAATGGACGAAGCATTGCGCACCCGCCGGCAGATCGAAAACGACCTGCGCCATGCGGTGCTTCGTCGGCAGTTCTTTCTTGAGTACCAGCCGCTGGTCGAAGTGCAGAGTGACAGGGTCATCGGCTACGAGGCACTGCTGCGCTGGAACCATCCGCAGCGCGGGCTGATCGGGCCCGACGTGTTCATCCCGATCGCGGAGGAAAGCGGCTCAATCATCCAGATCGGCGAATGGGTGCTGGAGCAGGCCTGCACGGAAGCGGCAAAGTGGAACGAGCCCTTGCCGATTTCCGTCAATATCTCGCCGGTCCAGTTCCTTCTGCCCAATCTCTTCGATCAGGTCGCAAGCATATTGCACCGGACTGGCCTTGATCCCTGGCGGCTGGAACTCGAGATCACCGAGGCGGCGCTCATGCACAATCGCGAGGATGTGCTGGCGGTGCTGGTGCGCCTGCGGGTCCTCGGCGTCAGGATCGTCATGGACGACTTCGGCACCGGGCATTCGTCGCTGAGCAACCTGCAGACCTTTCCCTTCGACAAGCTGAAGATCGACTGCAGCTTCACCGCCGCCATCGAACAGGACCCTTCAGCTCAGGCGATTGTTCGTGCGATCATCGCGCTCGGCCACAGTCTCAAGCTTGCTGTCGTGACCGAAGGCGTCGAGACCGAGCGGCAGAGGCAGATCCTGGCCGAGGAAGGCTGCCTGCAGATCCAGGGTTATCTCTCGGGACGGCCGGGGGCTGCGCCCAGCACAGGCCAGGAGGCGCCACATTGGGAGAAGATGCCGGCGCGCGCCGAGGGCTGAAGCTCGCGTTTGCCAAGTGCGGACATGAAAAAAGCCGGGCGTTTGGCGCCCGGCCTTTCCATTTGGTGCTTCGCTGTAACGCTTCGATTTGCTGCATGTCTTTGTCCCTAAATCGAGAACGATCTATGGAGACATGCAGGAGCCTCAGGCGACGCTGATCTGACGCTTCTCGACCACCGACTTCACGGCGGCGTCGGCAAGAGCGAGGGCTGCGAGGCCGTCCTTGCCCGATGGCGTGATTTCCGCGCCCTTTTCGATCGCGGCAATGAAGCTCTCGATCTCGTTGGCATAGGCCTCGGTGTAGCGGGTCATGAAGAAGTCGTGCAGCGGCGGGCGGGTGTAGCCGTCGCCATTGGCGATCTCGATCGAAACCGGACGCTGGTTCTCGGCCGAGGCGACGCCCTTCGAGCCGTGGACTTCGATGCGCTGGTCGTAGCCGTAGGTGGCGCGGCGGGAGTTGGAGATGATCGCCTGCTTGCCGGAGGCCGTCTGCAGGATGACCGAGACGCTGTCATAGTCGCCGGCTTCGCCGATCGCCTTGTCGACGAGAACGGCGGCAGTTGCCGTCACCGAGACCGGCTCTTCGCCGAGCAGGAAGCGGGCCATGTCGAAGTCATGGATGGTCATGTCGCGGAAGATGCCGCCCGAACGCTTGATGTAATCGACCGGCGGGGCGCCCGGATCGCGCGAGGTGATCGTCACCATTTCCACGTCGCCGATCTTGCCGGCATCGATCGCCTTCTTGACGGCCATGAAATGCGGATCGAAGCGACGGTTGAAGCCGACCATCAGCTTGGCCTTGGTCTCGCCCACCACCTTGAGGCAGGCCTTGACGCGCTCGGCGTCGAGATCGACAGGCTTCTCGCAGAAGATCGCCTTGCCGGCGCGGGCGAAGCGTTCGATCAGGTCGGCATGGGTGTCGGTCGGGGTGCAGATGACGACGGCGTCGATGTCCTTGGCCGCTTCGATCGCTTCGATGGTGCGCACGTCGCAGCCATACTGCTCGGCGATGGCTTCGGCAGCAGCGGGAAAGGCATCGGCAACGGCGACAAGCACGGCGTCCGGATTGCCGCTGACGGCTTTCGCGTGAACCTTGCCGATACGACCGGCGCCCAGAAGACCAAATCTGACTGTCATCTCTGTTTCTCTCGAATTCCGGTTCGCGACCGGGAAGGGGCGTGATGATCGGCGCTCATCGCGCAAAGGCGCCGCGGAACGCTGTTTCCGCGAATCGGTCGAAGAATTGTCACGAAAGACCGCGCCTTGGAACGCTGCGACAGAGCCTCTCCCTTGGTACCTCCGCACCCACTCGGCCCTTTCAATCATTTGGAATGAAGTAGCCGACGTGTATTATTTCGGAATTTTTATTCCATTTTCATTGCGTCCGTCAAGAGGCTGAAGGCCGCTGGGCTTGCTGTCCCTGACAAATATCCCGTAAATGGGGCGCACACGATAAGGCCACCAGAGGACAGAATGCTCAAGTTCATTGACCCGGACCACCCTTTTTACCGCCCACTATGGGTCCGCCTGCTGATCGTGGCCTTCTGCGCCGGCTGGACGGTGGTCGAATTTCTGGGCGAACAGGCGATGTGGGGCATGATCTTCCTGGCGATGACCGCCTATGCCTCGGCAGCGCTGCTGGTCTTTTACAAGCCAAGCGAGAAGGGCGAGGAAAAAACGGTGGACGAGGAGCAGGGCAAGAGCGGCGGTGACGGCGCCGCGGGCTGAGGATCACGCCGCCGGGTTGATTGCGCGTATCTGCTGCGAGGCTTCGTCGATCAGCATGTTGGCGAGTTTCATGCGCACGGTCGCATTGGCGCGGAAGGCAGCCGGCAAGCGGTCCGGATGATTGAGGGCCGCGAACGCTCGCCGCTTCGCCGCAAGCGTTATTTGTGTCTCGCCGTCGCCAAGTGCCAGCTCTTCGGCAACGTTGGCTAGGCTGGTGCGGTTGAGATAGTCGGGCATCACCGGTGGAGGTGGCGGCTCCACGAATGTCGCGTCGAGATAGGCACGCTCGACTGCGCCGAAGGGAGCCAGGCCGACGCTATCGGCGGCACTGTCGAAGGCCGGGGCATAAGGCGTGGCGATACGCGTCGCTTCGACCGTTGCCGGTTCGATATCCTCTTCCGATTTCAGCCGCTCGAGCACCGACTGAAAGACTGACATTCCAAACATGATGCCTCCATGGGAGCCGCACCATCGCAGATGGAGATTATCCCGGGCTGATCAGATTGATCATGCCGGGCTGATCAATTTGATCATGCCGCGCGGTCATGCTCGCCCCTGCTTCAGGATCAGGTCGTAGAGCAGCTTGGCGCTTGGCGGCAACGCGCGCCCCTCGGCGGTGATCAGCCCGTAGGGCTTGATGCGGATCGGGGTCTCGGTCTTCAGGATGCGGATTTCGCCGGCTGGCGTGCCGTTGCCCGCAATGAGGTTGGCGACGTCGAGCGCCACCGGCGCGATCGCATTGGTGTTGCGCACGATCGAGAGCGTTAGGATGATCGACGAGGTGTTGATCACGGTCGCCGGCAGCCTGACGCCAGCCGACACGAAACTGTCCTCAACTGCGCGCCGCAGCAGCGTGCCCGGCGGCTGGAACACCCAGTCGTAGGAGGGCAGGTCCTCGGCGCCGACCATGGGCTTGTCAAGCAGCGGATGGCCGTCGCGCACGATCAGGCAGACTTCCTCGTAGCCGATCTCCACCATGTTGAAGAGCCGCGGCGGCTGGTCGTCGGGGATGCGGCCGATGATGAAATCGTGGCGGGCGGCGAGCAGTTCCCTTGCTAGCACGTTGCTGTTTTCGATCTGGACGTTGATCTCGATGCCGGGATAGGCGGTGATCACCTGGCGAATGGCGGGGACGGCGAGATTGAGCGCCGGGCCGGTGACCGAGCCGAGAGAAACCGAGCCGCCGCTGCCGGTCTTGAGTTCGCTGATCTCGCGGGAGGCTTCGCGAAGCTCCAGAAAGATGGTGCGCGCGCGCCGCGCCAGGGCCTCTCCATAGGGCGTCAGTTCGACGCCGCGGGCGACGCGTTCGCAGACCGGCGCCTTCAGCATGGTCTCGATTTCCGACAGCATGCGCGAGGCCGCCGGCTGTGAAATTCCAAGGGCTTCGGCGGCAGCGCTGATGCGCCGATGATCGTCGATCGCGAGAATCAGCCGGAGATGGCTGATCTTCAGTCCGGAGCGGAAGAGTGCGGAATCGAAGAGTTCACCGGGCTTGGCGGCGGCACCAGGCTTTTGGTCGCGCATTTTCCGTCTCTCTAATTCTTGCTCGGTTTTCAAGGATTTTCAAAAATCACACTGTTTGCAAGTGCTATATCATTTTTGGTATGCATTCAAAGCGATATTGTATTTGACAGTTATATGTTTTGATTCCAGTTTTTACTCATGTGCCAGCGCATGTAGGAGCATGCGAGGCGGGGAGGCCTCTCCTTCACCTTGACCGCAGCCGGAGACGCAGATCTCGGGCGGCGGATTGCTGCGCATAGACGGAAAGGCTTAGCCTGCCGGCTTCAACTTTTTTGGGAGAGAACTGATGAAATTGATGACTTCGCTTCTCGCAGCCGCTGCGATTTCGATCGCGTCCTTCGCTGCGCCGGTATTTGCGCAGGACAAGGGCACGGTCGGCATTTCCATGCCGACGAAGACGTCGACCCGCTGGATTTCCGACGGCGAGACGATGGAGAAGCTGTTCAAGGAAGCCGGCTACACCCCGGACCTGCAGTTTGCTGACGACGACATTCCGAACCAGCTCGCTCAGATCGAGAATATGGTGACCAAGGGCGCCAAGGTTCTCGTCATCGGCGCCATCGACGGCACGACGCTCTCCGACATCCTGCAGAAGGCTCACGACGCCGGCGTCAAGGTTATCGCCTATGACCGCCTGATCCGTGACTCGGGCAATGTCGACTACTACGCCACCTTCGACAACTTCCAGGTCGGCGTTCAGCAGGCGACCTCGCTGGTCCAGGGCCTCAAGCTCGACGGCGCGACCGAGCCGAAGAACATCGAGCTCTTCGGCGGTTCGCCGGACGATAACAACGCCTTCTTCTTCTACGACGGTGCGATGTCGGTCCTGCAGCCGCTGATCGACAGCAAAAAGATCGTGGTCAAGTCCGGCCAGAAGGGCATGGACCAGGTCGGCACGCTGCGTTGGGACGGTGCCGTTGCCCAGGCCCGTATGGAAAACCTGCTGTCGTCGAACTACACCGACGCCAAGGTCGATGGCGTGCTGTCGCCCTATGACGGTCTGTCGATCGGCATCATCTCGGCGCTGAAGGGCGTCGGTTACGGCTCGGGCGACATGGCAATGCCTGCCGTCACCGGTCAGGACGCCGAGCTGCCGTCGGTCAAGTCGATCCTTGCCGGCGAACAGTATTCGTCGATCTTCAAGGACACGCGCGAACTCGCCAAGGTCACCGTCGGCATGGTCAATGCGATCATGGAAGGCAAGGAGCCGGAAGTGAACGACACCAAGACCTATGACAACGGCGTCAAGGTGGTTCCGTCCTACCTGCTGAAGCCGGTTGCCGTCGACAAGTCCAACATCAAGGACGTGCTGGTTTCCTCCGGTTACTACACCGAAGACCAGATCAACAACTGATCTTTTTGAGCGTGAGGGCCCGTGCATGCGCGCGGGCCCTTTTATCCAGATGACGGAGCCGGTACTCTCTTGAAGACTGCCGCTGGAATGACTGAACATGGACAATATCATTCTTGAAATGCGGGGCATCACCAAGACGTTTCCGGGCGTCAAGGCGCTGGACAATGTCAGCTTCAAGGTCCGCGAAGGCGAGATTCACGCACTCGTCGGCGAAAACGGTGCCGGCAAGTCGACGCTGATGAAGGTGCTGAGCGGCGTCTATCCCGCCGGCACCTATGACGGCGAGATCCACTATGACGGCGAAGCCCGCCGCTTTTCGACGATTTCCGACAGCGAAGACCTCGGCATCATCATCATCCACCAGGAACTGGCGCTGGTGCCGCTGCTTTCGATCGCCGAGAACATCTTCCTCGGCAACGAGATCGCCAGCAACGGCGTGATCCACTGGCCGCAGACCTTTGCCCGCACGCAGGAACTGCTGAAGAAGGTGGGCTTGAGCGAAAGTCCGGCGACGCTGATCACCGACATCGGTGTCGGCAAGCAGCAGCTGGTAGAGATCGCCAAGGCGCTGTCGAAGAAGGTGCGGCTGCTGATCCTCGACGAACCGACCGCCTCACTCAACGAAACCGATTCCGATGCGCTTTTGAAGCTGCTGATGGAGTTTCGCACGCAGGGCATGACCTCGATCATCATCTCGCACAAGCTGAACGAGATCCGGAAGGTCGCCGACCAGATCACCATCCTGCGCGACGGCGGCACGGTCGAGACGCTCGACTGTCACAGCGAAGACATCGGCGAAGACCGGATCATCAAGGGCATGGTCGGCCGCGCCATGGAAGACCGTTATCCGCCGCGCGAACCCAAGATCGGCGAGACGCTGCTCGAAGTGAAGAACTGGAACGTCTTCCACCAGCAGCACCGCGACCGGCAATTCCTGCACGATGTCAATTTCACCGTGCGCGCCGGCGAGGTCGTCGGCATCGCCGGGTTGATGGGGGCAGGGCGCACCGAAACGGCCATGAGCCTCTTCGGCAAGTCCTGGGGCCACAAGATCACCGGCGACGTGTCGATGCGCGGCAAGCCCGTTGACGTCAGCACCATTCCGCGTGCGATCGATGCGGGGCTTGCCTATGTCACCGAGGACCGCAAGCAGCTCGGTCTCGTGCTGATCAACAACATCAAGGAGAACACGACGCTCTCCAACTTGAAGGCGGTGGCCGCAAACGGCGTCATCGACGATCGCAAGGAGGCGAAGGTCGCCTCTGACTATCGCTCGAAGCTGCGCATACGTTCGCACTCGATCTATCAGGAAACGGTCAACCTTTCGGGCGGCAACCAGCAGAAGGTCGTCTTGTCCAAATGGCTGTTCACCAATCCGGAAGTTCTCATTCTCGACGAGCCGACACGTGGCATCGATATCGGCGCGAAGTATGAGATCTACACCATCATCAACCAGCTTGCCGCCGAGGGCAAAGGCATCCTGATGATCTCATCGGAAATGCCGGAGCTGCTTGGAACCTGCGATCGCATCTACGTCATGAACGAGGGCCGCATCGTCGCCGAGCTCTCGAAGGCGGAAGCGAGCCAGGAATCCATCATGCGTGCCATCATGCGTTCAGGGGAGAAACACTAATGGTCGCCGATACGAGCACCCAAGCCAACAAACCCTCGATCGGGGACTATCTGAAGAACAACATCCGCGAATACGGCCTCCTGGTCGCGCTCGTGGTGATCATGCTGTTCTTCCAGTTCGTCACCAACGGCGTGCTGTTCAAGCCGGTCAACATCACCAACCTGGTGCTGCAGAACTCCTTCATCGTCATCATGGCGCTCGGCATGCTGCTGATCATCGTTGCCGGACATATCGACCTGTCGGTCGGCTCGATCGTCGCCTTCATCGGCGCGATCTCGGCGATCATGCTGGTCAAGTGGGGGCTGCCGGCCATTGTCGTCATCCCCGCCTGCCTGATCGTCGGTGGCATCATGGGGGCGGCTCAGGGCTATTGGGTTGCCTACCAGAAGATCCCGTCCTTCATCGTGACGCTGGCCGGCATGCTGGTCTTCCGCGGGCTCACCTATGTGGTGCTCGGCGGCCGCCCGATCGGTCCGTTCCCGAAGGAATTCCAGCTGCTTTCGACGGGCTTCGTTCCGGATTTCCTCTATTTCCTCAATCCGGCGCCCGAGACCATTCAGAACATGGTGGCGCTCGTCGCCGTCATCGCGCTGGTCGGCTACGCGATCTATGCGGGCATTCGTGACCGCAAGATCAACGAGCAGCACGGCACGGAAAACGAGCCGTTCATTTTCTTCGCAGTGCAGATGGCGGTCATCGCTGCAGTGGCGCTGTTCATTGGCTTCCAGCTCGCGACCTATCGCGGCCTGCCGAACGTGCTGATCGCCATGGCGGTGCTGATCGCGCTCTACACCTTCATCACCACCCGCTCGACGATCGGCCGGCGCATCTACGCGATGGGCGGCAACGTCAAAGCGACCAAGCTTTCGGGCATCAACACCGAGCGGCTGACCTTCTACACCTTCGTCAACATGGGCGTACTTGCCGCCCTTGCAGGCATGATCATCACCGCCCGCCTCAATTCGGCAACGCCGAAAGCCGGCGTCGGCTTCGAACTCGACGTGATTGCGGCCTGCTTCATCGGCGGCGCCTCGGCCTCCGGCGGCGTCGGCAAGATCATCGGTGCGGTTATCGGCGCCTTCATCATGGGCGTGATGAACAACGGCATGTCGATCATGGGCATCGGCATCGATTACCAGCAGCTGATCAAGGGCCTCGTACTGCTCGCTGCCGTGTTCTTCGATGTCTACAACAAGAACAAGGGTTGAGCGGAAAGCCATAAGACCCGACGCGAACCAGTAACATTCACCGGCAGCAGCAGTTGCCAGGATCGGCGGATTGGCCCGCCGGAATTGGGTGGCGAAAGTCACCCACGGGGACGCTTTTGCCTTGAAAGGGCGACGACCGCGACCCTGATGAAGACAGGAAGGACAGTATCGTGCTGATTTCGCAGGTCAGGAACGAAGACGGATCGATAACGGTTGCGGTGCGGCAGCCGGGCGAGACCGCGCATGCGGTAAAAGGTGCTGCAAGCGTCTATGCCCTGGCGATGGAAGCGGCCAACGCCGGGCGCAGCCTGAAGGAGACGATCGAGGCCAAGGGTCTCGGCGCCGCCGTCGACCTCGACAAGGCCTATGCGGAGGGACGCTTCCTGCCGCCGATCACCCATCCGGACCCGGCGCACCTGCACCTGACCGGCACGGGCCTCACCCATCTCGGTTCGGCCGCGACCCGCGACGCCATGCACAAGAAGACGAGCGAGGCGGCCGAGGAAACGCTGACGGACTCGATGAAGATGTTCCGCATGGGACTCGAGGGCGGCAAGCCGAAAGCCGGCGAGACCGGCGTGCAGCCGGAGTGGTTCTACAAGGGCAACGGCACATCAGCCGTGGCACCGGGCGCGGCACTCGTCTCGCCCTCTTTTGCCGAGGATGGTGGCGAAGAGCCGGAAATGGCCGGCATCTACGTGATCTCCGACCGGGGCGCTCCGTTCCGGATTGGCTTTGCCGTCGCCAACGAGTTCTCCGACCACAAGACCGAGCGGGTCAACTACCTCTGGCTGGCGCATTCGAAGCTGCGTCAGGCGAGCTTCGGTCCGGAAATCCGCATCGGTGTCGCACCGGAGGATATCCGCGGCATGTCGCGCATCCTGCGGGGTGGCCAGGTGCTGTGGGAGAAGCCGTTCCTGTCGGGCGAAACCAACATGTCGCACAGTTTCGCCAATCTTGAGCATCATCATTTCAAGTACGGCCTGTTCCGTCAGCCGGGTGACATCCACGTTCACATGTTCGGCACGGCGACGTTGTCCTTCGGCGACGGCGTCCGCACCGAGGAAGGCGACCTGTTCGAGATCGAGGCCGATGGTTTCGGCCTGCCGCTACGCAATGCGCTTGCGATCGCCGCCGAGGAAAAGGTCGCCATACGCCAGCTCTGACACATCTCCGAAGCGCGACCGTTCACGAGGGACGGTCATGCGCGCTCATGAAGGAGGCTTGAAGCCTATGACATTGCACCAGAACCTGATTGCCGGCGAATGGGTCGGTGGTGACGGGGTTGCCAACATCAACCCTTCCAACACCAATGACGTGGTCGGCGAATATGCCCGCGCCTCTGCCGACGATGCGCGTGCGGCGATTGCCGCTGCGAAAGCGGCGTTTCCGGCCTGGTCGCGCTCCGGCATTCTCGAGCGCCACGCGATCCTGAGGAAGACCGCCGACGAGATCCTTGTCCGCAAGGACGAACTCGGAAAGCTCTTGTCACGCGAGGAAGGCAAGACGCTGGTCGAAGGCATCGGCGAGACCGTGCGTGCCGGCCAGATCTTCGACTTCTTTGCCGGCGAGTGCCTGCGACTGGCGGGCGAAGTGCTGCCGTCGGCAAGACCCAATATCGGCGTCGAGATCACCCGCGAGCCGGTCGGCGTCGTCGGCATCATCACGCCCTGGAACTTCCCGATCGCCATCCCCGCCTGGAAGATCGCGCCGGCGCTTTGCTACGGCAACACCGTCGTCTTCAAGCCGGCCGAACTGGTGCCGGGCAGTTCCTGGGCAATCGTTGACATCCTCCACCGTGCGGGTCTGCCGAAGGGCGTGTTGAACCTCGTGATGGGCAAGGGCTCTGTTGTCGGCCAGGCGATGCTCGACAGCCCCGATATCCACGCGATCACCTTCACCGGCTCGACCGGCACGGGAAAACGTGTGGCGCTCGCCTCCGTCGAGCACAATCGCAAATACCAGCTGGAGATGGGCGGCAAGAACCCCTTCGTCGTGCTCGACGATGCCGATCTTGCGGTCGCGGTCGAGGCGGCGGTCAATTCCGCCTTCTTCTCCACCGGCCAGCGCTGCACCGCCTCCTCGCGCATCATCGTCACCAAGGGCATTCACGATCGTTTCGTCGCGGCAATGGGCGAGCGGATGAAGGGGCTGACGATCGACGACGCCTTGAAGGCCGGCACCCATATCGGCCCGGTGGTCGACCAGAGCCAGCTCAACCAGGACACCGACTATATCGCCATTGGCCAGCAGGAGGGTGCGAAGCTTGCCTTCGGCGGCGAACTGCTGAAGCGCGACGCGCCCGGTTTCTACCTGCAGCCGGCGCTGTTCACCGAGGCGACGAACGCGATGCGCATCAGCCGCGAAGAGATCTTCGGCCCGGTCGCATCCGTCATTCGCGTCAAGGATTACGATGAGGCGCTCGCTGTCGCCAACGACACGCCCTTCGGTCTCTCGTCCGGCATTGCCACCACCAGCCTCAAGCATGCAACCCATTTCAAGCGCAATGCGGAAGCCGGCATGGTGATGGTCAACCTGCCGACCGCGGGCGTCGATTTCCACGTGCCCTTCGGCGGCCGCAAAGGCTCGTCCCACGGCTCGCGCGAGCAGGGCCGCTACGCCGCCGAGTTCTACACAACTGTCAAGACGGCCTACACCCTGGCTTAAGGGCGCCGTCCAAGGGCCCGCGGGATCGATGCGGGCCGCTCAAGGAAGGAAAAGATGAAGAAGAAAGCTGAGTGGCCGCGCAAGTTGCGCTCGCACGATTGGTTCGGCGGTACGGGCAAGAATGCCATCATGCATCGCTCCTGGATGAAGAACCAGGGCTTGCCGGCAGACACGTTCGACGGCCGTCCGATCATCGGCATCTGTAACACCTGGTCGGAGCTGACGCCGTGCAACGCGCATCTGCGTGACCTTGCCGAACGGGTGAAGCGCGGCGTCTACGAGGCTGGTGGCTTCCCGGTCGAGTTTCCGGTGTTCTCCGTCGGCGAAAGCACGCTGCGTCCGACGGCGATGATGTTCCGCAATCTTGCGGCGATGGACGTCGAAGAGGCGATCCGTGGCAATCCGGTCGATGGCGTCGTGCTGCTCGGCGGTTGCGACAAGACCACGCCGAGCCTGCTGATGGGCGCTGCCAGCGTCGATATCCCGGTTATCCTCGTTTCCGGTGGCCCGATGCTGAACGGCAAGTGGCGCGGCAAGGATGTCGGCTCCGGCACGGCGATCTGGCAGTTCTCGGAAATGGTGAAGTCCGGCGAGATGTCGCTGGAAGAGTTCATGGATGCAGAACAGGGCATGGCCCGTTCGGCTGGCAGCTGCATGACCATGGGCACGGCGTCCACCATGGCGTCGATGGCCGAAGCGCTCGGCATGACGCTTCCCGGCAATGCGGCGATCCCCGCCGTCGACGCGCGCCGCCGGGTGATCTCCCAGCTCTCCGGCCGCCGTATCGTCGACATGGTGAAAGAGGATCTGAAACCCTCGGATATCCTGACCAAGGAGGCCTTCGAAAACGCCATCCGCGTCAACGGTGCCGTCGGCGGTTCGACCAACGCGGTTCTGCATCTCCTGGCGCTTGCCGGCCGCATCGGTGTCGATCTGACGCTCGATGACTGGGATCGTCTTGGCCGCGACGTGCCGACGATCGTCAACCTGCAGCCATCGGGCAAGTACCTGATGGAGGAGTTCTACTATGCGGGCGGTCTGCCGGTCGTGATCAAGGCCGTCGGCGAAATGGGCCTCCTGCACAAGGATGCTGTGACCGTCACCGGCGACACGATCTGGAACGGCGTCAAGGATGTCGTCAACTATAATGACGACGTGATCGTGCCACGCGAAAAGGCACTGACCAAGTCCGGCGGCATCGCGGTGCTGCGCGGCAATCTGGCGCCTAAGGGCTGCGTGCTGAAGCCTTCCGCCGCTTCGCCGCATCTGATGCAGCACAAGGGCCGCGCCGTGGTGTTCGAGAGCATCGAGGACTATCACGCCCGCATCAACAGCGAAGATCTCGACATCGACGAGACCTGCGTCATGGTGCTGAAATATTGCGGCCCGAAGGGTTATCCGGGCATGGCTGAGGTCGGCAACATGGGCTTGCCGCCGAAAGTGCTGAAGAAGGGTATCACCGACATGATCCGCATCTCCGATGCGCGCATGTCCGGTACGGCCTATGGCACGGTCATCCTGCACACGGCACCGGAAGCGGCCGACGGCGGCCCGCTGGCGCTTGTGCAAAACGGCGACATGATCGCCGTCGACGTGCCGGCCCGCAGCATTCACCTCGACATTTCGGACGAGGAACTCGCCCGCCGCCGCGCGGCCTGGGTGTCGCCGGTGAAGCCGCTTGGTGGCGGCTATGGAGGCCTCTACGTCAAGACGGTTATGCAGGCTGACACGGGTGCTGATCTGGACTTCCTCGTCGGCCCGCGCGGCGCGGAAATCCCGATGAACCGCGACAGCCACTAAATAGTCTTCGCCGAAGTGTGATGCCGCACCGCTTTATCGGTGCGGCATTTCCATTTTTGATCTGGACGAACGCCAATCGTTTCAAAACGAAGCGCAATTTTTGCGCGTCTTCGGATAACATTATCCACAGCCTGCAAAACCCTCGACTTCCGGTAGAGCGCGCGCAACCAGACGTGATCTTCCGACGTCTCCTCCTGGTCAGGGTCATTTCGGCCCTAAGCTTGAGAGGAGGACGATCATGCGGAAGAATGTTCTTGCGTTGTCGCTGGGTCTTCTTGCGACGGTGGCGTTGTCTGCGCCGGCATTTGCCCAAAGCGCGGAGCGCGGTGGTCTCGGTATCGGCCTGTCCGTCGGCGGAGCGAACGGGCTCAACACCAATGCGTCGCTTGGCGGTGCCAGCGGCGTCAACACGGACGCCAATGCGTCGGTCGGCGGTTCGCGCGGCGTCAAGGTCGATGCGCAGGCGAGCGCCGGGGGCAGCAACGGCATCAACGCCGATGCCGATATCGCCCTTGGCGGTGGCAACGGGCTCGACGCTTCGGTTGACGCCAGTGTCGGTGGCCGACGTGGCCTGACAGCCAGCCTCGACGTCAACGCCGGCAGCGGCAGAGGCGCCGATGTTGGATTGGGGCTCGGGCTTGGGGCTGGCTCCGGCGACAATGGCAGCAGCGGCAGCACCGGTGGCGGTGTTGGCGCCGGTGGCAGTTCCGGCGGAGCGGTTTCGCTGGGCGCCTCGCTTACGGCCTTTAACGGTCTGTCGAGTGCAGAACGGGTCAAGCTGATCAAGCGATGCCGCGATGTCGTCAGCGGCGGCTATGACAGCGGACTGGTTTCGCTCTGCCGCATCCTGCAGGCGAGCGCCTCGCGCTAGGGACGAGCGTTGGCGGCTTGGCGCTGTGGCGGGTTGCCAACTTACGATGGGACGTCGATTGCGCCCCATCGCCAAGGTCCCTGACGCAGAGACTACTGGCTTTGCGACTGGCTCTGGCTCTGGCCTTGCTTCTGCTCGACCGTCACTGAGACCTTCAGCGTCTCCTTGGCTTCGCCATGGATCAGCCCGGAGATGGGGGCGGCATCGCGATAGCAGAGGCCTGAAGCAACGCGCACATAGCGGTCGTCAGGGCAGATCTTGTTGGCAGCGTCGAAGCCGACCCAGCCGAGGCCGTTCAGATGAATTTCGGCCCAGGCATGGCTCGCCGTCTGGTCCGGCTGGCCTTCCATCATCAAATAGCCCGAAATGTAGCGCGCCGGCAGATCGAGCGCGCGCGCCGCTGCGATCAGAATATGGGCGTGGTCCTGGCAGACGCCGCTGCCGCTTTCCAACGCATCCTCGGCCGTCGTTTCCGCGTGGGTCTCGCCGGGTTTGTATTCCACCGCTTCGTGGATCGTTCCCATGAGCGCGTGCATACGGGCGAGGTCGGTATCGCCCTCGGCGGATTTCGCCAGTTCGCGGATGAGCTTGCCCGCCTTGGTCAAAGGTGTCTCGCGGGCATAGAGCCAGAGCGGCACATAGGACTGGTGCGGTCCGAAAACGCCGGCGCGGTCCTCGGTGTGAACCTCGCCGGACGCGGTGATGCGGATCGCCTCGCGGTCGCCGTCGACGCTGACGAGGTGAACCCGGTTGCCGAAGTGGTCGTCGTAGCTCACCTCTATCGCGGCGCCATCGACGAGGGTCTCCCAGCCGAGCACGGTCTGGCCCACCTGGGTCAGGGGCGTCAGCCGCAGGCGCTGCAGTGCGTATTGCACGGGCTCGTCGTAGTGGTATTCGGTCGTGTGGCTGATTTTCAGGTGCATGCTGTCCTCCCGAAACTCAGTTGAAACGATAGCCGTCGGAGATTTCCTGTCCCAGACGGTTGTTGTGGCTGATGAAGTCTTCCAGATACTCGTGCAGCCCCTGGTCCATGATGTCCTTGATCGACTGGCTGCGCAGCGATGCGAGCGTGCGATCGGCGGTGTCATGGGCGGCGTGGCGTTCGCCGTATTCCCGTTCGAGATAGCCGAGGTTGCTGGCGATCTTTTCGTAGCAATAGGCCAGCGAGCGCGGCATGCGGCCGTTGGAAATCAGGAAGTCGGCGATGTTGGCGGGACGAAGCTCGGCGTCATAGACCCAGCCATAGGCGCGGTGCGCCGAGACCGAGCGCAGGATCGATTCCCACTGCACATTGTCCATCGACGAGCCGACGGCAGCGACTGCCGGCAGCAGCACGTAGTATTTCACGTCGAGGATGCGGGCGGTGTTGTCGGCCCTTTCGATGAAGGTGCCGATGCGCGAGAAGTTGAAGATCTCGTTTCGAAGCATCGTGCCGTGGAAGGCGCCGCGGATCAGACCGGCGCGGCGCTTGATCGCGTCGATGATCTCCGGCATGTCGGTCGGACGCGCCTTCTTCGAGAGCATCGCCTTCATCTCAAGATAGCACTCGTTGGTGGCTTCCCAGGTTTCGCGGGTAAGTGCCGTGCGCACCATGCGGGCATTGTGACGTCCGGCCTCGATGCAGGACATGACGCTCGATGGATTGGCGCGGTCGCGCAACAGGAAGTCGATCGCGTCGCTGCTGGTCAGCGTATCGTGTACCTCGTCGTAGAGTTCGCGCACACCGGCACTTTGCAGCACGCCGTCCCAATCGCCCTCGGTTGCCTCGCTGCGGGTCAAAGCCATGCGCAGGCCGGCATCGATCAGCCGGGCGCTGTTTTCCGCCCGCTCGATATAGCGGAACATCCAGTAGAGACCGTTTGCAGTTCTTCCCAACATGTCTCAGTCCTCCAGCACCCAGGTATCCTTGGTCCCGCCGCCCTGGCTGGAGTTCACGACGAGCGAACCGGCTTTCAGCGCCACGCGCGTCAGGCCGCCGGGGATGATCTGGACCTTGTCGGAGACGAGGACATAGGGGCGAAGGTCGACGTGCCGTGGCGCGATACCCTTGTTGACCAAGATCGGTACGGTGGAGAGGGAGAGCGTCGGCTGGGCGATGTAGTTGGTGGGGCGGGCCTTCAGTTTTTCAGCGAAGACCGCGCGCTCCCTCTTCGTCGCCGTCGGTCCGACGAGCATGCCGTAGCCGCCGGAGCCGTGGACTTCCTTGACCACCAGTTCTTCCAGATGTTCGAGCACGTATTTCAGGCTCTGTGGCTCGGAGCAGCGCCAGGTGGGCACGTTTTCGAGCAGCGGCTTGCGGCCGGTATAGAACTCGACGATCTCGGGCATGTAGGAATAGATCGCCTTGTCGTCCGAGATCCCTGTGCCGGGCGCATTGGCGATGGTGATGTTGCCGGCGCGGTAGACGTCCATGATGCCGGGAATGCCAAGTGCCGAATCCGGGCGGAAGGTGAGCGGATCGAGGAAGTCGTCGTCGACGCGGCGGTAGAGCACGTCGATCGCCTCGTAGCCGCGGGTGGTGCGCATCTTCACCTTGCCGTCGATCACGCGCAGGTCCGAGCCCTCGACGAGCTCGACGCCCATCTGGTCGGCAAGGAAGGCGTGTTCGTAGTAGGCGGAGTTGTAGATGCCGGGGGTCAGCACGGCGACGCGGGGCTTGCCGCTACAGCCGGGAGGGGCGAGCGAAGCGAGGCTCTGGCGCAGGAGATAAGGATAGTTCTCGACCGGGCGCACGCGGTTCTGATGGAAGAGTTCCGGGAACATCTGCATCATCGTTTCCCGGTTTTCCAGCATGTAGCTGACACCGGATGGGGTGCGCGCATTGTCTTCGAGAACGTAGAACTGGTCTTCGCCGGTGCGCACGATATCGGTGCCGACGATGTGGGTGTAGACGCCGCCCGGCGGCCTAAAGCCGATCATCTGCGGCAGAAAGGCCACGTTCTTCTCGATCAGTTCACGCGGGATGCGGCCGGCGCGAATGATTTCCTGCTTGTGGTAGATGTCGTCGAGAAAGGCGTTGAGCGCGATGACCCGCTGTTCGATGCCCTGGGCGAGCTTGCGCCATTCGCGGCCGGAAATGATGCGGGGGATGAGGTCGAAGGGGATGAGTTTTTCTGAGCTGTCTGCGTGTCCGTAGACCGCGAAGGTGATGCCGGTTTTCCGGAATATGTTCTCGGCTTCCTTGGATTTCGCTATGAGCCGATTTCTGTCCTGGCTGGCATACCAATCATGATAGGTCGAATATGGTTGGCGCGGACTGCTGTCCGCATTCATCATTTCGTCAAATGCCAAAGGCGTGGTCCCCTTATTTTTGACCATTTGAGTACAACGCTGGTTGCAATGCAAGAAGCGTGCTCAGTCGCCCGAAAAGAAAGTTGGCACCGGTCCAGGCGCCTATTCGCGGCAAAAACTGCCCAACAACGCGGCACCGGCGTCTGGCCGACGAAGGCCGCGGAGGACGAGCGGTTACAAAATATGCACGTGCTCTAAAATTGGGCGTGGGTTCCCGGTGCTATCCGAGGCCGAGGCAGGCGATCGCGAGCGCCGACAGGATGCCGAGGACGAGGAGCGAGAGCAGTGCGGCGGCACTGGCGCGTGGGCCGGCATTGGCGAGCGTGCGGATGTCCACCTCCAGGCCAAGGGCGGCCATGGCGATGACGGTCAGCCAGGCCGAGACCTTCATGGCGCCGGTTGCGACGACGTCGGGGATTGCGCCGCTGTTGCGGGCAACTGCTACGGCCAGGAAGCCGAGGATGAACCAGGGAACGAAGTGGGCGATGGCAGCAAACCGTCCGGCTTTCCGGCATTTGCCCGGCAGCGGTTCGATGTCAGCATCGCGGCCGCCGATCAGCGAGAAACAGAAGACGACGGGGCCGAGCATCAGCACGCGGACGAGCTTGACGAGCGTGCCCACCTGGACCGAGAGCGAACTGAAGGGGCTGGCTGCTGCCAGCACCTGCGGCACGGCGTAGACGGTCATGCCTGCAAAGACGCCGTAGCCCTGCGGCGTCATGCCGAGCCAACCGCCGACGAACGGCAGGGACAGGACGACGGCGATGCCGAGAATGGCGGTGAAGGAGATGGCGGCTGCGACCTCTTCGCCGCGTGCGCCGATCGCCGGTGCAACGGCGGCGATGGCGGAGTTGCCGCAAATGGCGTTGCCGCAGGCGATCAGCGTCGCCAGGCGTTTCGGTAGGCCGAGCATGCGTGCGATCAGATAACCGGTGGAGATCGACAGCATTACCATGATGACGATGGTGACGAGCAGGGTCGGTCCGCTCGCGGCGATCGCATCGAAGCTCAGCATGGCGCCGATCAGGACGATTGCGGTTTCCAGCAGGACCTTCGCTGAGAAGTGGATGCCGGAGAGGAAGCGGGCGCCGGGTGTCCAGAGTGTGCGGACGATGGCGCCCAGCAGAATGGCAAGAACGAGGGCTTCCAGCCAGGCCCGTCCCGTCCAGTGCCACTCGATCCACTCAAGGCCGATGGCTGCGAGCGCGACGAGACAGCAGAGGAAAAGTCCCGGAAGAATGCACGTCATGCGGGAAAAGAAGGAGGAAAATGAGGAGTGGAGTGTGGAATGCAATCTGGACATGGCGTGCAACCTACGCCGATCCATGAATCAGTCTAACGGATTATTCTTGTCATTCTGATCGATTTTTGAGATTGATCTGCCATGACACTCGATCAGCTTAGAATCTTCGTCGCGGTCGCCGAACGCCTGCACATGACCAAAGCCGCCGAGGCGATGAACGTTACCCAGTCGGCGGCAAGTGCTGCCATCGCCGCGCTTGAGACCCAGCACGACGTGCGGTTGTTCGATCGCGTTGGCCGCGGCCTCGCACTCACCGATGCCGGCAAGGTGTTTCTGCCGGAGGCAAAGGCGGTGCTCGCCAGGGCAGCCGCCGCCACTGCGTGCCTGCGTGATCTCTCGCAGCTTCGCCGCGGCGAACTCTCGATTGCCGCCAGCCAGACGGTCGCAAGCTACTGGTTGCCGGCGCGTCTCGCCCGCTTCACCCATGATTACCCGCAGGTGGACGTGAAACTCACCGTGCGCAATACGGCCGTCGTTGCCGAGGCGGTGGAGGACGGGACGGCGCAGCTCGGCTTCGTCGAGGGGCGAGTCGATGGCGCCAAGCTCGACCACCGCCGCGTCGCGGTCGATCGCATCGCCGTCTATGCCTCGCCCTCCCATCCGCTCGTCGGCGCGCCGGTCGATCTGGAGATGCTGCTTGCGGCGCGCTGGGTGCTACGCGAAGAAGGCTCCGGTACGCGCGCGATGTTCTTGCAGTCGATGGAGGATCACGGAGCAGACCTCGACGGGCTCAAGATCGAGCTCGAACTGCCCTCGAATGAAGCGGTGCTGACGGCGGTGGGGAGTGGACCCTTCGTGACGGCGGTGTCCCGGCTCGCTGCCCAACCCTTCGTTGATAGCGGCCGGTTGATCGAGTTGCCTTTCGAGCTGGCGGAGCGCAGCTTCGAGCTGCTGACCCATCGCGAGAGGCAGTTCAGCCACGCGGCGCGCGCCTTCGTGGAACTGCTTTGAGCCCAATTCCGTTCTGCTGCTGCGATCGCGGAGCAGGAGAACCAGGCAATCGCTTCAGGATCCTCCGGTTGATGAGGTAATCATGGCGTTCGAAATCGTGGAAAGACCCGCTGAGCGTATTGCGGGCGCCTTCTGGGAAGGAACCTTTGGCGAGGCAGCCGATGGCGCGGTGCGTCGGCTGATCGCCGAGATGCAGGAGCATCACAGGCGCCTCCACCCCAGGGACCATGGAGCCCTGGTCGGCCTTTCCTGGAACGACCGCCCGGATGGCTTCCGCTATCTCGTCGGCTATGTGTCGGACAAGGCCGAGACGACGGTCCATCCGGGACATGTCGACTTGCCGGCCATGCGTTTCGTCACCGCCCTGCATCACCCTGATAGCGGCGACGTCTTCGCGCATTACCAGAGAATGTTCGACTGGATCGCGGCTGAGGGCCATGCGGTCGACACCGCCTTGCTGCACTATCGCGAGGAGTACGAGGCCGGGTTCGTCTCGCTGTCGCTTTCCTCGCTCAGGCTGATGGTGCCGATTGGCTGATGCTTGCCATCAGAAAAATTGCTTTGACCATCAATGCGGCCGCGGATACTTGGATGTGTGCTTAAATCCGAGGGATTTGGGCCGAAATCTGCGGCAGATCAAAGTGTTACAGCGGCTGGAGCCATTCCGGAAGGCGCGCTGCGCTGCTTTGTGTACCGCCACCGTCATCCCGATAGGTCCATCATGCTCGCCCGCCTGGCTCCCGCCATCTTCGTTCTGCTCTGGTCGACCGGCTGGGTCGTCGCAAAATATGCCGCGGCCTACGCCGATCCGCTCACCTTTCTGGTGCTGCGCTACACGCTGGCGATCGTGCTCTTCATTCTGTTTTGCATCGCCACCGGCGCCCGCTGGCCAAAGTCCTGGTCGATGGCGGGCCACGCCGTGGTGTCGGGCATGTTCCTGCACGGGCTCTATCTCGGGTCTGTCTGGTGGGCGATCGGCGAGGGGGTCCCGGCCGGGATCTCCGGTATCATTGCCGGCCTGCAGCCGCTGATGACCGCAGTCGCCGCAGCCTTCGTCATCGACGAGCGCCTGAGCATGCAGCAGAAGCTCGGGCTGGTGCTCGGCTTCTTCGGCATAGCCCTTGCCGTGTTGCCGAAGGTGCTGGCGATCGACACGGGGGCGACACCGGTGCACTTCTTGCCGGTCATCATCAACGTGCTCGGCATGGGTGCCGTCACCTATGGCACGCTCTACCAGAAGCGCCATCTGCAGAGTGGCGACATTCGCACTATCGCAGCGCTGCAATATCTCGGCGCGCTGATCGTCACCATTCCGCTGGCGTTGATGCTGGAAGACCTGCACGTGACCTGGAACCTCCAGATCGCGTTGTCTCTTGCCTGGTCGGTGCTGGGGCTCTCGATGGGGGCGATCGCGCTGCTGCTTTATTTGATCCGGCGCGGGCAGGTGTCGCGCGCGGCGTCGCTGATCTATCTCGTGCCGCCGCTTGCCGCGGTGCAGGCGGCAATCTTCTTCGGCGAGGCGCTGACCCTGCCGATGATCATCGGAACCGTGATCGCCGTTGCCGGCGTCTATCTCACCAACCGCAAGCCGCAGGCGTAAACCGTGCCGCGCAAAAGCGTGCGGCGGTTTGCGATCACGACATGCGAGAAACCAAAAACGAAAACGGCGGGCCGAAAAAACGACCCGCCGTTCTTTTTTGTTTGAAGAGGCTTAGCCCTGGTGGCCGCGATTGCCGCCAGCACCGCGGCGCATGCCCTGGCCGCCGTCGCGGCGCTCGCCGCCACGGTTCTCGTTGCGGGCACCCTGGTTGCGGTCACGCCGTTCGCCCTGCTTCTGGCCGGGGCGACCATGGTGCTTCTTGCCTTCGTGGTTGCGGTTGCCTTCGCCGCGCCCGTCCTGGTGCGGATGGCCTGCGGCACGGTGGTCGCGGCGCTCCTGCTTCTGCGGGCGGCGTTCGTCGCGCAGCAGGTCGTCGCCGGTGAAGCCGCTGGTGGCGGCAACCGGTTCGCCGGCGGGGCGCTCACGGCGCGGAGGACGGCCGCCGTTCTGGTGCTGGCCGCCGCCATTGCCCTTGCGATGGCCGGCGCCGTTGTTGCCGCGGCCGCTGCGGCCCTTGGACGGACGCGCCTGGTCGGCCGGTGCCTCGCCGCTGGCAACAGCGATGTTGATGCCCATCAGCTTCTCGATGTCGCGCAGCAGGCGGATTTCGTCCGGCGCGCAGAAGGCGATCGCGATGCCGTCGCGGCCGGCGCGCGCGGTACGGCCAATGCGGTGAACATAGGCGTCGGGCACTTCCGGCAGGTCGTAGTTGTAGACGTGGGTGACGCCGGGGATGTCGATGCCGCGGGCGGCGACGTCGGTTGCGACCAGCACGCGGATTTCGCCGTCACGGAAGGCCTTGAGCGCGCGCTCGCGCTGGCCCTGGCTCTTGTTGCCGTGGATCGAGGCAGCCTTGAAGCCGACGTGGTCGAGGTGCTTCATCAGCTTTTCGGCGCCATGCTTGGTGCGGCTGAAGATCAGCGACAGGCCGTCCGGGTTCTCGGTGAGGGTCTTCTTGAGGATGGTCGTCTTCAGGTCCTTGCCGGGAACGAAGTGAACATACTGTTCGACCTTGTCGGCCGCCTTGCCCGGAGGCGTGACTTCGACCTTGACCGGGTTGGTGAGGTACTCGCCGGCAAGTTCGGCGATCTGCTTCGGCATGGTTGCCGAGAAGAGCAGCGTCTGGCGGTTCTTCGGCACCAGCTTGGAAATCTTGCGCAGGTCATGGATGAAGCCGAGGTCGAGCATCTGGTCGGCTTCGTCGAGCACGAGGTAGCGCCCTTGCGTCAGCGTCACGGCCTTGCGGTTGACGAGATCGAGCAGGCGGCCCGGGGTTGCGACCAGGATGTCGACGCCGCGGGCGAGCTGTTCGGTCTGCTTGTTGATCGAGACGCCGCCGACGACAACGCCGATCTTCAGCGGGGACTTCTTGACGAACAGCTTGAGGTTGGCTGCGATCTGGTTGACCAGTTCGCGGGTCGGCGCGAGCACCAGGGCACGAATGTTGCGCGGGTCCGGACGTCGGCCCTCAGCAACGAGTTTTTCGATCATCGGCAGGCCGAAGGCGGCGGTCTTGCCGGTGCCGGTCTGCGCGAGACCGATCAGGTCGTTGCCCTTCAACACCAGCGGAATGGCCTGCGCCTGGATCGGCGTCGGCTTTTCGAAGCCGTTGGCAGACAGGGTCTCCAGAATGTGTTCAGAAAGACCAAGATCTTTAAAGGTGGACAAATGCATATACCTTTTGGGGGCGCCAAACGCATTCGCCGGAACCGCAGTCTGCTGTTCCGGTGTCGTTCGGCGTCAAGAACCCCGCGTGAATTGGGAACTTGTGGGTTAAGAAAAAAGTCGTCAAGCGCCTGTGCTGTCGCCGCATAGGGCGTATGGGTGCGCTTTTCCTTCTTCACGGCTTTCTGTGTTGCCGAGGGCGCGCTCACGCGGCGGCCGGAAGGTGACGCTGGGCACCATGTCGTCGTTTTGGTCCCAAAAGTCAAGGTCCATCTTTTCGCAGGTGCGAAATGAGGGGAGGCTAGTCGGCCACCGACAACTCGAAATCGACGCCTGCCGCCTCCTTCCCGTTGACGAGGATTACCACGCGATGGGCGCCGGGATAATAGCGACGGGTTGTGATCGGGCGGATGGCGTGGCGCTTTTCAATGCTGATCGAGGCGCCCGGCTCCAGCGTTGCCGACGTCCACTTGAAGACCTTGGGAGCGGTCGTGCCATTGGCTTTGCGGTGGTGGACGGCGTAATCGATCATCATCTTCTGGCTGGTTTTGGCCCGATGGCTGATCGTAAGGCGCAGGCCGAGGCTTTCGCCGAGCACGATTTCGGAACGGTCCAGAGAAAGGTGCGCATCGATCCCCGAGGGGGCGGTAAAGCCGAAATTCGAGAGCGCTGCCGCATGTCCCTGTTTCAGAAGTGTGCGCGAGGCGTGGCGCAGCAGCTGGCGGCGTGCCGGCGAGGCATCGTCAATATGTTCGGCGACGAAGGCCGCCACCAGGTCGGGATGATCCTTGGCGATGTCGTTGAGGCTGTTGGCAACCGAACGGCGCACGTAGTCCTCGGGGTCGTCGAGGAGGGCCGTCAGGATCGGCAGGATCGGCTGCGGGTCGCGGACGAGTTTCGGCAGCCGCATCGCCCAGGGGAGGCGCGGGCGAGTGCCTTCGCTCGCCAGCCGCCGGACGTGATGGTTGGCGTCACCAGTCCAGCGTCGGATCGTGGCAAGGGCGCGCTCCTGGTCGCGGTCGATGAAGACACGAATGCCGAACTCGCCGGTGAAATGCGGTGTCAGCGCACGCAGCAGCGATAGCGAAATGTCGAAATCCTCAAGGCCGCGCAGGGCGACGTACTGGCTGACCGGCAGCAGCGCCCAGCCGCTGATACCGGCGCCTTCCCGGGGAAGGCTGGCCGCGAGGGCGGCGGCAGCTTCCGTAAAAGGCTGCGGCAGGGTCTCGACCAGCGCGTCGCGGATTTGCAGCGAACGCTGCATCAGTTCCAGCGCCTCGAGGCCATCGCCCGCCAGTGCCAGGAACGTCTTGCGGTCGAAACCGCCGGCATTGCGGCCGAGCTCATCGGCGATGGCGGTGACGACGCCGGGATGCAGCAGGTTCTTCAGTGGCTCGGCCATCTCGTGGGTACTCCGGGATCACGGTGGTCGCGGATCGATCCGACCCGAGGCGTGAGCGCGATTAGTTCTATCGGTGAGCGCCGCACGCGGCTCGAAAACCGTGCGCGCGCCGTCTGCTCAGATCTGTTGGTCGACGGTGAAATGCTGCATCAGCATTACCGTGCTGATCGCCGCCATGTAAGGGGCGAACTCCGGATCGACGCGGACGCGTTCGCCGGCCGATTTGGCGGCGTCGAGCGTTTCCCACTCGACGAGATCCGCAACCATTCCCTGTGTTTCGCAGGAGCCGACCGCGCGCCACGAAACGAAGCCGGGATAGCGGGAAACGGCCTGCATGGCCCGGTTGCGCGCTTCGGCCGCTGCCGGCTTGTCCGCGACGATGCAGACGGCAAGTTCGAGGATGCTGTTGGTGGTCATGTCACGCTCCATGTTGAATGCCGCTTGACTTAACCACAGAGCAACTGACAGCCTTATGGCCATTATCTTTGGAGTTCCTGCAATGAGGCCCGCCGACCGGCTGTTCCGTATCATCCAGCTCATGCGCGCGAGCGGCCGGGTGATGACGGCGCGCGAGATCGCCGAGAAGATGGAGGTCGCCCAGCGCACCATCTATCGGGACATGGAGCACCTGATCGCGTCGGGTGCGCCGATCGATGGCGAACGCGGGGTCGGCTATCTGCTGCGCGAGGCGTTCGACGCACCGCCGCTCGCCTTCACATTCGAGCAGCTCGAGGCTCTGGCCTTCGGTGCCCGCGCCGTCCAGATGCTGGGCGACGGGCGTCTTGCCCAGGCTGCGCGCGAGGCGATGGAGAAGATTGCCCATGGCTTGCCGTCCGAACATCGGCAACGGCTGACGGCAGCGCCGCTTCGCGCCTTTCGTTCAGCGCTTCAGCCGGAACCGCCTGTTCTGCTCGGCGAGATACGGCTGGCAATCGCCGGGCGCCGTAAGCTTCGCCTGGAGTATGACAGCCTCAAGAGCGAGCATTCCGAGCGTACCATCTGGCCGCTTGGCCTCAGTGTCTTCGGACACTTCTGGTTGCTGACGGGCTGGTGCGAGCTGAGGTCGGACTTCCGGGATTTCCGGGTTGACAGGATCAGCGCGCTTCACGTCGAGCGCGAACGCTACGAGGTGACTCCGGAGCGTAGCTTCGAGGCCTATATCGCTCGGATGTGATCGGGGCGTCACGGCCAAACAATCATCGTCACAGCCTGCTTTCTATGGAACCGGATCGCGGTTCGTTCGTTTCCTTTACAGGGTCTCTATGACCCCTCGCGATCCACACCTTTCACTGGGAGACAATCGTGCAAAACCGGACTTGGATACTGGCCGCGGATGGTAACACCGCGCGCATCGTCAAGGGCGTGAACCTGTTGAAGGAGGACCGCCAGCGGCCGGAGGAGGAGACCTTTCACACCGAACCGAAGCGTGTTCAGGACATCATGGCCGACAAGCCGGGTCGGTCACATTCGTCCGTCGGGCACGGCCGCTCGGCCATGGAATACAAGAGCAATCCTGTTCGCGAGGAACAGCAGCGCTTCGTCGCCGACGTGGCCGAAAAGCTGGAAGGCTACGCGGCCGACCAGGCGTTCGACAGCCTGGTGATCTGCGCTGCGCCGAGGACCCTCGGAGATCTCAGGAAGCAGCTCTCCGCGCATGTTCGGGAGCGGACCGTCGCCGAGATCGACCGCAACTGCGTTGCCGCCTCCACGGAGCAATTGATCGCAACGGCGCGGGCCGCGGTGTTCCCCTAAGCCAACGGCTTCAGTTCCGCTTCGCCGCGCGTCCCGTCAGAAGTCCGTCGGGACGCCACCTTCCTCTTTGCGTTTGGCCACAAAGGCATCTAGCTCTTCTTCGATTGCGGGATCGAGGTGCGGACGCTCGTATTCGTTCAGTTTCTGCTTGAAGACCCGGTTGGCATGGTCGTAGGTCGTCGGCCGTCCGGCTTCGGTCCAGGTCTCGAAGTTGCGCCAGTCGGAAAGGATCGGCGAATAGAAGGCGGTCTCGTAGCGCTGCAGCGTGTGCAACGTGCCAAAATAATGGCCGCCGGGGCCGACGTCGCGCACCGCATCGAGGCCCAGTGCGTCCTCGCTGACATCGAGCGGCGTCAGATATTCTGCCACCATCTGCAGCATGTCGACATCGAGGATGAACTTCTCGAATGAGGCCGTCAGGCCACCCTCGGTCCATCCGGCTGCATGCATCACGAAGTTGCCGCCACCCTGGGTCAGCGCCCAGAGCGACATGGCTGACTCGTAGGCGGCCTGGGCGTCGAGCGTATTGGCGGCATTGGTGTTCGAAGTCCGGTAGGGGATGCCATATTTGCGGGCGAGCTGGCCGCCGGCAACCACCGCCTTCATGTATTCAGGCGTACCGAAGGCTGGGGCACCGGTCTTCATGTCGACGTTGGAGGTAAAGCCGCCATACATCACCGGCGCGCCGCGCCTGATCATCTGGGTGAAGGCGATGCCGCAGAGCGCCTCGGCATTCTGCTGGACCAGAGCGCCGGCAATCGTCACCGGGGCCATGGCCCCGGCGAGGGTGAAGGGCGTGACCACCACGACCTGGTTGCGCGAGGACATCTCGATGATGCCCTGGAGCATCGGCCCGTCGAGGCGGAGCGGCGAGGAGGTGTTGATAATGGTGAAGAGCGAAGGCTCGCGCTCCATCTGTTCCATCGAAATGCCGCGGCCGATCCGGGCGATCTCGATGCCGTCGGTGTTGCGCTGCTTGCCCAGGGAATAGGCGTGGAACACCTTGTCGGTGAGCTTCACCATGTCCGAGAGGCAATCGAGGTGACGCACCGAAGCATGCAGGTCGACCGGCTCGACCGGATAGCCCCCGGTCGTGTGCACGATGTCGTAGGATTGGGCGAGCTTCACCAGCTTGCGGAAGTCTTCGTGGTTGCCCGTCCGGCGGCCGCCGTCACGATCGGCGACGAAGGGGGCGCTGGCGATCTGGGCGAAGACGAGATTGTTGCCACCGATCGCGACGTTGCGCGCCGGGTTGCGGGCATGCATGGTGAAGGAGGAAGGGGCGGAGGCGATCATCTCCATGATCAGCCCGCGGTCGAAGCGCACGCGGTCGGTACCGGCCACCACGTCGGCGCCGGCGGCCTTCATCCGGTCGCGAGCCTCCGGCAGTATGATGTCCATGCCGATCTCTTCGAGGATCGTCAACGATGCGTCGTGGATCGCTTCGAGCGCATCCTCGGACAGAACGGTGGACTTTGCCAGCGTATTGACAAGATTGAGGTATTTGCCGCTGGGGGATTTGCGCGCCCGTTCGGCTCCGCGGCCGCCTGGCCTGCGGCGCCGCTCCAGCGGCGACGAAGCTGCATCGCCGGTTGCTGCATCGGGAAACTGATCGTCGTTCATGAAGGACCCACCGCGTTGCCGATGGCTGTGTGTCGCAGATTCCCGGTTGCTATGGCCCGCCATTTGCGACAGTTCAGTTCTCTGGTGGAGTAAATCGCTTCCGCTGACGCAATTTTGCGGACCGATGGCGCAACCGTTCAAGACACGCCGCCATCGAGGAGGCGTCCCTAGGAGCGCTCACCCCGCAGCATCTCGCGCTTGCCTGCAAAACCCTTGCGTTTCTCGACGACGAAGCCGGCGGCCTGGAGATTGCGCCGGACGAAACCGGCAGCGGCGTAGGTCGCAAAGCTGCCGCCGGCGACGGTCCTTTCGAACACGAGCCGCATCAGCTCTTCCGACCACATATCGGGATTGCGCGAGGGTGCGAAACCGTCGAGATACCAGGCATCGAACGACCGAGCGCGGGCAACCCCTTCCAGGGCGGGGCTGCAGACGACAGTGAGGCTGACGTCGTCGCCGAAATCGATACCGACGTCACCGTTGGGCACTGCCGGCCAGCGCGAGACCAGGGCCTGGCGTTCGGTGTCAATCTCCGGCCAGTGGCTGAGCGCGCGCGAAATCTCGTCAGCGGCCATCGGGAAACGCTCGAACGAGACGAAGTGCAGACGGTCGCCGGCACCTGCGGTGATCTTCCACTGGCGCCAGGTTTCGCAGAAATTTAGGCCGGTGCCGAAGCCCAGTTCGCCGATGCGGAAGGTGCCGGCGCCGACCCAGCGTTCCGGCAGGCCATTGCCTGAAAGGAACACGTGGCCGCATTCCAGCCGCCCGTCGGTGCGGCAATAAAAGTGATCGCCAAATTCCCGGGAATAGGGCATATCGCCCTCGTGCCAATCAAGGTTTTGGTGCGCTGGCGGGTCGATCGGGTCTGCTGGTCCTGTCATGGCAAAGGCGATAATCCGCCGGCCGGAGAAGGTCAATCGATGAGCGAACTTTTGGTCATCGGCGGCGGCGTCATGGGGCTGTGGGCCGCCCTTTGCGCCGCGCGCAAGGGCATGAAGGTGCGGCTCGTCGAGCAGCGGGCAATCGGCGCCGGAGCCAGCGGCGGCCTGCTGGGCGCGCTCATGCCGCATATGCCCGATCGCTGGAATGAAAAGAAACAATTCCAGTTCGATGCGCTGGTGTCGCTCGAAGAAGAGGTCGCACAGCTCGAAGCCCAGACGGGATTGTCGACCGGCTATCGGCGCACCGGGCGGCTGATGCCGCTTGCCAAGGCACATCTGCGTGACATCGCTCTGCGGCATGAGCAGGATGCGCAACAGCAATGGCGCTCGGGCGCGCGGCAATTCTTCTGGCATGTCCAGGAGAACGGACCGGAGGGCTGGCCCGCCGAAGAGGCAACGGCGCATGGCGTCGTTTTCGATACGCTCGCCGCACGAGTGTCGCCGCGCCGCACTTTATCGGCCCTGCGCGCCGCGCTGTCGCAGTGGCACAATGTTCTGATCGATGAAGGCTCTGGCGTTCACAGCATCCTGCCGGCGCATGGACAGGTCGAGCGCGACGATGGCAGCCGGCTCAGCTTCGACCATTGCATCATCTCTGCCGGCGTCGGCAGCTTCCCGCTGATCGATGCCGTGTCGGGCCCGCTAAAAGCGACGAGCGGTACGGCGGTCAAGGGCCAGGCAGCGCTGCTGAAGGCGGACGTCGATCCGGACCTGCCGATCATCTTCACCGACGGCGTCTATGTCGTCGCTCATGACGACGGCCATGTGGCGATCGGCAGCACCAGTGAGAACAGCTTTGCCGATCCGCTATCCACGGACGAACTGCTCGACGACCTGCTGCGGCGCGCAACCCTCCTGGCGCCGCGTCTGGCTGACGCCCGGATGGTAGAGCGTTGGGCCGGACTCAGGCCGAAATCGGCCGGGCGCGAGCCCACGGTCGGGCGGCATCCTGATCATCCGAACATCTCCGTGCTGACCGGCGGCTTCAAGGTGAGCTTCGGCATTGCGCATCGTTTGGGGCGTTTCGTCATCGACGAGATCGCCGGCGTTCCGACGATCGATATCCCCGAATCCTTCCTTTGCCGGAATCACATCGCAGCGCTTCGGGAGAAGCACCTCTAGGACTGGACACAGTGAAGGCCCCGCCGCCGGCGGAGCCTTGAATATTCGTACAATCGCTAGTCCGACCTTACATCCAGTAGGGCGGCACGCCGTAATAGTCGTAGACGCGGCGGCCGTTTTCTTCGTTCCAGTCGTATTCCTCGTTGCCGCGATACTTCGGTGCACGGTCGACCTGATCGCGCGTCACGTCGGTGCGGTAGCCGCCAAGGTTCTGGTCATAGGTCAGCTTCGCCCAGGGCAGCGGATAGTGGTCTTCGCCAAGGCCGAGAAAGCCGCCGAAACCGAGCACGGCATAGGCCACGCGACCGCTGCGCTTTTCGATGATCACGCGCTCGATCGAGCCGATGTGCTTGTTGTCGGAGCCATAAACCTTCGTGCCTTCAACCTTGTCGCTCGCAATCAGGTCATGAGTTTCCTTGATACGGGCGTCCTGCAGGTTTGCGTTGTGATAGCTCACGCTTCTTCTCCATCCTTGATTGTTACCAAAAGGGAACGGCTGGCTGGATGGATGGTTCCGAAAATCTGGCGAAGACCGGCGCACTCGCGCGGTTTTTCCCTGTCCACTTCGTCAATCTGTCACGCAAATCACCTAAGACGCGGCCAACAGATCACGATGATCCCGCGTCGGGGCATCGAAGATCATGAGGGTGATCGAACTCATTGGGCGGGATGAGGAATCCGCAGGTACTTTTCCTCATGCCGTAAGGGATAACCGGAGCCAGCCATGCGCTACGCCATTTGTTTTACACCGCCGATGGCCGACCCGCTTTCCGTGGTCGCCGCAAGCTGGCTTGGGCGCAACGTCTATTCCGGCGAACCGACCGAACTGCCTTCGGTCGCGGGCCTGAGCTCCGCCGACATCGCCTACCACACGGCCGTGCCGCGCCGCTTCGGGTTCCATGCGGTGATGATGTCGCCCTTTCGTCTGCATCCGGACATGACGGAATCACAGCTGCTGAAGGCGCTGATGCATTTTGCCGGCGCACAGACGCCGTTTGAAATCGATCGTCTGGAGGTCGCGCGCATCGGCCGGTGCTTCGGCCTGATGCCGCAGGTACCGAGCACCGCGATGCATCTTTTGGCGGCCAACGTCGTTCAGGAATTCGATGCCTTTCGCGCGCCGCTCAGCGAGGACGAGATCGAGCGTTCCGACCCGGATCGGCTGACCGCACCGCAGTTTTCCAATCTCCATCGCTGGGGCGATCCTCATGTGATGGACGAATATCGCTTCCACATGATGCTGACCGGCCCGTTGGCGTCCGACGCGATGCGCCAGGTCGAGCCACCCCTGCGCGAGCTATTGGAGCCGTGCCTTGCGACGCCGCTTTCCATCGGCAGCCTTGCCCTCTTCGTAGAGCAGGAGAGCGGTGCGCCGTTGCGTGTGCACTCGCAGCATCCGCTCGGCAAGATCTCCACGAACGCCCGCGCCGAGCGCGCCAAACGCATGGTCGCCGATCCCTCGCTCGGTTCGGGATCGATGCGACCCTTACCGCTCATCGTCGCGGCATTGATGGCGCAGCGTTAGCAACAGCACAGAATTCAGCCTTCGTCTCTCTCCGAGATCACCGTTCAGCGACCCTCCGCTGGCAGATTTCGGTATCGACAATCCGGTCGGCGGTGATACCGTTCGGGAAAAATCGAAGGGTGATTTGATGTCTGAGACTAAGTATCCGCGCGATCTCGTTGGCTATGGCCGCAATCCGCCGAAGGCAAACTGGCCGGGCGACGCGCGCATTGCCGTGCAGTTCGTGCTGAATTACGAGGAGGGTGGCGAAAGCTGCATTCTCGATGGCGATCCGGCTTCCGAATGCCTGCTATCCGAGATCGTCGGCGCGCAGCCCTGGCATGGCCAGCGTAACCTCAACATGGAATCGATCTACGAGTACGGCGCGCGCTCCGGTTTCTGGCGGCTGTGGCGCATGTTCACGAGCCGCAACGTGCCCCTGACTGTCTACGGCGTGACGCAGGCGATGGCGCGCAATCCGGAAGCGGTTGCGGCCATGAAGGAAGCCGGCTGGGAGATTGCCAGCCACGGCCTGCGCTGGCTCGAATACAAGGATTTCCCCGAAGAGGTCGAACGCGAGCATATCCGCGAGGTCGTCCGCCTGCACACGGAGCTCACCGGCGAGCGGCCGCTCGGCATCTACCAGGGCAAGCCTTCGTCCAATACGCTGAAGCTGGTGCTGGAAGAGGGCGGTTTCCTCTATTCCTGCGACAGCTATGCCGACGAACTGCCCTATTGGGTGCCCGGCCTGCCGGCCGACAAGCCGCACCTGATCATCCCCTACACGCTTGACGCCAACGACATGCGCTTCGCAACGCCGCAGGGCTTCAACAGCGGCGACCAGTTCTTCAGCTACCTGAAGGACACATTCGACGTGCTCTACGAGGAAGGCCGCCAGGGCGACGCCAAGATGATGAACATCGGCCTGCACTGCAGGCTCGTCGGGCGCCCGGGTCGTGCGGCCGCGCTCGCCCGCTTCATCGATTACGTCATGTCGCATGACAAGGTCTGGGTGCCCCGGCGCATCGATATCGCCAACCACTGGTACCAGCACCACAAGCCGGAAGGGGCGCTCTGATGTCCGACCGCGACGCCTTCGTCGCCCGTTTCGGCGACGTGTTCGAGCATTCACCCTGGGTGGCCGAACGCGCCTTCGATCGCGCCACGACGGCGGGCCTGATGGCGGGCAACGTGCATTCGGCACTCTGCCAGGCTTTTCGTGCGGCATTGCCGCGCGAGAAGCTACAGGTCTTGCGCGCCCATCCCGATCTTGCCGGCAAGCTGGCGATCGCGGGCAAGCTGACGGCGGACTCGACGGCGGAGCAAGCGTCTGCCGGTCTCGACCGGCTGACGCCCGAGGAGCATCAGCGCTTCACGGCGCTGAACGATGCCTACACGAAGAAATTCGGCTTTCCCTTCATCATCGCGGTGAAGGGGCTGACCAAGGGCCAGATTCTCGCCTCCTTCGAAAGCCGCATTGACAATTCGCCCGAAGAGGAATTTGAAACCGCTTGCGCGCAGGTGGAGAAAATCGCCCGCCTGCGGCTGCAGTCGATGCTTCCTGGAGACGAAAATGCCTGACAAAACCGTTCGATACGCGTCCTCACTCACCAGGGGGACCATCGAACTGGACCTCGCAAGCGCACCGATGCATGAGGTTCATGCATGATGTCGCGCCTGCTTAAGATCGAACCGCTGACGCGCGACACCTTTGCACCTTTCGGAACCGTCATCGAGGCCGACCCGGCGACAATGCGCTACATCAACGGCGGCAACACGGAACGTTTCCATGGGTTGGCGCGCGCCGATGTCGTGGGCGACGGTGCCAACGTCATCATCAACATCTTCCGCGGCCAGCCGCGCGCATTTCCCTATCCTGTGTCGATGATGGAGCGCCACCCGCTCGGCAGCCAGAGCTTTTCGCCGCTCGACGACCGCCCTTGGCTCGTCGTCGTTGCCGAAGACCGGGACGGCCGCCCCGGCGAGCCGCGGGTGTTTCAGGCAAGCGGCCGGCAGGGCGTCAATTACGGCCGCAATGTCTGGCACCACCCGTTGATGTCGGTCGGTGCGGTCAGCGATTTCCTGATCGTCGACCGCGAAGGGCCGGGCAACAATCTTGAAGAGTACTTTTATGACGAGCCCTTCGTCATCGAGAGCGCGATCTAGCGACTGATGAAAATGCGGACGTTCTTCGTCTGCATCCTGGACCAGTTAATGAAAGAGGATGAGATGAGCAGCACCGGCCGCCTGACGACCCATGTTCTTGATACCGCACTCGGCAAGCCGGCCGAAGGGCTGCGCATCGATCTCTACTGGCTGGAGGGTGAGGAGCGGCAGTTGATCCGCACCGTACACACCAACGGCGACGGTCGCGTCGATGGGCCGATGGTCGAAGGCATCGGCTTCATGGCCGGCAACTACGAGCTGGTCTTCCACGCCGGCGACTACCTGCGCCGCTCGGGCACAACGCTGCCGGAGCCGGCCTTCCTCGACCGCATCCCCTTGCGCTTCGGCATCGCCGATCCGGCAAGCCACTATCACGTGCCGCTGCTGCTTTCGCCCTACGGATATTCGACCTATCGGGGGAGCTGAAGCTTAGGGGGCGTGCGCTCGCTTCGCGTTCTGCCGGAAGCGCCACTCCAAGCTCCGTCATCCTCGCCCTTGTGGCGGGGATCCGGCGACCCGACGTCTGTCAGGTCAAAAGACCTTTCAGCCCAAGGACTTGGGCTGCTGGCTTCCTGTGGCAAGCACAGGAATGACGGCGGGACTGGCTGATGCCGCGGCCTATTCCGCTAATATGCTACGGTCCACATCGTTGATGTTGCGCTTGCCGCAGAGGGCCATGGTGATGTCCATCTCCTTGCGGATGATCTCCAGCGCCTTCGTCACGCCGTCCTTGCCCATGGCACCGAGGCCATAGAGGAACGGCCGGCCTATATAGGTGCCCTTGGCGCCCATGGCGACGGCTTTCAGCACGTCCTGGCCGGAGCGGATGCCGCCGTCGATATGCACCTCGATCTGATGACCGACGGCATCGACGATGCGCGGCAGCATGCTGATCGAGGAATGGGCGCCGTCAAGCTGCCGGCCGCCATGGTTGGAAACGATGATCGCGTCGGCGCCGGTGGCGGCTGCCATCTTGGCGTCTTCCGGATCGAGAATGCCCTTGAGGATCAACGGTCCGCCCCAGCGTTCCTTGATCCACGCGACATCCTTCCAGGAAAGCTGCGGGTCGAACTGCTCCGCCGTCCAGGCGCCGAGGGAGGAGAGGTCGGTGACGCTCTTGGCATGGCCGACGATGTTGCGGAAGGTGCGGCGCTTGGTGCCGAGCATCTTCACGCACCAGCCGGGACGCGTCGCCATCTGCCAGAGATGCTTGGGCGTCATTTTCGGCGGCGCGGAGAGGCCGTTCCTCAGGTCCTTGTGGCGCTGGCCGAGGATCTGCAGATCGAGTGTCAGCACCAGCGCCGAGCACTTGGCCGCCTTGGCGCGGTCGATCAGGTTCAGCACGAATTCGCGTTCGCGCATGACGTAGAGCTGGAACCAGAACGGCTTGGTCGTGACCGAGGCGACGTCCTCGATCGAGCAGATGCTCATGGTCGAGAGCGTGAAGGGCACGCCGAAGGCTTCGGCGGCCTGGGCTGCCAGCATTTCGCCGTCGGCATGCTGCATGCCGGTAAGGCCAGTCGGGGCGAGCGCCACCGGCATCGACACCTTCTGGCCGATCATCGTCGTTTCCAGCGAGCGGTCCGTCATATCCACCAACACGCGCTGGCGCAGCTTCACCTTGGCAAAATCCTCCTCGTTGGCGCGGTAGGTGCCTTCGGTCCAGGCGCCGCTGTCGGCATAGTCGAAGAAGAGCTTTGGCACGCGGCGCTTGGCGAGAGCCTTGAGGTCGCTGATTTCGAGGATTTGCGTCATGGAAACGGCCTTCGTCTGGATCACGAGTTGAAGCGGGATGCGGGCAAGCCGCACATGCCATTCTCAGCAGAGATGCCGAGCCATTACCATGTTTGCCGGAGGCTTGTTAATAGCCTCGACGCAAAGAGGTCAATTTTCTTGACCTCTTTGCGTTTGGCACGTCATGCCGCAGCCAATGCCGATTTCGCAGGCTTGCCGGCGACATAGGTCTCGCCGATCGCGCGATCGTCGCCCATCGTCTGCAGCAGGAAGAGCTCGTCGGCCAGAGAATTGACCACTTCGGCCCTGAGTGCCATGGCCGGCGTTGCCGCCATGTCGAGCACGATGAAATCGGCGTCGGTGCCG
The DNA here is from genome assembly GCF_020035535.1 of Ensifer adhaerens. Lineage (NCBI taxonomy): Bacteria > Pseudomonadati > Pseudomonadota > Alphaproteobacteria > Hyphomicrobiales > Rhizobiaceae > Ensifer > Ensifer adhaerens. The sequence goes on along the minus strand of NZ_CP083349.1, from coordinate 2,719,818 downwards.
GCTTCCAGTGTTCCGATCCGGTCGACCAGCGACAGCGCCTCGGCATTGCCGCGGGTCATCATGAAGAAGCTGTCGAAGGGGTTCAGTCGCTCGCCCTGCAGTTGCAGGATCTTGTAGGCCTCGTCGAGCGTCTTCAGCATGGAGTAGCTGGTGCCGCCGCCGATGTCGGAGGCGACCGAGGTGCGCACCGGCTTGTCGCGGCGGTTGAGCGCACGTAGCGGAAAGAGGCCGGAGCCGAGGAAGAGATTGGACGTCGGGCAAAAGACAGCGACCGAGCCGGTCTCGCTCATGACATCCGCCTCGCGCTCGGAGAGATGGATGCAGTGGCCGAAGAGGCTCTTGCGCCCGAGCAGGCCGTAGCGGGCGTAGACGTCGGTATAGTCCTTGGCCTCCGGATAAAGTTCGCAGGTAAAGGCGATCTCGTCGCGGTTTTCCGAAAGGTGGGTCTGCACGTGCAGGTCCGGGAATTCGTGCACCAGCGACTTGGCGACGGCCATCTGCTCCGGCGTCGAGGTGATGGCGAAGCGCGGGGTGATGGCGACGTGGTTGCGGCCCTTGCCATGCCAGTCGCGGATGACGGCGCGGGTCTCGTCGTAGCCCATTTGCGGCGTGTCAAGGAGCCCTTGCGGTGCATTGCGGTCCATCATCACCTTGCCGGCGACCATGCGCATGTCGCGCCTGAGCGCCTCGGCGAAGAAGGCATCGGCGGACGCCTTGTGCACCGAGCAATAGGCGGTTGCCGTCGTCGTGCCGTGGCGCACCATCTCGTCGAAGAAGCGCGTCGCGATGCGGGTCGCATGGGCGCTCTCGACGAAGCGGCATTCCTCCGGAAAGGTGTAGGTGTTCAGCCACTCCAAAAGGTTGGCGGCATAGGAGGCCATCACCTGCATCTGCGGGAAATGCAGGTGTGTGTCGATGAAGCCGGGCACGATCAGGTGCGGGCGGTGATCGATTTCCGTGACGCCTTCAAGCGCACCTGCCTTCACCGTGGCATAGCCGCCGCTGGCGATGATCTCTCCACCCGCAACCAGCAAGGCACCGTCGCTTTCGTAGCTATAGGCGCCGCTATCGTCGATCGACGTCGGCGCGCGGTGAAAGCTCAGCAACCGGCCGCGGATGAGGGTGGTCGTCATTGTGTCTTGCCTTCCTCGACGGCGCTTTCGAACCAGGCTGCCAGCAGCTGGCGCTCGTCCGTCGTCATGTCTGTCACGTTGCCGGGCGGCATCGCGTGGCTACGCCCAGCCTGGATATAGATTTCGCGGGCATGGGCGGCAATCTCCGCGTCGCTTTCCAGCATCACGCCCTTCGGCGCCTGGGTGATACCCTCATAAACGGGCTCCGCCGCATGGCACATGGAACAGCGGGTCGAGACCGTGTCCTTGACGGCGGGGAAGTGGGCATTGGCGGCGAAGCGGGTAAATGCCGGCGCAACCTCGGCCTTTTCGCCGCCGGTCAGCACTTTCGGCACGGTCGAGAGCCACATGATCAAGATGAAGAGGAGGGCTGTGACCAGCCAGGTCCAGGTCGGCCTGCCCTTGCGGGCATGGGTGGTGTTGAACCAGTGGCGGATGGTGACGCCCATCAGGAAGACCAGTGCCGCGATGATCCAGTTGAATGCCGTCGCGAATGCCAGCGGGTAGTGGTTCGACAGCATGAAGAAGATGACCGGCAGCGTCAGGTAGTTGTTATGCAGTGAGCGCTGCTTGGCCTGGGCGCCGAGCTTCGGGTCCGGCGTGCGGCCGGCGATCAGATCCGCGACGACGATCTTCTGGTTGGGGATGATGATGAAGAACACATTGGCCGACATGATCGTCGCGGTGAAGGCGCCGAGATGCAGGAAGGCGGCGCGGCCGGTGAAGACCTGGGTATAGCCCCAGGCCATGGCGACGAGCGCCGCATAGAGCAGCGCCATCAGTCCCCAGGTGTTCCTGCCGATGGGCGACTTGCAGAGCAGGTCGTAAAACAGCCAGCCGATGCCGAGCGAGGCGAGCGAGATCAGGATCGCCGTCGTTGCCGAGATGTCGAGGACGTGGCGGTCGACCAGGAAGAGATCGGCGCCGCCGTAGTAGACGACACAGAGCATGGCGAAGCCCGAGAGCCACGTCACGTAGGATTCCCATTTGAACCAGGTGAGGTGCTCAGGCATCGAGGCCGGTGCCACCAGATACTTCTGGATGTGGTAGAAGCCGCCGCCATGGACCTGCCATTCCTCGCCATAGGCGCCGACGGGCAGGTGGTCGCGCTTCACCAGGCCAAGATCGAGCGCGATGAAATAGAAGGATGAGCCGATCCAGGCGATGGCCGTGATCACATGCAGCCAGCGCACGGCAAAGGCCAGCCATTCCCAGGCAATGGCGAATTCGTACATTCAGATCCCCTTTGTCTCCGTTACTTCACTTTGCGCATAAACCGCGGAGGGGAAAAGGGGCTTCGGCGCTCCTCAAGCGCTATTTGCTTGCAGGAAGCTTGGCGGGCAAAGTTCGCCGAGAATCCAGTCGCGGAAAATCCGGATCTTCGGCGTGTTGCGTCGGGCGTGCGGATAGGCGAGCCAATAGTCGCAGCCGTCGCTGCAGCGAAGATCGAAGGGCTGGTAGAGGCGGCCGAGCGCGACGTCATCGGGATAGAACTCCGGCGTCAGGATCGCCACACCCTGGCCGGCAATTGCGGCGCGTGCCTCGAACGTCTGGGCGCCGAGCCGGCTGTGCGGCCGGCCCTCGAGATCGGGGTCCTCGACGCCGGCGGCCTTGAACCACATCGGCCACCAGGGATCGCCTGCATCGATGATCCGGAGCTTCAGGAGGTCGCGCGGCTCGTGCACGCCGCCGATGGTTTCGGCAAGCGCCGGACTCAGCATGGGGCTGAACTCGACACGCATCAGCGGATGTGTGTCGAGGCCGGGCCAGACGCCACCGCCCGAGCGGATGGCGAGATCGGCGGGCTCGCGGGTGAAATCGGTGAGCGAGTCGCTGGTCGTCAGCCGGACGGCGATGTTCGGATGGGCGAGCTGGAAGCTGCCGATATTGCGGGCAAGCCATTGCGAGGCGAAGGTCGGCGTCGAACTGATCAAAAGCGCGCTGTCGATATCGCCGCGGGCATTGGAAACGGCTTCCTGCAGCATCTCGAAGGCTTCTGTCACGCGCGGTGCCATGCGCTGGCCCACATCCGTCAGCGAGATCTGGCGCGGGCGGCGCAGGAAAAGCGGCTCGCCGACATTCTCCTCGATCAACTTGACCTGGTAGCTTACGGCCGTCTGGGTCATGCCCAGCTCTTCGCCGGCCTTGGTGAAGCTGCCGAGCCTTGCAACCGCTTCGAAGACCCGGAGCGCATTCAGCGGAAACTGCTTCGACATCTTCATGGATAAGTTCTCTTGATGCATGCAGACGGATGTTCGATTGGATTTCGATCCTCCTCCACGGCATCCTTCAAGTCAACTTCCCAAGACGAAACAGGTGCTGACGTGACTTGCGATACATTCGAACATACTGAAAGAAAACCGTTTCTTTTATTCGAACCGGTCGTCCGGCTCGCGGCTGCCCTGTTCGGCGGCCTCGTTGCCGCCAAGCCGACATTGGACGTCGGCGCGCTCCCGGATCATATCAAGAGAGACATGGGTTTCATGGATGGCCGTGGCCCCTATGGCGATGACGAAGAGGCAATGGCCAACTCTCGCCGCCTTTTCAGCGTCGATGAATTGCCCCGGTTCTAACATTGACGACGATGGCCGTCAGGCGCTTCTCAGGCGCTCGACGGCCATCAGCACACGCTCCGGTGTTGCCGGGGCGTCGAGGCGCGGGCATTCGCGATAATCCGCAACGCTTGCCACCGCCATCGACAGCGCTTCGAGCACCGAGATCGGCAGCATGAAAGGCGGCTCTCCCACCGCCTTGGAGCGGCCGATGGTCTTTTCGGCGTTGCTCGACCATTCCGCAAGCTTGACGTTGAAGGTCTTCGGCCGGTCGGAGGCGAGCGGGATCTTGTAGGTGGAGGGAGCATGGGTGCGAAGCCGTCCCTTGTCGTCCCACCAGAGCTCCTCCGTCGTGAGCCAGCCCATGCCTTGCACGAAGCCACCTTCGATCTGGCCGATGTCGATCGCCGGATTGAGCGAACGCCCGACATCGTGCAGCACGTCGACGCGGTCGACCATGTATTCGCCGGTCAACGTGTCGATCGACACCTCTGAAACTGAAGCGCCATAGGCGAAGTAATAGAAGGGCGTGCCGCGGCCGCTGGCGCGATCCCAATGGATCTTCGGCGTCTTGTAATAGCCGGCCGCCGAAAGCTGGATGCGGCCCATATAGGCCTGCTTGATGAACTCGGGGAAGGGGATGAGTTCTTCACCGATCTTCACATGATTGGCGACGAAGCTGACATTCTCGGGCGTCGTCTGCCAGCGCTCGCAGGCAAAGCCGACGAGACGCTCCTTGATCTGGCGCGCTGCGTCATGCGCCGCCATGCCGTTGAGATCGGAGCCCGAGGAGGCGGCGGTCGCAGATGTATTCGGCACCTTGCCGGTCGTCGTCGCGGTGATGCGGACCCGATCGAGATCGACCTGGAAACTGTCGGCGATCACCTGGGCAACCTTGATGTAGAGGCCCTGGCCCATCTCGGTGCCGCCATGGTTCAGATGGATCGAGCCATCCTGGTAGATGTGCACGAGAGCGCCCGCCTGGTTGAAGGCGGTGAGCGTGAAGGAGATGCCAAATTTCACCGGCGTCAGCGCGATGCCCTTGCGGATGATGCGGCTATTCCGGTTGAACTCAAGGACCGCCTGGCGTCGCGCCTGATAGTCTGCGCTTTCTTCGAGTTCGGCGACGATGCGCGCGATGATGTTGTCTTCGACCTGCTGGTGGTAGGGCGTGATATCTCGGCCGGAACCCTTTTCACCGTAGAAGTTCAGCTTGCGGATTTCGAGCGGGTCCTTGCCGAGCTGGTAGGCGATCTCCTCGATAATGCGTTCGCCGCCGACCATGCCTTGCGGGCCGCCGAAACCGCGATAGGCGGTGTTGGAGACGGTGTTGGTCTTCAGCGGCTGTGAGGTGAGCTTCACATGCGGGAAGAAATAGGAGCTGTCGGCATGAAACAGCGCCCGGTCGGTGACGGGGCCGGAGAGGTCTGACGAGTAGCCGCAGCGCGCCGCGTAGTTCGCATGCACCGCATGGATGCGCCCGTCGTCGTCGAAGCCGACATCGTAGTCGACGAGGAAGTCGTGGCGCTTGCCGGTCGCCGTCATGTCCTCGTCCCGATCAGGGCGGAACTTAACTGCGCGGTTGAGCTTCTTCGCCGCCACGGCGGCAAGCGCTGCGAACTGGTTTCCTTGCGTTTCCTTGCCGCCGAAGCCGCCGCCCATGCGGCGGACATTTACGGTCACCGCATTGGAGGGCACGCCGAGCACATGCGAGACCATGTGCTGGACCTCGCTTGGGTGCTGGGTCGAGGACCAGACGGTAACCTCGTCATCCTCGCCGGGAATAGCAAGTGCAATATGGCCTTCGAGGTAGAAATGCTCCTGGCCGCCGATGCGCATGCTGCCCTTCAAGCGGCGGGGCGCCTTTTCGAGCTCGGCTTCCGCGTCGCCGCGCTGCAGGGTCAAGGGCTGCGTCACCAGTTCGCCGCCACGGGCGACCGCATCGAGAATGTCGGTGAAATGCGGCAGGTCGCGGTAGGCGATCTTCGCCAGCCTTGCCGCCCGGCGCGCGATGTCGCGAGTTTCGGCAATGACGGCGAAGGCCGGCTGGCCATGAAACTGCACGAGGCCATCCGCGAGCACCGGCTCGTCATGCAGGTGGCTCGGGCTGATGTCGTTGGAATGCGGCATGTCCTTGGCGGTCAGCACCAGGATGACACCGGGCACGGCGGCGACGGCCGAAAGGTCCATGGCCGTGATTTCCGCATGCGCCCGGTCGGTCATGCCGAGGGCGCCATGCAGGGTGCCTGCGGGTTCGGGCATGTCGTCGATGTAATCGGCGGTGCCGGAGACATGCTTGTGGGCGCTGTCATGACGCTGCGAGACATGCATCTCGCCGCGTATCGCCTTGCGTTCCTCGAAGGTGGATTTGTCCATGGTCATCTGTCTCCCGCAGCAAAGCGAATCAGTTGCGCAGGCTCGCCGCCGCTTTCCAGGAAGAAACGCATCAGGAGGTTTTTCGCCGCCAACATGCGGTAATCGCTGGTGGCGCGCCAGTCGGTGAGCGGCTGGTAGTCGGTCTCGAAGGCAGCTTGTACTGCGCGAACAGTCTCCTCGGTCCAGGGCTTGCCGATGAGCGCGGCCTCGACGTTCGCGGCGCGCTTTGGCGTGGCGGCCATGCCGCCGAAGGCGATGCGGGCAGAGCGGACGACGCCGTCTTCCACTGACAGCCGGAAGGCGCCGAGAAGGGCGGAAATGTCCTCGTCGCGGCGCTTGGAAATCTTGTAGGTGGCAAAGAGATCACCTTCCGGTAGTCTCGGCACGAAGATGCTCTCGACGAATTCTCCGGGCTTCCGATCCTGTTTGCCGTAGGCGATGAAGAAGTCTTCGAGCGGTAGTGTCCGGCGGCCCGCGGTGGAGCGCAACGCCACCGTCGCGCCAAGCACGATCAGGGGCGGCGGGCTGTCGCCGATCGGTGAGCCGTTGGCGATATTGCCGCCGATCGTGCCCATGTTGCGCACCTGCTCGCCGCCGATGCGGTTGATCAGGGGTCCAAGGCCAGGAAAGGTCGAGTTGAGGGCGTCAAAGGCCATGGTGTAGCTGACGCCGGCGCCGATCGTCAGGCCCGCCTCGGTCTCTTCGATGCCCTGCAATTCGGCGATGCCATTGATGAAGATCACCGGGTTGATCGCCCGCATCTGCTTGGTCACCCAGAGGCCGACATCAGTGGAACCGGCAACGACCGTCGCACCGGGATTGTCGGCAAGCGCCTCCGCCAGGCCGTTTCCGTCGGCCGGAACGATGAGACACTGTTCGCCCTGGCGAACGGTGATGGTTTCGGCAGGTGCAAGAGTCTTCAACCGGGCGGTGATCGTCTCACGTTCGCGGATGATCGGGTCGAACACTTTCGATGGCCGCGCTTGCGCCGCTGCCTCGGCGGCGCGCACAATCGGCTCGTAGCCGGTGCAGCGACAGAGGTTGCCTTGCAGCGCCTTTTCGATGTCGGCTCGATTTGGATCGTCGGTGCCTAGCCACAGGCCATAGAGCGACATGACGAAGCCGGGCGTGCAGAAGCCGCATTGCGAGCCGTGAAAATCGACCATCGCCTGTTGCACCGGATGCAGGGCGCCATCCTGTCCGGCAAGATGCTCGACAGTGACGACATGGGTTGCCTGCAGTGAGCCCAAGAAACGGATGCAGGCGTTGACGCTTTCATAGACGAGCGCATCGCCGGCAAGCCGCCCGACGAGCACGGTGCAGGCGCCGCAGTCGCCCTCAGCACAGCCTTCCTTGGTGCCAGTCAACCGGCGTTCCAGCCGCAGATAATCAAGCAGCGTCGCGGTCGGTGCGATGTCGGAAAGTGTGACCTCGCGGTCATTGAGGATGAAGCTGATGCTTCCGTTCGGCTGGGGCATGCCATTCATTCCCTGCGGCTGCTGCGTATACCTGAAATCACTTTGATCTTAGGTGGTTATGCAGAAAAGCAAAGAGCCGCGGAGATTTTTGCACGCGCCGTCAACGTGCGCCTATTGCGCCGTCCAGCCGCCATCCATGGAAACATGGGTGCCGGTGATCTGCGCCGCATCGTCGCCGGCAAGATAGACCGCAAGTGCTGCCACCTGTTCCACCGTGATGAACTTCTTGGTCGGCTGACCTTTCAGCATCACGTCGTTGATCACCTGCTGTTCGGTGATACCGCGGGTGCGCGCCTGGTCGGGGATCTGCTTTTCGACAAGCGGCGTCAGCACGTAGCCGGGGCAGATCGAGTTTGCAGTGATGCCGTTCTCCGCAACTTCAAGCGCCACCGTCTTCGTCAGTCCGAGCACGCCATGCTTGGCCGCGACATAGGCCGCCTTGAAGGGCGAGGCGACGAGGCCATGGGCCGATGCGATGTTGACGATGCGGCCCCACCCCTTGGCCTTCATGCCGGGAATGGCGGCGCGGATGGTGTGGAACGAGGAAGAGAGGTTGATCGCGATGATGCGATCCCATTGCTCGATCGGAAAATCCTCGACCTTTTCGACATATTGGATGCCGGCATTGTTGACGAGGATGTCGACGCCGCCGAAGCGGGTCGTTGCCGTGGCGATCAGATCGGCGATCTCGGCCGGCTTCGTCATGTCGGCGCCGTGATAGATGACCGTGCCGCTCGTCAGCGCGCTGACATCATCCGTCGCTTGTCTGATCTCGTCCGCACTGCCGAAGCCGTTCAGAACGATGTTGGCGCCGCCCTTGGCGAAGGCCTTGGCGATCGCAAGCCCGATGCCGCTCGTCGAACCGGTGATGACGGCTGTTTTCGTCATTGCTGCTCTCTCCCTTGTGGCGTCGCGGACTACTTTGTTGCGGCGCAGCAGCGCCAGCCTACGCGTAAAACCGCGGCGCTGACAATTGTGTTTTTAAGGTTGCGACGACAGAGTTGAGGCGGGGAATAGCGAAGCCGAGAAGTTGCGTTTTGTTTTCGTTTGACATTCGTTTTGCCATCGTATTGAAGTTTTCGAAATGCAATGCCCGCCTTCAAGGTCGGGTGAAGAAACTTGCGTGTGGCCGGGGAGGGGCATATGGGCGGATACATTCTCGCGATCGATCAGGGAACGACCTCGAGCCGAGCGATCATCTTCGACGGTCAGCAACAGATCGCCGGTGCCGGCCAGAAGGAATTCAAGCAGCATTTTCCGAAATCCGGCTGGGTCGAACACGATCCGGAGGAAATCTGGCAGACCGTGCTTTCGACCGTCGAGGAGGCGATCGCCAAGGCTGGCATCACCGCTGCCGACCTTTCGGCCATCGGCATCACCAACCAACGCGAGACCGTCGTCGTTTGGGACCGGCAGACCGGTTACCCCATCCACAACGCGATCGTCTGGCAGGACCGCCGCACCGCGTCCTATTGCGAAAGACTGAAGAAGCAGGGGCTGGAAAAGACCTTCACCCGCAAGACCGGCCTGCTGCTCGATCCCTATTTCTCCGGCACCAAGCTCAACTGGCTGTTGACCAATGTCGACAAAGCCCAGGCGCGCGCCGCCAAGGGGGAGCTCTGCTTCGGCACGATCGATACCTTCCTCATCTGGCGGCTGACCGGCGGCAAGTCATTCGTGACGGACGCGACCAATGCTTCACGCACGCTGCTCTACAACATTTCGGAAAATGTCTGGGACGACGAACTCCTGAAGATCCTCAAGGTGCCGCGCGCCATGCTGCCCGAGGTCAAGGACTGCGCTGCCGATTTCGGCGTCACCGATCCGGCAATCTTTGGCGCCGCCATCCCGATCCTCGGCGTTGCCGGCGACCAGCAGGCGGCGACGATCGGCCAGGCCTGCTTCAAGCCGGGCATGCTGAAATCCACCTATGGCACCGGCTGCTTTGCGCTGCTCAATACCGGCAAGGACATGGTGCGCTCGAAGAACCGGTTGCTCACCACCATTGCCTACAAGCTTGACGGTGAAACGACGTACGCGCTCGAAGGCTCGATCTTCGTTGCCGGTGCTGCCGTGCAATGGCTGCGCGACGGGCTCAAGGTGATCAAGGCAGCCCCCGATACCGGCACGCTCGCTGCGAGCGCCGATCCGACGCAGGAGGTCTATCTGGTGCCGGCTTTCACTGGCCTCGGTGCGCCGCATTGGGACCCGGATGCGCGCGGTGCGATCTTCGGCATGACGCGCAATACCGGCCCGGCGGAATTCGCCCGTGCCGCACTCGAAGCCGTCTGCTACCAGACGCGCGACCTCTTGGAGGCGATGCACAAGGACTGGCGCAACGACGGCAAGGAAACGGTGCTGCGCGTCGATGGCGGCATGGTTGCCTCCGACTGGACGATGCAGCGGCTCTCCGACCTGCTCGACGCGCCGGTCGACCGGCCCGTCATCCTCGAAACCACCGCGCTCGGCGTAGCCTGGCTTGCCGGCAGCCGCGCCGGCGTCTGGCCGAAGCAGGAGGAGTTCGCCAAGTCCTGGGCGCGTGACTATCGTTTCGAGCCCGCCATGGACGACAAGACGCGCAAGGCGAAGCTCAAGGGATGGCGCAATGCCGTCAAACGCACGCTGAGCTAAGCGCGCAGAGGGGCGTGGATTTCGCCTTCCGCCCATTATCCGACACAGGCTCCATTCATGCTCATCCGGGAAACACAGCGTTTCCCGGATGAGCATTTGCTGCTCACGCGCGCGCCAACTATCTGTTGTGTCAACAGAAACAGGACGGGCATCATGGAACTCGGGCTTTACACATTTGCGGATGTCGATCCGACTGCAAACGACAAGGGCAAAGAGGGGCAACGCCGCCTCAAGAATCTTCTCGAAGAGATCGAACTTGCCGATCAGGTCGGCCTTGATGTTTTCGGCCTCGGCGAGCATCACCGCCCGGACTACGCGGCTTCCGCGCCGGCGGTCATCCTGGCCGCTGCTGCCGCCAGGACGAAGAACATCCGGCTGACCAGCGCCGTCACGGTCTTAAGCTCCGACGATCCCGTGCGCGTCTTCCAGCAGTTTTCGACGCTGGATCTGATCTCCAACGGTCGCGCCGAGATCATGGCCGGTCGCGGATCCTTCATCGAATCCTTCCCGCTCTTCGGCCAGTCGCTCGACGACTACGACCAGCTCTTTGCCGAGAAGCTCGATCTTCTGATGGCGCTGCGCGAGAGCGAGAAAGTCAGCTGGGCGGGCGAGATGCGGCCGGCGATCCACGATCGCGGCGTCTATCCCCGGCCGCTGCAGGAGGTGCTGCCGCTCTGGATCGCCGTCGGCGGCACGCCGCAATCGGTGGCGCGTGCCGGCGCGCTCGGCCTGCCGGTAGCGCTGGCCATCATCGGGGGCGAGCCACGCCGGTTTGCGCCGCTCTTCGATCTCTACCGCGAGGCGGCGCGCCGCGCCGGCCAGGATGCGGCCAGGTTGAAGACCAGCATCAACGTGCACGGCTTCATCGCCGACACGACCGATCTTGCCGCCGACCAGTTCTATGGGCCGCAGGCGGAAGTGATGAACCGCATCGGCCGCGAGCGCGGCTGGGGGCCGACCAACCGGGCGCACTTCGACCAGGCCCGCAGCCCGAGCGGCAACCTCTTCCTCGGCGATCCGGAAACGGTGGCGGAGAAGATCGTCGAGAACTGGAAGGTGTTCCGAAACGATCGCTTCCTGCTGCAGATGGCAATCGGGCCGATGCCGCACGACCAGATCATGCGCGGAATCGAGCTCTACGGCACCAGGGTCGCGCCGCTGGTGCGCAAGGCAGTGGCGGAAGAAAAGACGGCGGCACCGGCTGCCGTCTGACCTGCAACGCCGGGTTCAGCGCCGGATTGACGGTCGTCCCGTTCGGCGCTGGCATAACGCCTGGTGACACGCTACATGTGAGCGCGAAAGCGAGACACGGATGACCCTCAACAACGAAGAAGATCTGCTGCGGCTGAAGGAAATCGGCCGCATCTGCGCCAATGCCTTGCAGACGATGGGCGAGGCGCTGGAGCCCGGCATCACCACGGCGGAACTGGACGCGATCGGCCGCAAGGTGCTGGAAGACGCCGGCGCCCGCTCTGCGCCGGAGCTTTGCTACAATTTCCCCGGCGCCACCTGCATCAGCGTCAACGAGGAAATCGCCCACGGCATTCCCGGCACCCGGGTGATCAAGGCGGGCGATCTCGTCAACATCGACGTCTCCGCTGAAAAAGACGGCATCTTCGCCGACACTGGCGCCTCGTTCCCGGTGCCGCCGGTGACAGTCGCGATCGACCGGCTTTGCCGCGATGGCAAGCGGGCGATGTGGGTGGGCCTCAAGCAGGTGCGTCCTGATCAGCCGCTGGCGGCGATCGGAAACGCGATCGGCGATTTCGCCCGCAAGAACCGCTATTCGCTCGTTACCAATCTCGCCAGCCACGGCATCGGCCGCTCGCTGCACGAGGAGCCGACCGAGATTGCTACCTGGCCCGACCCGCGTGAACGCCGCCGGATGACCGACGGCATGGTCTTCACCGTCGAGCCTTTCCTCTCCATCGGCGCGCAATGGGCCGAAGGCGGCAATGACGACTGGACGCTCTACAGCGATCCGCGCGCGCCGACGGTGCAGTATGAGCATACCGTCGTGGTCACGCGCGGCGGCCCGCTGGTGGTGACGCTGCCGGGCTAAAGTAATCCCAGGAAAAGTGTGCATCGCCCTGTAACCCATTGAAATCGGCGATCGTTCGATTTCTTCAATAGGTCCTTCAATTATTGTCGTTTGTGGTGCCCCGTGTTGCGGCGCAATAAATCGATATGACCACGCTCGACAGACCGCTCCAGTCCAACATCTCCGCCACGGCAACCGCCGGCGCCATTGCCATGGCAGTCGCCATGGGCTTCGGCCGGTTCTCCTACACGCCGATCCTGCCGGCGATGATGGCGGATCTGGGCTTGTCGCCCGGCGATGCCGGCCTGATCGCATCGGCCAACTTTGTCGGCTATCTTGCCGGCGCCATTCTCGGGGCTTATGGCTGGGCGCATGGGCACGAGCGCCGGATCGGGCTTCTGTCGCTCGTCGCCACGACGGCCCTGCTGGCGGCCATGGGGCTTTCGTCGTCGGTCGCCGTGCTGGCGCTCATCCGGTTCCTCGCCGGCCTTGCCAGCGCCTTTGCGATGATCTTCATCTCCGGCATCGTGCTCGGCCATGGCCTGCTTGCCCGGTCGGAGCATGTGCCAGCCGTGCACTTTGGCGGCGTCGGTCTCGGCATCGCATTCTCATCGCTCTGCGTCTGGGCAAATCCGCTTGCGGGTCACGCCGGCCTGACGACCTCCATGGGCGACTGGTTCACCGGGGCGCTGGTCGGGCTGATCGGGACCATTGTCGTCGCAGCACTCCTGCCTGGTGTTCCGTCATCCGGTGCCGGCCCGGTGCGCGAAAAGCCGCTTCGCTGGACGCGGCCGCTGACGGTGGTGACCTTCACCTACGCGCTCTTCGGCTTCGGTTACGTGATCACCGCCACCTTCCTCGTTGCCATGGCGCGCGACCCGAGCGGCGGCCACAGCATCGAATTTCTCGCCTGGCTGCTGACGGGCCTTGCCGCAGCGCTTTCCGTCTATCTCTGGCGCTTTGCCGTCCCGCGCCTCGGCCTCGCCGGGGTCTATGCGATCGGCCTTTTGGTCGAAGCCGTCGGCCTGGTGCTGACGGTCAGTCTGCCCTTGCCCTATGCCCCGCTTGCCGGCGGCCTGATGCTGGGCGCGACGTTCATGATGATCACGGCCTATGGCCTGCAGATCGGCCGGCAGCTTGCGCCGGAAAGCCCGCGCCGTGCGCTGGCCCTGATGACGGCTGCCTTCGGCATCGGCCAGATCATCGGTCCGCTGGTCGCCGGCTGGCTTGCAGAACGCACCGGCAGCTTCGCAGCACCGACCCTGATTGCGGCGGCCGTGCTCTTCCTTTGCGGTGGCGTTATCCTTGCCGAACTGAAGCGGATTTCCACGGCGCTAAGGGCCTGACGGGTGCCACCGGCGGCATCGAAATCCGCCCTGTTCGCCGCAGCCTTTCCGGATGAAATAACAGTAACGTTTATATTATCCGATTGTTGACGACGGCGCTTTGCCCTAGTTTCGGCGCTTCGAGCGGTAACACATCGCCTGACCGAAACGTGAGTAGACCCCTTTGTTCCATTCCTTCTTTCCGAAGCCGAAGCTGTTCTTCACCTCCGGTGCCCTCTGGTCGCTTGTCTGCATTCTGGTCTGGTATACGGCCGGACCGCAGATGGGGGCCGCTGTCGGCCTGCCGCCACTGGCCCCGGGCGAAAAGCCGCCGATCGGCCTTGCCTATTTCTTCACCCCGGACAATCTCTGGTTCTATCTCTACTTCACCATCTTCGTGGTGATCTTCGGCGGTACCTGGAAGCTCATTGCCAAGGATCACCCCTGGGTCAATTGGTCGATCTGGGGCTCGGCCTTCATCATCTTCATCGCCTATTTCGCAGTGCAGACGTCGGTTGCGCTCAACAACTGGCGCGGTCCGTTCTTCGATCTGCTGCAAGATGCCTTGGCGAGGAAGCCGGGCATCACGGCTGGCCAGTTCTACACACTGCAGCTACGCTTCCTCGAAATCGGCTTCGTCGGCGTGACCCTCAACGTCATTACCGCGTTTTTCACGAACCATTACGTGTTCCGCTGGCGCACGGCCATGAACGATTTCTACATGTCGAAGTGGGAAAAGCTACGGCATATTGAAGGGGCGTCGCAACGTGTTCAGGAAGACACGATGCGTTTTGCCAACATCCTCGAAGGGCTCGGCGTTACGCTGATCAACTCGGTGATGACGCTGGTGGTGTTTCTGCCCCTGCTGTTCAGCATGTCACAACACGTCGAAGACCTTCCGATCATCGGCGCGGTCCCTCATGCCCTTTTCTGGCTGGCGATCGTTTGGTCGCTGTTCGGCACGGCACTTCTGGCGCTCGCCGGCATCAAGCTGCCTGGGCTGAACTTCAAGAACCAACGCGTCGAAGCAGCCTATCGCAAGGAATTGGTCTACGGCGAGGATCACGGGGATCGTGCTCAGCCGGTGACGGTCAGGGAGCTTTTCGGCAATGTGCGCCGGAACTACTTCCGCATGTACTGGCACTATCTGTATTTCAACATCGCGCGCTATTCCTATGGGCAGCTCGACGCGATCTTCCTCAACTTCATCCTGATTCCGACCTTCGTGGTCGGCAAGATCACCATGGGTATCTGGCAGCAGATCTCGACCGCCTTCGGTGAAGTCAGCAATTCCTTCCAGTACCTGGTCAACTATTGGTCGACGATCATCGAGCTGCTGTCGATCCATAAGCGCCTGACCGCCTTCGAGGCGGCGATCTCCGACGAGCCGCTGCCGGAAATCGACCAGCGCTACCTGGAGCGTGGCGCCGCGGAAGATGCGCAGCCGGCCTAAGACCGGAACCTTTACAGCAATCAGAAGGCGGAGCGATCCGCCTTCTTTTTTGCCTGCTCGATCATTGGCAGCGCCTGGGCGTAGCTGACACAGGCGACGTCCGGCTTGCCGCAAACTTCGGTCAGCAACCGATCGAGCGCGCGCCAGTAGGCGCCGCCGTTCATCTCGACGAAGTGGAAGCCGAGCTGGAGGGGAATACGGTCGCCGCTATACTCGCGCTCGAAAGCCTTCCTGTAGGCTTCGTAGGTGCGCTCCTCGAAGCGGGCGCTGTCCTTCTTGTTCTCGACACCCATGGAGTGGCGGACGAAGAGGTTGTAGTCCATGCCGATCACCGGGCGCTGCGACGGTCCCTCGGGGATCAGCGGCAGGCCGAAACGCGGCAGGCCATCCTTCGCCGACGGCCAGCCCGGGCCCTTGGTCACCAGGCTCGCATCATAGGTGAAGCCCGAATCCTTCAGTGCCGGCAGCAGGCCATCGCTGAGAGAGAGATAGGGCGCGCGGAAGCCCTTGACGCTCGACTTCGCGAATTCGGCCCAACCCTCGGGCTCCGCGTCCGGCTTGTCCGCCTTCTTCCAGGCGTCGCGCAGCGCGGTGTTGAAGGTCGAGAATTCGCTCTGCCAGTCGGCCTTGCTCCAGCCCTTGCCGTCGAAATGGCCACAGGCATGGCTGGCGATGTCGTGGCCGTCGAGGTGGGCCTGCCAGATGTGGCCGGCGCGGGTCGCAATTTCTTCGCGGCTCTGGGCGAAGCCGACATTGGATCGTCCGGGCTTCTGGCCCGGCGGCCTGTAGACCTCCTTGCCGTCCGCTCGGGTCATCAGGAAGGTGCAGGAGAGGAAGTAGGTGAAATGTGCGCCGGTGCGCTTTGCCATCGCCAGGCTCTTGTCCCAGAGCGCATTGTCATGCGCGCCGTCGAAGGAGACGATCACCAGCTGCTTGTCGCCGCTCGGAACGGTGGCAGGCGTTGCCGGCTCGGCCTGGGCGAGAGCGGGAAAAAGGGCGAGGGATAAAGCGGCGGAAATACGGATCATGGTCAACTGCAATGTTGGATTTTGGTCGCAGATGGTTCGAAATTGCGGCAATCCTTTGATCGGACTGGAAAAAAGACACCATCAAGGCTACTGCATAGCAACCTGGGCTGGATTCGGTTCAGGAGGAATGGCAAAGAAAATCAAAGAGCTACAGCGACTCAGGCGCGCCATGTCCGGCACGCGACGCTGATTTGGTCCGGTATCTCGAACAAAGCGGTGGCCCCATGGCGATACTCGTTCTCGGCATCATCATCTTTCTTGGATTGCACCTGATCCGCGTGGTCGCGCCCGGCTTTCGCGCCGGCGTCATCGAGAGCCGCGGCAAAGGCACCTGGATGGGGATCTATGCAATCCTCAGCCTCATCGGCCTCTGTCTGATCATTTACGGCTTCGGCCAGGCTCGCAGTGAAACGGGCATGCTCTACAATCCGCCGGTGTTCCTGCGCCATATCGCGCTTCTGCTGATGCTCTTTGCCTTCGTCATCGCGGCAGCGGGCTTCCTTCCGGCGGGGCGCATCGCGGTTGCGGTCAAGCATCCGCAGGTTCTGTCGATCAAGATCTGGGCGCTGGCGCATCTGCTGGCAAACGGCGAGACCTCCTCCGTCCTGCTTTTCGGTTCGTTTCTGGCCTGGGCGGTGATCCTGCGCATCTCGCTCAAACGCCGCGAGCGGGCAGGGGAGCGCGTGCTACCGGTGTTCAAGTCATCGACGAACGACGTGCTGGCGATCGTCATCGGTCTCGTCGTCTACGTTCTCTTCGTCTGGAAGCTTCACGAGTGGTTGATCGGGGTTCAGCCCGTGGCGATGGGCTAAATAACGTCGGCCCCCTTACAAGCGCCGCAAAATCGGGTAGAAGGCGCAAAATCCATGAGAGCGCGATGCGTGAGCAATAACGTGTCGCGCATGCTCGAACAGTTTGAGATCGTGCGCTGTTCCCGTTGAAGACGGTCGGAATGGCGCACCAGTGGGCAGGCAAGGCCGGGGCAATAGATGGCGAACCAAGACGACAGCTTTATCCGCGAGGTCAATGAGGAACTGCGTTCCGACCAGATGAAGAGCATCTGGGCACGTTTCGGCAGTGTCATCGTGGCGATCGCCGTGCTTATCGTTCTCGGCACCATCGGCAAGGTCGGCTTCGACTATTGGCAGGACGGTGCGTCCTCGAAGTCGGGCGATGCGTTCCTGCAGGCGCTCAACCTTGCAAAGGAAAACAAAACGGACGAGGCGCTCGCTGCCTTGAACGCGCTGGAAAAGGACGGCTACGGCGCCTATCCGGTTCTGGCTCGTCTGCGCGCCGCAACGCTCCAGGCCCAGAAGGGCGAAACCGATGCGGCGGTGAAGGCATTCTCGGCGATTGGCAAGGACGGCAGTGTCCCGGCGGCCATTCAGGAAGCCGCGCGGCTGCGTGCCGCTTACCTGCTCGTCGATGCCGGCAGCTACGATCAGGTCTCGGCCGAAGTCGAGCAGCTTGCAACGCCGCAGAACAACATGCGCCACTCGGCCCGTGAAGCGCTTGGTCTTGCAGCCTACAAGGCCGGCGACTACGCCAAGGCCAAGACCTGGTTCCAGCAGATCGTCGACGACACGCAGAGCCCGCGCAACCTCACCGGTCGCGCCCAGATGCTGCTCGACGTGATTGCGGCCAGCGGCAAGGCCTAAGGTTTCCGGCCATCCTCCACGTGGATGGGCACAGGGTGCACGACCCTTTCGAATCAGCGCATGATCCCGAAATCGATCTCGATCTTGGGGTTGTGCGCTAAAGCGTTTAAAGCAGTTCCAGCAAAAGTGCGTAGCGGTTTTGCGTCCGGAACTGCGCAAGATAGACAAGCAGCTCCAGCGAAAGCGTGCAGCGGCTTTGTGTCTGGAATGGCGTAAGAGAAGGCAAGCAGTTCCGGCAAAAGTGCGTAGCGGTTTTGTATTCGGGAATGCTTGAAACATCAGACGGAGTCGTTTCCACGGCGAAACGCTCCCTTGCCGCCTCGCTGCGGCCAAGAACGAAATTATGAGTGCCGCCCGCCCATTCGGCTGCGGCGCTCCAAGCGGAAACGGATAGATCCATGAGCTTCACCGTCGCCATCGTCGGGCGTCCCAATGTCGGCAAGTCCACCTTGTTCAACCGTCTGGTCGGCAAGAAGCTGGCGCTCGTCGACGACACGCCGGGTGTTACCCGCGACCGGCGGCCCGGCGACGCCAAGCTGATCGATCTGCGCTTCCGCATCATCGACACGGCCGGCCTCGAGCAGTCGGCACCCGACACGCTGCAGGGCCGCATGTGGGCGCAGACCGAGGCCGCGATCGACGAAGCGGATCTGTCGCTGTTTCTGGTCGATGCCAAGGGCGGCCTGACGCCGGCCGACGAGACGCTCGCCGAAATGCTGCGCCGCCGCGGCAAGCCGGTGGTGCTGGTCGCCAACAAGTCCGAGGCGCGCGGCTCCGACGGCGGCTTCTACGATGCCTTCACGCTCGGCCTCGGCGAGCCGTGCCCGATCTCGGCCGAACACGGCCAGGGCATGCTCGATCTGCGCGATGCGATCGTCGCCGCGATCGGCGAAGACCGCGCCTTCCCGCCGGAAGACGACGTTGCCGAGACCGATATCGACCTGCGCCCGACGTTCAAGGACGAAGATGGCGAAGAGGAAGAGGCCGAGACTGCCTATGACGAGACCAAGCCGCTGCGCGTGGCGATCGTCGGCCGTCCGAATGCCGGCAAGTCTACGCTGATCAACCGCTTCCTGGGCGAAGACCGCCTGCTGACGGGACCGGAAGCCGGCATCACCCGCGATTCCATCTCGGTCGAGTGGGACTGGCGCGGCCGCACCATCAAGATGTTCGATACGGCCGGCATGCGTCGCAAGGCCAAGGTGCAGGAGAAGCTGGAAAAGCTCTCGGTCGCCGATGCGCTGCGCGCCATCCGATTTGCCGAAACGGTCGTCATCGTCTTCGACGCGACCATTCCCTTCGAGAAGCAGGACCTGCAGATCGTCGACCTCGTCTTGCGCGAAGGCCGGGCTGCGGTGCTCGCCTTCAACAAGTGGGACCTGGTCGAGGACTGGCAGGCGGTTCTGGCCGATCTTCGCGAAAAGACCGAGCGGCTGCTGCCGCAGGCGCGCGGCATTCGCGCCGTGCCGATTTCCGGCCATACCGGCTACGGCCTCGACCGGCTGATGCAGGCGATCATCGAGACGGACAAGACCTGGAACCGCCGCATCTCCACCGCGCGGCTCAATCGCTGGCTGGAATCGCAGCAGGTTCAGCACCCGCCACCGGCCGTTTCCGGCCGCCGCCTCAAGCTGAAGTATATGACGCAGGTGAAGGCCCGCCCGCCGGGCTTCATGATCTCCTGCACGCGCCCCGACGCTCTGCCGGAATCCTACGTGCGCTATCTGATCAATGGACTGCGCAACGATTTCGACCTGCCGGGCGTGCCGATCCGCATGCATTTCCGTTCGGGCGACAATCCCTTCGAGTCCAAGGCGAAGAAGCGGCGCTGAGCGCGGGATGAGGAAAAGCGTGTGCGGTTTTCCGCCCGCATCCTATATCCAGCAACGCGATCCTGCCGCTCAGGCGGCAGGTAGCTTTTCCCGGGCGACCAGCGCTCCGTGATGGCCAATGACACCGGCGGCGACGCTCGCCGCAAAGGCGGCTGCCTCCGGCGGCTGATCGCCTGTGACCAGCCGTGCGACGAAGGCACCGTTGAAGCTGTCGCCGGCGCTTGTGGTGTCAACCACACGCTCGACCGGCGTCGCCGGCACGTGTTGAACCGGGGCATCGCCAAAGGCGAGCGTCACACCCTTTTCCCCATCCTTGACGACCACATTGGTGGCGCCGAGGCCCTTGTAGCGCGCGATCGTCACCTCGATCGAGGCGTCGCCGAAATGGGTGATCTCATCGTCGAAACTCGGCATCACCAGGCTTGCGGCGCGGGCACCGTCCGTCAGCGCGCTGCGCATGCGCGCGGCATCGTCCCAGAGCCGCGGGCGAATGTTCGGATCGAAGACCACTTGCTTGCCGGCCGCCTTGGCACGGCGCAGTTCCGAAAGCAGCGTTTCCACCGCATCGGGGGCAAGGATCGCCAGTGTGATGCCCGAGAAGAGGATGAGGTCGGAGCTTTCGATCGCGCGTCGCAGATGGTCCGCATCGTCGGCGAGCAGCTTGGCGGCCGAGTGCGAGCGCCAGTAGGAGAAGCTGCGCTCGCCGTCCTTCAGGTGGATCATGTAGAGGCCGGCGGAGCGGTTTTCGATGCGGCGGACGTTCGACGTGTCGATCTGTTTTTCCCCCATGAAGGCGAGCATCTCGTCGGAGACCGTATCGGTGCCGACGGCGGAGCAATAGGCGACGGTCCAGTCGGCAGGCATGAACAGCCGCGCATAGTAGGCGGCGTTGAAGGTGTCGCCGGCATAGCCTTTGCGCAAGAGCCCGCCTTCCGCCTGCATGAGCTCGACCATGCACTCCCCGATCGCAAGCATCTTTCTGGCCAACGACTTTCCTCCTCACAAGATTTCGCCTGAGACGGGATAAGGGGCGCGGCCGCTTACGGCAAGAGATAGTTTCCGGCTGTTTGGTGGCGATCCGTGCGTGGCGGTGAATGGCGTTTACTCCGGCGCCGGGCAACGCTACACCTTTGCGCGACAGACCGTCTTCAGGGGGCTTACATGGCGTCTCGGCAGGTATCGGGTGACGATTGGTGGCGCGGTGCGGTGATCTATCAGGTCTATCCACGCTCGTTCCAGGATACCGACGACGACGGCATCGGCGATCTCAAGGGCGTCACCCGCAGGCTGCCGCATATCGCCTCTCTCGGCGTCGATGCGATCTGGCTGTCGCCGTTCTTCACCTCGCCGCAGGCCGACATGGGCTACGACGTCTCCGACTATTGCGACGTCGATCCAATGTTCGGAACGCTCGCCGATTTCGACGAAATGCTTGGCGAAGCCCACCGTCTCTGCCTCAAGGTGATCATCGACCAGGTGATCTCACACACGTCCGATCGCCATCCCTGGTTCGTCGAGAGCCGCTCCAGCCGCACGAATGGCAAGGCCGACTGGTATGTCTGGGCGGATCCGAAGCCGGATGGCACGGCGTCCAACAACTGGCTATCGATCTTCGGCGGCCCCGCCTGGGAGTGGGATGGGGTGCGCAAGCAGTACTACATGCACAACTTCCTCGGCTCGCAGCCGGATCTCAACTTCCACAATCCTGATGTTCAGGACGCGGTGCTCGATGCCGCGCGCTTCTGGCTCGACCGTGGGGTCGATGGCTTCCGGCTCGACACCGTGAACTTCTATTTCCACGACAAGCATCTGCGCGACAACCCGCCGCTTGTTCCCGATCCCGACGCCACCAGCAACGATGCGCCCGACGTCAATCCCTACGGCATGCAGGACCATCTGCATGACAAGAGCCAGCCGGAAAACATCGCCTTTCTCCAGCGCTTCCGGGCGCTGCTCGACCGCTACGAAGGCCGCATGACCGTCGGCGAGGTGGGCGACGGCGCCCGCTCGCTGAAGACGGTGGCCGCCTATACCAGCGGCGGCGACAAGCTCAACATGTGCTACACCTTCGACCTCTTGGGCCCGGACTTCACCGCGGCCCATATCCGCCGCTGCGTCGAGAATTTCCAGAAGGCCGTTACCGACGGCTGGGTCTGCTGGGCCTTCTCCAACCACGACGTGACGCGCCATGTCAGCCGTTTTGCCCAAACCGAAGCGGAGCGGGAGAGGGTGGCGCGTCTGGCGATCACGCTGCTTTCCAGCCTGCGGGGGTCGATCTGCCTCTATCAGGGCGAAGAACTGGGGCTGCCGGAGGCCGAGCTCTCTTTCGAGGATCTTCGCGATCCCTATGGCATCCGCTTCTGGCCCTCGTATAAGGGCCGCGACGGCTGCCGCACGCCGATGGTCTGGGAAGAAGGGGCAACCAATGCCGGCTTCTCTGGCGGCAAGCCGTGGCTGCCAGTGCCGGCAGAACATCGCCGCCTGGCGGTGGACACCATGGCCACGGGCGCGGATACGACCCTTAACCACTACCGGGCAACGCTCGCTTTCCGCAATTCGCAGTCGGTGATGCGCGATGGCGCGATGCGTTTCCTCGACAGCAACAGCGACCTCCTGGCCTTCGTTCGCGAAAAGGATGGCGAACGCCTGCTCTTCGTCTTCAACCTCACCCGCGAGCCGCAAGCGTTTCTGCCGCCGGCTGCGGTGCAACCCCTGGAATTGCCCGGATATCCGGCGCGCCTCGAAGCCGGTAGCATCCAGCTCGCCGGACTGTCGGCCTTCTCGGGAAAACTCTGATGCGCGTTTTGTTGATGGATGGTGAAACCATCGGCCGCTGGGTCGAGATGCGTCTGGCGCTGTGGCCGGATACGCCGGAAGCCGAGCATCGCGCCGAGGTGGAATCCTGCCTTGCCGAGAGCGAGCGCTACGCGTCCTTCCTTTGCGAAGACCAGGCCGGCGTCGCCGCCGGTTTTGCCGAAGCTTCGATCCGCCGGGACTATGTCAATGGCTGCGAAACCTCCCCTGTCGGTTTCCTTGAGGGGATCTATGTGTTGCCCGGCTTTCGCCGTCGCGGTGTGGCGCGCGCCTTGATCACCGCGGTCGAGCGCTGGGCCACATCGCAAGGATGCCAGGAACTTGCCTCCGACACGGCGACCGACAATCTCAGGAGCCAGGGCCTGCATATGGCGCTTGGCTTCGAGGAAACGGAGCGCGTCGTCTATTTCCGCAAGGAGCTGGCGCCGGCTGCGGCCGACAACTGAGTGCTGCCTGAAGTCACCCGATCAACATGAACTTGTCGACATCGACCAGTCCGCGATCGGAAATCTTCAGATGCGGGATGACCGGCAGTGGCAGGAAGGCGAGCTGCAGGAAGGGCTCTTCCAGCGTCGCGCCGAGCGCGAAGGCGGCGTGGCGCAGATGGTGCAGCGTGTCACGCACGGACTCGTAGGGTTCGAGGCTCATCAGGCCCGCCACCGGAAGGGCGATTTCGCCAGTCACCTGGCCGTCCTCGACGACGACGAAGCCCCCCTTGATCTCGCCCAGCCGATTGGCGGCGATCGCCATGTCCTCGTCGTTGACCCCGACGACGCAGATGTTGTGGCTGTCGTGACCGACGGTCGAGGCGATCGCGCCCTTCTTCAGCCCGAAGCCTTGCACGAAGCCGTTGGCGTGATTGCCGTTGACGCCGTGGCGCTCGATCACCGCGACCTTGATGATATCGCGGGCGAGGTCGACGCCGGTCTGGTTGCCGACAGCCGGCAGGCGGTAGCGGCGGTGCTCGGTGATGATCTTGCCGGGCAGCACGCCGATGACGGAGGTGTCGCCATCGGTGACAGGGATGCCAAAGGCGCTGGCATGGACCTGGCCGGCTTTGACGCTGTCGAGCCCAACGGGTGCCACCGGGTTGCGGGTGGCAAAGAGCTCGTCCGTGACGCGGCGACCACCTGAAAACACCGTCTCGGCCTTGCAATTCTCCAGGCTGTCGATGACCACGAGATCGGCGCGCCAGCCGGGCGCGACCAGGCCGCGGTCGCGCAAGCCGAAGGCGCGGGCGGCCGAAATCGAGGCGGCGCGGTAGATTGCCAGCGGCTCGACGCCGGCTGATATCGCCGTGCGGATCATGTGATCGAGATGACCCTGCTCGGCGATGTCGAGCGGATTGCGATCGTCGGTACAGAGCGCCAGATGGGGTGACAGGCGTTCGGTGATGATCGGCATCAGCGCATGCAGATCCTTGGAGACGGAACCCTCGCGCACGAGGATGTGCATGCCCTTGCGGATCTTCTCCATGGCTTCTTCAGCCGAGGTGCATTCATGGTCGGTGCGGATGCCGGCGGCGAGATAGCCGTTCAGGTCCTTGCCCGACAGCAGCGGCGCGTGGCCGTCGATATGCGCGCCCTGGAAGGCCTCGAGCTTGGCAAGGCAGACCGGATCCTTGTGCACGACGCCGGGGAAATTCATGAACTCGGCAAGGCCGATGACCTTGGGATGGTCGCGGAAGGGCAGAAGTCGCTCGATAGGCAGGTCAGCGCCCGAGGTTTCCAGATGCGTTGCCGGCACGCAGGAGGAGAGCTGGACGCGGATATCCATGATCGTCTGCTCTGCCGAATCCAGAAAGAACTGGATGCCCTCGGTGCCGAGCACGTTGGCGATCTCGTGCGGATCGCAAACGACGGTGGTGATCCCGAGCGGCAGGACGCAGCGGTCAAATTCGTGCGGCGTGACGAGCGAGGACTCGATGTGCAGGTGCGTGTCGATGAAGCCCGGCACGACGATGCGGCCGGTGATGTCTATCTCTTCACGGCCCTCATAGCTGCCGAAGGTGCCGACGATGCGGTCACCGGAGATTGCGATGTCGGAGGCGACGAGTTCGCCGGTGACGAGGTCGAAGAAGCGTCCGCCCTTCAGGACGATATCCGCGGGCTCGCGTCCGACGCCCTGATCGATATGGCGTTCCAGTGCTTCGGACATGTGGGCTACTCCGGTCCATGCGCGTGCCCGGATGCGAATTCGGCGGGACGCAGTTTCAGTGTTGCAGATAAGAGTAACCCTTCCCCCGTTGCCGGGGAAAGGGCCCTTGGCGGTCGGCGTGCGACTGGATCAGATGTTGCTTTTGAGAACGGCGCGCAGCTTGCCGAAGAGCTCGTCGATTTCTGCCTTGCTGATGATCAGCGGCGGCGACAGCGCGATGATGTCGCCTGTCGTGCGGATCAACAACCCACTCTCGTAGGCCTTCAGGAACGCAGAGAAGGCGCGCTTGGTCGGCTCGCCGGCGATCGGCTGCAGTTCGATCGCACCGATCAGGCCGAGATTGCGGATGTCGATGACATGCGGGCAGTCTCTCAGCGAGTGCAGACCTTCTTCCCAATAGGGAGCAAGCTCGGCTGCACGCGTCAGCAGGCCTTCTTCCTTGTAGGTGTCGAGCGTGCCAAGGGCGGCGGCCGAGGCGATCGGGTTGCCCGAATAGGTGTAGCCGTGGAAGAACTCGATCATGTGCTCCGGGCCATTCATGAAGGCATCATGGATCTCGGAGGTGACGAAGACCGCGCCCATCGGGATGACGCCGTTGGTCAGGCCCTTGGCGGTGGTGATGATGTCGGGCTTGACGTCGAAATACTGCGCGGCAAACGGCGTGCCGAGGCGGCCGAAACCGGTGATGACTTCGTCGAAGATCAACAGGATGCCGTGCTTGGTGCAAATCTCGCGCAGTTTCTGCAGGTAGCCCTTCGGCGGGATCAGCACGCCGGTCGAGCCGGCCACAGGCTCGACGATCACGGCGGCGATGGTGGACGCGTCATGCAGCGTGACGATGCGCTCGAGTTCGGTTGCGATATCGCCGCCATGTTCCGGCTCGCCGCGGGTGAAGCCATTCTGGGCCGGCAGGTGCGTGTGCGGCATGTGGTCGACACCGGTCAGAAGCGTGCCGAACATCTTGCGGTTCGAAACAATGCCGCCGACCGAGATACCGCCGAAATTGACGCCGTGATAGCCGCGCTCGCGACCGATCAGGCGGAAGCGCGAGCCGTCACCCTTGGCGCGGTGATAGGCGAGTGCCACCTTCAGCGCCGTATCCACCGATTCCGAGCCGGAGTTGGTGTAGAGAACATGGTTCATGCCCTCGGGCGCGATGTCGACCAGGCGGTTCGCCAGTTCGAAGGCCTTGGGGTGGCCGAGCTGGAAGGCCGGCGCATAGTCGAGCTCGCCCGCCTGTGCACGGATCGCCTCGGTGATCTTCGGGCGACAATGGCCGGCGTTCACGCACCACAGACCCGCCGTGCCGTCCAGTACCGTCCGGCCGTCATGGGTCGTGTAGTGCATGTCCTTGGCGCCGACGAACATCCGCGGCTCCTTCTTGAACTGCCGGTTCGCGGTGAACGGCATCCAGAAGGCGCGCAGATCGTTCGGGGTGTTGAGGCGGTTCGACATTCCAGTTCTCCTCGGTCTGTTCTTCGTCAGGCGGCGTTCGCCGCCCGCATTTTTTACCCTTTGGTCAAACTATCAGCGCCCCGGGACGCGTCAAGCCTCGGCAGGCTCGCACAGAGGGCCTTCGGGGTGGCGAATTTTTGTCGCCGCGCCGGAAATTTTCTCTAGCTTAACTTGTTTGCGGCAACGCTGCGTTGCCATGCCTTGCCGGGTCCATGGCCGCCTGTGAATGGGCTTATGCGCCTGCGGCCCGGCCTGACCAATTGGGAGCTGGGACGTGTCGAGGTTCGGGATAGTACACGCGGCAATTGCTGCGCTCTTCCTGCCAGGCCCGGCAGTCGCAGCCGAGCTGATTGCCGACGGCCACTTCGAAAAGGGGCAAGACACGTTCTGGGCGAGCGACGGGCTGACCCTCGAGCGGGAGGGTGGGCGGCTCTGCGTAGAGACCCAAAGCGGGGGAGAAGTCTGGCGGCAGATCATCGGGGTCAATGGTTTGAGGCTGGTGCCCGGGCGCATCTATCGCCTGTCGCTGAGGGTCGCTGCCAAGCCGGCACGCGCGATCGCGGCAAGGGTGCAGCGGGCTGCTGATCCCTGGACTTCCGTTGCCGAGTTCACGACGGTGGGGTCGCCGGGCGGCAGCCCGTTCTCCGTCGAGTTCGAGGCGATAGAACCGGATGAAGTCCAATTCGTGCTGCCGCTCGGGGGCGAGGAAGCCGGCCGCGTCTGTCTTGACGACGTATCGCTGGTCGCGACCGGTGCTGTTTCGCAGGCGGCGAGGCGCGCGAGCGAAGGGCCTGCCATTCGCGTCAATCAGCTTGGCTACTTCACCGCCGGTCCGAAGCGCGCGACCTTCATTGCCGATACGAAGCACCCCATCGATTTCCAATTGCTCGACGCCAGGGACAAGGTCGTCGGCAAGGGCAAGACGCAACCCAGCGGTTTCGATCCGACGGCGGGCGTCGAAACGCAGGTCGCGGATTTTTCATCCTTCGCAACGGCCGGTGACGGCTATCGCCTCGTGTCCGGCGATTGGGCGAGTGATCGATTCTCGATCGGCGACGACCTCTACGATCGGCTGCGCGTCGATGCGCTCTCCTGGTTCTATCCACAGCGAAGCGGCATCGAGATCAAGGCGTCGATCGCCGGTAAGGCCTACGCCCGGTCGGCGGGCCATGTCGGCGTTGCGCCGAACCAGGGCGACAAGGCGGTACCGTGCCTCGACAGCAAACAGGCCGCAACGCTTTACAGCGGCTGGTCCTGTTCCTATCGGCTGGACGTTTCGGGCGGTTGGTACGATGCAGGCGACCACGGCAAATATGCTGTGACCGGCGCGCTGTCCGCGGCTCAACTGCTTGCTGCCTACGAGCGTGGGCATGTCTATGCGGCGGGTTCGCCAGTGACGCGCGACGGTCTTTCGCGCATTCCTGAAAGCGGCAACGGCATGCCGGACATTCTCGACGAGGCCCGGTGGGAGCTCGAGTTCCTGCTGCGCATGATGGTTCCGGATGGCGAGCCGCTTGCCGGCATGGTGCACCACAAGGTTCACGACACCGCCTGGACCGAAGCGCCTATGCTGCCAAGCGATGATCCGCAACCGCGGGCGCTCCACCGTCCGTCGACGGCGGCAACGCTCGACGTCGCCGCCGTCACGGCCCAGGGCGCCCGGCTTTTTGCCGATCAGAATCCGACGTTCTCGGCACGATTGCTCGCCGCCGCGCGCAAGGCCTGGGTGGCGGCCAATGCCAATCCAGCGCTGCTGGCGCCAAAGTCGGACGGGCTGGCCGGTGGTGGTGACTATGACGACGACAGCACTTCGGACGAACTCTTCTGGGCGGCGACCGAGCTCTATCTGACGACCGGTGACGAAGCCTATCTCAAGGTGCTGCGGGCTTCGCCGCTTTGGACAGCGGATACGCTGTCTTCTGGCGGCGCCTTTGATTGGCGCAACGTCGCCGGCTTCGCACGGCTGCAATTGGCGCTTTTTGGCACGGGCTTGCCGGACGATGACCGTGAACTGATGCGAGACGCGGTGGTTTCGACCGCGCGGCACTTCCTGTCGCTGCAGCAGGCAGAGCCCTTCGGTGTCGTCTACCGGCCTGCGGGCCGACGCTACGACTGGGGATCGAACCAGCTGATGCTGCAGAACATCATCGTTATGTCGGCCGCTTTCGACCTCTCCGGCGAGAAGGGGTTTCTCGATGGTGTGCGCGAGGGCATGGATTATATTCTCGGCCGCAATGCCATGGCGCTATCCTATGTCACCGGCTATGGCGCGCGCGCGCCCAGGAACCAGCACAGTCGCTGGTACGCGCACCAGCGCGATCCGCAGCTGCCTGGTCCGCCAGCGGGCTCTCTTGCCGGTGGTCCCAACTCCACCTTCGTCGATGATGTGGCGCGGCAACACCTGAAGGGATGTGCGCCGCAGACCTGTTATGCCGACGACATCGAAGCCTATGGATCCAATGAAATTGCCATCAACTGGAATGCGCCGCTCGTCTACGTCGCCTCGTTCCTTGCCGACGCCCGATAGGAGAGTGAGAGCGTGACTGGAATAGCTTTCGTCGGAACCGGCTTCGTCGCCGACTACTACATGACCACGCTTGCCAACCATCCGCAGCTTCGGCTCGTCGGCGTCTGGGATCGCGATGCGGAGCGTCTCGACGCCTTTGGGCGTTACTGGAAGGTTTCGTCCTATGCCTCGCTGGAAGCAGTGCTTGCCGATCCGGCTGTGTCGATCGTCGTCAACCTGACAACGCCGGAAAGCCACTACACGGTCAACCTCGCCGCTCTCACTTCCGGCAAGCACGTCTACTGCGAGAAACCGCTGGCGATGACGGTGGCGGAGGCGAGCGAACTGGTCGCGCTTGCCCGCGAACACGCGCTGGTCCTTGCCGGCGCGCCGGCCAACGGCCTCAGCGACGCACAGGCGCTTTGCGTGAGCCTGCTTGCAGCAGGGACGATCGGCACGCCGCGGCTCGTCTATGCCGAGATGGAGGATGGCCCTGTCTTCAAGGCGAACTGGCACACCTGGCGCAGTCGCTCAGGCGCACGCTGGCCGGGCGTGCACGAATTCGAGGTTGGCTGCACGCTCGAACATGCGGGCTATGCCGCAAGCTGGCTCGTCTCGCTCTTCGGGCCGGTCGCCGAGGTCAGTGCCGTCTCGGCCCTGACCTTCCCGGACAAGGGGCCGGGGACGGAGACGCTGGCGCTCGGTCCTGATTTCTCGGTGGGCTGCCTTACGTTCCGCTCGGGCGTGACGGCGCGTGTCACCTGTGGCCTGGCGGCGCCGCGCGACCGTTCGCTGACGATCATCGGCGACCGCGGAACGATCGTCGTTCGCGATCTCTGGGACAATCGCTCGCCCGTTCACGTCGAGGCGTTCGGCGCGAAGCGCTCGCTGATGCATCGCGGTCTTGACTGGCTGGAGTGGAAGTTGGGGCGAAAGCTGCCCGTCCGGGTCTATCCCGGAACGAAGGCGCGCTACCCCAAGGCATCCTCCGGGCCAGCCCTTCCGGCCTTTCCGTCGCAGATCGATTTCGTGCGGGGGATCGCAGTCCAGGCCGATGCGATCGAGCGCGGCGAAACACCATTCTTCTCCGGCGCGACGGCGCGGCATCTGACCGAGGTCGTGCTTGCGCTGAACAGCGGTTGGCGGGACTATCGTCCGCTCGATCTCTAGAGGCACGTCCCGCACGTATCGGGGCAAGTGGTTCAGGCAACCGGCGCCTTGGCCCGGATCGCCTCGATGATCTCCAGCGCTTCGATACTGCGCGATAGCGGCATCAGCGCATGCTCGCGTCGACCTTCGAGAATGGCTGCACTGGCGGCCTCGATTTCGAATTGCAGCCCGTTGCCGGGAAACGCATGGTCGAAGCGCTTGAGACCGGGCAGGGGGATCCGCCGCGCCACCTTGAAGAGCGTTTGCCCCGCCGATGTCATCAGCTTGCGCGCCGGCGCGCCGGTGGCGACAAACAGGCGGCTTGCCTTCAGGAATGGCGCGTCGATGACGAGCGTGCCGCGCTCGCCCTCGATGACGAAGTGATTGTGGCCGTTGCGATCGAACCCGCACCCGAGATGAGCATCAAAGCCGTCATAGACCAGGCGGGCGTCTGCCGAGACATCGACGCCGGTCGGCGCGTTTTTCCAGCTGCCGCCAAAGGACTTCGGTTGGCCGAACAGGCTCAGGCACAGCGCGATCGGATAGATGCCGAGATCGAGCAGCGAACCGCCGCCCAGTGCTGGATCGAAGAAGCGGCTGTTTGCGTCGAACGGCTTCGCATAGGCAAGTTCCGCCCGGACATGTCTGATGGTCCCGAGTCTGCCTTCACCGAGAAGCGCGCGCGTCTCTGCTATCGCCGGGAGGAAACAGGTCCAAAGCGCTTCCATCGCGAAGGTGCCGCTGGCGGCAGCTGCTCCTGCGAGGGCGCGCGCGTCAGCGACGGATGCGGTCAGTGGCTTTTCGACCAGCGCCGCCTTGCCGGCGGCAAGTGCCAGGGCGGCATGGTCGCGATGCATCGCATTGGGTGAGGCGACGTAGATGGCATCGATATCAGGATCGGCCGCCAGGGCCCGGATATCGTGATAGCTGCGGATGCCGCCGTAGCGCGCGGCGAAAGCCTGGGCGTTCTCGGCACTGCGGGAGGAAACGGCGGCAAGCATCGCATTTCCGGCGAACCGGAAATCCGATGCGAAGCTGTTTGCGATTGTGCCGGTTCCGGCGATGCCCCAACGGACCCTGTCGCGCATTCCCTAGTGTCCGCTGCTCAGGCTGATCTGTCGCGGCGCATCGTGCCGCGGAAGTCTCAAGGCCCGGTAAACGGCAGGGGAGGCTGGCGGCCTCGCGGGCTTGTCGCGATATCCTGGAAAAGAATAAGCCCCGCGCGATTTCTCGTGTGGGGCTGTTCGAACGGGTCCGCAGAACGGACCGGATATCAGGCCGATTTGCGGACCAGAGTCTTTTCTGCGGTGACGTTCTGTTCGTCGCCGTAGATTTCGTTGAGCGTGCCTAGAATCCGCATGACTGCGTCGGATGAGCTCGAATAGTAGATCGTCTGCGCATCGCGGCGGGTGCTGACGAGATTCTGGGCACGGAGCTTCGAAAGATGCTGGGAGAGAGCCGACTGGCTCAGCCCAACCTTGTTGGCCAATGCGCCGACTGCCATCTCTTCCTTGACGAGGGAATCGAGGATGAGAAGGCGCTTAGGGTTTGCCATGGCCGAGAGGAAACCGGCTGCTACCTCGGCTTCATCGTGTTTTTCAGGCGAAAGTGGCTGCATTGCGTGCTCCATGCGAAAATTACATCACACGTAGTTATGGTTGACGAAGCACGATAATTAGTCGTGATGCATAAAAGGGCAACCACCCACTGCAAGAAATGGGGGTAGTTCTCCCGCGATTAACCGTTAAGTTCACGCAAAATTGCCCGTAAATTGGAACTGTCTTCGATCCGCGCAGGAAATTCAAGGCGTTTCAGTCGATCTCCATCGGCAAGATCGAGACCGGCTGCATCGATGCCGACGATCTTCCAGTTGCCTTCCGGTGTGTTGCAGAGCTTTACGGCATAGTTCTGCACGGCGTCGGAGTGATCGGAATTCATATGTTCGATCGCGCTCGCCTCCATGGCTGCCAGCGATTCGATAGCGGGCGAGTCGATCATCAGATCTTCAGCCGTCAGCACATAGGCGCGGCCGAAGCCGCCATTGAGGCTGGCGCGCAACGGCTTCAGCCGGAAGAAACCGAAATCGGGAAAATCCACATAGAGCTTCGACTTTGGGTGACGACGGACGAACCGTTCGCGGATGCGCGCATGGGCTTCGCTGTCGCGGGCAATCTGTTCGGCCATGCACTGCACCGTGAGACGGGGATGGGCGAGCGGATCGCCTTTGCCGGGCTCGCCCGTGAGCAGCGAAGCGCGCTTGTCGGCAAGCAGTGCCTGGGTGTGAGTCGAGAGCCTGGAAATCAGGATGACGGGAACGCCGTCGACATCCATGCCGACGAGAACTCGGCTGACGAAGGGAAAGCCGCCGCTCTCCGGCTCGATGGCGGCGAGCGAAGCGCTGCGTGCGCCCCTCAGAAGCGTGCGGGCCAGAGTGCGAGCCTCGTCGTCGGTGTCGCGCAATACGTTCGGCTTGTCGCTCATGTCTTTGAACCTTTCTTGCCATGCCATCACGACCGACAACGACCTTTGAACGACTGCATGCCTTGTTCCTCAACTCGGTGAGGATTCAAGGGAACCATGCAGTAACGAAAAGCCCGGAGCGATCCTCCGGGCTTTTATTGGCTTGCTGAGCGATTTCGTCAACTTTTGTTGCGGTGCCGCGTCAATCCCTGAACGATATCCTGGGCATCGATGGTGCCGACGACCGAACCGTTATCGACGACGCCGATGCTGCCCGGCTGGCGGGACATGGCGTCGAGAATGTCGACGAGCGGTGTCGTCGGCTTGGCGGTGGCCGTGACGCCGGCGACCGTCGCGCCGCGCTGGACACCGGTCTGCATCACGTCCTTGGCGGTCAGCATGGTGATCGGGTTCATGTGCTGAACGAAATCCGCGACATACTGGTTGGCTGGATTCTTGACGATATCCTGCGGCGTGCCGCACTGGATGATGCGTCCGCCTTCCATGATGGCGATGCGGTTGCCGATCCGGAATGCCTCGTCGAGATCGTGGCTGACGAAGATGATCGTCTTTTTCAGCCGCCGCTGGAACTCGAGCAGTTCGTCCTGCAATCGGGTGCGGATCAAGGGGTCGAGTGCCGAGAACGGCTCGTCCATCAGAAGGATCGGTGCGCCGGTGGCAAAGGCGCGGGCGAGGCCGACGCGTTGCTGCATGCCGCCCGAAAGCTCGTTGACCTTTCGGCCCGCCCATTTCGTCAGGTTGACGAGGTCGAGCTGTTCGCCGACGCGCGCCTTGCGCTCGGCTTCCGGCATGCCGGCAAGCTCGAGGCCGAAACCGACATTGTCGGCCACGGTGCGCCAGGGAAGCAGCGCGAACTGCTGGAACACCATCGAGACCGTATGCATGCGGAAGTCGCGCAGCGATTTCGCATTGGTCCGATAGGGGTTGAGCGGTCCGTTCGACGTCTTTACCTCGACGTCGCCGCGTACCACGGGAGCGAGGCCGTTGACGGCGCGAAGCAGGGTCGACTTGCCGGAGCCCGAAAGCCCCATCAGCACGAGGATCTCGCCTTCGGTGATTTCGAGCGACGCACCGGCAACGCCGAGCACAAGGCCGGTTGCGGCGCCGATCTCGTCGCGGGTCTTGCCCTGGTCGACCATCTGCAGGGCGACCTGCGGATTGTTGCCGAAGATGATGTCGACATTCTTGAAAACGACGGCGGTGGTCATGCGCCTTCTCCTTCGTCGGACGAGCGGAAAAGGCGGTCGAGAATGATCGCCAGGATGACGATGCAGAGGCCGGCTTCAAAGCCCTTGGCGACGTTCACCGAGTTCAGGGCTCTCAAAACCGGGACGCCGAGGCCGTTGGCGCCGACGAGCGCGGCGATGACCACCATCGACAGCGACAGCATGATCGTCTGGGTGAGGCCAGCCATGATCTGCGGCATGGCGAAGGGCAGCTCTACCTTGCGCAGCACCTGGCCGGGCGTCGCGCCGAAGGCCTGGGCAGCTTCCACCAGCGACGGCGGCGTCGAGATGATGCCGAGGCGGGTGAGCCGGATCGGCGCCGGGATTGCGAAGATAACCGTGGCGATCAGACCCGGAACCATGCCGAGGCCGAACAGGATCAGCGCCGGGATGAGATAGACGAAGGTCGGGATCGTCTGCATCAGGTCGAGGATCGGCCGCATGATGGCATAGACCCAGGCGCGACGGGCGGCGGCGATGCCGAGCGGAACGCCGACGGCCATGCTGACGAAGCTGGCGGCGAGCACCAGAGCCAGCGTTTCCGTCGTTTCCTTCCAGTAGCCCTGGTTGATGATCAGCAGCAGGCCGAGGCCGGTAAACAGCGTTACGCCGATCGAACGGCGGAACCACCAGGCAGCCGCCGTGATGACGGCGACGACGATCAGCGGGTGCGGGGTCTGGAGGATCCAGAGCAGCACGGCGACAACGCCGGAGAGGAAGCGAGCGAGCTGGTCGAAGAACAGCTCGAAGTTCGTCGTCAGCCAGTCGACGAACGCCTTGGCCCAGCCGCCGATGGGGATGCGGTTATCGGTCAGATATTCCACGAAGGTAAATCCGTCTCGTCAGGTCAAAAAGGAGCGCATGACGCGGTGAAAAAAGGCGGGGTTTTTCCCCGCCTTGATGCCGATCAGAGGCCGAGGGCGGCCTTGACCGCGGCTAGGCCATCGCCGCCATCCTTGGCGGTTACACCGGCAAGCCACGGGTCGACGACGGTCGGATTGGCCTTCAGCCATTCTTCCGCAGCCTTGTCCGGCTCCTTGCCATCGTTCAGGATCTTGCCCATGATTTCGTTTTCCATCTGGAGCGAGAACTTCAGATTGGTGAGCAGCTTGCCGACGTTCGGGCACTCGGTCGTGTAGCCGGCGCGCACGTTGGTGAAGACTTCCGCGCCGCCGAAGTTGGCGCCGAAGATGTCGTCGCCGCCCGAAAGATAGGTCAGCTTGAAGTTGGCGTTCATCGGATGCGGTTCCCATCCGAGGAAGACGATCGGCGAACCATCCTTCTCGGCGCGGGCGACCTGCGCCAGCATGCCCTGCTCGGACGATTCGACCACCTCGAAGCCCTTGAGGCTGAACGTGTCCTTGTCGACCATGTCGATGATCAGACGGTTGCCGTCATTGCCCGGCTCGATGCCGTAGATCTTGCTGTCGAGTTCGGTCTTCTTGGCGGCGATATCCTTGAAGTCCTTGATGCCAAGCTCGGCGCCCTTGGCATTGGTCGCCAGCGTGTACTTGGCACCGACCAGGTTCGGGCCGAAGGATTCGACCGACTTGTCGTCGAGATAGGGGCGCACGTCGTTCTCCTGGGTCGGCATCCAGTTGCCGAGGAAGACGTCGATGTCCTTGTTCTTGAGCGACGTGTAGGTGACCGGAACCGAGAGAACCTTGATGTCCGTCTCGTAGCCGAGGCCCTTGAGAACAGTGGAGACGGTCGCGGTGGTTGCAGTGATATCCGTCCATCCGACGTCGGAGAAACGCACCGTACCACAGCTTTCCGGCTCGGCAGCTGCAGCCTGCTGAGCGGTGAGGGCGACGACCGAAACGGCGCCTGCCAGCATCAGTTTGAGAGAGAGTCGTTTTTTCATCGTTGTCGTTCCCCTACCTCTATTATTGTTTTAGCCAAACACCATTGGATAGCGAATTCAAGCGCTTTGATGTCGAAGGAAGTGTATTGCGTCAATATGCTAACGGGGTGCACGATGCGACGCTGAATGTCGCAATGTCCACGAAATGGTCTAGTCCGGCGAAAAACTGTGGGTGCTGCAAACACGCTCTGGCCTTCCGGGACAAGCCTCGTCATTACCCGGAAGACGGAAACCGGACGCGGTGAAGATGGCCAAACTCTATTTCAGCTATGCGACGATGAATGCGGGCAAGAGCACGATGCTGTTGCAGGCCTCCTACAACTATCAGGAGCGCGGCATGCGTGTGGTGATGCTGATCGCCGCGCATGACGATCGGGGAGGGGTTGGACGCATCTCCTCGCGCATCGGTCTTGGCGCTGATGCCATCCCCTTTCACGGCGACGACGATCTCTTCACGCTGATCGAGACGCTCCACGGCGATGGTAAGGGCGAGATCGCCTGCGTCTTCGTCGACGAGGCGCAGTTCCTCAACGAGACGCAGGTCTGGCAGCTCGCCCGCGTCGCCGACCGGATCGGCATTCCCGTCATGGCCTATGGTCTACGCACAGATTTCCAGGGCAAGCTGTTTCCGGGCTCGATGGCGCTGCTCGCGCTCGCCGACGAATTGCGCGAGGTGCGAACCATCTGCCATTGCGGCCGCAAGGCGACAATGGTGGTGCGCCTCGATGGCCAAGGCAAGGTTGTACGCGAGGGTGCCCAGGTCGAAGTCGGCGGCAACGAGAAATATGTCTCCTATTGCCGACGCCACTGGGAAGACACGATGCGCTGCGAATAGTGCGGCGTCCTGGCGCTTGAAACTGCCGCATTCGCGATGCCATTCTGGCCTGATCTTCCCTTCGAGAGGTCTTCCGATGTCGCGCCTGTTTTCCCGTCTTGTTCTCTGCCTCTGTCTCGGCGCTCCAGCGGCGCACGCAGGTGGCGATGCGACCGCAGGGGCGGCGGTGTTCCGCAAATGTGCGGCCTGTCATACGGCGAGCGAACCGGTCAATCGCGTCGGGCCGAGCCTCATGGGGGTTGTCGGCCGGCCGGTGGCATCGATCCCTGACTACAGCTATTCGGCGGCGATGAAAGCTTTCGGCGCCGAGGGCCATGTTTGGGACGAGGCGACGCTGAGCGAATATCTGCTCAGCCCCAAGGCGATGGTCGGCGCCACCAAGATGACTTTTCCCGGTCTCAAGAAGCCTCAGGACATTGCCGACGTGATCGCCTATCTCAAGGCGCCACCGGCCGCCAAATAGGCAATGCCTTCAATATCTCAAGCACTTCGCTGCAACGCTTGATCGAAAAAAGCCGCGGCTGCAGACTTGTTCTCTGTCCATAAACACCCTTTATATAACTGCAATCGAAGGCTGAATAATTTGGCTGAGCTGGCGGATCGCGCCACGGTGGATCGAGGGGCAGGACATGGCGACTCTTCAGAACTTTGACGCGGAGATCGAGAAGACGAAGGGCGTCGTCGACCAGATGCGCGGCAAGCTCGAACAATCGAGCGTCGTGCTGGAGCAGTTCGCCAAGGCCGAGACCAAGCTTGGCGACGTCAACTTCGACATCGAGAACGCCCGCATCCAGGACGTAATCAACCAGCAGAAGGTGATGGAAGCCAACATCGCCGACCTGATCATCGGGCTTGAGGATGCGACCAACGTCTTCGGCTCGGAATTCGAGAGCATGAAGAACTATACCGGCTACGAGAAGTTCATCGGCATCTTCTCCAAGCAGAAGATGCAGCGCATGCGCACCGACCGCGTGCGCAACATGTCGCTTGCCGGCAATCTGCAGGAGCTCTTGTCGAAGTCCGACATGATCGTCGGCATCCTCAAGGAACAGAAGTCGATCCTCGACCAGCGCTACAAGACCTCCGAGCAGAGCCTGATCCAGGTAATCGAGCGCCGCAAGGGCACGATGGCGAACCTTGAAGAGGTGCAGAAGCGGATCGAGGAGCTGAACCCGCTGCTGCTCGACATCGAAAACCGCATCGCCGCCTCGACCGAGCAGAAGGTCCGCACCGAGCTCGAAGGCGAGCGCTCGGCGCTTGCGACCGAATACAATGAGAAGCAGGCCAAGGAGCAGGAGCTGCTTGCCGAGAGCCAGACGCTCGAGCGCTACACCTCGATGTTCCAGACCTTCGTCGATTCGCTCAACAACCAGATCGCGGCGCAGAACACGCTGATCAACAAGCTGACGATCGATACCGAGCAGCGCATCGTGCTCTACAAGGCGCTGGAAGATTCGCTGAAGACCGCCGCCCAGCAGGATGTCGCCCACAAGATCAACACGCTCGGCAGCCAGGTCGACACCGCGGCCGAAGAGACGATGGCCGGCATCGGCGCCGCAGCGCAGCGCCACATCGGCGATCTCCTCGAAATGCATGAAAAGAACATGCTTTCGACACAGGATATCCAGCGCCGCAAGAAGCTGGCGGACGACGCTTTTGCCCGCCGCTTCCAGGCTGTCATGGACAAGCACAACACTGCCAACTACGTGAAGCAGTGATCGGCAGGCGCATGATCCGAACCGAGTTTGCCGTCTGGCACGCGCCACGGGGATTTGCATGAAAGTCGCGGCTTCATCCGCTGTCGCACAATATTTCGCGTCTATCCACGCGGCGCTCGCCGGGCTCGAACTCTTTCTCGGCGATCGCAACTCGCCGCTCTATCGCAACACCGTCGTCGGTGAGGTGATCGTACCCTATCTCGGGCGGCTGAAGGCATCGATCGACTGCTGGGAAAACAGGATCGGCTTTGTCGACCAGTTCCGGATTTCGCGCGCCGAAAGCGGCTTTCCGGTGTTCCAGAACGTGCTGGAGCTGGAAAACGATCGCCAGACCGCAGCCAAGCGCCTCGCCGACATTCCCTCGGCCGATGCGCTGCGCGATGAAATGGTCGATTTCATCCTGAGGCAGAAGGCTTTTCCCGAGGCTTTGCAGGCGCGCATGGCCGAGCGGCTCTATCTGGAGCAGATCGGCAAGGGTGACATCTTTTCGCCCTTCATCCTGCCGGAGACCATCCGCGTTGCGGTCAATTCGAAGACGATGCGGCCCTATTACGTGGTCAACTGGGGCGCCTTTGATGGCGCCAGCACGTTGCCGATGGTCTACATGGCAACGATCGAGGATTCGTCGGAAAAGATCGTCGAGATGCTGGTGACCGACGACGGCAAGCTCAATCCGCAGGTGGAGATCCCCCTGCCGGTCGGCGGCCTGCTCAATCCCGAGCTTGCCAGCCGCTTCGACGACTTTGCCTCCAAGAACAGCAGCTATTCGCTGACGCCGGTGACGATCGCCACCAATCTCGACAAGGATTTCGACGAGTTGCACCCGAAGCAGCTGCGGCGCATCGTGCTCGGGCCGTTCTACTCGGCCGGGATAACCGAGAACAATGCGCGCATCAACGATATCCTCTCGAAGGTACGCAAGACCGAGAACGCCTGGCTTTTGACCTGGACGGTGCAGGAGGTCTTCTCGAAATCGGAACGTCCGGCCAAACGCGGCTTCTGGTCGACGACGCCGGCGCAGGAGGAGTTCCACATCGATACCGCCAATCTGGAAGCGACGCGCATGGGTGTGTCCTCCTATGAGAAGCATGCGCTGGTGCCGCACGACGCCTATCAGGCGCTCTATGCGGCGGGTGAGGTGGAACAGGTGTTCGGCGACTACAAGGTCCACGTCATTTCCGGCAACCAGGTCGTGAGCGAGGTTTGACGATGACACTCAGTACGGGGCTGACGACGCTGCACGAGGACGACATCGCCAGGCATCAGTCGGTGGCGCAGGGGCTGGTGACGAAGCTCATCATCCTGGAGCGGGACGAGGGCTCGGCCGGCACCTCGCTTGCAGGTACCGGTCGCCGATTCGTGTCCACGGTTTCGACCGGCGGCCAGCGCCGCACGCGCGAGGTGGAACTGACCAAGACGATCCAGGCGGTGCGCCACGGTGACCCGATGTTGTCGCCGGCCCAGCATGCGGTGCTTTACCGCACGCGCCGCGGCATCCAGGTGGCGCTGGCCGTTGCCGACGTCCTCGCCCGACAGACGAGCCTCGAGCAATTGCAGGCGAGGAACGCGACGTCGCCGCTTGGCGGAGACGAGGCGACCCAGTTCAAGGCGCTGCTTTCGGCGTCCGCTTACGTCGCCGCTTTCACGCTTGCCGCCTATCTCGGCGCGACGCTTGCCGGCGAGGGCGAGCCGGTCGACGATGCGGTCGAGCCCG
This sequence comes from Ensifer adhaerens, assembly GCF_020035535.1. NCBI lineage: Bacteria > Pseudomonadati > Pseudomonadota > Alphaproteobacteria > Hyphomicrobiales > Rhizobiaceae > Ensifer > Ensifer adhaerens. The sequence continues at coordinate 2,680,392 of NZ_CP083349.1, read as the reverse complement.
ACTTTCTATTCGATACGCCACAGGATGCGCTGAAGAGCCTCGTGGCGGCGCTCGACAGCGGCATCGCGGGTGCACCCGATGATCTGGCGCTGACCGCCCGGGCACGCGCCTTCTCGCGTGTGGCGATCGAGGGGCTGATCGCGCGCAAGGCACGCTTCACCGGCCTGCAGAGCTTCGAGAACGTGCATATCCGGCTCGACCAGGATGATTTCACACTGAACGGTTTCGACGTGGCACCCGGCCAGAAGCGCAAGCCGCTGGTCATGACTTTCAAGAAGCCCGAGGAGATCATCGGCAACCACATCGCCAAGTACCAGGCGCTGAAGCTTGCCAAGATGCTGATGGCCTACGACTTCGACCGGCAGATGAACCCGTTCGTCGAGCTTGGCGGCTTCCTCTTCACCTTTATTGGCGACGGCATGCCGGGCACCGGCAAGACGATCCTGATCCAGATGCTCGCCGGCATGCTCAACGACTATTGCGAGATCGCCGGCTACGCCTTCCACTACGAAAACTTCGGCGTCGACCAGATCTCCTCCTATCAGGGCAAGTCCGGCCAGAACTGCAAGGAGTTCGTCAACAACGTCATCAATCCGCGGGCGATCGGCTTCGGCACGATCGACGATGTCGACCAGGTGGCGGCGAAACGTTCCGACGATCGCGCGTCTGCCGGCCAGCACGAGGTGACGGCGGTGCTGATGGAGAGCTTTGCCGGTGCGTCCACTGTGGTGCGCGGCAACTGCACCTTCGGCATGTTCTCGAACTATCCGGAAAATGTCGACGATGCGCTGCGCCAACGCGCCGGTGCACGCTGGCTGGTCGACGGGCCGCAGACCGAGGACGACTATATCGACATCTTTGCGCTGCTCGTCGGCAAGAACCACAAGATCCCGCTCGGCGAGCACCAGCTTTTCGAGGGGCAGGAGATCAAGCGCGCGGTTGCTCAGTCCTACGCCGAGCATGCGCGGCCGAAAGAGGATGGCCTCGTTGCCGTCTGGGAGCGCTACGAGAAGGAGAAGGGGGCGATTGCCTCGCTCGCCGATGTCGGTGCCTATCTGCACATGATCAAGGAGGCGGAGCCCCGCTTTACCGGCCGGGCAATCAAGAACATCACCGATGCGATCAAACTGAGAGCAATGGACGTCGAGCTGCCGGATGACTGGTTCAAGGATGCCGGCTCCTTCATGCACAAGGGCTACGACGAGAAGAAAGCGATGATCGAGGCGCTGCGCGGCCCGATCACCATCGAGATGGTGTTGCAGGAGATCAACCGGTACGCCGACAGCGAGTTCCGCTACACCGACAAGTCGGACGATGCCGCCGTCACCGACATCATCCGCCGCGAGCGCCAGCGCGAAAAGGCGATCCGCGAGATCGAGGCCATGAAACGCGACGGCCGGTGGCAGGGGTGATGGTGGGAAGAACTGATCGATGAAACGCCTGCTTGAAGCCGAATTGATCTATGGACGGCTGCTCGATATTTCGGAGCCGCATCTGATCGCGCGCTACAACAAGGCGCTCGAAGGTTTCGGCCTGCGACCGACCGCGCTGACACAGTTCAGCATCGACATGACCGGGTTTTCGCCCGAGATCGCCGAGGAACTTGGCGACCGCGACTATCTCGATCCGAACCGGGTGAACCGCCGCTTCATCATCATGACGCCGGAGCAGGCGGAGCTGCCGGTCGTGCATACGAGCTTTTCCAACACCGCCGCGCTGATGCACGAGTTCTTCAACGCCAACAGCCGCGCGATCAATGCCGTCACGATCAAGGATGCGCTCTACGGCGAGATCGAGGATTCGGTTTCGATCGTCGACGATATCGACGATCTGCTGTCGATCAACGAGGTGCGCTTCCGGGTGCTTTCGGCCGAGGACATGCTTGGCAAGGCGGCGGAGCTGCGCGGCCTGGTCGACCGGCTGAAGAAGGTGCCGACCGCCTGGGCCGACGACGAGATGCTGAACCGCATGGTCGAGCTTGCCAAGCTCACCGGCGACATCCGGCAGAACGCGCTGGTGCCGGATCAGCTCGTTTTCCGCCATGAAGCCTTCTGGGCCAACCATTTCGGTGGGGTCTACATCTTTCTCGACGGCAAGACGACGACCGTCATCTGCGATCCTTCGGTCCCCGGCTTCCGCCGGTCGCGGCCCTGGCAGGTAAGCTACATCGCCATCAACGATTACGCCCGCATCTACGATTTCCTCGCCTCGACCAAGCGGTTGCAGCTGCCGCAGGCCTCCTGGGTCGAGGACTCCGGGCTCTACCAGCATCGCGCCGACATGGTCGTGCGCGGGCTGATCAACGAGAGCGACCCGACGGCCGACCTTGCCAACGCCGACCGTATCTGGCTGCAGACCTGGATGCACCGCAACGCGGCCATCGTCGCCGGGGACGGAACCTATCCGTTTCTGCAGGAAATGATCCGCACCGTCTCTGCGACCGGCACGATCAAGATGCAGGACGTGGCGCCGGCGAACCGCTTCCTGCTGGTTCGCGCAGCCCCCGCCCATCCCGATCAATGGCTCGTCAACCGGCTGATATCCCAGCTCGTCCCGCGCGATTTCGTCTCCCGCTTCGTCTTCGACAAGCAGGGCTTCTATGATGCTTACGAGCGTTATAGCGAAAGCTTCAAGGCCTATGTTGTGGCGACGCTGACGGGTTCATATCTCAAAGACAAGGCGGCTTTCCGCCACAAGCTTTACGGCCTCAGAGAGGAATAGGACATGTTCGATCCGATCGTTGCGTTTTTCCAGCGTGTCTTTACCGCGATCGGCCGCGGCATCGGGCTCGCCGTTGCCTGGCTGCTGTGGCCCTTCGTCGCGATCGGCAACTGGTATCGGCAGCGCAGCTGGATCATCAAAGGACCGATCGGCATCATCCTACTCGGCCTGATCCTGTTCTATGGCTATTTCATCTGGCAGACCCAGGCCTGGACAAACTTCAGCGAAGACTATGTCGATCGCTACAAGCTGTCCGAGCGCAAGGTGCCTGCCGGTTCGCCGATGAGCGGGCCGGGCGCAACTACGGGACAATCGACGACCGGCGGCACGGCCAACAACCTTGCCTCCACGGGCGCCCAGCCGCTGGAATCGACGCCGGAAGCGCTGGCCGTCGTGCAACTGCCGGCCGGCACGGTCTGCCAGACCTCGGCAATCGTCGATGTCACGGCCGACCTCATCGACTTCAACGTCAACGAGAACGCCTGGATCTCGTCGATGCTGCTCTACAAGCTCGGCTTCTTCGGGCTCGACTGGGACGACACGCCCTGGCTCGACAACAAGGCGTCGTTCCAGCGCGGCATCAACCAGGCGATCCGCCGCACCTCGGTGGAACTCGTGGATTCGCTCGGTCGCGTGCGCGGCACCTCAGGCATCAACAACGACCTGCAGCGGGCGCGCGGCAACATGCAGTTCGACGAGGAAACCTGGTACTTCGGGCTCAACCCGTTCGGCCCGAAGACCCCGACGCCGAGCTTCTATCGCGCGGCGATGAAGGACCTGCGTTCCTTCAACACCTCGCTCAGCAAGTGTGAGGCTATCTTCGACGGCCGTTCCGACAACCTCGTCGAGTTCCTCGACCGGGTTGCAAACGACCTCGGCAACACCTCGGCGATCCTGCGCGAGCGCTCGGAAAACCACAATGGCGGCTGGTTCGACACGCGCGCCGACGATCGCTTCTGGTTCGCCTATGGCCAGCTCTACGGCTACTACGGCATCCTTTCGGCGGCCGGTGCGGACTTCGACAATGTCGTCGCCCAGCGTGGTCTGTTGCCGATCTGGACGGAAACGATCAAGCAGCTGCGCGCAGCACTCCGCATCCAGCCATGGATCATCTCCAACGGTGAGGAAGCCGGCTGGATCATGCCGACGCATCTGGCGACGATGGGCTTCTATACGCTGAGGGTCCGCTCCAACATCGTCGAAATGCGTGACATTCTCGCCCGATAAACGGGACCAGGCGGACGGCCGCGGCAAGGTCTCGACGGCCGTCCTTGCATGATTACCAAAACGCGCCTCCAATGGCGCGAACAAGAAGCGATCCCGGGGAGGGGAGATGCCATGACGGAGGTGAAGTCAGATATCGAAATAGCACGCGCGGCCAGGAAGAAACCGATCCTTGAGATCGGGGCGGCGCTCGGAATACCGCCCGAGGATCTGCTGCCTTACGGCCACGACAAGGCAAAGATCGGTGCCGACTTCATCGCGCGCCAGCGCGAGAAGAAGAACGGTCGGCTGATTCTGGTGACGGCGATCAACCCGACGCCGGCCGGCGAAGGCAAGACGACAACGACCGTCGGTCTCGGCGACGGGCTCAACCGCATCGGCAAGAAGGCGATCGTCTGCATCCGCGAGGCATCGCTCGGCCCCTGCTTCGGCGTCAAGGGCGGTGCCGCCGGTGGCGGCTATGCGCAGGTCGTGCCGATGGAGGACATGAACCTCCACTTCACCGGCGATTTCCATGCGATCACCTCGGCGCACAATCTGCTCGCGGCGCTGATCGACAATCACATCTACTGGGGCAACGAGCAGAATATCGACATCCGCCGCATCGCCTGGCGACGGGTGATGGACATGAACGACCGCGCGCTGCGCAGCATCGTCGGTTCGCTCGGCGGCGTCGCCAACGGCTATCCGCGCGAGACCGGTTTCGACATCACAGTTGCCTCCGAGGTCATGGCGATCCTCTGCCTTTCGATGGACCTGAAGGATCTCGAGCAACGGCTCGGCAATATCATCATCGGCTATCGTCGCGACAAGAGCCCGGTCTTTGCCCGCGACATCAAGGCCGATGGCGCGATGACGGTGCTCTTGAAGGATGCGATGCAGCCGAACCTCGTCCAGACGCTCGAAAACAATCCGGCCTTCGTCCATGGCGGCCCCTTTGCCAACATCGCCCACGGCTGCAATTCGGTGGTCGCAACGACGACGGCGCTGAAGCTTGCCGACTATGTGGTGACCGAAGCCGGCTTTGGTGCCGATCTCGGCGCGGAAAAGTTCTTCGACATCAAGTGCCGCAAGGCCGGGCTGAAGCCGGATGCCGCGGTGATCGTGGCGACCGTCCGGGCGATCAAGATGAACGGCGGCGTCAAGAAGGACGATCTCGGCCGCGAGAACCTGGAGGCTCTGCGCAAGGGCTGCGCCAATCTCGGGCGCCACGTGCAGAACGTCAAAAAGTTCGGCGTGCCGGTCGTCGTCGCCATCAACCACTTCACCTCCGACACCGATGTCGAGATTCAGGCGATCAAGGACTATGTCGCAACGCTTGGCGCCGAAGCAGTGCTCTGCCGGCATTGGGCGCAAGGGTCAGCTGGTATCGAGGAACTGGCGCGCAAGGTTGCGGAACTCGCGGAAGCCGGCCATTCGCAGTTCTCGCCGCTTTATCCTGACGACATGTCGCTCTTCCACAAGATCGAGACGATCGCCAAGGACATCTACCATGCGAGCGAGGTGATTGCCGACAAGACGGTGCGCGACCAGTTGCGCACCTGGGAGGAGCAGGGCTACGGCCGACTGCCGATCTGCATGGCGAAGACGCAATATTCCTTCTCGACCGATCCGAACCTGCGCGGCGCGCCAAGCGGCCATGCGGTACCGATCCGGGAGGTGCGTCTTGCTGCCGGCGCCGGCTTCATCGTGGTCATCACCGGCGAGATCATGACCATGCCCGGCCTGCCCAAAGTGCCGTCGTCGGAGAAGATTTTCCTGAACGAACAAGGCTACATCGAGGGGCTGTTCTAGGGCGCGCATGCGCGTTCATCGCAACGCACGAGATCCTGAGCGTTTGCGTGGCGACACGCGCCTTGGCTCTTCGACCGGCCTGATTGTAACAACGCCGCGCGTCCTGTGGGATGCGCGGCGTTGTCACTTTTTTGCCTTGGGAGCGGAAACTAGGCCGTGAGGCCGAGGAAATCACCCTTGCCTATCGAGACGCCCTTGTGGCGCAGGATGTCGTAGGCGGTGGTGAGGTGGAAATAGAAATTCGGAAGAACGAACTTCAGGAGATACTCCTCACCCGTCAGCGTCACTTTCAGGGTCGGGAAATTGAGGATCACTTCGCGAGCGGCGCTGTCCTCCATATCGGCGGGGGCCACCGTTTCAAGAAAAGCGACGGTGTTGGCGACGCGCTGGCGCAATTCATCCAAGGTCTTTTCCTCATCCGGGAAACGGGGCACTTCGATCGAGGTCAGCCGACCGACCAGGCCCTTGCTCGTATCGCTGACGCGCTGCACCTGGCCGGCAAGCGTCAGCATGTCCGGCGCCAGCCGGGCATTGACGAGATCGTCGGGGGAGATGCCGTTGTCGCGCGCGTGAGCCTCGGCCTTGTCGAGCAGCCTGGTGAGGACACCAAGGCCGCGAACGAGGGCGGGAATGGAGAGTTGGTACATCGTCAATGCCATGACAAATTTCCTTGAGACTGGGCGCAAAACGGGTGCATTTTCCTCGCGCCTGTATTTGGGAGCCGGTGTGCGGTCCTGCAAGACGGGCGAACCGGTATCTTCGCCGGTCGTGGAGCGTTGGCAAGAGGCGATCGGACGCGGCCTGCTGCTCTGGCCAGGACATAAGGTCTCGTGCATTGATCGGACGCGAATGTCGCGCGTCGTGCAAGACCCTACGCGCAGCAGAAGGGACCATGGAAACCGAGATGACGCCCCAGGATTTGCAGGCCTATCTTCACGCCCACATTCCGCTATCGGCCGCGATGCAGGTCCAGGTGGAGGAGGTGGCGGACGACCGCATCCTGCTTTCGGCTCCCTTGGCGCCGAACATCAACCACCGCGAGACGGTGTTCGGTGGCAGCGCTTCGGCACTCACGATCCTGTCGGCCTGGTCGCTCCTGCATGTGCGGCTGCGCAACGGCGGCGTGGCGGCGCGTCTGGTGATCCAGAGCAATCGCATGGATTACCTGAAACCGGTCGCCGGTGCTTTCTCCGCGCGCTCGTCGCTCGCCGATGCTGGCCAATGGCCAACTTTCCTGCGGATGCTGAAAAGGCGGGGTAGGGCACGGGCCGTCGTCGTTGCCGACCTGCTTGACGGCGCCGTGTTGGCCGGCCGCTTCGAGGGCGAGTTTGTCGCGCTTGGTTACGACAACGCTGATCTTGGGCGCGGCCGGGGAGATCCTGCCTAGCGGCAGTAGCGATAGTCGTTGCGGCGCTCGATGACGTCGAGATGCAGGTGGGTTTCGTGGGCCGCGTCGCTGCCGGGATCAAGCACCGTCTTGAAGTAGAGGCAGGCAGACGCGGTGACCGCGCGCTGGAAGGCGCCGTCCATCGTGCCATCCTCGTCGCGCGGCTGGATGGCGATCGTCGTCCCATCGCTCAGGCTGAAGGACGCGATGTCGACGGCATTGCCGTGCGCATGTTCGGAAATCTTGCCAGACGTCGCGTTGTTGCGCAGGCGGCAGATATAGGTCGATGCCTGGTTGAGCGCCTTGATCTTGATGTTGGCGTTGAAGGCAACTTCGGCCGCCGGTTGGGCGGTTTCCTTCGTCCAACGCGCCAGTGCCAGCGCCGTTTCACATCGCATCAGCCCCTTGGGCGCAAGCGTGACGCCGGGCAGGATGCTGGTGACCTCCAGGGGCTTGTCGATGCCGCAGCCCTTGCCGTCATCGATGTGTTTGGCTTCGACGAACGTCGTGCCAAGTGACTTCAGGTCGGTGAGACACTTGGCATAGTCGGCGGGATCCTCGGTCTCGACCGGCGGATAGACGACTGGCGCTGGCTTGGCATCTTTCTTCTCGTCTGCGCGCTGTTCCTTTTCGTCCGCCGCGGGCTTCTTGTCCGTTGCCGGTTGCTCGTCTGCTGCCGCCGGCTTTTTCGCTGCCTCGCCCTTGCTGTCGTCAGGCGGCGCCACCGGCTTCCTGTCGGGCGTTGGGACAGCCTCTTCCGTTCCCGCATCCATCGGCGGCTTTTCTGTCGGGATAGGGCCGGACTTCGGCAGGCTTGCGCCCGTCAGGATCAGGAGTGACAGCAGGATCAAGGGGAAAGAGCGACGCATCCGGTTCCTTTCTCGCTGCCCGCAAGACGGGCTCTGAGCGGAGGGAACGCACGGAAGCGGATCTGGTTGCATGCGATCACGGTGAATTGGAGCGCCCTGACCCAAATCATAATCGTGATCGATTCTCATAGGTTAGCGCGGGAGGTGGGTGGAAACCCACAGACACCATGCCCTTCCCGTACCAGCCCTCCGGCAAAAGCGTTGCAGTTTGGCAACGCCTCAGTTTGGCACGACCCCATAAATTGTGGGGAGGATCTTTGTATGTTGACAAATACACTCATGTTTTTTATGCGGCATAAATGAGGCGACGCCATGTCGCAACGCCCAGAACGCGCCCAGCCAGCCCCTTGAGTTTGCCGCTCAACAGCAAGCCCGGCCTCGAACCTCAAAGGATTGGTCCATGCTCACCCGGCATCGTCGCCAGGCCCTGTTGGCTTGCACGACAACTCTTGCAATTTCATTCGCTACCGTCGCATTCGCCCAGAGCGCGACAACCAAGGCAAAGCCGGAAGAGAAGAAGGCCGAGGAGACCAAGAAAGGCGAGACCTACCTGTCGCCGATCGTCGCCAAGGGCTCGCGCACCGCTGACCCCTATGCCAAGGCAGGCCCGGTCAGCGTCGTCACGACAGACCAGATCGATCTGCAATCGGGGCAGGAAACCGACGACCTGCTGCGTGGCGTTCCCGGCACTTCGACCGCGAACAACCCGCAGAACCCCGGCGTCGCGGTCAACATCCGCGGCTTCGAGGGTTCCGGCCGCGTCAACATGATGATCGACGGCGTGCGACAGAACTTCCGCTTCACCGGCCATGAAGCCCAGGGCTTTGCCTATTTCGATCCGGCATTCCTGTCCGAGATTGACGTCACCCGCGGCGCCGTGACTGGTGTCGGCGGCGGTGCGCTGGCCGGTACGGTCAATTTCAAGACCTATGACGTCGAAGACCTGATCCAGGACGGCAAGAACTACGGCGGCATCGCTTCGGCCACTTATGGCACCAACGGTGCCGGCTGGTCGGAATCGCTGATCGGCGCCTACCGCTTCAACGACGTGTTCTCGGTGCTCGGCGGCATCAGCAAGGCCGATCCCGGCAACTACGACAACGGCAATGGCGTGCAGGTGCCCTATACCGAGGAGGACCTGCTTTCGGGCCTGTTGAAGCTTGAGGTGACGCCCGACAAGGACCACACCTTCAAGCTCACCGGGATTACCTACGACAACGACTTCTTCGCGAACTCCTACTTCCAGAACGTGAAGAACCAGACCGTTTCGGCGAGCTACTCCTACACGCCGGACAACGAGCTCATCGACTTCCGCGCCAATGCCTATTGGAACCGGCTGGAGATGAATTACGACACCGATGTTCGCGGAGGCGGTACCGCTGCCGGTCGTCGGATCACCGACACGGGCAAGGGCTTCGATATCTCGAACACCTCGCTGTTCGATCTCGGCGACGTTGCCGTCAAGGCGAACTACGGCGTCGAATACTTCCGTGACGACTACAACGTCATCAACAGCACGGCACGGCCGGGCGCTGGCGTCAACGGCAGCGGCACCAACGCCACGACCGGCGTCTTCAGCAACACGACCTTCACCTACGGCATGCTGGACCTGACGGCTGGCCTGCGGTGGGATCACTTCAGCCTCGATGGCTCGGGTGCCGTCGTCGCCGGCAACCCGATCGGCCTGCTGGCTGGCCCCTACACCGTCGACAAGTCCGAGGGTCGCCTCAACCCGAGCATCACCGTCGCGCTCAACCCGACGGATTGGTTCCAGCCCTATGTGACCTATGCGGAGACCTCGCGCTCGCCGACCGTCAACGAGACCTTCGCCGGCGGCACGCACCCGGGGCCGAGCGGCCAGTCGTTCTTCCCCAACCCGTTCCTCGAGCCTGAAATCTCGAAGGGTTGGGAAATCGGTGCCAACTTCTCCTTCGACGGGCTGCTGGATCCGAGCGACAGCTTGCGCCTGAAGGCGAACTACTTCCACAACCGCATCGACAACTACATCACCGCAGCCCTGCTCGGCGGCGGCCGCCAGATCTTCTTCGTCAACAATCCCGGCACGTCGACGGTGCAGGGCTTCGAACTCCAGGCGGCTTACGATGCCGGTTATGTCTTCGGTGATCTCGCCTACACCTACACCGACAGCAACCTGCCGTCGCAGGTCAACGGGTTTGGCGTCCAGAGCTACCTGCCTGACAATATCCTCAGCGCAACGCTCGGCGCCCGCTTCCTCGAAGACCAGCGCCTGACGGTCGGCACGCGTCTCTATGCCGTATCGAACGCCTTTGTCGGCGAGATCAACCGGACGCCGCCGAACGTTCCGGGCTACGGCCTCGTCGACCTCTTCGCGAACTACAAGTTCGAGAGCGGCCTGGAGGTGACAGCAACGGTGACGAACCTTTTCGACAAGACCTACACGCCGTCGTCGAGCACGATTGCCGGCAGCACGATCGATACGGGCCGTGGCCGCACGTTCCTGGTTACGGCGAAGGCAAAGTTCTGATAGTATCAGTCCAACTCCAGTCGGGGCGGTTCGAGAGAACCGCCTCTTTTTTTTGCCGCAACCGCCGTATTCGCCGTCGTTTTCCCGCTTGCGCACCGCCGGAACCCACGCTAACACTTTCGCCCATGGAAAACGCACGCAACATTTCGATCTGGTGGTGGGCTCGCTGAAGCGGCCTTGACCAGTCATGCGTGATTGAGAGATGAAGCCGCCCGGAGATGTCGAGGCGGCTTTTTTCATGTTTGGGCCGCTCAAGGACCGGGCTTTTACGGAGCGAGGCGAATGGCAACGGTAATTCTCGAGGACGGCGCGGAGAGCTACACCACCAAAGGCGGCATTACGGTGACGCGCAGGCGGCGCGAGGCCTCCTATGGCCAGGCGATCGCGAGCTATGTGGACAAGCTCGACGAACGCCGCGGCGCGGTGTTTTCCTCCAACTACGAATATCCCGGCCGCTACACCCGTTGGGACACGGCCGTCGTCGATCCGCCGCTCGGCATTTCCTCCTTCGGCCGCTCGCTCTGGATCGAAGCCTATAACGGTCGCGGCGAAGTGCTGCTGTCGATCATCGCGGAACACTTGAAGACCGTCTCCGACATCACGCTTGGCGCTTCGACCAGCCGTCGCCTGGATCTCACGATCAACGCGCCGGACCGCGTGTTCACAGAAGAAGAGCGCTCGAAGATGCCGACGGTGTTCAGCGTGCTGCGGGCCGTCACCAATCTCTTCCATTCGGCCGAGGATGCGAGCCTCGGTCTCTACGGCGCGTTTGGCTACGACCTTGCCTTCCAGTTCGATGCGATCGAGCTCAAGCTCAAGCGTCCGGACGACCAGCGCGACATGGTGCTGTTCCTGCCGGACGAGATCCTCGTCGTCGACCACTACGCCGCCAAGGCGTGGATCGACCGCTACGACTTTGCCAAGGAGGGAAAGACCACCGAAGGCAAGGCGGACGACATCGCGCCAGAGCCGTTCCAGACGGTCGACAGCATTCCGCCGCATGGCGACCATCGCCCGGGCGAATATGCCGAGCTCGTCGTCAAGGCGAAGGAGAGCTTCCGTCGCGGCGATCTGTTCGAGGTGGTGCCGGGCCAAAAGTTCTTCGAGCGCTGCGAAAGCAAGCCTTCGGAGATCTCCAACCGGCTGAAGGCGATCAATCCGTCGCCCTATTCCTTCTTCATCAATCTCGGAAACCAGGAGTATCTGGTCGGCGCATCGCCGGAAATGTTCGTGCGCGTTTCCGGCCGCCGCATCGAGACCTGCCCGATTTCCGGCACGATCAAGCGCGGTGACGATCCGATCGCCGACAGCGAACAGATCCTGAAGTTGCTCAATTCGAAGAAGGACGAATCCGAACTCACGATGTGCTCGGATGTCGACCGCAATGACAAGAGCCGCGTCTGCGTGCCGGGTTCCGTCAAGGTCATCGGCCGCCGCCAGATCGAGATGTATTCGCGCCTGATCCACACGGTTGACCACATCGAAGGGCGCCTTCGCGACGACATGGATGCCTTCGACGGCTTCCTCAGCCACGCCTGGGCCGTCACGGTCACCGGCGCGCCGAAGCTCTGGGCCATGCGTTTCATCGAAAGCCATGAGAAGAGCCCGCGCGCATGGTATGGTGGCGCCATCGGCATGGTCGGCTTTAACGGCGACATGAACACGGGCCTGACGCTGCGCACGATCCGCATCAAGGATGGCATCGCCGAGGTGAGGGCAGGGGCGACGCTGCTCTATGATTCAAACCCGGAAGAAGAAGAAGCCGAAACCGAACTGAAGGCCTCCGCCATGATCGCAGCCATTCGCGACGCGAAATCCGCCAACGCCGGCAAGGCCGGTCGCGATGTCGCGGCGGTCGGTGCTGGCGTCAACATCCTGCTCGTCGATCATGAAGACAGCTTCGTTCATACGCTGGCCAACTATTTCCGCCAGACGGGGGCGACCGTGACAACGGTGCGCACGCCGGTGGCGGAAGAGATCTTCGATCGCGTCAAACCGGATCTCGTCGTGCTTTCTCCCGGACCGGGCAACCCCAGGGATTTCGACTGCAAGGCGACGATCAAGAAGGCGCGCGCGCGTGACCTGCCGATCTTCGGCGTCTGCCTCGGCCTGCAGGCACTCGCTGAAGCCTATGGTGGGGATCTGCGCCAACTGGCGGTCCCGATGCACGGCAAGCCGTCACGCATCCGCGTGCTGGAACCGGGCATCGTCTTTTCCGGTCTCGGCAAGGAAGTGACTGTCGGTCGCTACCACTCGATCTTTGCCGATCCAGCGAGCCTGCCCGCGGACTTCATGATCACCGCCGAAAGCGAAGATGGCACGATCATGGGCATCGAGCACACCAAGGAGCCGGTGGCAGCCGTGCAGTTCCATCCGGAATCGATCATGACGCTTGGCGGCGACGCCGGCATGCGGATGATCGAGAACGTGGTGGCGCATCTCGCCAAGCGCGCCAAGATCAAGGCGGCCTGATCGCTTGAACGCTCCCACTCCGGCGATGCCGGCGCGGGGACATTGGTGACGATTTGACCAAACCAAGGTGCCGCTTCCGCGATGGGGTGGCACCTTTTTCGTATCTACCGTGTCGCCTCGCTGGCCGGCGCGCGCTCGCAACGATCGGCGAACAGTCGCTCGCTCAGGAAATCGACAAAGACGCGGACCTTCGGGGAGAGGTGCCGGTTTGACGGCCAGAGAAGATGGAACTGCCCGGGGGCGTCGAGATAGGCGTCGAGCACGGTGCGGAGCCGGCCATCGCTGAGCGGTTGGCGCGCGAGGAAATCCGGCAGGCAGCCGATACCGAGTCCGTTGAGGACGGCACCGCTCAGCGCTTCCATGTTGTTGCAGTTGAGCACGGTCTTCATCTGCGGCTCGGGTCCGCCCGACGGCATGGCGATCGGCCATTCCTGCAGTTTGCGGCTGTTGGGAAAACGGAAGCGGATCGCGTGGTGGCCATCGAGATCGCGCGGGCATTCGGGCGTGCCGTGTCGGTCGAGATAGGCCGGGGCAGCACAGAGCAGAAGCTGGAAGGGGCGCAGTGCCCGGGTCATCAACCGCGAGTCCGGCAGGACGCCGCTGCGGATGGCGACATCCACTTCCTCGTCGATCAGATCGACGATGCGGTCGTTGAAGTCGAGATCGAGTTCGACTTCGGGATAGCGCCGCACGAATTCCGGCAGCACCGGCAACAGCAGATGGTAGCTGACGATCGGCACGCTGACCCGCAGCCGTCCGCGCGGCACGGCCACCGCTTCGGCCAACGATGCCTCGGCGTCGTCGAGATCGTCGAGGATGCGGCGGCAGCGCTCGTGAAAGAGCCGGCCTTCCTCGGTCAACCTTATGCTGCGGGTCGAGCGCTGCAGCAGGCGGACGCCGAGTTCTCGTTCGAGATTGGTGACGGCCTTGCCAACCGCTGAAGCGGACAGGCCAAGCACGCGCCCGGCGGCGACGAAGCTGCCGAGATCGGCCGTGCGGACGAACGCGGTCAAGCCGCTCAGGCGATCCATTGCTTCTCCATTCGAGCGTTTTGTTCCGGTATGATCGGAACATTGGCGTGATTTTTATCAGATTATGTCGAAACTATCCTGCATCCGTCAATCGATACCCCGCAAGTGCTGACGTCAGGACGGAGGTTCCGTGAGGCCTGCGCGGGTATCTCCTTTGCTCGAACGGATGGAACGGGGCATGAGAGAAGAAATTCGAGATAAGCGCGGGCGCCGGTTCGTGCTTCTGGCTGTTTGCTGTGCAGCGGCGGCAATGCCGCTCACCTTCACCGGACCGGCGGTGGCGCTGCCGTCGATCAGCCGCAGCCTTGGTGCTGATCCCGTCGCACTCAATTGGGTCACCAACGCATTTATGCTCACCTTCGGCAGTTCGCTGATGGCGGCAGGCGCGCTTGCCGACAGTTTCGGCCGCAAGCGCGTCTTTATCGGCGGACTCGTTGCCTTCCTGTTGTTTTCTATCGGTCTCGCCTTCGCCGGCAACATCGTCTGGTTCGATGTCTTGCGCGCCCTTCAAGGCATCGGGGCGGCAGCGGCCTTTTCCGGCGGCATGGCGTCGCTCGCGCAGGAGTACGACGAGAACGAGCGGCTCCGGGCCTTCAGCCTGGTCGGCGCCAGCTTCGGTGTTGGCCTTTCCTTCGGGCCGATCGCCTCAGGACTGATGGTCGAGGCCTTCGGCTGGCCGGCAATCTTCGCGCTCGTGGTGCTACTGGCTGGCTTGTCCCTGGCGCTCGGCGCGGTCTTCCTGACGCGAGACGCGTGATCCCGATGCCGCCGGCCTCGACTGGAGGGGGGCCGCGAGCTTCACGGCGGCGCTCACTGCACTCACCTTCGGCATCCTGCAAGGTCCGGAAAGCGGCTGGAGCCATCCGCTCGTGATCGCCATGCTGGCGGCATCGGCGCTTCTCTTTCTGGCCTTCTGGTGGATCGAACGTTCGGTCGCGCGGCCGATGCTGGATTTGACGCTTTTCCGCTATCCGCGCTTCGTCGGCGTGCAACTGCTTGCGGCTGCTCCGGCCTATGGCTTCGTCGTGTTGCTCATCCTGCTTCCCGTGCGCTTCATCGGCATCGAGGGCATGAGTGCCGTTGCCGGCGGGCGGATGATGATCGCCATGTCCGCGCCGCTGCTGATCCTGCCGATTGCCGCGGGGCTGCTCACCCGCTGGTTCAGGCCCGCGGCGATCTGCGGCGTGGGATTGCTGCTGTCGGCGGCGGGGCTTTTGTGGCTCGGCCGGTTTCCGGTGGGGTCCGAACCGTCCACGTTGTTCGCACCGCTGCTGCTGATCGGCCTTGGCATCAGCCTGCCCTGGGGGCTGATGGACGGGCTTGCCGTCAGTGTCGTTCCGAACGAGCGCGCCGGCATGGCGACGGGGATCTTCAGTACAACACGGGTGGCCGGGGAGGGTATCGCGCTGGCGATCGTGACCGCGATCCTCTCCGCGCTTACCGCATCCAACCTGGGGGCGGAGGCGGGCGCGAACGCTGGAGCTATGGCGCAACGCATCGTGACCGGCAACCTGGCGCAGGCCGCGCTTCTTGCACCTGAGACATCGCACGCCGCGCTCCTCCAGGCCTATGGCGATGCGTTCAGCGCCTTGCTTATTCTACTGACCGCGATCACGGTCGCGACAGCGGCCGTCGTGTTCTTTTTCATTGGCCGTGGCGACAAGGCTGTCGATGACGACGAAATCGAAGCCGACGCGCCGTCCTTCGAGGCGATTGCCTGCGGAGAAACGGGAACCAGCCGATCCAATCTTTGACAAGCGGCGCTTAATCCAGCATATGCTTGTCCATCGACCGCCTGCGCGAATTTTCGCGCGGGCGGTTTTGCGTTTGAATGGGCTTGCGTTTGCAACTCGTTTGCATCTGCACGAGGAATGACAATGACGACTGGAACCGAAAACCGCACCGTGCTCCGCCTTGCTTTTTGGGGCATACCACTCTCGCTCGCCGTGCTCGGCCTGAAGCTGCTTGCCTGGTGGCTGACCGGCTCGGTGGCGCTTCTGTCCGACGGGCTGGAGTCGACCGTCAACGTGATCGCGGCTGTCATCGCCTATCTGATGATCGGCTATGCCTCCAAGCCGGCCGATGCGGGCCACCCCTTCGGTCACCACAAGGCAGAGTATTTCTCGGCCGTTATCGAAGGCGTGCTGATCGTGGTCGCGGCACTGCTCATCGTCTGGGAAGCGGTGCCGGCAATGTTCTCGCCGGTGCTCCTCGAAGCGCCGGCGCTCGGACTTGCGATCAACTTCATAGCGGGTGTCATCAATGCGATCTGGGCCTACGTGCTGATCCGCGCCGGCGCGCGCTATCGCTCGCCTGCGCTCAGCGCAGACGGGCATCACATCCTTTCGGACGTGGTCACCTCGGCCGGGGTGCTCGTCGGCCTTCTTCTTGCCATCGCTACCGGTTACGCGATCCTCGATCCGCTGCTTGCGGTCATCGTTGCCTGCAATATTCTGTTCCAGGGCTGGAGAGTCATTTCCCGTTCGATCGACGGGTTGATGGACCGGGCCGTTTCGAGTGAAGAGGAAGAGGCGATCAAGCAGGTAATTGCGGCCAATGCCAAGGGTTCGCTCGGCGTGCATGATCTCAAGACCCGCCAGGCAGGACCTGCGATCTTCGTGGATTTCCACATGGTCGTGCCGGAGGCGATGCCGGTTGGCGAGGCGCATGATATCTGCGACCGGATCGAGGATGCGATCCGCGATGTGCATCCGGGCGCCAGGATCGCGATCCATGTGGAGCCGGAAGGTGAAAAGGCGCACGGCGTGCGCGTCAAGGTGAGTGGAGCAACACGGAAATGAGCAAGACCGACGTATCCGGCCTTTCGCAATTGGGCGCGAAGGTGGATCTGCCGCAGAGCCCCGAAGAGGCAGTGCTGGAGCGGGTGCCGAGCGGCAACCGGGGCAAGGACTATCTGGTGCGCTTCACCGCGCCAGAGTTCACCTCGCTCTGCCCGATGACCGGTCAGCCGGACTTCGCGCATATCGTTATCGATTATGTGCCCGACGAATGGCTGGTGGAATCGAAGTCTCTGAAGCTGTTCCTGCATTCCTTCCGCAACCACGGCGCCTTCCATGAGGATTGCACCATCGACATCGCCAGCCGGCTGGTCTCGCTGCTTTCGCCGCGCTGGCTTCGGATCGGCGCCTATTGGTATCCGCGCGGCGGCATCCCGATCGACGTCTTCTGGCAGACCGGCAAGCCGCCGGAAGGCCTGTGGCTGCCGGACCAGGGCGTGCCGACCTATCGCGGTCGCGGCTGAAACGAGAATGGCGGGCCTGGCCCGCCATTGTTCATTTTGGCTGAGGCGTATCAGCCAAAGATCAAAGCGGCCCCGGCAAGGGCCGTGAGGCCGCCGAGGATGCGGGCCAGCAAGCCGCCGCCGGAGAGACGCTGAAGCGCGATGCCAAGGCCGATGCCGGCAACATGCAGCGCGGCGGTTGCGGCGATGAAGCCGACCGAGAAGGAAAGCGCGCCGGCACTGCCGAGTTCCCCGCCATGGGCGTGACCGTGGAAGAGGGCAAAGACGCCGACGATCGCTGCGGACGCTGCCGTATCGAGGCGCACCGCCATGGCGACCAGCAGACCGAGCGCCACCACGGAGGCGAGAATAGCCGGCTCGACGAAGGGCAGGCCGATACCGGTAACCGCCAGAGCGAAGCCCGCCGCCATCATCGAGACGAAGGCTGTCGGCACGACCCACAGGGCACGACCGCCGATCTGGGCCGCCCAAAGGCCGACGGCGACCATGACCAGGATGTGATCGATGCCAAAGAGCGGATGGGAGAAGCCGGCGGCAAACGAGCCATGCTCTGCCGGATTGAGGTGGGCGAAGGCGGGCGCGGCGGAAGCCGCCAGCGCCGCAGCGGCGATCAGGATGCGTCTGTTCATGCGTGTCCCCATAGGTCGGCGGTGCCTGGGAGGTGGCCCGTCCCGTAGTTGTTTGACACGGTTGATCTTATTGGCCTTTCCGGACCTGTCTATACGGCATTTGGCGATAGCAGTTTTTACCATAAGCGTAGTCCGCGCTGCCGCTTTGTTGCCCCTTCCGTTTGTTGCATTGTTTTCGTGGCCGAGTCGCATTATCTGATTTTGGCTGAAGAATTCATGAGACGCCGGAGAAAAACGGATGAACGACGAAGACGAGGACGACAAGAAGACCGAATTGCCGCTTGGCAAGGAAACGGAGGCGAACCTTTTCAAGTCGCGTTCGATTTTCATCTACGGCACGATCAACCAGGAACTGGCGCAGAAGGTCTGCTCGCAGCTGGTGGCGCTTGCCGCGGCCAGCGACGAAGACATTCGCATCTTCGTCAATTCGCCGGGCGGCCATGTCGAATCGGGCGACAGCATCCACGACATGATCAAGTTCGTGAAGCCGAAGGTCTGGACCATCGGTACCGGATGGGTCGCCTCTGCCGGTGCGCTGATCTACGTCGGCGCCCCGAAGGAGCGCCGCATCTGCCTGCCGAACACCCGCTTCCTGTTGCACCAACCGTCGGGCGGCACCCGCGGCATGGCTTCGGACATCGAGATCCAGGCACGCGAGATCATCAAGATGAACGATCGTCTGAACAAGATCTTCTCCGAGGCGACCGGCCAGCCGGTCGAAAAGATCGCCAAGGACACGGACCGCGACTATTGGCTCTCGGCTGACGAAGCCAAGGCCTACGGTCTCGTTTCGCGCATCATCTCCTCGGCTGCGGACATCTGAGTTCGCTTGAACCGAATGGATATTAAGGGCATCGGCTCACGCCGGTGCCCTTCTCTTTTGCTGCGAGCTACGCGCATTGCGCGGCTTGCTCCGGTCCGGCAAGCCGTGTATAGGCTTTGACCATGACCAAGGCCGACGCATATCGGATCGCTACGATCCCTGCCGCACACGATGACAATCGTGCGCCGTTGCGCGCCTTCGCCTCGCTTCTTCTTCTCGGCCTTACTCGCGGTTGCCGGGTTCGCTGAGGAGCGCCCGGCGGCCGAAAAGCCACGCCGGCAGATGCTCCTCGAATCCATAAGAGTTTTAGGATAAAGGCGCGCTCGCCGCGGCATTAGCCATCGCAATCCGATCCTCGATCGGGTATGGCAAGGCGGCCAGAGCGCTCAGTGATGAAGAGAAGCTGCAATGATCCAGAAATCCCATTCCATCAAGAACGGCATGCCGGAAGCGGCGGTGAAGTATCAGCCTTACCCGCAGATCGCGCTGACCGACCGTGCCTGGCCGTCGAAGACGATCACCAAGGCGCCAATCTGGTGCTCGGTTGACCTGCGCGACGGCAACCAGTCGCTCGTCGACCCGATGGGCCATGACCGCAAGGCACGCATGTTCCAGTTGCTGCTGGACATGGGCTTCAAGGAAATCGAGATCGGCTTCCCCTCGGCCTCGCAGACGGACTTCGACTTTGCCCGCTGGTGCATCGAGGAGGGCAATGTCGCCAAGGACGTGTCGCTGCAGGTGCTGGTGCAATGCCGGCCCGAGCTGATCACCCGGACCTTCGAGGCGCTGCAGGGCGCCCACAAGCCGATCGTGCACTTCTACAATTCGACGAGTGAGCTTCAGCGCCGCGTGGTGTTTGCCAAGGATGTTGCCGGCATCAAGCAGATCGCGACCGACGCCGCCAAGATGATCACCGACATGGCGGCGAAGGCCGGCGGCGGCTACCGTTTCGAATATTCGCCGGAAAGCTTCACAGGCACCGAGCTCGAAGTGGCGCTGGAGATCTGCAACGCGGTCACCGAGATCGTCAAGCCGACGCCGGACAACAAGCTGATCCTGAACCTGCCGTCGACCGTCGAGATGGCGACACCGAACATCTATGCCGACCAGATCGAATGGATGTGCCGCAACCTCGACAATCGCGAGAGCCTGATCATCTCGTTGCATCCGCACAACGACCGCGGCACCGGTATTGCCGCCACCGAATTGGGCCTGATGGCGGGCGCCGATCGCGTCGAAGGCACGCTGTTCGGCAACGGCGAGCGCACCGGTAACGTCGACGTCGTCACGCTGGCGCTGAACATGTTCACGCAAGGCGTCGACCCGCAACTCGACTGCTCGGATATCGAGCGGATCAAGGAAGTCTACGAATATTCCAACCAGATGGTCATTCCGGAGCGCCATCCTTACGTCGGCGAACTGGTCTACACGGCCTTCTCCGGCTCGCACCAGGATGCGATCAACAAGGGCATGAAGGCGATCAAGACCGCCAACAAGCCGCTGTGGGAAGTGCCCTACCTGCCGATCGACCCGCGCGATGTCGGCCGCTCCTACGAGGCGATCATCCGCATCAACTCGCAGTCGGGCAAGGGCGGCATCGCCTACATCCTGCAGGAGGACTACGGCATCAACCTGCCGCGCAACCTCCAGGTAGAGTTCCGTGAAGACATCCAGCGCATCACCGACGAGGAAGGCAAGGAACTGCCTTCGAAGCGCATCTACGAGCGCTTCATCGAGCGTTATGTCGAGCAGCCCGGCGCGCGCATCAAGTTTGTCGACCACCACACCTATCCGGTGGGCGAGCACAAGGGCGTGCGCGTGGTCGCTGCCGAGATCACCGACAACGGCGAGGTGAAGCGGATCGAAGGCAAGGGCACAGGCCCGATCGACGGCTTCATCAACGCACTGTCGATCTATCTGGGCATCGATCTTTCGGTCGCTGACTATTCCGAGCACTCGCTGCAGCACGGTTCCAACGCGGCGGCCATCGCCTATGTCGAGATGGAGCATCCGGACGGAAAGCTCTTCGGCGCCGGCATCAACACCAACATCGTTGCTGCCTCGCTCGAAGCGATCGTTTCGGCGGCAAACCGCGTCCTGGACATGAAGCGCGACTGATCGGAGCATCGGCGAGCAAGTAATTAGGCCGCACCGGCAATCCGGTGCGGCCTTTTTCATGTCTGAAATTCGACTAGCGCCGTCAGATCGCCGCGGCGGCGGCCTCGGCGATATCCTGCATCCCGACATGGGCGGAAGGGCCGACGAGCACGAAGGCGGCGCCGCCTCTCTGCCAGGAAACCATGCCGAGATCGTCGCGGATGCTCTCGTCGAAATCGACCGGCTGCGGGCCAGTCGTATTCTTGAGGAAACAGATCGCGAAGATCTCCCCATCTGCACTGCGGTAGACCAGCTGCGCCACGGGCTTGCCGTCGGCCACCAGCAGGCGGGCGCCTTCGAAGGTCAGGCCCTTGCCGCCAAGCTGCGGGATCTTGAAGGGAACGCCAACGCTGGCTGAAAGCCAGGTCTCGATCTTGGGTGCTTCGGAGGCGGGGACCTCGACGAGATGGTCCTTCTGTCGCGAGTAGACGCGGTGGTAGTCGGCGATATCGTCAAGCCAGCCACGGGCGGCCGCCAACTCGGCCTGTTGGCCTGCGTTGTTGGCCGCGCCGATGAGGAAGCCGGCCGAACCGCCGAGCAGCATGAGCGCCACCGATGCCGCAAGCACGCGCGGCCAGATGCGTACGTTTCTGACGCTGGCGGCTGTCGCCGTCACGCGCTCGGTCTTGGGACTGGCGCCGGGACCTTGCTTGATCTGCCGAACCAGGGCCAACGGCACGGGATCATGCAGAAAATCCTCGAAGGCGGTATCGCCGAAGCTGCTGCCGGCCTTCAGCTTTTCGAACAAGGCCTTGGCGTCGTCGTCGCGGGCGAGAAGCGCTTCGAGTTCATGTCGTTCGGCTTCGCCGATCTCGCCGTCGATATAGGCGGATAGACGAACTTCGAGTGCGTGCCCCTTTGTCTGTTGCAACGGTCAGGCCCTCCTTTCGGAATTCTCGGAGACCATGGCGGCAAGCCTGAGGCGCGCAGTCGATAGCCTGCTCATCACAGTGCCGATCGGAATACCGAGGATGTCGGCCGTCTCGCGGTAGCTATGGCCTTCGACGTTGACCAGCAGGAACACGCTCGCCAGGCCTTCGGGCATAGACAGGATCATCTTCTGCAACTGATTGGCGTAGACGGCTTTTTCGGCCGAAGGCTCGATGCTGAGCTCCTCCTGGCCGAGTGCGTCGACCGTACCGCTACCGGCGCGGACCTTGCGCTTGCGGATCTCGTCGACCCAGAGGTTGCGCGTCATCGCATAGACCCAGCTTTCCAGCCGGCCTTCTCCGTTCCAGAGGTGGCTGCGCGTGATCGCGCGCTCGCAGGCTTCCTGAACCAGATCGTCGGCATCATTGGCATTGCGCGTCAACGTCATCGCGAACCGACGCAATTTGGGCAGGAGGCCGACCAAGTCGCGTCTGAAGTCCTTCGTTTCTGCCGCTGGACGCATTGCTCTTCCAAATGAAACGTGCCGGATCGTGCGTTTATTCGCGGTGTGGGGCACGAGGCGGATGATATGAAACATTTGCCCCTTAGTCTGCAAGGGAAGCGCCGGAACGGAAAGCAAATTCTGCTGCTTCATGGCGTCTTTTCCCAAAAAGCTTTTGCTTGCCGGCGCCCGTTAACCACGCGCTTCGTTACCGTAAACTGCAGCGCTGCCCCGAGATCGCGTCAAAGTTCGGCCCGAATCTGGCCGGACCTCATCGCACAACTGCAGGTCGATGTCGGGGACACACCAATGAACGGACAGCATCGTAGCAAGAGAATGAATGTCGCTCGGATTACGGGCGATCGATGGGGCCGGGGCCAGTTTCGGCGAGGGGCCGTGGCCATACGCATTGGCGCGGTCGTTCCTCTGCTTGCGGGGCTCGCCGCATGCCAGAGCGCTCAGGTCATCGAAACCGGATCGCTATCGTCCTACAAGGATTTCGTTGCCAGCGACGGGATGGTGACCAAGACCAAGTATCGGGTGGATGCCGCCGCGACCAAGAACGTGAAGACAGTGCATGTGATCCCGACGACCTTTGCGGCCACTGCGGATCTCGACAAGCTTGGCGATCCGCAGCAGAAGCTGGTGGCCACCGCGATCGACCGTTCGCTCTGCGAAGCCTTGAGTGCACAATTCGATGTCGTGCCCATATCGAAGCCGGCCGATATGGCCGTTCGCTCCGTGATCAGCAAGGTCAAATCGACAAATGCCGTTGTCGCGGGTGTGTCGACCGTCACCTCTGCGGTCGCTCCCGTTCCGGTTCCGCGGATTCCGATCGGTCTTGGAAGCCTTGCAGTCGAGGCCGAGGCCTTCGACACGAGGGGCAAGCAGATTGCCGGGATGACATGGGCGCGGGGCGCCAACATCCTCACCAATGGTTCGCGCGCATCGACTGCCGCCGATGCATTCGAACTCGCCGGCGACTTCTCCGACGATTTCAGCGCGCTTCTGGAAAAATCGAGCGACCCGATGAAGTCCGATTTCGAGCTGCCGTCGATGAAGAACGTCAAGAACAGCGTCGCCTATGCGGTGACCGGCAAGCCCACCGATCCCGATTGCGCGGTGTTCGGCAAGGGATCCGGCCTCGGTGGCATCGCCGGCGGCGCGCTCGGCTTGCCGCCGGAGTGGTCGGAGAAGAAGAACGATGCAAAGTCGATTGCTGATGACACTGCGGGAAGCGGTGCCACGGTAGGCGGGACGAAGGGAAGCGAGCCCAAGAAGAGCGGGCCGACGGCAAGCGGGCCGAAGAAGACCTAGCGTCCCGGTGCGTGTCCGTGGCACCTCGGATCGAGGCGGCGCACGGCGCCGCCCGTCCATATTATCGCCCGGTCAGTACTGGCGCACGCCGCCGAGTGATTGCAGCAGCGCGCGGTAGGCCCAGGTGTTTTCGCCGCCGCGATCGCGGATCTCGACGAGCTGCACGCGGGCTTCCTCGACGCGTCCCTGTTCGATAAGGGCCTGGCCCATATAGGAGCGGGCGAGGATGTAGTTCTCGTCGGCCTGCAGCGCGCGCTTGTAGTATTGCATGCCAAGTTCCATGCGGCCGGCCTTGCGGTTGGAATAGCCGAGATAGTTGAGCACGCGGGCGCTCTTCTGATCCTTGACAGCGCCGAGCACCTTGATGGAATTTTCATACTGGCCGTCATAGGCGAGCTCGCGGGCGGCCTGGAACAGGATATCGTCGCTGAGGTCGCTCTTCTTGGCGTTGACGCAAGCATTCTTCTTCGCGTCCCAGACCTTGCCACCAGTGCACTCGCTGGTCGTCTTGGTCTTCTTGGGCGGTTCGCTGGTATCTTCGCCGGCGGCCATCACGGCCTGCGCCATG
Source organism: Ensifer adhaerens (assembly GCF_020035535.1). Classification (NCBI taxonomy): domain Bacteria; kingdom Pseudomonadati; phylum Pseudomonadota; class Alphaproteobacteria; order Hyphomicrobiales; family Rhizobiaceae; genus Ensifer; species Ensifer adhaerens. Next base: position 2,656,260 of record NZ_CP083349.1, on the reverse strand, counting down.
AAGCTGGTTGCGCCGGCCACAAACAGGGCACAAAGCAGGTTTTTCCGATACATCATGCCATCTCCCGTTTCTCGCGCATGCCCGCGAAGGCTCGCGCGTGGTTTCAAACTGATCGCGTGTCGTCGACGCTTCGAAAGGAGACCGCCATCGGCTGATCCACCCACGAAGCATGCCAGAAGACGGTGCGCGCCACCAGCATGCAGCGCGACCGGGGTATGACGCATGAATGCGGGAAATTATTCGCCGGGCGATGAATATTCTGCGAAGCAGGTCCGCCCAGTCGCCTCAGAAACGCGTCGTTTCGGCGAGCGTCACGGTGGCGCCGTCGCCGTTCAGCGCATAGCGCTCGCGCGTCAGGTGCCAGTTTCCAGGCTCACCCACCACGGTGAAGAGGTTGTAGGCGGCCGGCGGCTTGTGACCACCCGGGCCCTGCGAGGCGGAGGCGATGCCGACGACCGGGACCGGAGCCTGCGGGCCCTTCAGCCAGTAGACGGTGTTGAGATGGGTGTGGCCGTGGATGACGAGCTCCGCGCCGCCTGACGAGATCGTCGCGGCAAAGCGGCGGATGCCGATCATGCGCTTATGCATCGGGGCTGCGCCGCGGATCGGAGGGTGATGGATCATGACGATGCGAAAGAGACCCGCTTCGCCGGCGGCCCTGAGCATGTTGACGGTTGCGCGCGCCTGCCTCTGGCCGAAATATCCGCTGGCGGCAAATGGCGGCGTCGCAACGGCGGTCGAGCAGCCGATCAGGGCGACTGGTCCGCGCACCCGCATATAGGGAAAGCAATGGTGCCGCTCATGCCAATGGGCGGGCGCATCGTCGCCGCGCATATAGGGATACCAGGCGCGGGTCGTCTTTTCGTAGGCACCCGGCACATAGGCGTCATGGTTGCCCGGAACGATGGAAATGTTCTCCGGCTTGCCCGCGTCCTCCAGCCATTCGGTGACGGCCTTGATCTCGAGCGACGACGCGAGGTTCACGAGATCACCTGTCATCGCCAGATGGTCAGGGTCCTTCTTCTCGATATCCGCAAGAAGGGTGTCGAGCGTGCCGGTGAAGAGGTGCCGGCTGCGATTGCGGTGCCAGTTGACGAAGCCGGTGATGCGCTTGGACGCAAGTTCCCTCAGGGATAGCTCGGGCAGAGGGCCGAGGTGGACATCGGAGATATGGGCAAATTTGAACATCGCCTCCGTCTAGCGCATATTCCGGCCGAGGGGAATCAGGTCGCCCGATGAATCGCGTGCGGCCGGGAAAAGGAAGGGCAAGGCGTCTGGAACAGGATCGGCCACCGGAGATGCGGCGCTGGTATCTGCGGCTCCTGATGCGGCTCGCGCACGCCTACTATGCAATGGCGCGCGGCATGACGATGGGCGTGCGGGCTGCCTGTTTCGACGACGAGGGCCGGGTCTTCCTTGTGCGCCATTCCTATCTGCCGGGCTGGCATCTGCCAGGCGGGGGCCTCGACCGCGACGAAGCCTCGCTCGACGGTTTGCTGCGCGAATTGCGCGAAGAGGGAAATCTGGAGACGACGGTGCCACCGGTGCTCATCCAGGTCTACTACAACCGGCGCACCAGCCGCCGCGACCATGTCGTCTTCTACCGCTGCGACGGTGTCAGGCAGAGCGCGCCGAAGACGCCCGATCTCGAAATTGCCGAAAGTGGCTTCTTCGCGCTCGATGCGCTGCCGGAGGATACCACGCCGGCGACCCGCCGCCGGCTTGCGGAGCTCGCCGGCAGCATTGCTATCGATCGCTACTGGTAGGCACGACCGACTTTCCGTTTCATTGTCGATCTACAGAGCCTCACGCCCATGCGGGGCGGTGAGGTCTAGCACTGGACCCACCGGTACGACACCCGTCGGGTTGATGGTCGTGTGGCTGCGGTAGTAGTGCTCCTTGATGTGGCGCATGTCGACCGTCTCGGCCACGCCAGGCACCTGGTAGAGCTCCCTGAGGTAACCCTGCAGGTTCGGATAGTCGGCGATGCGGCGGATATTGCACTTGAAGTGACCGACATAGACAGGATCGAAGCGCACCAGCGTCGTGAACAGTCGCCAGTCAGCCTCGGTGAGGCGGCTGCCGGTCAGGTAGCGGTGCGAGGCGAGGCGTTCCTCCAGCTTGTCGAGACGAGCGAAGAGGGCGGCAACGCTTTCCTCGTAGGCGCCTTGCGTGGTGGCAAAGCCGGCCTTGTAGACGCCGTTGTTGACGTCGTTGTAGACGTCGGTGTTCAAGGCATCGATCTCGCCGCGCAGCTCTTCCGGATAGAAATCGAGCGTCGAGCCGGTGAGGCCATCGAAGGCGGAATTGAACATCCGGATGATTTCGGAGGATTCATTCGAGACGATGGTATTCTGCTTCTTGTCCCAGAGGACGGGCACGGTCACGCGGCCGGAATAGTTGGCGTCGGCGCGGGTGTAGAGCTGCCACAGCGCCTTCGAGCCGAAGAGGTGGTCTCCTGTGCCGATGCCGCCGTCCTTGAATTCCCAGCCCTGGGCGAGCATCAGCGGATCGACGACCGAAACGGGGATCAGCTCCTCGAGCTTCTTCAGCTTGCGGAAGATCAGCGTGCGGTGTGCCCAGGGACAGGCGAGCGAGACATAGAGGTGATAGCGACCGGCCTCTGCCTTGAAGCCGGCGTCGCCGCTCGGGCCGGCCGAACCGTCCGCGGTCACCCAGTTGCGGAACTGCGAAGCGCTGCGCTTGAAGTGGCCGTTCGTTGCCACGGTGTCGTACCAGACGTCCTGCCAGACGCCGTCCACCAATCTACCCATTGGAAAACTCCTTCGTGATCGTTGCGTCAATAGATAGCGCTTCCGGCGGCGTCCGATAGATGGCGAATTCAGAACAGTGCGTTTTAGGCTTTGACAGAGGGCATTTTTCTGCTATCGGCGATCTCACAACTTTTTTCGTGTCTGGAAGAATCCACACAGATGATGCTCTCGGGAAACCTGCGACGACGCTGATGCTGCCAACGCCCTCATCGGGCGAAGCCATCCCTATGTCTGTCCGCATGCCTGGTTTCTCGATCCCATGAAAAAGCACGATCTCGTCTACCTGACCGAAGACGCGTCCCATGACGCCGCCATCGAAATCATCAATGAAGAAGCCTTTGGCCCCGGCCGGTTTGCGCGGGCGGCCGCGCGTATTCGGGAGCAGGGGCCGCATGACCGGTCTCTCTCTTTCATCTGCGCCGACAACGGCGAGACGATCGCGTCGGTTCGCATGACGCCTGTAATGGCCGGCTCGATTAAGGGCCATCTGCTCGGGCCGCTCGCCGTGCGGCCGTCGCACAAGAACATGGGCATCGGCCGGGAACTGGTACGCATCGCCGTCGAGGCGGCGCGGCGGAACGGTTCGGAAGCGGTGATCCTCGTCGGCGACCCGCCCTATTATCAGCCGCTCGGTTTCGAAAAGGTGCGTTACGGAGCGCTCGAGTTTCCGGGGCCGGTCGATCCCGCGCGGGTGCTCGTCGTGCCGATGGCCGAGGGCGTACACGCGGGCCTTGCCGGCATCATCGGCTGGCGGGACGACGCTCTGGCGCTTGCCGCGCCGCTCGAGCTGCCGCTCGCCGTCTGACATTAGCCTGTGGCGAGGGATTTCTTCAGGAAGACCCGGGTGCGGCCGATGGGGAAGTCCGGCAATTCGCCGAAGGCCGCGTAGCCCTGGCGTTCGTAGGCGCGCCGGGCCTGCGGGTTGAAAGTGTCGATCCAGGCACTGTGGCAACCGCGGCGTCGAGCTTCGTCTTCTGCCGCCTGCAGCAGTTTGCCGGCAAGGCCCTGTCCACGGAGATCCTCCGGCAGCCACAGCCATTGCACGAAGAGCCAGCCCCAACCGGTGTAGCCGTTCAGCCCGCCGCGTTTCCCTTGTGCCTCGAAGCCGCCGACGAGAACGGCGAGTGGTCGCCGCTCCGACGGGCCGACATCGGCGGCGTTGAAGGCGGTGAGGCCGTTGCCGATCGCTTCCAACGCCTCGGGCGGAGGCGCGTCCGTTACCGTAAACATCGAAATCCCTAGATAGATGCGCGGCGATGCGAGCCGCGGCCCATGCTGAAGACGTCGAGCCGGTCTTCGCCCACGTCGCTTTCGTCGAGCCGCCAGCCGAGACGCTCATAGAAGGCACGCTTGCCGGGGAGGGCGCAGAGATGGACGGTATCTGCGCCGGTATCGAGAGCGGCATGGGCGGCCTTCAACACGATGTCACCGCCGACGCCTGCTCTGCGGAAGGGTGGATCGACCCAGACGGCTGCCACCCAAGGGGTGAGGTCCGGCCGCTCTTCGAGATCCGAAGCAATGACCGAGGCCGTGCCGACGAAGCGATCTCCGGCATGCGCGACGAGGCAGAGTTGCTCCTCGTCTTCGGCAAGGCTCGCCCGGAGCAGGCCGGTGATGTGGTCCAGCGGGAAGCCGTGCGGTTCCCACCAGGCACGCCAGACGCGGTCGGCGACGGAGTCAAAGAAATGTGGTGCGTCGCGGAGGTCGCTGACGACAATGGTCTGATCGGTCATCGTCCCTCGCGATACCAGGTGGCCGAGATCAGGAAGAGCAGGGCGGCAAGCCCGAGAAGCCCGGTAAACAGCGGCAGCGAGTTGATGCCCTTCAACACGGTCTCGTCGGTCATGCGGATGGAGAGGCGCTGATCGTCGGCCGAGCGTATCGAGCCTCTGACCGGCAGCACCGTCGGCAGATCGAGCGGGCCGTCGGCGCTGGCGAGACGCCGCACCAGGCCCTTGGTCTTCTGCGCCCAGGGGCGCAGCTTGTCCTCAGTCGAGATCGCTGCCTTGAACTCCGGCGCATTGGGATCGCCGACATGGGCGAGCGCCGTGAGTTCGCCGTTGGTCATCTCGAACAGTCCGGTCTCGGTCGTGGCGAGTTCGGCCGAGTAGAGACCCGGCTGGCGCTCGGTCAGCTTCACGTCCTGCTTCTGGCCCGAGGGCGAAACGAGGGAAACGGGGCCGGGGTCGCCGTCGATCGTCTGGCGGGTAATTTCAAGCGTCCGGCCTCTGGCGCGCGCGGTCAGCGCTTCTTCCTCAAGCGAGGGTTCCTGCATCAGCCAGTGGGCGGTGCGGCGGTAGAGCGAGACATGCGGACCGCCGCCTTCGAAGCCGCGCGCCCAGAGCCAGCCCTGGTCTGAGAGGAGCATCGCGACGCGGCCCTTGCCCACGCGGTTGAGTACCAGCAGCGGCTTGCCGTCGGCGGCTTCCATCACCGTGTTGCCCTGCGGCCTGTCGACATCGACCGTGCGGAACCAGCGGCCCCAGTGCGGCGGCTCGCTGTCGGAGCCTTCGAGACCGCGGGTGACCGGGTGCTTCTTGCCTTCCTCCGACAGGCGGGGGAAGAACGCCTTCTCGTTCATCACGCCCGTGGGCGCGGCCGGAAGCACGGCCGAAAGCGGCGTTGCGGCGATCGAGTCGTCGCCGGCATGTTCCGGCCCGGCTGCAATCAGCAGCGCGCCGCCATTCTCCACATATTGCGCGATGTTGTCGTAGTAGAGGATCGGCAAGAGGCCGCGATGCTGGTAGCGATCGAGGATGATCAGGTCGAACTCATTGATCTTGTCGACGAACAGTTCGCGGGTCGGGAAGGCGATCAGCGACAGCTCGTTGATCGGGGTGCCGTCCTGCTTTTCCTGCGGACGCAGAATGGTGAAGTGCACCAGATCGACCGCCGCGTCGGATTTCAAGAGGTTGCGCCAGGCACGTTCACCGGCATGCGGTTCGCCGGAGACGAGCAGAACGCGCAGATTTTCGCGAATACCGTCGAGCACGTGGACCGCGCGGTTGTTGGTCGTGGTCACTTCGCCTGGAACGGCATCCACCGCAAATTCGAGCACGTTGTTGCCGCCGCGCGGAACCTTGAAGCTGAAGGGAACGTCGGTGCCCGGCTCGGCCCGTTCCCGGGCGATCTCGTTGCCGTTGAGGCGGATGCTGACTTCCGCGGTCCCGCCGGGGGCGGCACCATCGTCGACAACCCGGAAGGAGAGCTTCTGCTCTTCGCCGACGATGCCGAAGCGCGGCGGGTTGATGAGCTCGACGCGCCGGTCGAACTCATCAGGCTTGCCGGTGATCAGGCCATGGACCGGGGCGTCGAAGCCGAGCTTGCGGCTGACATCCGGCACGTCATGGATCTGGCCATCGGTCACGAAAATGGCGCCGCCGATGCGTGCGGGCGGGACGTCGGAGAGCGATGTGGCAAGGGTGGAGAAGAGATTGGTCGCCGGCGACACGCTCGCCGGATCCGACTTGGCCTCGACGATGCGGGGCTCGATCAGCGGTATCGCCGCCAGTCGCGCCTTCAAGCCCTCGACCGCACGATCGGTCTGCGCGGTGCGGTCGCCATTCTGCTGGCTCTGGCTGCGGTCGACGACAATCGCAACAATCGTCGAGAGCGGGTCACGCAGTTCGACGAAGATGGAGGGATTGGCGATCGCCAGGGCAAGTGCCGCCAAGGCGAGGGCGCGCAGCCAGGCGCCACGTATCTTTCGCCACAGGCCGAAGCCGATGAACAGGGCCGCGACGACCAGCAGCGGCACGAAGAACATCAGCGGAAGCAGCGGAGCAAATCCATAAGTCATCGATCAGCCCTCACTGCCCAAGCCTCTGGAGGAGGTCCGGCACATGCACCTGATCGGACTTGTAGTTGCCGGTCAGCATATACATCATGATGTTGACGCCCGCGCGATAGGCATATTCGCGTTGCATTTCGTCTGGCGGTACCGTCGGCAGAAGCGGCGCGCCGTTGGCATCCACAGCCCAGGCGCCGGCGAAGTCGTTGCCGGTGATCATGATCGGCGTCACGCCATCGCCGCCACGCACCGGCCGGTTGCTCTGTTCCTCGGCGCCATTGGGAGCGGCTTCCACCCACAACTGGCTCTCGGAATAGCGGCCGGGAAAATTCGTAAGCAGGTAGAAGGCCTTCGTCAGCACGTGGTCGGAGGGCACAGGTTCCAGCGGCGGAATGTCGAGGCCATTTAGCATTTCCTGCAGGCGCTGCACATTGGGGCTGTCGCCGGCGGCCGAAGGCGTCAGCGACGAGAACTGGTCGCGCGTATCGAAGAGCACGGTCCCGCCGTTGCGCATATAGGCGTCGATCCGGCTCATCACCCGGCTGCTCGGCATCGGCGCCGTGGCCGAAACCGGCCAATAGATGATCGGATAGAACGCCAGTTCGTCCTGTTCCAGATCGACGCCGACGGGCGCTCCCGGTTCCAGGGCCGTGCGATAGGTCAGGTAATTGCTGAGGCCAAGAAGGCCCTGCTCGGACAGACGGTCGACCTCGGCCTCGCCGGTGATGACATAGGCGAGGTGGGTCGTGTCGAGCCGCTGCAGTGTCTGCTCGTCGCTCGGCTGGCTGTCCTGCGCGTGAGCAACCGTGGGGGCGAGCGCCGCGAAGCCAAGCGTCGCAAGGCCGAGGGTGGCCAGAACGGTGGCCGCGGCGGCGCCACGGCTTCCACGACCGCGCAACCCGGTGAGGCCGCCTGCCATATAGAGCACGATCAGCGTGTCGATCAGGAAAAGCATCAGCGCGAGCCCGAAGAGGTAGGGGCGGATCGAGAATGGGCGCACACCTTCCAGTCCTTCCGCGCGCTCGCTGACGAGACTGCCTCTGATCGGAGCAAGACTGCCGCCGTCCGGGAGCAGATTGTTGGCAACGAAACCCTCCTCCGAGCCGTAGAGGCCGGGCGGCGTGTCAGCCGACACGGTCGGCGGAACTCCGGGGGCGATCTCGAGCGGACGGGCGCTGCCTGTTTCCGTGGTCAGTTCGCCTCGGGCGTTCAGCAGTCGATAGGGCGGCAGAGTCTGCGCCTTGCTCGTCTGGTCGCCGGCAACGCCGCCCGCGCGCGAAAGCTGAATGGACCGGCGCAGCATGTCGACGAAGGAGCCCGAGATCGGCAGGTTCGACCAGCTCGGATCGGCGCTCACATGGAAGAGCACGATGCGGCCACGCCCGCGTTCGGCCGTCGTGACCAAAGGCGTGCCATCGGCGAGATTTGCCCAGGTCCGTTCCGCGAGGTCCGGTGTCGGCTGCGCCAGAACCTGGCGCTTGACGAGGACGTCGCGCGGATGCTCGAGGCCGGCAAAGGGGCTGGACGACGGATAGTCAGCGAGCGGCTGCGGCTCCGACCAGGAGAGTGCGCCGTCGAGGGACCGTTCGCCCTGCCTCAGCACGACCGGGACGAGCGGGTCGTCGGCAGGGGCGCCCGCTAGCCGTGGGCCGGCGAAGCGAACGAGCATGCCGCCATTTTCCAGCCAGCGCGTCACCACAGGATAGCTTTCATCCGGCAGCCGGCCGACGTCGGCCATCACCAGGATCGACGGATTTTGCGCGAGAAGCTCGGCTATCGCCTTGCTGATCGCTTCCTCTCTGGGTTCGATCAGGTCGGCATGCGGTTCGAGCGCCCGCTTGATGTAATAGAGCGGCGATAGCAGCGGCTGCGACTGGTGAACCTCGCCGCTGAGAAGCGCCACGCGGCGGCGGCGGTTGCCGTCGTCGAGGAGGTGGATGCCACCGGCCGTTGCCTGCCCCTCGATCGTCAGACGCGCGAAGTCGTTGCGCAGCTCGAAGGGTGCTTTCAGGAGAGCATTTGCCGTCGTGGCGCCGGCGCCGAAGCGAAGTTCACCTTCGGCAATCGCGGTGCCGCGCGCGTCGCGGGCAAAGACGTAGTAGGCGCGCGGCTCGCCGATCGGCAGCCGCGATGCGGTGACCCGCATGCCCTCGTTTTCATTGGTTGCAGACGTCAGTGCGATGGCGCTTTCCGCATTGCCTTCGATCCGGCGGACATTGGCAGCACCGATCTCCGCGACCTGACGCATCGTCTGGCCGTCGCCGGCCTCGATCCCGTCGCTGAGGAAGGCGAGCGTTCCGGGCGGCGAGCCCGAGAGGGCGGCTTTCATGGCGGCAAGCGCGCGATCGCGCACGGCCGGAAGAGGTTGCGGCTGTGCCGCCGCGAGACGGTCTCGTGCGGTGGTGGCCGAGGCCGGCGTCGCATCGTGCTGGCGGTCGGTCGTAAAGACGATCGAGACCGGCAGATCCTTGGCTTCCGCATCGTCGATGAGCGCATTGGCAGCCTCGACCCGCCGATCCCAGTCGGAGACGGTCGCCCAACTGTTGTCGATGACGAGCGCGAGCGGGCCGGCGGACGAAAGCGTGTTCTGCCGCGGATTGAACACCGGATCGGCGATCGCCAGGATCACAGCGGCGGCCAGCAGCATGCGCAGCAGCGTCAGCCACCAGGGGCTTTGCGCCGGGGTTTCCTCGCGCTTCATCACGGACGCCAGGATGCGCAGCGGCGGGAAGACTTCGGCAGCGGGCCTTGGCGGCGTCATGCGCAGCAGCCACCAGATCACCGGCAGGGCAACCAGGGCGGCCAGGATGGCGGGGTTGGTGAAGAGGAAGGGCAGGCTGCTCATAGCTGGCCCCCGTGCGTCGCGCGTCCCGGCATGCCGGAGAGATAGGTGTGCACGGCGACGAGCGCTTCGGAGGCGGGCCGGTCGGTCCTGTGCGGGCTGAAGGTCCAGCCAAGATGACGGAGCGTCACGCCCAGGCTGTCGCGGCGGCTGACATAGGCGCGCTGATAGTCATCACGCAGCACTTCGGCGCGGCCGGCCGTCAGCTTCAAGCCGGTCTCCGGGTCGGTGAACTCGGTGCGGCCGGTATAGGGGAATACCTCTTCCGCGGGGTCCGCGATCTCGACCACATGGCCGCGCAGGCCGCGCTTGGCCAGCGGACCCAGGCGATCCATGATCTTTTCCGCCGGATCGAGAAAGTCGCCGATCAGCACCAGATCGCTGGCGCTGCGGATCATCCCGGTCTCGGGAAGGCCCTCCGCCAGCGGGCTCAGCATGATTGCGGTCGCCAGCCGTTCGGCGGCGTTGCGGGCCGAGATCGGCTCCATGATGCCCGGGCAGCCGATGCGTTCGCCGGAGCGGGCGAGGATCTCGGCGAGCGCCAGCATCAGCACGAGCGCGCGGCTTTCCTTGGAGACGGCGCCGAGCTTCGATTTGTACATCATCGACGGCGAAAGATCGGCCCACAGCCAGATGGTATGCGCCGCCTCCCATTCGCGGTCGCGCACATAGGTATGGTCGTCGCGGGCTGAGCGCCGCCAATCGATGCGCGACATGCTTTCGCCGTCCGAATAGGGCCGGAACTGCCAGAAGTTCTCGCCGATGCCGCGCTTGCGCCGGCCGTGCCAGCCGGAGATCACGGTGTTGGCGATCCGGCGCGCCTCGACCAGGCAATCGGGAACGAGCATGGCACGCTGCTGCGCACGTGAAAGCACTTCACTGGCGGGAGTACGCGAGACTATGTGCCCGACGGTGGCCATTCGTCAGCCTCTGGCCTGTTTCACCAGGTCGGCGATGACGTCGCGCACGGTCATGCCTTCGGCGCGGGCGGCGAAGGTGAGCGCCATGCGGTGCTGAAGAACGGGCTCGGCAAGGGCCAGAATGTCGTCGATCGATGGTGCCAGGCGGCCGTCATAAAGCGCACGGGCGCGGGCGCAGAGCATCAGCGCCTGGCCGGCGCGCGGGCCCGGACCCCAGGCGACATTCTTGTCGGTGGCGGCATTGCCATTGCCGGGGCGGGCCGAGCGCACCAGCGCCAGGATCGCGTCGACCACCTTTTCGCTAACCGGCATCTGGCGGATGAGGCCCTGGATCTGCTGAAGACGGGTGGCATCGATGACGGGATGGGCGGTGGCTTCGCCGACGCCGGTGGTTTCGAGCAGGATCTGCCGTTCGGCGGCGAGATCGGGATAGCCGACGTCGACCTGCATCAGGAAGCGGTCGAGCTGCGCCTCGGGCAGGGGATAGGTGCCTTCCTGTTCCAGCGGGTTCTGAGTGGCGAGCACATGGAAGGGCTGCGGCAGGTCCTTGCGCGCTCCGGCCACGGTGATGTGATACTCCTGCATCGCCTGCAAGAGCGCCGATTGCGTGCGCGGCGAGGCGCGGTTGATTTCGTCGGCCATCAGCAATTGCGTGAAGATCGGGCCGGGAATGAAGCGGAACGAGCGATGGCCGGCTGCATCCTGGTCCATGACTTCCGAGCCGAGGATGTCGGAGGGCATCAGGTCGGGCGTGAACTGCACGCGGCTCGAATTGAGCCCGAGCACGGTGCCGAGCGTGGCGACGAGCTTCGTCTTGGCAAGGCCTGGAACGCCGACGAGCAGGGCATGGCCGCCGGAGAGGACGGCGAGCAGGGTCTGCTCGACTACGCTTTCCTGGCCGAAGATGACCTTTCCGACTTCCGCACGCACCCGGGCGATTTCCGCGAGCGCGCTTTCCGCCGCAGCGACAATCGCCTTCTCGTCGATCGCGTCGGTCGCGCCCTTCATCACAGTCATGGTCGTACTCCCCGGTCGCCCGTTGTTAAACCGAATCGCCCTATACCGGGATTTCAGTCGCCAAATTCCAATTTAGACCCTGCCGGACGGCTGACAAGTCGGCGCCGACGCACTATCTCGTGAGATATCAAAGGTCTCGATGCAAAATCGAGGTCAAACGGGACGGAACAATGGCAGAAGCCGAAATTCAGCAAACCGGCGATGCCGCCGGACTGGCGGCATTGATTGCGCGTGCCGCCGGGCAGACCGGCGAAAAGGCGCGCGGCCTGCCGCCGGTGGACCGTTGGAATCCGCCGTTCTGCGGCGACATCGACATGGAGATCCGCGCCGACGGAACCTGGTTCTATCTGGGCACACCGATCGGTCGGCAGCCCTTGGTCAGGCTGTTTTCCACCGTTTTGCGCAAGGACGAGGATGGGCGCACCTATCTCGTTACTCCTGTGGAAAAAGTCGGCATCCGCATCGTCGATGCGCCCTTCGTCGCTGTCGAGATGAGCGTGACCGAAGGGGAGAAGGGCCAGGTCCTGACCTTCCGCACCAATGTCGGCGATGTGGTCGAAGCCGGGCCGGCTCATCCGCTGCGTTTTGTCATCCACGGCGAGAACCGCGAGCTTAAGCCTTACCTGCATGTGCGCGGGCGCCTGGAGGCGCTGGTGTCGCGGCCGGTCATGTATGACATCGTCGAACTTGGAGAGACCGTTGTCGTCGACGGCATCGAAATGTTCTGCGTATGCTCGGGCGGCGCCGTCTTCCCGATCATGCCGGCAGCCGAGCTGGAAGCGCTGTCGCGATGAACCGGCATCTCTTCTCTGCTGACGAGTTCCGTCGACGCGCCCTGACCCAGATGGGCGGACCGATCGAGACCTCCTGGCGCGACCATGGCGACTTTCTGCTCAATCCGGGCATGGTGCCCTATCTGGAGACGCTGCACCTGAAGGACGCGGCAGTCCTCGTGCCCGTCGTCGACGATGGCGACGATGCGCATGTCATTCTCACCCAGCGCACGGCGAGCCTGCGCAAGCATTCCGGCCAGGTCGCCTTTCCCGGCGGTGCCGTCGATCCAGAGGACCGGTCGGTCGAGGTGGCGGCGCTGCGCGAAGCGCAGGAGGAAATCGGCCTCGATCCGCGGTTCGTCGAAACCATCGGCCGGCTGCCGCATTACATGGCGATGTCCGGTTTCCGCATCACCCCGATACTGGCGGTGGTGAAGCCCGGCTTCGAGCTGATCGCCAATCCGGACGAGGTCGAAAGCGTCTTCGAGGTGCCGCTGTCCTTCCTGATGAACCCCGGCAATCACGCCCGTGGGCGTGGGCACTGGCAGGGCGAGGAACGTCATTTCTACCGCATGCCCTATGGCGACCACAACATCTGGGGTATCACCGCCGGTATTCTCCGCATGCTCTATGAAAGGCTTTACGCATGACTTCCGTTGCCGGCGAAGGCTGGTTTTCAGCACCCTCTTTGCGCCGTGTTTTCGAGGTCCTGAATGTCGAGGGCGGCGAGGTCCGGGTCGTCGGCGGTGCCGTACGCAACAGCCTGATGGGCCTGCCGGCCGGCGATATCGACATGGCCACCACCTGGCGTCCGGAAGAAGTCTCCGAGCGGGCGAAGGCGGCAGGCATCAAGGTGGTGCCGACGGGCATCGACCACGGCACGGTGACGCTTGTCATCGACGGGACGCCCTATGAGGTGACGACGCTGCGCCGCGACGTATCAACTGACGGCCGCCGCGCGGAAGTCGCCTTCGGCACCGACTGGAAGGCGGATGCCGAACGGCGGGATTTCACCATCAACGCACTCTATGCGGACGAGCGCGGCGAGGTGTTCGACGATGTCGGTGGGCTCGCCGACATCGAGACGCGCACGCTGCGCTTTATCGGCGATGCCAGCGAGCGTGTCGCCGAGGACTATCTGCGCATACTGCGGTTCTTCCGTTTCTTCGCCCATTACGGCAGCGGCCGGCCGGATGCCGATGGCCTGCGCGCCTGCGCTAGGGCACGATCGAAACTTGTGACCCTTTCGGCCGAACGGGTCTGGGCCGAAACGAAGAAACTGCTTTCCGCCGCCGATCCCGGCCGCGCGCTTCTCTGGATGCGCCAGGCCGGTGTGCTGACCGAGATTCTGCCGGAAACGGAAAAGTGGGGGATCGACGCGATCCCGGATATCGTAGCCGCCGAGCGGGCCTTCGGTTGGGCACCGGATCCGCTCCTGCGCCTGGCTGCGATCGTGCCGCCGGACGAGCAACGGCTGGAGGCGATGGCCGAGCGTCTGCGCCTGTCGAAGGCCGAAGCCGCCTATTTCGACCGCTGGGCAAAGGCGCCGGCGATCCCCCCCGCGACCGTCGATACCGCTTTTGACCGGCTGCTCTATCGTCATGGCGTGGAAGGGATCGTCGTGCGGTTGCGGCTGGCGCTGGCAACGGCGCGGCGCAAGTCGGAAGGTGATCCGGCGTTGCTCTCGGAGACTGCGGCGCTGCGCCGGCTGTTGGCGCGCGCCGAGGCTTGGAAGCGGCCAAGCTTCCCGCTGAACGGCGGCGACGTATTGAAGGCCGGCGTGCCGGCCGGCCCGCGCGTGGGGGAAATCCTCGGCGAACTCGAAAATCTCTGGATCGAGCGCAACTTCAATCTCGACCGGGAAAACCTCGTCGCCCGGCTTGAGGCGATGGTGCAGCCGGATTGATCGAACGGCTTCCGCCGCCTTGGCCGGACGACTTGGTTCGCACGCAGAACGACAAGCCGCCTTGAGGACTGCTAAGCCGCCTTGGATTCGTCGGTAATCCGGGCCTTGATGTTGTCGATCATATTTTCGCGGATGACGGTTTCGCCGTGCGTTTCGCGCATGTGCTCGACGACGCGGCGCACGATTTCGGCATCGTTGTCGGCGCGCGTGTGCCATTCGCAACCCGGGACGAGGGAACCGCATTCAAACAGGCGCATGGTGCTTCCTTCCCTGTGTAAGTTTGATGCGAGAGCGCGGCGCGCCGGTCGGGCGACCGCACGAGTAGAGTAGCATCAACCCCCCGGGACGGCCAATTGTTCCCGCCGACGACGCGAGAAGAAACCGTTATCGACAAGCGGGCCGATGGTGTTATGGGTTTGCGGTAACAAGAGACGCAAAGGCCCTTTTGCCCATGACCACCGTTCAATCGGAACTGATCTCCGCCATCCGGAACATTCCTGATTATCCGAAGCCGGGCGTGATGTTTCGCGATATCACCACGCTGCTCGGCAATCCGCGCGCATTTCGCCGCGCGATCGACGAACTGGTGCATCCCTATGCCGGGACCAAGATCGACAAGATCGCCGGTATCGAGGCGCGCGGCTTCATTCTTGGTGGCGCGATCGCACACCAGCTTTCCTCGGGCTTCGTGCCGATCCGCAAGAAGGGCAAGCTGCCGCACGATACCGTGCGCATAGCCTACAGCCTGGAATACGGCGTCGACGAAATGGAAATGCACAAGGACGCGATCAAGCCGGGCGAGAAGGTAATCCTCGTCGACGACCTGATCGCGACCGGCGGCACGGCGGAAGCGGCGACGAAACTGCTGAAACAGATGGGCGCCGATATCGTCGCCGCCTGCTTTGTCATCGATCTGCCCGAACTCGGTGGACGCAAGAAGCTCGAGGCGCTCGGCGTCAATGTCCGCACGCTGATCGAATTCGAAGGCCATTGATCGGCCCCGGAACGGGTGCGGGCCTAAATCGTACCCTTTCCCTCGTCGAGCCTAGAGACGATTGATCGTCCGCAACATCAGCTGGACCTCACGCTGTGTTGCCAGCGGCAGTGTTTCCACTTCCTTCTGCCAGAAGCTTTCGGCTTCCGGCGGCTCTTCTTCCCAGCTTCTGACAGATGTCTCGTTATCGTCTATGACGACACGACGGTGACCGCCGAGACGCACATATTCATCCGCCAGTTCGCGGACATGGGTTCTTTCCATGGCTGCTCCTCCGGTCCGAGCGGTTCGCCGCCCTCAAGCCGCTTAAGATGCGGTCGAGGTGCGCAACCTTGCCTGCAGATGGGCACCCTGCGCCTGGTCAGCGGCGAATTTAAGGAGCTTCGGCAGTTCAAGGTGTTGCAGCGACACTGGCGCGTCTGAAAGACCCCGTGTGCCGGAAACTCTCGCTCCGTTCACACGAACTCGATGACCTTGCTCTCGAAGCGGATCACGGGCTCGCCATGCTGGTTGTCGCCCTCGCAGAGGATGGTGTTGATCCGCCAGCCAGGCTTCGAGGTGAGTGAGCGGCTATCGAGGAAGGTCACGAAATAGGTGACCGTGTCTCCGGCATAGACCGGCTTCAACCACTTGAGATCGCGGAAGCCGGGCGAGGGGCCGAGATTGGGCGCACGCAGGCCCTCGGCGGCAAGCCGGCGCTGCTCATTTTTCCAGAAGCGGACGAAGCATTGCATCCAGCCGGCGCAAGTGTGCCAGCCCGAAGCACAGAGGCCGCCGAACAACGAATGCCGCGCCGCCTCTTCATCGAGATGAAAGGGCTGCGGATCGAAGTCACGGGCAAAGCGGATGATGTCCTCGGCCGTAAAGGCCAGGGTCCCGATGGCGGTCTTGCTCTTGGCCGCGTAGAATTCTTCCATCGTCATCATCAGGATCTGCCCTTCTCGCGGCAGCGAAAGAGAACGGTGCATTCGGAGACCGCTACGGGCTCACCGGCCTGGTTGGTGATTTCGTTGCGGAATTTGACGATGCCGAGATCGGGCTTCGACCTCGATCGCCGCGCCTCGAGAACGAGGCTGAAACCGTTGAGGACATCGCCGGCGATAACCGGTTTTCTCCAGTCCATGAAATCGATGCCGGGCGAGCCCTGGGACGTCGAGTTGCCCATGAAGGCATCGAGCATCATGCGCATGCCGATCGCGCTGGTGTGCCAGCCGGAGGCGGCGAGACCGCCGAGAATGCTGCGTTTTCCGGCTTCCTCGTCGAGATGCATCGGTTGCTGGTCGAACTCGCTGGCAAACGCGATCATTTCCGCCGGCTTCATTTCGACCGGCTTGTAGTCGAAGCGTCGCCCCTCGGAAAAATCTTCGAAATACAGCATGCTTGCGTTGTCCCGTCTGATTTGCTGCCGTCTACCTACTGTATAATTTCCTGAAGCGGAATCCATTTTGAGCGGCGCTGTTGCTGCGGAGTGGGGTGAATTTCCAGGTTGCGCGTGCCGGAGGTTCATGCAACCTCCTGTCTTGTCGCCGCATTCGCTGGCGCTTGATCGAGGAGCATTCGTGACCGAACTGAACAGAGCGCTCGCCGGCGCTGCCGAAAAAGGGATCATCTCTGCACATCAGGTGCGGGATCTCGAAGTCTATCTTGCCGATCGCGGCTTCCGTTTCGGTCCGGCGGCATCAGATGCGGCAGCCGACAGGGCTGACGCCGCGCTCGATGCGCGGGCGGCGGAAGACAGCGAGCAGCCCCGATTCATCAGAGGTTTCCACGATATCCTGATCACGATCGGCGTCGTGGTCGTCCTCATCGGCCTGTGGGGCTTGACCGGTCCGCTCGCAACGCTGCCGATCATTCTCGTGCTTGCGGAAATTCTCGTGCGGCGCCAGCGTCTGGCGCTGCCCTCGGTGGTGCTGACGCTCGCGCTCGTCCACTGGGTCGCGATGACGTCGATGTGGTTCGTGGACGATCATGGGGAAGCCTGGCACCCCCTGACGTTCGGCCTGGCCTATGTTGCTGCCTTCCCGATCCCGCTGGCGCTGTTCTACTGGCGATACCGCGTTCCGCTGGCACTGGCCGGTCTGGTGCTGTCGATCGCGATGCTCTGCGTGGTGGCGGTGCTCATCGCCTTCCAGAAGGTCTTCGGTATCGACGTTGCCAACCCCGACCACGTCCTGCTCTTTCCTCTGACCCTGTTCGTGGGGGCGATGGCCGTGTTCGCGATCGCCATGCGCTACGACATTTCGGACCCGCAGCGGCTCACCACCCGTTCGGACATCGCCTTCTGGCTGCACCTAGCGGCCGCGCCGGCTCTGCTCTATTCGCTGATGGGACTGGTGTTCCTGGCCAACGGCGGCGCCACATGGTGGGATGGACAGGCGAGCTTCAATCAGGCCGCTTCCGCCATTGTGATCGTCGCCGCGTTCATGCTGGTCGGGCTCGTCATCGACCGCCGCGCCTTCGTCACATCCGGGCTGTTGTCGCTGGGCGGCGCGATCTGGACCGTGCTGAGCAAGACCAATGCGTCGCTCGACAGCTACGTCTTCATCGCCCTGGCGATCGTCGGGGTGACCGTATTGTTCATCGGTATCTTCTGGCAGCGGCTGCGCCGCATGGTCATCGACCTTTTGCCGGAAACGATAACGGCGCGGTTGCATGCCGCGCGGTAGTATCAGGTTCTGATGCGGTCTGATCCCGCGCCTTGAGTGCGGGATCAGACCGACAGGCCTTACGTGTTGAAGCGGAAGTGGATGACGTCGCCGTCCTGGACGACGTATTCCTTGCCTTCGTCGCGGGCCTTGCCGGCTTCCTTGGCGCCCACTTCGCCGCCGAGCGCGATGTAGTCTTCGTAAGCAATGGTATTGGCGCGGATGAAGCCGCGTTCGAAGTCGGTGTGGATGACGCCGGCGGCCTGCGGTGCCTTGGTGCCGCGCTGGATCGTCCAGGCGCGGGTTTCCTTGGGGCCGACGGTGAAATAGGTGATGAGGTCGAGCAGCTTGTAGCCGGCGCGGATCAGGCGGTCGAGACCCGCTTCCTCAAGGCCGAGCGCGCTCAGGAACTCCTTGGATTCGTCTTCCGGAAGCTGAGCCACTTCGGATTCGATCGCCGCCGAGATCACAACGCTTTCGGCCCCTTGCGCCTTTGCCATTTCGGCAACCGCGCGGGTGTGTTCGTTGCCGTCGACAGCATCGCTTTCCGCGACGTTGCAGACGTAGAGAACCGGATGCGCGGTCAGGAGATTGAGGCCCTGGAGGATGCGCAGTTCTTCGGCGTCGAGCGTCGAAAGCAGCGTGCGGACCGGCTTGCCGTCCTGCAGCAGCTTCAGCGAAGCTTCCATGATCGGAAGCTGGGCCATCGAATCCTTGTCCTTGCCGACCGCGCGCTTGCGGGTCTGCTCGGTGCGGCGCTCCAGGCTTTCGAGGTCGGCGAGCATCAGCTCGGTCTCGATCGTCTCGGCATCGGCGACCGGGTTGATGCGGCCTTCGACATGGGTGATGTCGTCATCCTCGAAGCAGCGCAGCACGTGAACGACGGCATCGACTTCGCGGATGTTGGCGAGGAACTGGTTGCCGAGGCCTTCGCCCTTCGACGCGCCGCGCACCAGGCCGGCGATGTCGACGAAGGAGATGCGCGTCGGGATGATTTCCTTCGACTTGGCGATGTCGGCAAGCTTGCGCATGCGCGGGTCCGGCACCGCTACTTCGCCGGTGTTCGGCTCGATCGTGCAGAAGGGATAGTTGGCCGCTTGCGCCGCTGCCGTCTTGGTGAGTGCGTTGAAGAGCGTGGACTTGCCGACGTTCGGCAGCCCAACAATACCGCATTTGAAGCCCATGGGGTCTCGTCCGTATCTTAAAATTCCGTTGGCGTGGCTATGCGGGAAGGGCGCTCCCCGGTCAAGGGCGCAGGCCCTGTTCACGGTAAATAAGGGGTTCCGGCCGTTGAAGGCGTGCTCTTCGGGCCGCATATGCGCTCAGAATTCCGCCGGCCTTGTTGCGGCGGCAAGAAATCTGGGGAGCCCGCATTGATCGACCAGAAATTCCTGTTTCCACGTGTGCCGGTGGCCGTCGTCGATATCGGCGATACGCACGAGGCGTTGCTGATCCGCGCCACGTTGGAAAGTCTCGGTGCCTTCGTCACCCTGCATCTGCCGGGCACGCCGGGGGATTTCCTGACCCTTCTGGCCGGCGGCGAGCTCGTCCATCAGCATTTGGTCATCTCGGGCCACGGCGACGAGAACGGCTTCGCCTTCGGCGACTACATCGAGGAAATCGACACCTCGATGCTGGTCGAAGGCAGCCTGCCGCCCGCGGTCGTCGCCCAACACGCCAGGCTCGATGGCAAGATCGTGCTTAGCACCTGCTGCGAGACCGGCGGGAAGGTCTTTGGCGATGCCTTTGTCGAGAAGGGCGGCGCGGCGCTCTATGTCGCTCCGGATGGTTCGCCTGAAGGGTCCGATGCGCCGCTCTTCGTGCATTGCTTCTACCATGCGCTTCTCGCACGCAAGCAGACGCCCGAGACGGCGTTGGAGCGCGCCCGCTCCTATGACGAGGCGGCAGCGATGTTCGTCGGTCATCGGCCGTACCGTTGACCGACACCGGCGCCGTTCAGTCTGCTTTTGCTTGATCGGCACCTCAGCCCGTAGGATAGTGCGGCTACAGCGCCCTGTCCTTTCGAGACGCGCCAAGGCCGCTGCAACGCTTAGATTTGCTGCAGTCTGTCATCAACGGGGTGGTTCCGATGAGTGACAACGAAGTTGCCAGAAAAGTCAAAGTGAAGGTGAAGCCGAAGCTCGAACGGCCGAAGCTTTACAAGGTCATGTTGCTCAATGACGATTACACGCCGCGCGAGTTCGTCGTCGGCGTGCTCAAGGCCGTGTTCCATATGAGCGAGGAGGCCGGCTACCGGGTGATGATGACGGCGCATAAGATGGGCACTTCGGTGGTCGTCGTTTGTGTGCGCGATATCGCAGAAACCAAGGCCAAGGCGGCGACGGATCTCGCCAAGGAAGCGGGTTTTCCGCTGCTCTTCACCACCGAGCCGGAGGAATAGCGAGCGGCCCGCGGGGACGTGCCGGGCAGCACCGGCCTGCTTTACGCTTTCTTGTGCAGCCGAAGCGGCTTGCTCGCTTCGCGCTCGATCGTACCCTTGGCTTCGAGATCGAGCTGTACCGCCTTCAGCCACCAGCCGGCCTTCGCGCCCCCGGGGAAAAGGTCCTGCGGCAGCATAGGCAGCAGCCGTTCCTTTGCGCCCGCCACGGTCAAGCCCGGCGCGGATGGCGGCAGCACCGCGAGCAGAGCTTCACGCATCGCCTCGTATTTCACCCGGTCGACGCGGTATTTGTGACCGGGCGAAACGATGTTTTCGACTTCGATCTTCTCAGCCTGGGATGCCATTGGCCTCGCCTTTCACATAGTCGATTTTCGGCGCCTTGAAACCCATCGCCGCCCAAGCGGTCAGAAGCCGCCACATGAACCGACCGGAATGTGTCTTGTAGCTCGGCAGCGTGTCGGCGAACTCGACGCCGGCCTTGCGATCCTTCGTCATCGTCCGCATTTCGAGCGGCGGCTGCTCATCCGGGGCGAAGCGCTGGTTGTAGACGCTCAGCCAGTGGCCGCCCTTGAATTCCAGGAACATGGCGGCGTTGCAGCAGTTTGCGATCACCCTGCGGGTGGGTGCCTCGGGCGTCAACCGATGCTCGCGCAAGAGGTCGTTGCCTCTGATGCAGCGGATCCTGTCCTTGCGGTAGAGCGCAAACCGCGTCGAGCCGTCGGCTTCCATGACCGGCGATGCTTCGGGGAGAGCCTCGAAACGCTCGCCGGCGGTGCGGCAACTGGTGCAGTAGCAGGCGGCGCCGACGATCGGCTCGCCGATGGCTTCAAAGGCAACCAGCCCGCAACGGCAGGCGGCAATCCGATTTTTTGCTTGTGGTTTGACCATGACCCTCTCCCGATCGCATCTCACTAATTAGACTGGACCGTCCAGTTTGATTTGTCAATCCGACTGGCCTATTCTGCGCGGCAAGTGATTTGGTGACGTGTGGCAGGAGAGGGGGGCAACATTGAGCAACGGCGCAAAGACGCGCATGGAGCGCACCCGCAAGGCGATCGTGGCTGCGGCGAGCGACCTTTTCCTGAAACACGGCTTTCTCGGCACCAATATGGACGAGATCGCTGCGACGGCTGAAGTGTCGAAGCAGACGGTCTATTCCCACTTCCAGAGCAAGGAAGCGCTGTTTCTGGAGGTCGTGCGCAGCATGACGGGCGGGGCGGGCGACGAGTTCCAGGAGCAGGTCGCCGACCCCGATGGCGATGAGCCGATCGAGGATTTCCTGCTCGACTATGCGACGCAACTGCTGAAGATCGTGATGACGCCGCGGCTGATGCAGGTTCGTCGCCTTGTCATCGCCGAGGTCGAACGTTTTCCGCAACTCGGCGAAGCGCTGCACGAGCGCGGACCGATGCGCTCGATCCGGCGGCTTGCCGTCGCCTTCAAGCGCTATGGCGAGAAGGGCGACATCCTGGTGAGGGATGCCGAGGTCGCCGGGGGGTTCTTCAACTGGCTGGTCATGGGCGGGCCGGTCAACGACGCCATGCTGCTTGGCGACGGCGCGATCCCGACACCTTGGGCACTGCAGGCGCATGCTGCGGAAGCGGTGCGGATTTTCCTTGCGGCCCACAAGGCGAGCTAGACGCCGATATCGGGCAGGGAATGGTGATGCTCAGTCGCCCTTCGAGCCGAACATCTTCTTCAGCATGTCGGCCATTGGACCGGTCGTCGGCAGCTTCTTCGGCTGGGCAGAGTTGCGCGCCTGGTGGATATGCGACTGCGCACCCTGCTTCTTCGGGCCTTCGGCTTTTTCCGCTTCCGGCTTGCCGCCGGTCGCGAGCGCGATCTTGTTCAGAAGCTGGGAATCCTCGCCGCGCACCAACATGTCGGCGTTGTCGGCGATGGCGTCGAGCAGCGGCACCAGCCAGGCCTGGTCGACCTTGGCGAAATCGCCGAGCACATAAGCGTGCACCAGATCCTTGACGCCGGGATGGCCGATGCCGAGCCGCAGGCGCCGGTAATCCTTGCCGCAATGGGCGTCCATCGACTTGATGCCGTTGTGGCCGCCGTGGCCGCCGCCAACCTTGATCCGCGCCTTGGCGGCCGGCAGGTCGAGCTCGTCGTAGATGACGGTGATGTCCTTCGGCTGCAGCTTGTAGAAGCGCATGGCCTCGCCGACCGCTTCGCCGGACAGGTTCATGAAGGTCTGCGGCTTCATCAGCAGCACGCGTTCGCCGGCGATCTCGCCCTCGGCGATCTCGGCCTTGAATTTCTTCGACCAGGAGGCAAAGCCATGGCGGCGGTGGATGACGTCGACCGCCATGAAGCCGATATTGTGCCGGTTGGCGGCGTATTTCGAACCTGGATTGCCAAGCCCTACGATGATCAGCATGTCGTCACGCGTCGATGATTTCGGGATGGGGCCATCCAAAATCATCGCGCCGGGGGGAAGTCAACGCTTATTTCGCGGCGCGCAGGCTGGCGTTCGGCGTGAGGCCGTAGTGCTTGAAGATCTCGTCCTGGGTGCCGTTGCCAATCAACCGGTCCAGTTCGCGCTGCATGGCGGCGATGGTTGCCCGCGACACATCGCGGTGGCAGGCGATGCCATAGAGCTTGCCTTCGAGAACCAGTGCCGGTTCGACCGGCTTGCCTTCGGCGCGCATGCTCTGGAAGGTCTTCTCCGACGTCATCAGCAGATCGACGCGTCCGGCGATCAGCTTCTTCAGGCTGGATTCGAGATTTGCGGCATAGTCGATTTTCGGAAAGCCGTGGTCCCTGAGATAGGTTGCGGAGAAGTCCTCGCGCTGCGTGCCCACGGAGTACTGGCGTGCCGCCTCCAGCGAATCTGGTGCTATGTCGGAGCCGGCATGGCGAACCATGACCATATGATCGACCAGCAGCGGCTCGACCCATTGGAACTTCCCGTCACGTTCGGCGTCGTGGCCGGTCGTGAAAACGCAGTAGGCCGGATCGGTTTCGGCCAGCATGAAGGCTCGCGCCCACGGCAGAACCTCGATTGTATAGGGCTGTTTCAGCCGTTCCATGATCAGCTTGACCTGATCGACGGCAGCGCCGCTCGGGCCGTTTTCGGTCGAGAAATTGTAAGGGGGATACTCCTCGGTGACGAACTTGATCGTTTGCGCCTCCGCGGTCGTGACGAGACCGAGGAAAAGTAATGGGATCAGCGCCTTCACGTGCGTTCCTCCTTTTCGCCGCATCTTGCCGTGTCCGTGCGGTATGTCCGCGTCCCGAACCTCCATCGGAATCGCGACCGCTGGCGGCGGCATCATGCCCGTCTGTCTGCTGCCGTCGACTTTGCTTCCGAATCGCTTTCCAGCATCTTCAGCATGCTGTCGATCTGCATCGGCCGGCTGAAGAGATAGCCCTGGCCGCAATCGACGCCCAGCTTGCGCAGGAGCTGCCATTGCTCCTTCGTCTCGATGCCTTCGGCGACGACGGTGCAGCCCATCTGATGCGAGATGGTGCGGATGCCCTTGATCAGCATGCGGCTCTTGCGCCGGATATCGGCGGTGCCGGAGCTCAGCGAACGGGTGAAGGACTGGTCGACCTTGACGATATCGACCGGGAAACGGTTGAGATAGCTCAGCGACGAATAGCCTGTGCCGAAATCGTCGAGTGCGATGCGGCAGCCGAATTCGTTAAGCTGCTTCAGCACGGCGTGCACTTCCGGATTGTCGAGCATGAGCACCGCTTCGGTAATCTCGACGACGATCCGGCTTGGCGAAATGTGGTGCTTCAGGAGCAGGGCGGCGAGCTTGTGCGGCAGCGTCAGTTCGAATTGCAGCGGCGAGAAATTGACGGCCAGGTAGGTGTTCTGGGTGCCGTCCAGCTCGGAGATGGCCGCCAAGTGCTGGATCGCCTTTTCGAGGATGCGGTCGCCGATACGGGCGATGGTACCGGTTTCCTCGGCGATGCCGATGATCTTGCCCGGCGGCATCAGGCCCTTTTCCGGGTGGTTGAGGCGCATCAGTGCTTCAAAGCCGGCGATCTGCCCGTCGGCAAGGCTGACGATCGGCTGCAGCCAGGCCTCGAAATGGTCGTCTTTCAGTCCGGCCTCGATGCATTGTTCGATCTCATGGCGTTCGCGGGAAGCGTCGAGCATGCTGGCGTCGAACAGCTGCAGCCCGTTCTTGCCATCGTGCTTGCGCGCATACATCGCCATGTCGGCCTTCAGCAGCAGATCGGAGGCGTTTTCCGCATGGGCGGGATAGACCGAAATGCCGACGCTGGCGCTGACGAGGAGTTCGTTGCCGGCAATCGGCATCGGCTCGTGCAGGGCCGAAACGATACGCTCGCCGATCTCGCTTGCGAGTGCCGCAGCGTCCCGGTCAGAAATCAGGATGGCGAATTCGTCGCCGCCGAGGCGGGCCATGATGTCGCCGGGGCGCAACGCGTCATGGATGAGCTCGACCGTGTGGCGCAGTACTTCGTCGCCGGCGGCGTGGCCGAAATTGTCGTTGATCCACTTGAAGCGATCGAGGTCGATGAAAAGGCAGCCGAGCTGCATGCCGCATTCATCAGCCTGCCGGATCGCGTCGTCGAGTGCCGCCTCGAACCCCTGCCGGTTCAGCAGGCCGGTGAGGTGGTCGGTGATCGCCTGGGTGTGGTTGCGGCTTTCCGCCTGCTTCAGCGCCGTGACATCGGTCATCACGGACAGCGACAGGCTGCCTTCGCCGGTTGCCTTCGTCTCCTGGATCAGCACCGTCATGAGCTCACTGTCCGCCTTGCGGAAAGGAACGGTAACCTCGCGGATCTCGTGATCGCCGACCGCGATCGTCTTGGCGTGGCTGCGATAGGTTTCGTGCCAGTGCTGATCGATGAAGTCGACGAAGTCACGGCCGATCACGTCGTCGCGGTCGTAACCGGTCGCCAGCAGCCAATAGTCGCTGACGGCCAGCAGGCGCCCGTCGACGTCGAGCGAAAACAGCATGGCGGGCGTCAGGTTGTAGATATCGGTGACGCGTTCGTGCGCGCTTTTCAGTTCCGTCTCTTCGCGCTCGAGCCGGTCCTGCATCTCGTTGAAGTTGGCGGCAAGTGCGCCCATTTCGTCGTCGGAGGTCCAGTCGACGCGGTGGCGTGAGCCGAGCCGGCGGGTCGCCTCGATTGCCGCCGTCAGCCGCATCAGCGGGCGCATCACCGTGAAGCGATTGCCGACGAGCGCGGCGGCAAAGACGATCGCGACTGCGAAAAGCAGAATGGCGAGGATCGCCAGTTCGTCCCTGCTGAATTGCGACAGAAGGCCAGGCGTGGGAACTCTTACCTCGATGCGGCCGACTTCCTTCAGCCCATCCACGGATTGATAGGAAATGGGCAGGCTGAGGATCCGGTCCTTGGCGCTGGGTATGGCGCCGCCCAGCGGCATCTGGGCGAGGATGGAGCCGGTCTGGTCACGGACAGTGACGGAGAGGATATCGGTACCGTTGATCAGCGATCGGGCGATATGCTTGATACCGTCGCTGTCGAAGTCCCAGATGGGCTTGCCGAGCGCTTCGGCGCTTGCGGCCATCAGCAGTTCGATATTGTGAATGCGCTCGCGTGCGATGCGATCGCTGGAAATGCTCAGGAAGAGGACGAGCAGCGGGGCAATGAACACGAGCATTGCGCCACAGACAATCGCGATAAATCGGTTCTCCACGGAGTGCATCATCGTATGCACGCCCTGGAAGGTGCTGCCACGCATCTCATATTCGGATTCTCTTCAGTCTGAGCCCCAGTTTCCCCGCCTGAAGAACATCATCAAAATCTTAAATGTTGCTGAAATCGCGGCATGATAAATGATGAGACGCGATGCCGGCGTTGCGCTGCCGCAGGCTCGCGGCAATGCAGAAAGCCCGCCCCAAACGAATGGGACGGGCTCTCGATGAAGTGCAGCGGGACTGGCTTTCGCCAGTCAGCCAAAAGCCAATCAGGCTTCTGCTTCGCCTTCGGCTTCTTCCTTCACGCCACCGGCCGGAGCAACGATCGTTGCAACGGTGAAGTCGCGGTCGGCGATAACCGGGGTCGCGCCCTTCGGCAGCTTGATGTTGGAGATGTGAACGGCGTCGCCGACCTTGAGGCCGGAGAGATCGACGGTCAGGAATTCCGGAATGTCGTTAGCCGAAACGTTGAGTTCGACTTCGTGGCGAACGATGTTGAGAACGCCGCCAGCCTTCAGGCCCGGGGACTTTTCTTCGTTGACGAAGTGAACCGGAACTTCAACGGTAACCTGGCTGTCCTTGGAGACGCGCAGGAAGTCGACATGCATGGTGAAGTCGCGGACCGGATCCAGCTGGTAGTCCTTCGGCAGGACGCGGATCTTTTCGCCGTTGAGGTCGATCGTTGCGACGGTGGTCATGAAACCGCCGGCGTGGATCTTCATCGTCACTTCCTTGGTGGAGAGCGCGATGGAAAGGGGGGCCTGCTTGTCACCGTAGATGACAGCCGGGATAAGACCGTTGCGACGAAGTTCACGGGAGGACCCCTTACCAACCCGTTCGCGCGTCTCGGCCTTGAGCTCATAAGTTGCGTGGCTCATGGGTAGACCTTTCTATGTCTAAATCTGGAGAGTTCATCCGACAATGCGGATGAACCGAAGCCGCATGGGCTTCATCCGCGTTGCCTCCAAGGGTGTCTACGCGGACGGGGCGGTGCATAGACGAGATCGCCCGCAAATGCAAGCTTTGCCGCGGTTTTAAAGCATGTCGCACGAAAGTGCACAGCGGTCTTGCGGCAACGTCGTGCCGGAAATCGAGTGGGAAGATGCGGTGCGCTCAAGCCTTTCTCGCGGTGAAGCGCGCGAGCACCAGCATCAGGCCGCCGGCAATCAGCCCCCAGAATGCGCCAGAAACACCGCCGAAGCTGACGCCGGAGGCTGTCACCAGGAAGGTGATGGCGGCCGCTTCGCGGGTCTTCGCCTCGGTGAAGGCGGCCATGGCGGAACTGGCGAAGGCGCCGACAAGGGCCAGCCCCGCCACCGCCTCGATCAGGATGGAAGGCGCTAGGCTGACGAAGGTAGTGACGACACCTGCGAGCAGGCCGAAGACAATGTAGAAAGCCCCGGCATTGATTGCCGACCAGTAGCGCCGGGCGCGGTCGGGGTGGGAATCGCTACCGGCGCACATGGCGGCAGTGATCGCGGCCAGATTGACCGCGTGCCCGCCGAAGGGGGCGCTCAGCATGGAAAAGAGGCCCGTAGTTGCAAACAGCGGGCCGGGGGCGGGATGATAGTCGTTGACCTTCAGCACCGCGATGCCGGGAATGTTCTGCGAGGCCATGGTGACGATGAAAAGCGGCAGGGCGATGCTGACCATGGCCGCAACATTGAACTGCGGCGCCACGAATTCCACGGTCGGCACAAGCGCCGAGGATAGAGCCGAGAACGCGCCCGCCGGGATTTCGACGCCGAAGGCGATGACCAGCACGAAGGCGATGAGTGCCGCCGGAACCGCATAGAGCTTGTTGACGCTGCCGACGACGGCCCAGGCGAGAAGAATCGGCAAGCCGAGAAACGGATTGAAGGCGATCGCCTTTACCGGCGCGAAGCAGAGGCTGAGCAGCACACCGGCAAGCATGGCATTGGCAAGCGGGGCAGGGATGGTCGAGACCAGTCGGCCCAGCGGCTTCCAGAGGCCGGCGATGACGACGAGCAACCCGCAGAGGAGAAAGGCGCCGACGGCCGCGTTGAAGCCGCCTTCGACGACGCCGGCACTCGCGAGCAATGCGGCACCCGGCGTCGACCAGGCGATGCTGACCGGCAGCCGTGTCACGGCGCTGATGACGATCGCGCAGACGCCCATCGAAATCGACAGCGCCATCAGCCCCGAGGCGGCCTGCGCTTCGCTGGCGCCGACACCGGTCAGACCATGCAGCACGACTGCGAAGGAACTGGCGAAGCCGACGAAGGCGATCAGCAGGCCCATGAAGAGGCTCTGGAGCGAGAAGTCACGAAGCATGGCGGCAACCGGCTGTTGTGGGGTTAAGTCGCGGCGATATGATCCTTTCGCCTATCACATTCGCGCGCGCTGTCGATATCGCCGGCGTGATGCACCGATCAAACTCGCTGACGGGTGCTGGCACTCGAACCTTCGTCTGGCTGGACCTTTGCGAACATCGTTGGCTATAGTGCCGCCCAAGCAGGTGCGCCGTTTGGGAGATCGGTTGCATCCGTCGTCGCCGGTCGACGCTTTCAGGGAGGAGGGCGATGCCTGTCGTCAGGGATCATTCGGAACTTGTCTATCGGGTCGCGCACCAGTCTTCGGCAGCGGCGAGCTCGCCCGTGGCCGCCTCCTGGCGCCGCTGCATGACATTGCACAAGCTTGCTCCGGAGGAAGCGCGCACGCCGCTTCGGCTGCTCGACAGTGAGTTCCACTCCGTGCGCGAGCGTTCGGGTGAACTGTTGGCGGAAGCCGGCATCGAGCTCGACCGCTTGTTCGCCACGGTTGGCAAGGCCGGGTGCTGCCTGCTCCTCACCGACAATGACGGCGTGGCACTGGAACGGCGCGGTGCAGTCGGCGACGACGCCGATTTTCGCGGCGTCGGGCTCTGGTCGGGAACGGTGTGGAGCGAGGCGAGCGTCGGCACCAATGGCATCGGCACGGCGATCGCCGATGAGCGCGCGGTCGTCATCCAGCGCGACCAGCATTTCCTCAGCAGCAATATCGGCTTGAGCTGCGCCACAGCACCCATCCGCGATCATCGCGGCCGGCTGGCGGCGGCCATCGACATCTCCACTTGCCGCGACGATGCATCCGAGATCACGATGTCGATCCTGTCGCAGGCGGTGCGCGATGCCGCTGCGCGCATCGAGGCCGGCCTCTTCCGTCGCGCCTTTGCCGGTGCGCGGATCGTGCTGGTGCCGGTGGACCGTGCCGGGCCTGCGCTTCTCGCCGTCGACCGCGACGACCTCGTGCTCGGCGCCACGCGTGTGGCACGCCAATGGCTCGATCTCGACGACCGGCGCATCGCCGCCGGCGTTCCGGCCTCCGATCTCCTCCAGGAAGATACGTCAGGCGACGCCGCCGAGCTTCCCGATGCGGAACGTGCAGCGCTTCGACGTGTGCTGTCGCGCGCCAATGGCAACGTCTCCATGGCGGCCGAGCTGCTCGGCATCAGCCGCGCCACGCTTTACCGCAAGATGAAGCGGCTCTCTGTCAACTGATCTTCCTACGCCGTCTGGAGGTTGCCCCTCACCCTAACCCTCTCCCCGCAGGCGGGGAGAGGGAACGTGCCTGATAGCGATCGTCGTACTTATGTTGGCCCGGATCCTTGGGGCATGTGGAGCGCTCAGCTTGTCGCTTCTCCCGTGATCACGGGGAGAAGGTCCCGGCAGGGGGATGAGGGGCGATACAGTGTGTCCGCTTGCTGCGTTGCAGCATGGTCGCCCACGCCGACCTGTCTCAATTCTGAAACAGTTCTCCTTGCCGCCGCTCGCACGGCTCTATCGAAGACCCGCATTCAACTTCACCTTCCTACACACAGCTCGTTGCTGGTTCTCAGGGAGGAATGACCATGTTGCATCAGAAGATCGTCGAAAGCCCGTTCAAGCAGAAATACGGCAACTTCATCGGCGGCGAATGGCGCGAGCCGGTGGCCGGGCGCTACTTCGACAACACAACGCCGGTGACCGGCGGCGTGCTTTGCCAGGTGGCTCGCTCCGATGCCGCCGATATCGAGCTGGCGCTCGACGCCGCCCATGCCGTTCGTGAAAAGTGGGGCCGGACCTCGGCAGCCGAGCGTTCCAACATCCTGATGAAGATCGCCGGCCGCATGGAGGACAATCTCGAACTCCTGGCGCGGGCCGAAACCTTCGACAACGGCAAGCCGATCCGCGAGACCATGGCGGCCGATATTCCGCTGGCCATCGACCATTTCCGCTATTTCGCGTCCTGCATCCGCGCGCAGGAAGGTTCGATCGGTGAGATCGACCATGACACGGTCGCCTATCACTTCCACGAGCCGCTCGGCGTCGTCGGGCAGATCATTCCCTGGAACTTCCCGATCCTGATGGCTGCCTGGAAGCTGGCGCCGGCGCTTGCCGCCGGCAATTGCGTCGTGCTCAAGCCTGCCGAGCAGACGCCGGCTTCGATCCTCGTCTGGGCGGAGCTGATCGGAGATCTGCTGCCGGCCGGCGTGCTCAACATCGTCAACGGCTTCGGGCTCGAGGCCGGCAAGCCGCTTGCGACCAGCCCGCGCATCGCCAAGATTGCCTTTACCGGTGAGACGACGACCGGTCGGCTGATCATGCAATATGCCAGCCAGAACCTCATTCCGGTGACGCTGGAGCTTGGCGGCAAGTCGCCGAACATCTTCTTCGCCGATGTGCTCGCCGAGGACGACGACTATTTCGACAAGGCGCTCGAAGGTTTCGCCATGTTCGCGCTGAACCAGGGCGAAGTCTGCACCTGCCCGAGCCGCGCGCTCGTACAGGAGAGCATCTATGACCGTTTCATGGAGCGGGCGGTGAAACGCGTCGAGGCGATCCGCCAGGGCAATCCGCTCGACAGCGCCACGATGATCGGCGCGCAGGCGTCGAGCGAGCAACTCGAAAAGATTCTCTCCTATATCGATATCGGCCGCCAGGAAGGCGCCGAGGTGCTGACCGGCGGCGGCCGCAACGTGCTTGAGGGCGAGCTGTCGGAGGGCTTTTACGTCAAGCCGACGGTGTTTCGCGGTCACAACAAGATGCGCGTGTTCCAGGAGGAGATCTTCGGGCCCGTGGTCTCGGTCACCACCTTCAAGACGGAAGCTGAAGCGCTGGAGATCGCCAACGACACGCTCTACGGCCTCGGCGCCGGTGTCTGGAGCCGCGACGCCAACCGTTGCTACCGCTTCGGCCGCGAAATCCAGGCCGGTCGCGTCTGGACCAATTGCTACCACGCCTATCCGGCCCATGCGGCCTTCGGCGGCTACAAGCAGTCCGGCATCGGCCGCGAGACCCACAAGATGATGCTCGATCACTACCAGCAGACCAAGAACATGCTGGTGAGCTACAGCCCCAAGGCGCTCGGCTTCTTCTGATCGGAAACTGCCTTCCCCGCCGCCGGGGAAGGCGACAGGAGCCGGAGGGACGGTTTTCTCCACCGTCCGTCCGGCTCGATCGGCGGCTGAGGTGTGCTCTCCACCCGCGCCTCAGCCGACCACACCGACCGCGCCTGAGCTTGGAGGCTCGCCAATGCCCACTGAACTAACGGGAAATACCGGCGGTACCAACGAACCCCGCGTGCTGGCGACGGATGCGGCGCTCGACCTGATCGCCGAAATCCGGCGCGATCACCCCGATATCCTGTTTCACCAGTCCGGCGGCTGCTGCGACGGCTCGTCGCCCATGTGCTATCCGGCCGATGACTACATCGTCGGCGACAATGACGTGAAGCTCGGCGAAATCGGCGGCGTGCCCGTCTATATCAGCGCCAGCCAGTTCGAAGTGTGGAAGCACACGCAACTGATCATCGACGTGGTGCCGGGCAGGGGCGGCATGTTCTCGCTCGACAATGGACGGGAGAAGCGGTTTCTCACGCGCTCGCGGCTGTTCGGCGGCGGCGAGAGTTGCGCCGTTGTCTTTCGGGGGCGCTGACGCGATCGGTCTATTTCCGTTTCACGTAGATCGAGCCGCCGCCATTCGACTTGCACTCCAGGGATGGGATGCTTTTCATCAAAATATTGAGCTTGCTGAATCCGTGAAGTCGGGAATCGAAATCTGGCATGCGCTTGTTGAGTACGTTGCCAACTTCCCCGAGATAAGCCCAGCCGTCTTCACCTGACGTGTCGTCCACAGCGGCGTGAATTTCCTTCAAAGGCAATTTCGCTGGCTGGCCGGCAGCACCCTTTGCACCTTCCTCGAGAAGCAGGTCGCAGTAAAAGAAGCGGTCGCAAGATTTCACATAGGGATTGGTCGCTTTCTTTTCCCCGAAGCCGTAGACGGCCAACCCGTCCTCCCGGATTCGGCTTGCGAGAGAGGTGAAATCGCTGTCGCTGGAGGCAATGCAAAATCCCTCGATTTGCCGGCGATGCAGAATATCGATCGCGTCGATCGCCAGCTTCAGATCGGTGGCATTCTTGCTCTTTGCCGCGGGTGCGACATGGACTGGCAAGAGCGCATATTCATGGAGCAGCGGCTGCCATGCGGCCATCGCAGCACTGCCAAAATTTCCATAATCACGTTTGATGGAGGCGGTGCCAATCGACGAGGCCTTGAGAATGATAAGCGGCAGAAATTTCGGGCGAACATTCTCAGCATCTATCAAGATCGCCAGGCGATCACGACGCCCCTCGGAGCCAGTCCCCATGCCACCTCTCAATATATGAGATTGCTAATTTAGTCGAAATATGCGGCTCACATCCCAGGCTTGTCAATGCGCATACATTTCAGGTCTAGTTGTAGGCGAGACTATCTCCGCTCCCGCCCAATCTTTGACGAGAGATCGAGAAGAGCCCGCAGCTTGGGCTGGGTCTGGGCCTTGGCGGGGAAGTAGATGAAGAGGCCCGGCGACGTCGGCAGATAGGCGTCTAGCACCCGTTCGAGGCGGCCGTTTGCGACGGCGTCGCGCACCGAAAGGTCCGGCAGGTAGGCAAGCCCGGTGCCGGCTTCGGCCATCTCCATGAGCATCTGGAAATCGTTGACCGTCAGCCCGCCGGGGACGTCGACGGAGAAGTCGCGTCCCTCCCGCTCGAACTCCCAGCGATAGATCGTGCCCGATCCCGGGTAGCGATAGCGGATGGCTTCGTGGCGCGTCAGGTCCTCGGGCGTCGACGGCCGCCCGTGCTTGACGAAATAGGAGGGCGAGCCGACCACGGCCCAGGTGATGTCGGGCGTCAGCCTGACGGCAATCATGTCGCGCTCGATCGCTTCGCCGATGCGGATGCCGGCATCGAAGCCGTGTTCGGTGATATGGACGGCCGCATCGTCGATGGAGACTTCGACGGAAACGTCCGGATAGGCCTGGCGAAAGCGCGGCAGGAGCGGCGTCAGCACCAGAGGGATCGCCATGCGCGGCACGGTCAGCCTGAGATTGCCCATCGGCTTGTCGCGAAAGTCGCCGAGCAATTCATAGGCGTCAGTGATCTCGGCGGCGGCGGGACGCACGCGCTTCAGGAAGGCGAGGCCTGCCTCGGTGAGGGCAACGCGTCGCGTGGTGCGCACGAAGAGCTGGAGGCCGAGACGGGCTTCCAGCGCCCTGATTGTCTGGCT
This sequence comes from Ensifer adhaerens, assembly GCF_020035535.1. NCBI lineage: Bacteria > Pseudomonadati > Pseudomonadota > Alphaproteobacteria > Hyphomicrobiales > Rhizobiaceae > Ensifer > Ensifer adhaerens. Next base: position 2,623,015 of record NZ_CP083349.1, on the reverse strand, counting down.
GACGGCGTTGGGTGTGACGCCGAGGATCGCTGATGCTGCGGTGAAGCTGCTTGCTTCCGCCACCGCCAGAAACTCCCGCAGTCCTGTGAAGGGATCGTTTGCCATCGCGCGATTATGAAGGAATTCTTCCAAACCTATCAAGAGAGCTGTGATTTTTCGCGGCAATCAACTTTGGCATAGTCGCTGCAACATGAACCTGTCTCGGAGTGGATGGAGAACGACATGCAATATACGACGCTTGGAAATACCGGGTTGGTGGTCTCGCGCCTCGCCTTCGGCGCGATGACCTTCACCGCCGGCGACCGCAGCCTCGGCGCGGTCTATAAGACCGATGCCGAAGCTGCCGACACCCTAGTCGGGCAGGCGCTGGACGCCGGCATCAATTTTTTCGACACTGCCGACGCCTATGCCTCGGGGCAATCGGAACGGATCCTCGGCGACGCGCTCAAGTCCCGCCGCGACGAAGTGGTGATCGCCACCAAGGTCGGTTTCCGCACCGGCACACCGCTCAGCCAGGCCGGTCTTTCGCGCCGCCATATCCTCTGGTCGGTCGATCAGAGTCTCAAGCGCCTCGGCACCGACTGGATCGACGCCTATATCGTCCACAAGGAGGACCCGCACACGCCGCTTGAAGAGACGCTTTCCGCGCTCGATGCGGTCGTCCGCTCCGGCAAGGTACGCTATATCGGCTTTTCCAACTGGTCGGCCTGGAAGGTGGCGGCAGCAGCCGAGATCCAGAAGGCCAACGGGCTGGCGCCCTTCACCCACGGCCAGATGCACTATTCGCTGCTCGGCCGCGACGTGGAGCGCGACGTCATCCCGATGATGCAGCGCTACGGGCTGGGGCTGACGGTCTGGAGCCCGCTCGCCTCGGGGTTCCTCTCGGGCAAGTACACCCGCGATAATCTCGGTGATCCGGACAACCGCTATTCGGGCTTCGACATTCTGCCCTTCGACAAGGAGCAGGGCTTCAAGCTGGTGGAGCGCCTGCGCGGGATCGCCGGCGAGCATAGGGCGAGCGTCGCGCAAGTGGCGATTGCCTGGCTCCTGGCGAAGAAGGCGGTAACGAGCGTGCTGCTCGGCGCGTCCAAGCCGCATCAGCTCAGGGACAATCTCGGTGCGGTGGACCTGATGCTGACGCAAGCAGAGATTTCGGCGCTCGATGCCGAGACCGTGCCGGCCGCGGTTTATCCCAACTGGTTCATCGACAATCTCGCCGACCAGCCGTTGGTACAGGCACTCGGGAAGTAGCTGCTTTCCGCAACGAAAAACGCCGGCGCTTTGGCGCCGGCGTTTTCAGAAATTCGCAAATTCGGTACGACCTCAGTCGAAGAGGCTCGAAACGGACTCTTCCTGGCTGGTGCGGCTGATGGCTTCGCCGAGCAGGCCAGCGGTCGAGATCACCCGGATATTGTGGGCGGACTGGACGGCGGTGGTCGGCTGGATCGAGTCGGTGATGACCAGTTCCTTCAGCATCGACGAGGTGACGCGGGCGACCGCGCCGCCGGAGAGAACGCCGTGGGTGATGTAGGCGGTGACGCTGGTCGCGCCGTTCTTGAGCAGTGCTTCGGCCGCGTTGCAGAGCGTGCCGCCGGAATCGACGATATCGTCGATCAGCAGGCAGTCCTTGCCCTTCACGTCACCGATGACGTTCATGACTTCGGATTCACCCGGACGGTCGCGACGCTTGTCGACGATCGCCAGCAGACAGTCGAGGCGCTTGGCGAGCGCACGGGCGCGAACCACGCCGCCGACATCAGGCGAAACGACCATAACGTTCTTGAGATCGTAGTTTTCCTTGACGTCGCGCGCCAGGATCGGGATCGCATAGAGGTTATCGGTCGGGATGTCGAAGAAGCCCTGGATCTGGCCGGCATGAAGATCGAGCGTCAGCACGCGATCGGCGCCGGCTTCGGTGATCAGGTTGGAGACCAGCTTGGCCGAAATCGGCGTGCGCGGACCGGGTTTGCGGTCCTGGCGGGCGTAGCCGAAATAGGGAAGCACCGCGGTGATGCGGCGGGCGGAGGAGCGGCGCACCGCGTCGATCATGATGAGCAGTTCCATCAGGTGATCGTTGGTGGGGAAAGATGTCGACTGGATGATGAACACATCCTCGCCGCGCACGTTTTCGCCGATCTCGACGAAGATCTCCTGATCGGCGAAACGGCGTACCGTCGCTTTGCCGAGAGGCAGGTTGAGATAGTTGCAGATCGCTTCGGCCAGCAGCCGGTTCGAATTACCTGCGAAAACCTTCATTGACGGACCGCCTTGAGCTGGCGCGGTTACCGACCGGTGTTTTCCGGGGCGGTGTGTTCCGCGCAGATTCCGAGAGCCATTCCAATCGCGGTCATTCTTTGCGGATGGCCGCCGTTCAGAGCTGATCGGCCGCTTTTTAGCGAGACTGAACTTGAATGCAAGGGGAATGCTGCGCCGCGAAGGCCAATATCCTAAAAACTTTGTGTCAACCGGCCTGAGATTGCCGCCATTCGAGGTAGGCGTTGATGGTTTTCGTCGCGATTCCCTGCATGGTTGTCGCCGGCACTCCGCTCCACAAGTCCGCGCCGGCACCGGGAACCGAGTCCTGCCCCTGGATACGATGCAGGCGATTGCCGCTGCCGTCGAGCACATCCCAGACATAGACGACCGTCGTCTTCTCGCCGTCCTTCAGCGTCGAGAAGTACCCCTTGAGGATATGTTCGCTGCTGGCATCGCCAGAGCCCTTGATCGTCAAGCCGTGCGCGCGCGCTTCGGCGCCCAGCTGTTTGGAGAGCGGGGTCACCGCCTGGACCGGCGCGCCGATGATCGGCAGGAAGCGGATCGTGCCACTGGTGGCAGCGCTTGCCTTCGGCAGCGATGCGACGCTCGGCTGGGTCTGGATGGTCTCGGCCGCAGCCGCCGTCTGTTGGACCGGGGTGTGCTGAACTGGTGACTGTTCGATCGGTGCCTGGCGGCTCTCGATCGTGTTCTGGACCGGCGCTGAGCCGGCGGCAAGTCGGCTTGCCTGTCCCTCGAAGGTGCCGGCGGGATCCGTATAGGTCGCGTCGCCAGTGGCATAGGCAGTCGGCGTGTTCGACGGAGGCGAGTAGGCGGTGGTCTGGCTGATGGGTTCGCGCTGCACCGGCGCCATTGCCGTCTGCGTCGACATGGCGTCGAGGTCGGATTGCGTCACCGGTGGCGAGCGGAAGGTTCCCCCGCCGACGTCAACCTGTGGCGTCAGCATCTCGGTGCTGTTGCAGCCGGCCAGGGCAATGGCGAGGCCAAAAGCTACGATGGGCGTGGTGAGCTTTCGCATGTTCAAACCGTCCGTCCGTTTCTTCGCGGCAGTTTCCTGAAACGTCTCCTGTCGTCTGCCAGTACGAACGCAAGTCTAGGCGGATTTCCCTAAGCAGAAATGAAGTCCAGGCCATAGCGCGAGAGCGCACGGGGGGTATCCGTCGTCGTGAGATAGGTCTGGCCGAGGGTCATGGCGGTGCCGCTGTCGGAATCCATGATGATCATGTGCACGAACAGCGACATGTTCGGCTCGATCTCCTGTGGGTTGCCGATGTGGAACATCTGGTGCTCCATCCAGGAGGGCGAGAAGCGGGCGCCGAGAGAATAGCCGCAGGCATTCAGGCGGTGACGGGCAAGGCCGCGCTCGTCCATGATCTTGGCATGCATGTCGAAGACGGTGCCGAAGGTGTTGCCGGGACGAAGCACCATCTCGATCGCCTGGATGGTCTCTCGGCAGGCGCTGTAGAGTTCACGGTGACGGTTGGTCGGCTCGCCGACGACGACGGTGCGCATCATGGCAGCATGGTAATGGGCGCTGACGCCGGCCCATTCGAGGGTGAGCTGGTCCTGGCTGTCGAGCACGCGGCGCCCGGACTTGTAGCGGCAGAGCAGCGCGTCGGCGCCGGAGCCGATGATGAATTCGTTGGCAGGGTAGTCGCCGCCGCCGGCCAGGATCTTGCCCTGCATGGCGGCGAGGATGTCGGCTTCGTTGCCGCCCGGACGGATCAGCGGCAGCGCGGCATCGAGCGCATCGTCGGCAAGGCTTGCGGCCTTCTCGACATAGGCGATCTCGGCGTCGCTCTTGATCAGCCGCAGCCGGCTGACGAGATACGAGGCGTCGATCAACTCGCCGAAGGTCTGGAGCTGGCGGTCGAGCAGGCGGGCGACGCGGCCGGTCATGCCGTGGGTGTCGTATTCGACGCCGATGCGGCAGCCGAGCAGGTCGAGTTCGCTGAGCAGGTTCTTGAGATCCAGGGTCGGATCGGCGTTGGCCCGGTCCACCCAGATTTCGATGCGCTCGATGTTGGAGGTGTGGCGCGCCTGGCGCAGGTCGGCCGAGCGCGTCAGCAGAACCAGCGAGCCGTCCTTCTTCACGACCAGCGTCTGGAAGAAGCAGTACCCGAAGGTGTCGTAGCCCGTCAGCCAGTACATGCTCTCCTGGGCGAAGAGCAGCACCGCGTCCAGCTTCTCCTCGCGCATCTTCTCCGTCAGCCGCTCGAGGCGGCCTGCATATTCTTCCTGGGCAAATTGAAGCGCCATGTCAGGTCCCCCGTATGCAAATGGCGGAAATCTGCCGGCCGTAGTCCGGCTCCTGCCTGTGGGTCGTCCGACGGTAGGAGAAGAAGCGCTCCTCGTCGGCATAGGTGCAGATATCGAGATTTTCGGCGGTCACGCCGGCTTCGGTCAACTGCCGGATGGTGAAACCCGGCAGATCGAACATCGCGTGGCCGTCATGCTCGGACGGTCTGAAGTAGGACGCGTAGCCTTCATCCGACGAGACGAAACGCTCGACAAATTCGGCGCCGACTTCGTAGTTGCGGCGGCTGATCGACGGGCCAAGGCAGGCGACGATGCGGTCGCGCCGGGCGCCGATCGAGACCATCGCCTCGATGGTGCTTTCCAGGACGCCGCCGAGCGCGCCCTTCCAGCCGGCATGGGCCGCGCCGATGACATTGGCCTCGGCATCGGCAAAGAGAATGGGGCCGCAATCGGCGGTCAATACGCCGAGCACGATGCCTGGCGTCGCCGTCACCAGCGCGTCGGCTTCGGCGCGGGTACCGTCATAGGTTTCATCGACGATGACGGCGTCTGGAGAGTGGACCTGATGCAACGTCGCCAGCCGCTCCAGCGGCGCGCCGAACCAGCCCGCGACGCGGGTGCGGTTCTCGTTGACATGGGCTCTTTCGTCCTTCGAGCCAAGGCCGACATTGAGGCCGCGATAGAGCCCTTCGGAAACGCCGCCCTGGCGGGTGAAATAACCATGGGCGATTGCCGGCCCGGCCTTCTCGCCGAAAAGCGAGCTTTGCACGGGAGAAAGCGCGGCGTCATGCTGCATCGGTATATTTGCCTTTGCTTTATGAAGAAATTCAATGGGTTTGGGGGCGCGCTCCGGCCCGGCGAATGACGGCTGATTTGCCGGCGCGATGTTGACCCGCGATGGCTGGGCTGTCAATTCCCGAACGGCACGGGGCCGTCCGGGGAGGGCTCAGGCCTTCGGTTTGCGGAAAGGCGAAAGCGGCACCGGCGGGCTGCTGACGGCCAGGATCTTGAAGAGTTCGCCCATCTTTCCGGCGCCCGCACCGGCAAGTCTTTCCACGTCCTGGCGAATGCCTTCTTGCGTCAGTGCGTCCTTGTCGCGGCCAAGTGCCGCGGCGCGGTCCAGAAGACCGAGTCCAACAAGAAAATCGCCCTGGTGTGCAAGGCCGTTGATCTGCACGTCGTCGGTCTTGGCGCGGCGGGCCAGTTGCTCGAAATCGACATGGCTGGTGAGGTCGGCCCGGCCAGGGCTTGCGAGAGGCGGATCATATTCGTGATCGCGGACGGCCTGCAGCGTGTCGCCATAGCCGGTGGCGAGGTGGCCGTAATCGATGATCACCGCGGTGCCGCCGCTAATCTTCAGCCGCTCGCAAAGGGCGGACATGACGGCGTCGCGGGCCGGGGCGATCTCGAAGATGGTGCCTTCGGCCACACCTTGGGCCGGCGTCGGCAAGAGGTCCGGGTCGATGCCGGCGACGCCGGCGGCAAAGGTGAGGTCATCATTGGCGTCGAGGCCGACCATGCGCTCACGAAACCCTTGCGCGGTGCGCACAAATTGCCGGATCGGAATGGCATCGAACAGCTCGTTGGCGGCAAGCAGCAGGAAGCCTTCGGGCAAGGTCTCGAAGCTTGCATGCCATTCGACCTTGTTGCCGTGGGCGGCAAGGGTTTCGGACTGGACCTTGCGCAGGCGTTCGCTGGTTTCGACGAGGTGCACGCCGGCGGATGCGTAGAGCTCCGGGGCAAGGCGACGCACCACCCGCAACATATCGGCCATCATCGTGCCGCGGCCGGGGCCGATTTCGGCGATGACAGCGCCTTCGGGCTTGCCGTGCTGTTGCCAGGCGTGAACGAGGAAGACGCCGATCATCTCGCCGAAAAGCTGGCTGATTTCCGGCGCCGTGGTGAAGTCGCCCTCTTTGCCGAAGGGCTCGTGAACGCGGTAGTAGCCGTGCTCCGGATCCGCCAGGCAAAGCGAGAAGTAGTCGGTGACGCTGATCGGCCCGTGAGCCTTGATCAGCGCCTTGATCTTGTCCGCAAGTGGTGTCGTCATGCCTTCGTCCAATTAGCGGGAGGCGGCCGGAGGCCGCACGCCCTTGCCCTATCCGCTCTCAGGCGGCTGCGCGCCGCGCCCGGGAAATCGCCCAGATGCCGGCGAGCGCCATCGGCAACGAAAGCACCATGCCCATCGTCAGCCAGCCACCGACAAGATAGCCGATCTGCGCGTCCGGTTCGCGGAAGAATTCGACGAAAATGCGGCTCAGGGCATAGCCGAGGACGAAGATGCCGGTAACGAGGCCTGGGGACTTCAACGCCTGGCGACGATAGATGAACCAGGCGAGTACGGAGAGCAGGACGAGGCCCTCAAGGGCGGCCTCGTAGATCTGGCTCGGGTGGCGGGCGAAGGGGCCGCCTGTCGGGAAGACGATTGCCCAGGGCATCGAGGAGAGACGGCCCCAGAGCTCGCCATTGATGAAATTGGCGATGCGGCCGAAGAAAAGGCCGATCGGGACAACGGCCGCGACGATATCGAACAGGCTCCAGAGAACGATGCCGTTGCGCCGGGCGAAGATGATCATGGCGAGCGTCGTGCCGAGGAAGCCGCCGTGGAACGACATGCCACCATTCCAGATTTCCAGCGCGCGGATCGGATTGGCGAGCACGGAGCCGAGATCATAGAAGAGGATGTAGCCGATGCGGCCGCCGAGCACGATACCGCCGGCTGCCCAGAGCAGGAAGTCGTCGAGTTGCTGTAGCGTGACCGCAGGCGTCTCGTTGCGCCAGAGCGCATTGTTCATCGCCAGGCGCCGTGCGTAGAGCCAGCCGATCAGGATGCCCGCCACATAGGCGAGCCCGTACCAATGCACGGCGAGAGGCCCGATCTGGAAAATGACGGGGTCGATTTCGGGGAAGGGAAGGATGGCGAGACGGGTAGCTAGAGTTTCCAAGATATGTTCTCGTACCTATTGCGCGTGCAGGGGCCGGTTGTTTCGGCGGAACATGGCGACCGATTTTCACCGGGTCAAGGCGCCGACGCGCGTGCCTCGCACACAGGGCCGTGATTTGGCACGTGATTTTCCTTGCATCCGCTCGCTGCTGACCCTACCTGAAATTCATGACCGCATCGCAATGCGAGGCGACGGCTGAAATGGAGATCGCGACGATGAGCACAGGCGCCAACCGCATTCTGGATGACTTTGCCAAGATGATGACCGATGCCGCAGGTGCCGCCCAAGGCGTGCGCCGCGAGGTCGAGACCGCCTTCCGTGCGCAGGCCGAACGGGCACTGAACTCGCTCGACGTGGTCAAGCGCGAGGAGTTCGAGATGGTCAAGGAAATGGCCATCAAGGCGCGTGAGGAAAATGATGCGCTGCTCGCCCGCATAGAGGCTTTGGAAGCGCGTATCGCTGCGACCGGCAAGTAACGCGATTCCGCCGAAATAACGGCATTCCAGCGTTTTTACTTCGCCCGCGAACTGGTTTCGCGGGCGTTTTGCTGTCGTTAATCCTGGCTCGATTGAAACGGCCTTAAGGCTGGTTAATAAAACCTGAAAAGTTTTCCACCTGTGGACACTGCCAAAAAACCCTTATGGCAGAGTCAGTTAAGCTTGGGCGCTTCATCCAAATGACAACGTGGACGCGATTCATCCCGGCTATTTTTCGGCCCGGGGGCTGGCAGCCTGACTCCGCCATTATACACTGATTTTAAATGATGATTCGAAACGAACCACGCAAGCTCCGGGCAGGGTAAGTCAGCCAGGATGGATGTGAGTTCAGCAATCATAATGTGTTTGTAATCGGTGTTGGGTTTGCAGCGTTGCGTCTTGTGAGCGTGATGATGCATGTCTGCGCCACACCTATGCAGGGTGATGAATGAGCCTTTTGGAAATGGAAGTCGAGCGCCAATCCAACCCGGTCGACATGATCGAGTTCGTGGCTGCAAATAACGACTGGTCGTTCGAACGATCCGGCGAAGATGAAATCGCCATGACGGTCGAAGGCAAGTGGGCGGACTACCACGTTTCCTTCTCCTGGATGGAGGAGTTCGAAGCTCTGCACCTTGCCTGCGCCTTCGATATCAAGGTCTCCGAAAGCCGGGTGAACGAAGTTATCCGCCTGCTCTCGCACATCAACGGGCAGGTGCTGATGGGCCACTTCGATCTGTGGCGCCAGGAGGAAGTGGTGATCTTCCGCCAATCGCTACTGCTCGCTGGCGGCGCCGAGCCCACCAACCAGCAGGTCGAAGTTCTGCTTTCGAGCGCACTCGACGCTTGCGAATCCTATTACCAGGCGTTTCAATTCGTCGTCTGGTCCGGCATGGACGCGCAGCGCGCCGTCGATGCGGTCCTGTTCGAAACGGTTGGAGAGGCTTGATCATGGCGAATGCCGCTTCCGGTCCCATCGTGCTCGTCGGCGCCGGCAATATGGGCGGCGCCATGCTTTCCGGCTGGCTGAAGAGTGGTGTCAGGGGTGCCGACGTGCTCGTCGTCGATCCCGGTCCGCCGCCGGCCATGGCCAAGCTCATTGCCGACAATGGCGTGACGCATGCGACCCAGGCGCCGTCCGGCGTTGCGGCCGGTGTGATCTTCCTTGCGGTCAAGCCGCAGGTGATGGACGTCGTGCTGCCGCCGTTGAAACCGCTAGTCGGTCCGAACACGGTCATCGTCTCGGTCGCGGCCGGCAAGACGCTTGCCTTCATCGAGACGCATCTGGGTGCTGCAGCCACGGTTCGCGCCATGCCCAACACGCCGGCGATGATCGGCCGTGGCGTCACCGGTGCCTTTGCCAATGCGCGCGTCAGCGACGCGCAGCGCGGCCAGGTCAACGACCTCCTGAAGGTCAGCGGCCCGGTCGAATGGGTGAGGACTGAAGCCGAGATCGATGCCGTGACGGCTGTTTCCGGCAGCGGTCCGGCCTATGTCTTCTACCTCGTCGAGTGCATGGCGGAGGCGGGCCGCAAGGCTGGCCTCGAGGCGGACCTTGCCATGCGGCTTGCGCGGGAAACCGTCGCAGGGGCCGGCGAATTGTTGCACCAGTCCCCCGACGAAGCGGCGCGGTTGCGTCAGAACGTAACCTCTCCCGGCGGCACGACCGCTGCAGCGCTCTCCGTGCTGATGGCTGACGACGGCATGCAGCCGCTGTTCGACAAGGCGATCGCGGCGGCGCGCAAGCGGGCGGAAGAACTGGCGGGCTGAGCCCGCGACGCCGCCGCGCTATTCGCAGCGTCGGCGTGGTGATTGCCTTAGGGCGTGCATGTGCGGGAGACACCCGCGCATGCGTCGTGCTCTTGCCGCGATTTCCGGTTGAGCAGAAACCTCCAGATCACACCGATTGCCCGGCGGGTCGCGTCAGCCATCGCCGCGCTGCGCTGACGCCGCGTCCCAAAACGCCCGACGAACTTCAACGGCACGCATGCCTTGCCATCACGGCCCATGGTCGCCTGAATGTCTGGGAGTTCCAGGATGACGACGGCCGGCATGCGATCCGTGTACGCGGTTCCGTCGAGGCCAACAGCACGGAGGCGCTGAGGCGGCTCGCGCTCGCAGGCATCGGGATCGTGCGGCTCTCCGACATTCCGGTCGGTGGCGACATCAAGGCGGGCCTGCTGGAGCCGCTGCTGGCCGATTGGAATTATGCCGAGGCGGAACCGATAACCGTTGTCTACCCGCACCGGCGTTTCCTGCCTCCGCGCGTGCGCGTCTTCGTCGAATTCCTGGCCGAGCAGTTCGCACACCGCCCCTGGGAGGAGGCCAGATTTCACGGGGAGCCCGCCGATGTCGGTATGCTTCCGGAATCTCCCTCGATGCTTTAAATCCGGCGGCAGCGACTTTTCACAAAGGGAATTGTAATGGCCGAGACTATTGAATTTGCTGATTTCGAGCGCGTCGACATTCGCGTGGGCACGATCGTCGAGGCTGAGCCTTTTCCGGAGGCGCGCAAGCCGGCCTTCAAGCTGAAAATCGATTTCGGCCCGGAGATCGGCATAAAAAAGTCATCAGCCCAAATCACGGTGCACTATCGCCCGGAAGATCTCGTCGGGCGGCAGGTGTTGGGCGTTGTCAATTTTCCGCCGCGCCAGATCGGGCCTGTCCGCTCCGAAGTGCTGACCCTGGGCTTTGAAGACGAGGCCGGCGCGATCGTGCTGGCGGCCACCGAACGGCCGGTCCCCAACGGCAAAAAACTGATGTGATCCCAATGAACATTGCATTCGAAGTGATCCCCGAGCGCGTCAAGGTTTCCTGCCTGTGGCGCGCCGTCGATGCCGCGCGCGATTGGCGCGCGAGCCACGTGCTCTCGCTGCTCGATCCGGAACTGCCGGATGCCAACGTTCCCGTCATCACTCACGCAAGCCACCGGATCGTGCGCATGCGCGACCAGGAAAACCCGACCGCTACCGAGCATTTCCCCGATCTGGTGCTGGAAGTGTTCGAGACGATGCGCCCTGCAGCCGAGGATGCTTCGAGCCGCATCCTCGTTCATTGCCACGCAGGTGTCAGCCGTTCCACTGCCTTTGCCTATGGACTGATCGCCCACCAGCTCGGTGCTGGCCGTGAGGATGAGGCCTTCCGGGCGCTGCTGACGATTACCCGCAAGCCCTGGCCGAACCGGCGGATCATCGAAATCCTCGATACAGCGCTTGGGTGCGAAGGTCGGCTGCTCGCCCCGCTCGATGTCATGCGTGCACGCCATCCGCGACGCATCGATGCCTGGCATCGCTTCAACGAACGACGCGGCTTGACCTCGATCTATCAGCGCTAACGCTTACTGGTCTGCCAGCAACGCCTCCGCGTAGCACTTGAGCGAACGATTGTAGCGGGGGAGGTGGCGCGACAGGCTGCCGAGCGCAAGTGCGGCCGCCTCCTGCGCGCGACCGGCATCGACCAGGCACAGGGCCAGGAACGCGGCGACCGCATCGTCGAGTTCATCCGAGGGCTGGGCCTGCTCGGCGCTGAGCAATGCGATGCCCTCATCGGCGCGGCCGAGATTGCGCAGAGTGCTGGCGAGCTGGATCGCGGCGCGCCGCCGGCGAATGCCCGTGAGACCGTTTTTCAGCGCCTGCCGATACAGCGGCTCGGCTTGCGTCTCATGGCCGGTTGAATCCTGCGCCGAAGCTCGTTCGAAGAGGCCGATGGCGTGATCTGTCGGAAGTTCGGATGCGAGCGCCTCGATCCGGGCGATGAAGGTTTCGCCGTCGACGGTGTCTAAGGCGGCCCAGAGCTCGGCCAGTCGTCTTTCCCAGTCGTTCCAATCGATAACGTTCGCCACAGCGCACTCCCTCTGCCCGGTCTCCCGCGAGCAGTCACCCATCAATGCGAGAAGGTCAAGCCGGCACGCGCACCGTGGCGCGCAGGCCGCCGAGCGGGCTTTCGCCGAGGGTGACGTTGCCGCCATGGCTGCGGGCGATGTCGCGGGCGATCGCCAGACCAAGTCCGGTGCCGGAACTGTCGAGATTACGCGCCTCGTCGAGGCGGAAGAACGGCTTGAACACGTCCTCGCGCGATCGTTCGGGAATGCCCGGACCGTCATCGTCGACGGTGATGGTCAGCCACTTGGCACTGTGGCGCGCATCGATGCGGACGGTGTTGGCGTAGCGATAGGCGTTCGAGGCGATGTTGGCGACGAGACGGGTGAACGCGTTTGGCCGGACGCGGATCTCGTCTTCCCCCTCGATGGATGTGGTCAGGGTCTTGCCGAGCAGTTCGGCTTCCGCGGCGAGCCGGGTCATCAGGTCGCTGAGTTTCAGCTGGCCGACATCTTCCTCTGCTTCGCTGCGAGCGAAGGCAAGGTACCCTTCCAGCATGTTCTGCATATCCTCGACGTCCTGGTTCAGGCCCTCGAGATCCGGGTTGTTGCCGGCGAGCGCCAACTGCAGCTTGAAGCGGGTAAGAATGGTTCGAAGATCATGGCTGACGCCGGTCAACATCGCCGTCCGCTGCTCGATCTGGCGCTCGATGCGCTCGCGCATGAGGATGAAGGCGAGGCCGGCGCGGCGGATCTCGTCGGCACCGCGCGGTGCGAAGTCGTCGATCTTCTGGCCCTTGCCGAAGCTTTCGGCCGCTTTGGTCAGCGCCAGGATCGGCCGGATCTGGCCGCGCAGGAACAGGATCGCGATCGTCAGGAGCACCAGCGATGCGGCCACCATCCAGACGAGGAAGATGTGGGTGTTGGAGGCATAGGCCTGGTTACGCCGGGCATAGACCCGCAGGATGCGGCCATCGTCGAGCTTGATGCGGATCTCGACGAGCTTGGAGTTGCCGACCGTATCGATCCAGAAGGGGCGGCGGACCTGGTTGGAGATCTCTTCGCCGAGGATCTGGTCGAGGATTTCGAAGAACGGGCTTGGCCGCGGCGGCGGCAGTTCGCCAGGCGGTTCGACGGAAATACTGAGATCGAGCTGATCGCGGGCGATGCGGATGATCTCGGCGATGTTGCGGTCGTCGGGGAAGGTATCGATGAGATCGACGATCGCGGCGATGTCGCCGGTGACGGCGGCTGAAAGGCGCTGCGTCACCAGTTGCCAGTGGCGCTCCATGAAGATGAAGGCGACGACCGATTGCAGCAGCACCATCGGGATGATGACGATGAGCAGCGAACGGGCATAAAGACCCATGGGCAGGCGGCGGCGCAGCCAACGCGTGAAGCGCCTCCAGGCATTGTCGCTGGAGCCTGCCGCTCCGCGCTCTATGCCATCAAAGCTTGCCATGGGACGCCGTACTCATCGAAAGGGCTGCCATCTCAGTCCACGCTCAACCGATAGCCGATACCACGCACCGTCTGTAGCCAGACGGGATTGGACGGATCGTCCTCGATCTTGCGCCGGAGGCGATTGATCTGCACGTCGATCGTTCGCTCGCCGACCTCGGCATCGTCGCCGATCAGCTCGTGGCGCGGGATGGTCTCGCCGGCGCGCTGCGAAAAGAGCGTCATGATCTCCTGCTCGCGGTCGGTGAGGCGGATGTGATCGGCGCCGCGCCTGAGTTCCTTGCGCACCACCGAGAAGGTGTAGGGACCGAAGATCACCTGGTCGACCTTGGGCGTCTGGGCGGGCTGGTTGCGGCGCAGGATATTGTTGATGCGCAGCACCAGTTCGCGCGGCTCGAAAGGCTTCGACAGATAGTCATCCGCGCCGGCTTCGAGACCTTCGATGCGGGAATTGGATTCCGCCAGCGCCGTCAGCATCAGGATCGGCACGGTCTTGATCTGCCGGAGGCTATGGGTAAGCGAGATGCCACTTTCGCCCGGCATCATAACGTCGACGATCAGAAGGTCGAAATCGAGGCCGACGAGCTTGCGCCGCGCCTCGTCCGCGTCCGACGCGGTCGTTACCCGAAATCCCTGGTCGACCAGATAGCGGTTGAGGAGGTCGCGGATGCGTCGGTCGTCGTCAACGACCAGAAGGTGAGCCGCATCGTCCGAGACAGTCGCTTTTGTCGTCATTCCACGCTTCCCAAGTTCCAGGCTCCCGCGCCGCCTGCCGGCGGTGGGGCCTCGTGTCAGTCTGCGGCGTTCTTCATTCCGGCGAGAAAGCGTTTGACCGTCTCCCGCGCGCCCGGACCCGTTCTTGCCAATGCATCCGCTATGCGGCGGGACTGTGGCTCGGCCAGTGCACGCGCGAGCGCCTGACCTTCCTCGGTTGTATAGAGCATCCGCTGGCGCCGGTCTTCAGGGCCGGTCTCCTGGCGGATATAGCCCGAATCGATCAATTGCTTGAGCACGCGGGCAAGGCTTTGCTTGGTGATCTTCAGCGTGTCCAGAAGGTTGGCGACGGTCATGCCCGGCTCACGGTCGACGAAGTGGACGACCCTGTGATGCGCCCGCCCGAAGCCGCTCTTTTCCAGAATGGCGTCGGGATCGGAGGTGAAGTCGCGATAGGCGAAGAAGAGCAGCTCAATGATCTCGAAATCGATCGTGTCATCATCGGCGGCGGCATCGGTGAGATACCGGGTGTTCTCTTTGGATTGGCCGGCCACGCGGTCATTTCCTTTCAGCCAGATTGCAACTTGCGAAACATTCGGAAAAATACGTCAGCTTTATTGACATATTTTTACCGCACCGTTAGCGTCCTTGCTCGGTAAGCGAGACATTTGGCGTTGGCAACACCTTGAGAGGATATGCCGCGCCGTTCCGATCGCAAATCCAAAATCACGAAATTGAATTTTCCCTCAATCAGTTTGCCGATAAACTGAAAGCAGGACGATAATCAACTAAGAATGGCGCACATGCGCCGGAGGATGACACCATGGCAGCGGTTCCTTTTGATCAGTTGGACGGAGAGATCTGGTTCAACGGCGAGTTCGTGGCATGGAAGGACGCCAAAGTACATGTGCTGACCCACGGCCTGCACTATGCGAGCGCGGTCTTCGAAGGCGAGCGCGCCTATGGCGGACGTATCTTCAAGCTGAACGAACACAACCAGCGCCTTCATCAGTCGGCCGATATCCTCGGCTTCAAGATTCCCTATTCGGTGGAAGAACTGGATGCTGCAAGCGTCGAGCTCCTGAAGCGCCAGGGCTTTTCCGAAGCCTATGTGCGGCCGATCGCCTGGCGCGGCAGCGAAAGCATGGGCGTTTCGGCGCAGAACAACCGCATCAACGTCGCCATCGCCATCTGGCAGTGGGGCAGCTACTTCAATCCGGCCGAGAAGCTGAAGGGTATCCGTCTCGATATCGCCGAATATCGCCGCCCGGACCCGCAGACAGCACCTTCGAAGTCCAAGGCCGCCGGTCTCTACATGATCTGCACCATCTCCAAGCATGCGGCGGAGGCCAAGGGCTATGCGGATGCGATGATGCTCGACTATCGCGGCCGCGTGGCCGAAGCGACGGGCGCCAACATCTTCTTCGTCAAGGACGGCGTCATCCATACACCGGTTCCGGATTGCTTCCTCGACGGCATCACCCGCCGCACGGTCATCGAGCTTGCCAAACGCCGCGGCTACGAGGTCGTTGAGCGGGCGATCATGCCGGAAGAGCTTTCCGGCTTCAGCGAATGCTTCTTGACCGGCTCGGCTGCCGAGGTGACGCCGGTATCCGAAATCGGCCCCTACCGGTTCACGCCGGCGACGATCTGCGAAACGCTGATGAACGACTACATGAAGGAAGTCTATCCGGTTGCCGCAGCGGCCGAGTGACGCCATAGGGACGTTTTCGAATGCAGAAAAGGCGGCCTCCGGCCGCCTTTTGTCTTGCTACGGATATGATCGTGGGATGGGTCAGGCTGCCTTGCCGAGGAACTGCCCGACGATGCCGCTGAGCACGCCGCCGCCAACGAGGCTGCCGATGGCTTGCATGGCAAGACCGGTTGCGGCCGCTTCGCCACCGAGCATCTGAATGAGGAACCCTCCGCCCAGGCCGCCGATCGCGCCGACGATGGTCCGCGCGACGACACTGAATGCTTGCTGCTTCAACACTGCGCTGGCCGCGTTACCGCCGGCCGCCCCCGCGATCAACTGGGTAATGATAGGCATTAATGCTTCCATTGATCCCTCCGTGTCGTGGCTCGCCGTGGACGGGCCACTAAAAGCCGATGAGCCGGCACCGATAGGTTGAAGCCTATTCTGATTTATTGTCAATTTGAACGAAATGGCAGCCGGAGGGCCGGATCTTAGCCTATTGAAATGGTTCGCTTTCAACCGGAGGCCGAGCCTGGCGGGACGGGGAGGAAGGTTCGCCGCAGCGTTGGGAACGAACGGTTCTCTGTCTTTTCCCGATGAAATGGATGATTCGCGCATGCGCCAGACGGCGTGGAGGATCGCAGAAACAGCAGTCTCCGGCGACCTCGGGGTCGCCGGAGTGTCGAGTTCTATCGGTAAACGTAGACGATGCGTCGCGTCGCCGGCTCGACCAGCACGGGCTGGCCGTTGATGCTGACATAGTCGTAGCTATAGTCAGGCACGCGGTGAACCGTGACGGTCTGCGGAAGTTCGGCCCCGACCACGACTTCGCCGTCGAGATAGACGGTGTCGCCAGGGTTGGACGTGATGTAGGTGCGCACATTGTCCGGCGGCACGATCGGATCGACCTCTTCGACCGGGCCGATCAATTCGTCGCCGCTACTGACGATCACAGGATCGTTCGGCTGCGCCTCATAGGTGACGGCGGGAATAGCCAGGTCGGCCCGACGTTCCTGAACCACGACGGCGGAACCGTCGAAGTCGGTCGTCAGATATTGCGCATAGACCCAGCCGCGCACGCCATCGATATCGATGCGGCACCATTTGCTGCCTTCGATGCAGCCGTCGATGACCGCGGTGCTACCGCGCGTCGCGAGGCCAACGGTCGGATATTGGGGGCCCGGACCCGTGCGGATGTTGAGGTCCGTGACTGTCGTTGCGGTCATGGCTGCAAAGGCGGCCGGCATGCCGACCGTCAACACCAAACCCGCGGCCGCAGCGGCTCGCAACAGGGGGCGGGTAAGCTTCACCATCATCTTTCTCCTCTTATTGATGCAGGCGAAACGTCTCCGCGCGCGCGGATGTTCCCCCGGGAACGTCACGAAATGTGACGCCGTGACATTCTCCCGCTGCTGCCGTGCCCCATGGGCCAACGAGAACAGGCGGCGGGAGAGGGGACGAAGATGCAGGATATTCAGCGGGACCAGAACAATTTCACCGCCCGCAGCCTCAAGCCGGTGGTGCGGATCGTCGTTGCCGCGGAGCTGGCCATTTCAGCGCTGCTGATGACGACGGTGCAATGGCCGGTGCCGCAACCTGCCACCAGCCAGGCCGCAATTGCCCAAGTCGCCGTTCTGCGCTGATTGGCGCTGTCACCGGCGCCAATTGCGGCTATAGGAGAAGAACTACAGCGCAGCGCGTCCTGTCGGCGCGCTCGTCGTTATAGAACTTTGACGTGCTGCAGGCGTTTTAACCTTCTATCGACGACGATCGAAGGAAGCCGCGGCGGATCCTAAAGAGGCAGGCGCACATGTTACAGGCGGGCATCATTCCGGTTACCCATTTCGAGCAGAATTGCACGGTGCTGTTCGACAGCGACACCAAGGAAGGTGTGATCGTCGATCCCGGTGGTGACGTCGATCTCATCCTGCAGACGGTTCGCGAGAATGGCATCACGCTGAAGGCGATCTGGATCACCCATGGCCACATCGACCACGCCGGCGGCGCCAAGGAATTGAAGGATGCGCTCGGGCTCGAAATCATCGGCCCGCACAAGGACGACCTGCCGCTACTTGAAAGGCTGGAGAGCCAGGCCGAGCGCTTTGGCCTCGCAATGAAGGTCCAGAACGTCATTCCGGATCGCTGGCTCGAAGAGGGTGATACCGTTTCCTTCGGCGATCATGTCTTCGAGGTACTGCATTGCCCCGGCCACGCACCGGGCCATGTCGTCTACTTCAATCGGGCGCAGAATTTCGCCCATGTCGGCGATGTGCTCTTCCACGGTTCGATCGGCCGCACTGACCTGCCGGGCGGCAACCATCAGCAACTGCTCGATTCGATCCGCGACAAGATCCTGCCGCTCGGTGACACTGTCGGTTTCATCTGCGGCCATGGGCCCGGGGGGCAGATCGGCGAGGAACGTCGCACCAATCCCTATTTGCGCGGGCTCTGATCGGTCCGCGCCAATAGC
Source organism: Ensifer adhaerens (assembly GCF_020035535.1). Classification (NCBI taxonomy): domain Bacteria; kingdom Pseudomonadati; phylum Pseudomonadota; class Alphaproteobacteria; order Hyphomicrobiales; family Rhizobiaceae; genus Ensifer; species Ensifer adhaerens. The sequence continues at coordinate 2,604,903 of NZ_CP083349.1, read as the reverse complement.
ATCAATAGCCCCGAATCAAAAAGCGCATGGCTCGCGACAGCCATGCGCTTTTTTTTCGTTCTGACGCTCGCTTGGTCAGCCGGCGGTGCAGAAGTAGCTGCGACCATCATAGCCGCGGAACGTGCCGTTGTCCGGGTTGAACGAGCGGTAGCGCTGCGAGCAGTAACGGTACCAGGATGGCGTCCAGGGCTCGAGCGAGCGGTAACCGCCGCCGTAGCTGTCAACGACGACCGGGCGTGCCTGATAGACGGGACGGGCGCGGTAGACCGGGCGCGGCTCGTAATAATCGTATTCCGGTTCCGGATCGACATAGACGCGGTCGCTGTAGCCGCTGTTGTAACGGGGCTGCGAGGCAATCGCGCCGCCGATCAACGCGCCGGCGACCAGGCCCGCTGCACCAGCTGCCCATGCGTCGTCATTGTTGTGGTGGTGGCCGCCACCCGCTTCAGCAACACCGAACGTCGGGATGACGATGGCGGCTGCTGCGACCGAAAGAACGGCGGCTTTGATGAACTTGTTCATGAGCTTCAATCCTATCGCATGGACCGGATCAATCCGGATTTCATGATGAGAGGAAGTTAATGCTGGCAGCCTGAACCGAGCCTGAACAAAAAAAACCCGGCAAGTCTGCCGGGCTTCAACTTTGAATCTGTCAGCAGAAGTCGGCGTTAGCCGGCGATCTGCAGGTTGACCGCCTTCGGGCCTTTGCCGCGGCGATCCGGTTCGGTGTCGAAGCTCACCTTCTGATTTTCCGTCAGACCGTTCAGGCCGGAAGCCTGGACTGCGGAAATGTGTACGAAGATATCTGCACCACCGTTGTCAGGCTTGATGAAACCAAAGCCCTTGTCGGTGTTGAAGAATTTTACAGTGCCAGTTTCGGCCATGCGTCAGGTCCTTTTCTCTCCACCCGTTTGACGGACGGGTAGCATTGCAGTTTTGCCCGAATGGGCGTTGGCAGGCAGTTCTCGACGTTTGAGGAAAGGGTCCTGTTACCGCAGCCAGCCATTGGAGAAGTTGCATTTTCATGCGTCTTCCCGGCCTGGCCGCCCGGAGTTTTGCGTCTCCGGCCCGCTTTTATTTCAAGATCTTCCCGTGTTCGCAGATTGCCCGAACAGAGTAAGATTGATGGGTTTATTTTGAATTGGCAAGCAAAACTTTTCAGGCGTGGTATTGCGTCTTGTCATTGCTCAAAAATCGGTCATTTCCGCGGTTGTTGCCCTTCTTTCAAGATATATCGCAAGCTGTTGAAATCACAGCTTTTTGAAAATGAATGCCGCAAAATTGAGTGGGTTTTTGCTGTTTTTCGATGCAGCCACAACGGGGCCTGACGAATGCAGGCGGCATCCGGTATTCGCAACTCTCTGATATGTTTGATGCTTCTCGCGTCGAACGTTTCTTGCCTACGATTCTTGCAGAAAAACTAAAGGTATTGAATTGGACCGGTCGACGACACCCCGCCCGGGGTTTCGTGCCGAAGCAACGATCTGATGGCCCGGTACAATAGCAAGTAAAGCGCCAGTCCGGCGTTTGGGGCGGTCGCTGATATAGTTCGTGCCGCAGTCGGTTGCGCCCGCAAGTGCCGGTTTCAGGCGGCCGCTTGAACGCGCCGGCTTTTCGTCAGTTCGGGAATGATCTCGACGGCAAGCATCGCGGCGAAGATGATCGCGCAGCCGGCATAGCCGATCGGGGTGATGACCTCGCCGAGCAGCAGGACGCCGAAGAGCGCGGCAAAGAGCGCCTCGCTCGACAGGAAGATGGCCGCCTGCGGCGCCGTGGTATAGCGCTGGCCCACCACCTGCAGGATGAAGGCGAGACCGCTCGAGAAGATGCCGGCATAGAGGATTTCGAAGAGGGCGCCTTCGATCGCCGCAAGGCTCAGCGGCTCCATGGTCACGGCAAACAGGAAACCAAGCACCGTGCAAACGGCGAACTGCGTCATCGACAGCAACATCGGTCGGCCACTGCTGGGCGCGAAAAGACCGACCAGCAGCAATTGCACGGCCCAGAACAGGGCGCACAGGATCGTCAGGTAGTCGCCGCCACTCAGGGCCGAGAGCGTCCCACCGCTCAGAAGGAAGATGCCGAAGAGCGCCATCAGCGCGCCCGGCCAGATGACCCAATGCGGCTTGCGGCGCAGGAAGACGACGGTCAGCACCGGTACGAAGACGACGTACAGCCCGGTGAGGAAGCCGGAATTGGTGACGCTTGTGTCGAGGAGGCCGAATTGCTGGGTCGCTGCGCCGGCAAAGAGCGCAAGGCCGATGAAGAAGAAGTTGCGCACGGTCTTCAGCCGCAGCGGCTCGGTCGCACGTTTCGTCTCGAGAATGGCGAAGGGCATGGCGACCAGTGTCGCGATCGCAAATCGGAGCGTGATGAACCACAAGGGGCTGATCGCATCCATGGCCGTCGACTGCGCAACGAAGCCGGCGCCCCAGATCGCGCCTGATATCAACAGCAGCAGATTGGCCTGAATGCGGGGCATGTTCGTTCTCCTCGGACAGGCCGCCGTCTAGCAGTTGCGTTCTGGGCGGGCAAGGCTCATCGTCAGCGCCTCGGCGCACGGAGACGGCGATGAACGACAGCGGATATTCCGGTACGCCGCTTGCTCGCAAGCTGGGCTTGAGGGCCGGTCAGGCGGCGTTGCTTCTCGGCGTTCCGCCCGGGCTCAGCGACGTCACCGGCTTTTCCGGTTTCTCGACCAGCGAAACGTCGATCGGCCCGGCAACCGAGCGCAGCTACGACTATGTGCATGTGTTCGAGACGCAGAGATCCGTATTGGCCAGGCTTGCGCCAGAGGTGGCGGCCCGGCTCAGGCATGACGGCATGCTCTGGATTTCCTGGCCGAAGAAGGCGTCGAAGGTGTCGACGACACTGACGGAAGATGTGCTGCGCGACATCTTCCTGCCGCTTGGCCTCGTCGATGTGAAGGTCTGCGCGGTCGATGCCGTCTGGTCCGGGTTGAAATTCGTGTTCCGCAGGGAGCTTCGCGACCGGCTGACGTGAAGGGCGAGGGCCGGAATTGTTACTGCGTCGCGCCTTTGGAAACCCGGAGAACGGCGCCGTCCTCCTCATCCGTCACCATCAGCAAAGCGCCGTCCGGCGCGACGACAACGTCGCGGATGCGGCCGAATTCGCCATCGAACAGCCGCTCCTCGTTGCCGATGGCGCCGCTGTCGTCGCGTTCGAGCCGTGCCAGGAGCTGGTACTTCAGCGCCGCGACCAGCAGGTCGCCGTCCCACTCAGGGAACATCTTCCCGTGGTAGACGGCAAGTGCGCCAGGCGCGATCGAGGGGTCCCAGTAGAAGAGGGGCTGGTCGAGGCCGTCCTTCGCCGTACCTTCGCCGATCTCGGCGCCGGAATAGTCCTTGCCGTAGGTGATGACCGGCCAGCCGTAGTTGTGGCCGGGCTGGGGATTGTTGATTTCGTCGCCGCCGCGGGCGCCGTGCTCGACCGTCAGCAGCGTGCCGTCCCTGGGATCGACGGCGATACCTTGAGGATTGCGGTGGCCCTTCGACCAGATCTCCGCCAACCCGCCGGTGCCGCCGCGATAGGGGTTCGATCCGGGAATGCTGCCATCGGCATTGATGTGCAGGATGGCGCCGGCATGGTCGCGCGGGTCCTGCGCCCGGTCACCTTCGCCGCGATCGCCGATGCCGAAAAACAGGCTGCCGTCGGGCGCGATCGCGATACGCGAGCCGAAATGCTGGCCCTTGCCGGTAAACTTGTTCATCCGGAAGAGCTCCCTGACGTCGGTCAGGCCGCTCTCGTCTTTTGCAAGCTTGGCCCGCACGACCGCGGTGCCGTAGCCGCCTTTGCCGCTGGCCGCCAATGTCAGGTAGAGCGTCCTGTTCTCGGCAAAGCCGGGGTCGAGGGCGATGTCGAGCAGGCCGCCCTGGCCGCGCTCGGCGACCTTGGGCACGCCCTTCAGCGGGTTCGACAGCTTGCCGTCGCGCAGGATCCTCAGTCGGCCGGGGCGCTCGCTGATGATCAGGCCGCCACCCGGAAGCGCTTCGACGGACCAGGGGTGTTCAAGGCCGGTCGCCAGGGTCTCGACGCGCAAGGGGCCGTGCTGGCTTGGGAATTCGCGGGCCTCCTGCGCTGAGGCGGCGCAAGGGGCGAGGGCCGTTGTCAGCGTGAGAAACATCGCGAGCGCCGGCGCCCTACGCGACCGAGCCCTTACCCGTTCCAATGCTCCTGTATTCGTTCGCCGCATTCCGTTTCTCCGACCCGACTCGTTCAACAGGCAAGCTGGTGCGGTCGACGGAGGCGTTCAAGTCACAACCGATCAAAAGCGCTTTATTTCGAGATCGACCCGGTCGTCAGCGGCACCGGGCGCTGTTCGCCGATCAGTTCGGCATTGACGATGTAGCGCATCGGTCCCTGTTCGACCGCATCGAAGGGCCAGCAGGTGGCGAGCGCCAGATGATGGCCGGTGGCCGATGCGTTGATGCCGCTCTCGTCCCAGCGGGCGACACGGCTTTCGCCGGCCCGGAACAGGAAGCGTCGGCCATCCTTGCGCGTCAGCACCAGGAGGTCGCCGGGGTTGACGTCCTTCAGCCAACGGAAATGCGTGTCGCGGTGGGCGGCGATGACGGAAGTACCCTCGTCACCGGGCAAAGGCGTCGTCGTCAGCCAGGCGGGGCCGAAGGCAAGCGCTTCGCCGCTTGCACCTTCGAGCACGATCGCCGAACGGTTCAATCGAGGCGCGGTGATTTCGGCCGTCGTCTGGAAGTCGGCCCAGGGCCAGGGCTTTCCGTCCGGGTTGCCGTGCAACTGGGCCTCGAAGGTGCGTTTCAAGAGCACCTGCGAAACCTCTGCCTTGGCCTTCATGTAGAAGCCCTTGCCGATGAACATCAGACCGGCAAGGGCAATGAGTGCGATGACCGCAAGCACGATCGTCTCAACCGCCGAGAGGCGGGCGAGAAAGCCCGGCCGCGGCTCGGGCTTTTCGTTGTCAGCGGCCACGACGGCGCACTCCGGAAAGCACGACGGCGGCGATCGGCGCGCGCCAGAAGAGGAACGTCATGCCGGCGACGAGGGCAAAGGCCAGAAGCATCAGGCCGATCAGGATCTGCTTGTCCGCTTCCGTGGCCGTTTGCGGCAGGGTGACCTGGTTGTTGGCCTCCGCGATCAGGCCTGCCGCCCGCGCGGTTGGTGCCGCCCGCATGCGATCGGCCGTCGCCATGGCAAGCTTGGTCCGACTTTCGAGTGCGGCGTCGCGTTCGTCGACCTTGCCGGGCGTGGCTTCGCCGGGCTCTTCACCGAAGACCTTGCCGAAGTCCCAGCCAGCCGGAAGATTGAGCGGCAGCCTGGTTTCGGCTTGCGGCTCGCCGGCCGGGCGTGACGGCGTTGCATCGACTGCGACCAGGCTGGTGACGCGGGAGACGAGGTGGTGGGCGAGCGCGACGGTCTCGATCCGCTGGTCGAGTGTGGCGGGATCGGCGATCGAAGCGGCGCTTGCCTCGAGATCATCGATCTTGCGGCGCGCCCAGAGCTTGGCGATGCCCTGGCCGGTCGAGGCCTTGGCGATGTCCATCTCGACCCGCCACGGCTGGTCGCCGGCCTTGCCGAGGATCTGCAGCTTGCCTTCGGGAGTTGCGCCATCGAGTTCGGCCGTCAGCACGACCGGTTCTCCACGATAGAGGTCGGGCATCGGGTTCGGCGTGATGTCGCCCGCCGACGCGCCGTCGAAGCTCGCGGAGATATCGGTCATCGCGGGGCTTTCAAGCTTGGTGAAAAGCTCGCCCATACGCTCGGCCACCTGACTCTCCGAGCCGATCAGAGTGAAGGTGCCACGGCCATATTCGGCGGCCTTGGTCATGAAGTGGCTGTTCGGGGCCGAGCCGATGCCTACGGTAAAGACGCGAGCGTCGCCACGGTTCTTCTGGATCTCTTCGAAAAGCTGAATCTCGTTGCCGATCGCGCCGTCGGTCAGGAAGACCACCTGGCGCAGGGCACCGGACTGGACCGGTCCTTGCGTACGAAGGGCTGCTTCGAGCGCCGGCAGCATTTCCGTACCGCCATCGGCCGTCAGGCCGCGGACATAGGCAATTGCATCTTCGCGCTTGTCCGGTGTTGCCTCGGTGAGCTCCGGAAAATGCACGGACATGGTGTCGTCGAAGCGGATGACATTGAAACGGTCTTCGGGCTTCAACCTGGAGATCGCAAGCGCCAGGCTCTGCTTGGCCTGTTCCATAGAAGGGCCGGCCATGGAGCCCGAATTGTCGATGACGAAGACGATTTCGCGCCTGACGGGCTTGGCGTCGATATCGCTTGCGGTGGCCGGTGGCGTAACGAAGGAGAGCAGATAGGTCTTGCCGTCCACCGTCTCGCGGAAAAGTCCGGCATAGGGGCTCTTGCCCTCGATCGCTTTCCAGGTGAGCTCGAAGTCGCGGTCGGCGGGCACGCTGTCGCCCCTCAGCGTCACGCGGCGGCTGAGATCGTCGAGATTGGCGATATCGACGTCGTGATAGCCGGATTTCACTTCGCCGAGCGGGAACCCGGCCTTGAGGTTCACCGTCAGTGTGACGGGGTTGATCTTGGCGTTTGCCTTGGGATCAAGGACCGGGGCTTCGATCTTCTCGCGGTCAGGGACAGGATCGCTGACGGCATAGCCGGTGCGGCTGTCGAGATCGACCGTCTGGACGATCGGCTGCGGGTTATAGCGCGGCGTCACCACCATCGGGAAGCGGAGGGAATAGAGGCCGTTCGATTGACGGACCGCGCTCTGATACTCGATCTGCACGACGACCGTTTCGCCGGGGCCGATATTGGCGACCTGGTTGGTGAAGATGTTCGGGCGCTGCTGTTCGAGAAGCGCTGCCTTTTTGCCCTCGGCCTTCGCCTGTTCGTAAATCTCTTTGGCGGCCTGGCGCGGCTTGATCTGGCCCTCGATGAAGCGGTCGCCGATCTGCATCTTCAGCGTATCGACGGCCGAATCCTCGGGCAGGGGGAAGACGTAGGTGCCTTCGACCCAGCCCTTGCTGGGGTTCTCGAAGCGCTGGGTTACGCGGGTGCGCATGATCGGGCCGTTGACGTCGATCGTCACGTCCGTCGCCAGCCGCGGTGCCTCGACGAAATAGCCCGGTTCCTTCGACGGGAAGAGCAAGGCGCCGGTGCCGACGTCGTTGGGGCGGACGTAGCCTGCCATCCGCTGGGGCTTGGCGTCTGGCGTTTCCGCGGCCGCCTGGGTCATCAGGCCGATGAACATCAGGATGCAGGCGGCAAGGGCCGCGAGCGCCAGATACATGCCCCAGCGCGCCTCGCTCTGTCGTGTTTTCATTGAGGCGATTTCGTCGTCGAGAAACATTGCATAACCCCCGTAATGCGAATGTGTTCGGATCATCGGAGGAAAAGCCCGGAAACCGGCTCTTGCGGGACGGAATTGCGGCGTTCCGCGACAGTTGTCGTGGCTAAATTATGGCATTTGCAATTTTGTAGAATTGCGCTGATTTTTTTGAATAAATCGCGATCAAGAACCGTTTCGGACTGATACGTTTCGTGGCCGTTCAAACCGCCGCCACATTTCCATTTTCGTGGCCTTGCGCTTGCAGGTGAGCATCGCCTTGAGATCTTGGCTGGCGATCGACAACGCTGATCGCACTCATGAAACTTTGTCATGGTGACGCTTTTTGCCCGCGTTTCCGGCGTTTTTGCCGTTCCGGCGCTTGCAAGACCGGGCGTCTTTCGACATAGACCTAACCGCTATGGAGCCTGGTTTTCTCCGTTCCGTAGCGATCACCTCGTCTCGAAACGATCAGGACCTTCACCCATGGCCTTCCTTGCCGATGCCCTCTCCCGTGTAAAGCCTTCCGCCACCATCGCCGTTTCGCAGAAAGCCCGTGAGCTGAAAGCGAAAGGCCGCGATGTGATCGGCCTCGGCGCCGGAGAGCCGGACTTCGATACGCCCGACAATATCAAGAAGGCGGCGATCGACGCGATCAATCGCGGCGAGACGAAGTACACGCCGGTTTCCGGCATTCCGGAACTGCGCGAAGCGATCGCCAAGAAGTTCAAGCGCGAGAACAACCTCGACTATACCGCCGCCCAGACGATCGTCGGCACCGGCGGAAAGCAGATTCTTTTCAACGCCTTCATGGCGACCCTGAATGCCGGCGATGAAGTCGTGATCCCGGCACCCTACTGGGTCTCCTATCCGGAAATGGTGGCACTGTGCGGCGGCACGCCGGTCACCGTCTCGACCAAGCAGGAAAACAACTTCAAGCTCAAGGCCGAAGATCTGGACAAGGCGATCACGCCGAAGACCAAGTGGTTCATTTTCAACTCGCCGTCCAACCCGTCGGGCGCTGCCTATTCGCATGCCGAGCTCAAGGAACTGACCGACGTTCTGATGAAGCATCCGCATGTCTGGGTTCTGACCGACGACATGTACGAGCACCTGACCTATGGCGACTTCAAGTTCGCGACCCCGGTCGAAGTCGAACCCGGTCTCTACGACCGCACGTTGACCATGAACGGCGTCTCCAAGGCCTATGCCATGACCGGCTGGCGTATCGGTTACGCAGCCGGCCCGCTGCAGCTGATCAAGGCCATGGACATGATCCAGGGCCAGCAGACCTCCGGCGCCACCTCGATCGCCCAGTGGGCGGCTGTCGAGGCGCTGAACGGCACGCAGGACTTCATCCCCGAAAACAAGAAGATCTTCGAAGGCCGACGCGATCTGGTAGTGTCGATGCTGAACCAGGCCAAGGGCATTTCCTGCCCGACGCCGGAAGGCGCCTTCTACGTCTACCCGTCCTGTGCGGGCCTGATCGGCAAGACAGCACCGTCGGGCAAGGTGATCGAGACGGACGAAGACTTCGTGTCGGAACTCCTGGAATCCGAAGGCGTCGCCGTCGTGCACGGTTCGGCCTTCGGCCTCGGCCCGAACTTCCGCATCTCCTATGCGACCTCGGAAGCCCAGCTCGAAGAAGCTTGCCGTCGCATCCAGCGCTTCTGCGCCGCCTGCAAGTAAGCGCGAGCAATCGCATCTGACAAAAAAAGGCCCGCCGGAAACGGCGGGCTTTTTTCGTTCGCAAAGCGATTCAACGGGCAGCGAGCCTGATTCAAACGAGCCGGCTAAGGCGTTGAAATCAGGTTCGAACCTCAGGCGCCGGGAACCTCGTCGTCGCCGACGACGCCCCCCTCGCTTTCGAGGATGGAGAGGCGGCGTGCCTCGGAACGGGTGAACTTCAGCCGCACGCCGATGCCGCGCTCGCCCTCCGGCAGAAACACCGCGCCGGCATTTTCCAACGCGTGCTTCAGCGACAGGATCACCTCGTCGGCGGGTGTCTCCAGCTTGCGCTCGAATTTGAGGATCGTGTCCTCGCCGACGCCCGAAAAGCTTGAGAGCATCTCGCGTGAAATTTCGATCAGCGCCCGGGCGGCGCGGCACTGTGGACCTGTAATCATCGTCACCTCCAGTTGCAGTGGAGGATGCGCGAAGGCCGGCGATGGGTCAACCGTAGCACATCTCAACGATCTTTCGCGCTTGGTGTTCGCTTTGGAGCGAAGTCCGCGAGGATGGACGCCTTGGCGAAAAAGTGGGATGCGTGGGCCTGTCGTCCACAAACGCAGCCACTGAGCCCCCTCAATGCGCAATCTCAACGATTTCATCATCTTCGCCCATGTGGTCGACCACAAGGGTTTTGCTCCGGCGGCACGCGTCCTCCACGTGCCGAAGTCGACGCTCAGCAAGCGCGTGGCGGAACTGGAGAAGACGCTCGGCGTCCGGCTCATCAACCGCACATCCCGGCGCTTCACGGTGACCGAGATCGGCGAGGATTTCTATCGGCATGCGGCCGCGATGCTGATCGAGGCGGAAGCGGCCGAGGCCGTGGTCATGGGCAGGCTCGCCGAACCGAGTGGAACGGTGCGCATTACCGCTTCAGTGCCGACGGCGCAGATGACGCTTGCCGGGTTGCTGCCGCAACTGGCGCTCGCCTATCCCAAGATGCGGGTGGCGCTGCACGCGACTGACCGCTTCGTCGATCTGATCCAGGAAGGCTTCGATATCGCCGTGCGCGATCATTTCGCGCCCTTGCCCGATTCCGGTCTCGTCCAGCGGCGGGTCGCCACGCAGGTGATCTGGCTGGTTGCCGCACCCGGTTATCTCGCGCGACGCGGCACGCCGATTGAGCCAGGTGAACTCGATGACCACGATGGGCTGCTCACGTCGCCGACCAGCGATGGCTGGACGCTCCGAAACGAGGATGACGCAGCTGTCTCGGTCAAGCCCGAGCCGCGCTTCGTCGCGGACGAATCCCAGGTGCTTCTCGAGGCGGCGCTTTCCGGCCTGGGAATTACGGCACTACCGCGCAAGCTCTGCGGTGCCGAGATCGACAATGGCAGCCTCGTGCGGGTGCTGCCCGGCTGGCAGGCGGGGCTTGTCACGACAACCCTTCTGATGCCGCATCGGCGTGGCCAGCTCCCTTCGGTTCGGGCCGTTGTCGATTTCATTGCCGACCGCCTGGGCGAAGGCTGACGGCGACAGCCTGCTGGAGATGCCTTCCCGCGCACTTGCCTACGGGGTCCGCCAGGTGAGATCTGCAAATGAAAAGGCCCGCACGAGGCGGGCCATTTCATGTGATTTTGTCGGGCTTAGCGTTCGGCCAATGCCGGTTCGCCCTTCTTCTCGCGCACGAGGTTCATGAAGCGACGGAAAAGGTAGTGGCTGTCCTGCGGGCCGGGGGAAGCTTCCGGGTGGTGCTGGACCGAGAAGACCGGCTTGCCGGCGACGCGCAGGCCGCAGTTCGTGCCGTCGAAGAGCGAAATGTGAGTCTCTTCAACGCCATCCGGCAGAGACTTCGAATCCACCGCGAAGCCGTGGTTCATCGAGACGATCTCGACCTTGCCGGTGGTGTGATCCTTGACCGGATGGTTGGCGCCGTGGTGGCCCTGGTGCATCTTCTCGGTCTTGCCGCCGAGTGCCAGCGCCAGCATCTGGTGGCCGAGGCAGATGCCGAAGACGGGGATGTCGGTCTTCAGCAGGTTCTGAATGACGGGAACGGCATACTTGCCGGTTGCCGCCGGGTCGCCCGGGCCGTTGGAAAGGAAGATGCCATCCGGCTTCTGCGCCAGCACTTCGTCGGCACTGGTCGAGGCAGGCATGACGGTGACGCGGGCGTTGAGGCCGGCGAAGAGGCGCAGGATGTTGCGCTTCACGCCGTAGTCGAGCGCGACGATGTGGTAGGCGGCATCGGTTTCGCCCAGCGTCGAAAAGCCTTCGTTCCAGACCCAGGGCTTCTCGTTCCAGCGCGAGGACTGACCCGAGGTTGCGACCTTGGCAAGGTCGAGGCCTTCAAGCCCGCTCCAGGCCTTGGCTTCCGCCTTCAAGGTCTCGATATCGAAGACGCCCTGGGGGTCGTGGGCGATGACGGCGTTCGGCATGCCGTTCTCGCGGATCCAGGCGGTGAGGGCACGGGTGTCGATGCCGCAGAGACCGATGACGCCGCGGGCTTTCAGCCAGGCATCGAGGTGTTTGGCGGCGCGGTAATTCGACGGTTCGGTGATGTCGGCCTTGAAGATGACGCCAACCGCGCCGTGGCGTGCCGCCGGCGTCAGGTCTTCGATGTCTTCGTCATTGGCGCCGATGTTGCCGATGTGCGGGAAGGTGAAGGTGACGATCTGGCCGAGATAGGAGGGGTCCGTCAGGATTTCCTGGTAGCCCGTCAACGCCGTGTTGAAGCAGACTTCCGCCTGCACCTTGCCGGTCGCGCCGATGCCCTTGCCTTCGATCACGGTGCCGTCGGCCAGAACGAGCAGTGCGGTTGGTTTTTCAGTGGTCCATGCGGGTGTCGCGGTCATCGTTCCTATCCCGTTGCGGCGCGAGGCGGGGCTTGAAAGCCCGGCAATCGATCGCCATTTCATGTGCTCAGGCATGGACGCGCGGAATCCCCGCGGAAAGTGCTCTCATGCCGATGTCGTGCAGGTGCGGGAAAATAGCCAAAGCGCTTCTCCGGGTCAACCGGCCGCTGTGAATTGTCTGGAAATAAAATTCCTTATAATTCAAGCGGTTGCGTATTCCGTTTGATTGCGCCTGTCACACTGGTTTAAGACGACGACAACAATGATGGTTTCGAACCGGTTCCGGGCAGAGCACCGCGGGCCGGTTTCGACATGGAGTATGGACATGCGCGACCAGTTCGCTGACGCACTGAAGGAAGCCCTGAAAGCCAAGGATACACGGCGTACCTCGACCGTGCGGCTGATCCAGGCGGCGATCAAGGACCGGGACATTGCCAATCGCGGCCAGGGCAAGGACCCGGTCAGCGATGACGACATTCTGCAGATCCTCGCCAAGATGATCAAGCAGCGCGAGGAATCGGCCCGCATCTACGACGAGGGTGGCCGGCCGGAGCTTGCCGAGCAGGAGCGCCAGGAAATCGTGATCATCAACCAGTTCCTTCCGGCACAGCTTCCGGAAGAGAAGGTGCGCGAACTCTGCGCCTCGGTGATCCAGGAAACCGGCGCTCACGGCCTGCGCGACATGGGCAAGTGCATGAACGTGCTCAAGGAGCGCTACCCGGGCCAGATGGACTTCGCCAAGGCATCCGGTCTCGTAAAGGACCTGCTCAAGTAGGGGCGGATCAAATACCAGCGCACGCCCGTCCATAGAGGACGGGCGTCGCGTCTTCGGCGTCTGCGGATATCTTGTCTTCGAACGCCCGGTCGATCAGCGCAAATTTCTCCGCCTGATAATCCCAGTATTCCCGGATGAAAGCCTTCGAAAGCCAGACGCCACCGCGTCCGGGTGTTCGTTCCCAGCCCATGCTGCCGAGCAGGGCCGCCTTGTCGAAGATCCGCTTGAGATGCGTCTTCGAAATCATGAAACGTTCGCTGAGGTCACCGGGCGAAACGGAACCGATCGCCAGCCGCTCGGCCTCAGGGTCGAAGGTGCCGATGCGGGAGAACAGATCGTCCATCACCACGCCGCCGGAATTGACCCAGGTGAAGAGATCGAAGGTCGGTCCGGGACGGCGAACCTTGTCGTTTCCGACGAGCGCATGAGCGACTGCCGCCTGCAGCCGGCCAAACTGGGTCGGGTCCTCCGTCAGCGTCGCCACGCGCGAGCGGCCATCGAGCACGTCGAGAATGGCAAGGTGCGCCAGTATCCATTTCCAGACATAGTCGAGTGCAGCGTCCGTGGGCTCGATCGGCCGATTGCGCTTGGTGGGTGGTGACACCGTGTATTGCGCGAAGCGATAGGCGATCATCTCCTGCACGAAGGAGGCGGCGGTGTTGCGACTGGCGATATCGTTGGCGACGGCATAGTTGATGAAACGCCCGCTATAGAGGCCGCTAAACGGATCTTCGGGATCGCGGTCGTGATGGAGAGCGAGACCGGATTGGGCCATCAGCCAGCGCTGCTGCGAGGCGAAGATCGAAGCGAGCCGCGGGTTGTCCCCATACATGGAGACCATGCCGCGGGCATAATCCAGCACGGCGCTGAAGAAGACAGGACTGGACGCGAGCGCTTCGCCAGCAATGGCCATGATGGGTGTTCCAATTCGGGACACTGAATTGACGCTGTTCACCTTCGGCGAGTCAAGCGCTACTTTTGGTCTTTAAAAGGCCTTCGGCACTTCTTTTGGTTGTGATTGCGGGCGTTATTCCCGTTTCCGTCCTGTGAATTGCGGGCAAGCCGGATCACTCTTGTGGCGTCCCGCCGCCTTGCCGCCTATATGGAGGATCGACCAGAGGTTTTCATGCGCTTTTCACCATCCTTTCTCGACGAGATACGCGATCGCGTGCCGATTTCGGACGTGATCGCCAAGCGCGTCTCCTGGGATCGGCGCAAGACCAATGTTTCGCGCGGTGATTATTGGGCCTGCTGCCCCTTTCATGGGGAGAAGTCGCCGAGCTTCCACTGCGAGGATCGCAAGGGCCGCTACCATTGTTTCGGCTGCGGCGTCTCCGGCGACCATTTTCGTTTTCTCACGGACCTTGAGGGCCTGAGCTTCCCGGAAGCGGTACAGCAGATCGCCGATATGGCGGGCGTTGCCATGCCGCAGCCTGATCCGCAGGCCGAACGGCGGGAAAAGGAGCGCACCAGCCTTCTCGACGTCATGGAGTTGGCGACCGCATTTTTCGAGGATCAGCTTCAGACTGCGGGCGGCGCCAAGGCGCGCGCCTATCTGCGCGAGCGCGGCCTGACGGGGCGTACGATCGAGACCTTCCGTCTGGGCTTTGCCCCCGACAGCCGCAATGCGCTGAAAGAATTTCTCGCCGGCAAGGGCATCGGCAAGGAGCAGATCGAGGCCTGCGGCCTCGTCGTCCACGGCCCGGACGTGCCTGTTTCCTACGACCGTTTTCGCGATCGCATCATGTTCCCGATCCTGTCGTCACGCGAGAAGGTCATCGCCTTCGGCGGTCGCGCCATGTCGCCGGATGCGCCGGCGAAATATCTGAACTCCAACGAGACCGAGCTCTTCCACAAGGGCAACGTGCTCTACAATTTCGCCCGTGCCCGCCGCGCATCGCAAGGCGCGTCCCGCCTGGCCGACGCCGGACCGGACGATGCCGCGGGAACCATTATCGCCGTCGAAGGCTACATGGACGTGATCGCGCTGCATCAGGCGGGCGTCGAGAACGCGGTCGCGCCACTCGGCACGGCATTGACCGAAAACCAGCTCGACCTGCTCTGGAAGATGACGTCACAGCCGGTGCTCTGCTTCGATGGCGATGGCGCCGGCATCCGCGCCGCCAACCGCGGCGTCGACCTGGCGCTGCCGCACCTCAAACCCGGCCGCTCGGTCCGTTTCGCCATGCTGCCTGACGGCAAGGACCCGGACGACCTGGTGCGCCACGAAGGCCGCGCGCCCTTCGACAAGGTGCTCGCCAATGCGCGGTCGCTTGCCGACATGGTCTGGCAGCGCGAAATCCAGGGTGGGTCGTTCGACACGCCGGAAAAGCGCGCCGAGCTCGAGGCGAAGCTGAAGCAGGTCACGGCCGTCATCGCCGATGAAAGCGTGCGCCGCCACTACGGCCAGGACATGCGCGACCGGTTGAACGCCTTCCTGCAATCGTCAGGCTCGGGGCGGGGAGAGCGGCGTCCGTTCGAGCGCGGCGGCAGGCCCGGCAACGGGCCCCGCGGTGCCGGCGGGCCGAGAGGGCCGAATGCGGCAGGACCGACGGCGATATCCGATCGGCTGGCGCGGTCTTCGCTCGTCAGCGGGCAGCAGATCGCGCCGTTGTTGCGCGAAAGCGTGTTGGCGCTCACCATCGTCAATCATCCGCAGCTGTTGTTCGACGAATACGATGAGATCTCGACGATCGAGTTCGATCATCGCGACCTGCAACGCTGCTGGGCAGCGGTGTTGAATGCCGCCGCCGCGCAAGGGCCGCGCCTGACGCGCGAAGGTTTGGTCGAGCAATTGCATGCCGAAGGCTTCGGCGCCTTGATCGGCGCGATCGACCAGCAGATCCGTTATGCGCGGCTTTGGACCGCGACGACGGTGGCGGCGCCTGAGGATGCCCGCGAAGGATATCTGCAGGCGCTGGCCCTGCACCAGCGCTCGAAGGCGCTGCATTGGCAGCGGCGCGAACTCGAGCGTGAACTGGCGCACGCGACCGAGGAAGGCGACCTCGAGGTGGTGCCGCAACTGCTGCGCACGCTTCAGGAAGTGCAGCTCGAAGTGACGCGGCTTGAGAACCAGGAAGCGATCATCGAAGGTTTCGGGGTGCTTTCCGGCCGCGTGAAGGGGCCGGCAGCGCGCTAGCTCAAAAACTCACTCCGCCAAGCTGAAATCCCGCCCGATCTTAACAGAACGCCGACTATTCGCGCCAATGTTCGGCCACCCACGGAGCGGGGCGGATGTAGTGGCGCAGGTAGCGGAACGGGTTCTTTTCACGACGGTCGCCGTTGAACAGGCGGCGAATGTGGCCAAGCGGCGTGTCCACCCGGCCACGATAGCCATATTGCCCGTCGATCGCATGCTGCGGCAGCAGGCTGCGCGGGAAGAGCACCACGCGCGCCTCGGCCGGCAGGCGCGGCTCGAAGAAATAGTTGAGCGGGAAGGTCCAGTGACAGTCCTGCCGGAAGTGCAGGACCCAGCGTCTTGGGAAAAGCTTCACGCCACCGGGCGCATTGCGTGTGACGAAGCGTTGCTCGAAGCGATATTCATCGGCAATCCCCTGAGGATTGGCAGCAAACTTCTGCTGCAGGGGCACGAGCTTGCCCACCGGAAAGCGGAACAACGAGGTCTGGCCGAGACGTTCGAAGGGGGTTGTCTGGTTCCTGGCGAGGATAACGTCGTCAGGTTCGCCGACCTCGAAGAAGGAATCGAGCGATCCGACGATGACGATGTCGAGATCGAGAAACAGTACCGGACCCTTGAGGTTGCCGAGTTTCGGCCCCCAGAGCCGCGACTTCTGCCAGATGCCGGGCGTGTTGGTGGGCATGTCCGCGATGTTGAGCGGCGGCAGGTCCTCGCAGAGAATTTCCGGACGCAGCCCTTCGAAATTGTCGTTGAAGCAGGTGAAGGTGAAGGGCGGAGTGATATTGCGCGCCACCATGGCATAGAGCCGGTTGATGAACGGAGCGCCGTACTTCGTGCCCCAATTGATGCAGATGATCTGCTTGACGCCGCCGCTCGCCGCTAGAATGTTCGCCATGATGACTTCCTGATTTTTGCGAGCCACTAAAGTACTGGTGCGTCATCAAGGTCAAGCTGCCAAAGGCTCAATCCCCCACCTTGAAATTGCTGCTGATCGCGCGGGATTATCGCGGCTTTCTCTTCATTTGCCCTGACGCCTATGGCATTGCGGTCGCATCTTGCGATGATTGCGGGCAGTGATTCCCGTGGAGGAGACGTGATGGAGTTTGTCGAAAGGGCGAAGCGCGCTGAGAGCGCTGCCAGCCATCTTTTCGACGACGCCGGCCCGGCGCCGCTCGATGTGCTGAAGCGCGTCTATGGCTATTCCGCCTTTCGCGGCCGGCAGCAGGAAGTGGTCGAACATGTGACCCGTGGCGGCGATGCCGTCGTCCTTTTCCCGACCGGCGCCGGAAAATCGCTCTGTTTCCAGATCCCGGCGCTCTGCCGTCCCGGGCTCGGTGTGGTCGTCTCGCCCCTGATTGCGCTGATGCGCGACCAGGTAGAGGCGTTGAAGCAGCTCGGCGTCAATGCGGCGGCCCTCAACTCGTCGCTGACCCGCGAGGAAGCGGTCGCCGTGCGGCGACAGATCCATGACGGCACGCTCGACCTTCTATACGTGACGCCGGAGCGGATCGTCACCGACGGTTTCGCGGATCTGCTCGGCGATGCCCGCATCGCGCTTTTTGCCATCGACGAGGCGCACTGCGTTTCGCAATGGGGCCATGACTTCCGCCCGGAGTACCGCGCGCTCGGACTTCTGGCGGAGCGCTATCCCGGCGTGCCGCGCATCGCGCTGACGGCGACCGCCGATCCGCATACCCGCGACGATATCGTCGAGCGGCTGGCGCTGACCAATGCCAAGGTCTTCACCACCAGCTTCGACCGCCCGAACATCGCCTATGAAATCGTCGAGCGCGACCAGCCACGCCAGCAACTGCTGCGCTTTCTTTCGCGCTTCAAGGGGTCGTCAGGCATCGTCTATTGTCTGTCGCGCGCCAAGGTCGAGGATACGGCCGAGTGGCTGAACGCCCAGGGCATCCGGGCGCTGCCCTATCACGCCGGCATGGACCGGACGCTGCGCGACAAGCATCAGGATGCATTCCTGAAAGAGGAGAGCCTCTGCCTTGTCGCCACTGTCGCCTTCGGCATGGGTATCGACAAGCCGGATGTGCGCTACGTCGCCCATCTCGATCTGCCGGGCTCGGTTGAGGCCTATTACCAGGAAACCGGCCGCGCCGGCCGCGACGGCCAGCCGTCGGAGGTCTGGATGGCCTATGGCATGGCTGATGTGCTGCAGCGCCGCCGGATGATCGACGAGGGTGGGGCGGCAGACGACATCAAGCGCATCGAGCGCGGCAAGCTCAACGCGCTGCTCGCGATCTGCGAGACGACCGGCTGCCGCCGCCAGGCGATCCTTGCGCATTTCGGCGAGGCCCATCCCGGACGCTGCGGCCATTGCGACACCTGCCTGAAGCCGGTCGAGACCTGGGATGGCACGGAGGCGGCGATCAAGGCACTGGCGGCGGTCTATCGCACTGGCGAGCGTTTTGGCACCGGCCATGTGGTCGATGTACTGATGGGCACGGTCAACGAGAAGACCGAGCGCTTCGGCCATGTCGATATGCCGGTCTTCGGCGCCGGCAAGGATCTGCCGGCCCGCACCTGGCAATCGGTCTTCCGGCAATTGCTGGCAGCGGGGCTGATCAGCGTCGACCACGCCGCTTTCGGTGCGATGAAGCTCGAGCCGGAGGCCCGCGCCGTGTTCAAGCGCGAACGCCAGGTCTTCTTTCGCAAGGATCGCCCGACCTCGGGCAAGACGGCGCGCGGCGCCAAGTCGGGTTCGCAGCGCGAGCGCGCGGATCTCGCCGGCTCCGATCTCGAGCTGTTCGAACTGCTGCGCGCCGAGCGCTTCACGATCGCCAAGGATCTGAACGTCCCGCCCTATGTCGTCTTCCCCGACGCAACCCTGATCGCGCTCGCCAAGGAACGCCCGCGGGACTTCGACGAGCTGCTCGATATCCCCGGCATCGGCGAAAGCAAGCGCGAACGCTACGGTGAGGCGTTTCTTGCTGTTATCGATGGGTATCTGGACGGGTGACGTCCCGTGGCATTCACTATCGTCCGGTGGTCCCCGTTTCTGGTTGGGAGCGGCCGAAGCAATTCCTTTCTGAACATTTCAGTCCCCTCGCGGCGTTGTTTTGAGTGGTCTCTCGCGCCGCAGACGCGGCGCGAGAGAAGTGGTCAATCGTTGCGTCACCGGAAACAAAGCGTCGCTTATTTCGGTGAACGCGACACATTATTTCCGCTGTACCATCGCACCGTGAAACGCCCTGTCGTTTTTGCGCTCGATCCGGCTGGGCGCCGGATTTTGCTGCAAGTCAAAAGCCGTCATGATACTCGTCAGCCACGCAATGTTTTCTTCAAGCGAGGGCGGCCATGACTTCAGCCTTTCTGTCCCATCTCCGTTTAGAACTCGATCGCCTGAAGACGGCCGGATTGTACAAGTCGGAGCGTGTGATCACCTCGAAGCAGGCGGGTGAGATCGAGGTCGCCTCGGGCGATCGGGTGCTCAACTTCTGCGCCAACAACTATCTCGGCCTTGCCGACAACGAAGAGCTGGCGGAGGCGGGCAAACAGGCGCTCGACCGTTACGGCTACGGCATGGCCTCGGTGCGCTTCATCTGCGGCACGCAGGAGGAGCATAAAGCACTCGAGGCGCGGATTTCGTCCTTCCTCGGCCTGGAAGACACGATCCTCTATTCCTCCTGCTTCGATGCCAATGGCGGCCTGTTCGAGACGCTGCTTGGCGAAGAGGACGCGATCATCTCCGATGCGCTCAACCACGCCTCGATCATCGACGGCGTGCGGCTGTCCAAGGCCAAGCGCTTCCGTTATGCCAACAACGACATGGCGGCGCTGGAAGAAGAGCTGAAGAAGGCCGAGGGCAGCCGCTTCAAGCTGATTGCCACCGACGGCGTCTTTTCGATGGACGGCATCATCGCCAATCTCGGTGGTGTCTGCGATCTCGCCGACAAGTACGGCGCCATGGTCATGGTCGACGACAGCCATGCGGTCGGCTTCGTCGGAAAGAATGGCCGCGGCTCGGCCGAGCATTGCGGCGTCGAGGGCCGGATCGACATCATCACCGGCACGCTCGGCAAGGCGCTCGGCGGTGCCTCGGGCGGTTACACTTCGGCCAGAGCGGAGGTCGTCGACTGGCTCAGGCAGCGCTCGCGGCCCTATCTGTTTTCCAACACGCTGGCGCCGGTGATTGCTGCGGCCTCGCTGAAAGTCTTCGACCTGATCGACAACGGCGATGCCTTGCGCGAGCGGCTCTATGCCAATGCGGCACTGTTCCGCACCGAGATGACCAAGCTCGGCTTCACGCTTGCCGGCGAGGGCCATCCGATCATCCCGGTGATGCTCGGTGATGCCGCACTCGCCCAGGAGATGGCGGCGCGCATGCTGAAAAAGGGCGTCTATGTCATCGGCTTCTCCTTCCCGGTGGTGCCGAAGGGCCAGGCGCGCATCCGCACGCAGATGTCGGCAGCACACAGCGAACAGGACGTCCGCCGGGCGATCGCCGCCTTCGAAGAGGTCGGCCGCGATCTCGGCGTGATCTGAGGGAGGCAATCAAATGACGAACATGATGAAGGCGCTGGTCAAGTCGAAGGCCGAAGTGGGCTTGTGGATGGAGCGTGTGCCGGTGCCGGAGATCGGCCCGAACGACGTGCTGATCAAGGTGAAGAAGTCGGCGATCTGCGGCACCGACGTGCACATCTGGAACTGGGACCAGTGGGCGCAGAAGACCATTCCGGTGCCGATGGTCGTCGGCCACGAGTTCATGGGCGAGATCGCCGAGGTCGGCTCGGCCGTCACCAAGTACCATGTCGGCGAGCGGGTCTCGGGCGAGGGCCATATCGTCTGCGGCAAGTGCCGCAACTGCCGCGCCGGCCGCGGGCATCTGTGCCGCAACACGCTCGGCGTCGGCGTCAACCGGCCGGGCTCGTTCGGCGAGTTCGTCTGCCTGCCGGAATACAACGTCGTGCCGATCCCCGACGACGTGCCCGATGAAGTGGCGGCGATCTTCGATCCGTTCGGCAATGCCGTGCACACAGCGCTCTCCTTCGATCTCGTCGGCGAGGACGTGCTTGTCACCGGCGCCGGTCCGATCGGCATCATGGGGGCGCTCGTTGCCAAGCGCTCGGGCGCCCGCAAGGTGGTGATCACCGACATTAACCCGACGCGCCTGGCGCTCGCCAAGAGCGTCGGCATCGATTACGTCGTCGACGCGTCGAAGGAGAACCTTGCCGACGTGATGAAGGCGATCGGCATGACCGAGGGTTTTGACGTCGGGCTGGAAATGTCGGGGGCGGCTCCCGCCTTCCGCGACATGATCGACAAGATGAACAATGGCGGCAAGATCGCCATCCTCGGCATTGCACCGGCCGGCTTCGAGATCGACTGGAACAAGGTGATCTTCAAGATGCTCAACCTCAAGGGCATCTACGGCCGCGAGATGTTCGAGACCTGGTACAAGATGATCGCCTTCGTGCAGGGCGGTCTCGACCTTGCCCCGGTCATCACCCACCGCATCACGATCGACGAGTTCCGCGACGGCTTCGAGGCGATGCGCTCGGGCAATTCCGGCAAGGTCGTGATGGACTGGTAAACCCCAAGGGCCGCCGTACCCCGCAAGGCGCGGCGGCTCAGTTGGCAAGGCCGAACTGGATCTCGATCTCATGGTAGCGGGCGCCTTGTCCCGCCCACCGATGATAGATCTCGCGGCTCTCGCCGGAGAAATTGTGCCTGGACATCTCGATCTCCTCGACCAGCGGCGTGTAGCCCTGGGTGAAAAGGCTGCGCATCGGTCCCTGATGCAGGGCCGATGCCACCATGATCGGCTCCAGGTCGATCAGGTCGAAATCGCCGCGATAGTTCTCGCCACCCGTGACCGGACGGCAGATCCGCCAGTCGAAGAGGGTCTTGGCGTTTTTCGGCAGGTTCCGCGCGATGAAGACCCAGGGGCCTGCGGGCGTCATTCCGGCGCGTTCCATTTCCGCCTCGATGACTGGCGCCAATGCGGCGCTTTCATTTTTGACGTCGGGAATGGTGAGACGCCGCGCGATCGATAGCACGCGCATGGCGTCGGTTTCCTTGATGAGCATCCGGTTCCTCCATGAGATCGGTGGCGAAAGTCGTCCGCGATCGGGTCGGGTGCAAGCAAAAAGCCGGAACAAACTTGCGAACTTCGGTCGGAAACGGGCCGATCGAGGAATTGTTTTGCGCGCTTATGGCCGCGGGCAGCGGCGCTTGCTTGCAGGCGCCGCCGCGCTATCTTCGTCGCAGCAACCAGGCTTGTTGGGAAGTTAGAGGAGACCGTGCATGCGTTATGAGGGAAGTTGCCATTGCGGCAAGATCGCCTTCGAGGTGGAGGGGGATTTCGCCGAGGCTATCGACTGCAACTGCTCGCTATGCCGCCGCCGCGGCGGGCTGCTTGCCTTCATTCCCCGCGACAGGCTGACGATGAAGACACCGGAAACGGACCTTTCGACCTATCTCTTCAACAAGCATGTCATCCGGCATCATTTCTGCGATAGCTGCGGCATCGCCCCTTTCGGCGAAGGCGAGGGACCGCACGGGAAGATGGCCGCAATCAACCTGCGTTGCTTGCCGGAGTTCGATCTGGAGGCGGTCAAGATCGTCAAATACGACGGTCGTTCGGTTTAGGAGCAGGGGAAAGATGAATCTCTGGTTGCGGTGCGGATATGGCACAACGGGACCTTGCCGATTAAATCGGTGGCACCCTTGTCTTTTGGCGGGCAGCGCCTACATCTTCAGCGGAAGCTGATAAACCCCAAAAAGCGATAGGAACGGTGATTTTTGCCGAATCAGCCGGTTTTTCAGCGGAAATGCTTGACGGGATCGAAAATAGTGGGAATCACCATTTCCGAATAAGAAATGGCGAAATGACACGGCGGTTAGGGAATCATGCCAGAGACGTTTCAGTGGCAGGACTGTCGAAGCTTGCCCGCTTTGCCACGATCGCACTCGTGGTTAAACAGGAATTAAACATCATCCCGTTACGTCAGGGGAAATGATTCGGTGGCGGGTACGCGGCGTGCCCGAACCTTCGAGCGGCATTGGCACCGGACTCACGCCGGTTGCGACAAGGAAAGCGACGAACTAAATGGCAACCAAAGTCAAAGAAAACGAAGAAGCTGACGTAGAACGCGAAGGTGCTCCGGACGGTCCGCTTCTCGATCTTTCCGACGACGCTGTCAAGAAGATGATCAAGGCCGCCAAGAAGCGCGGCTACGTGACGATGGACGAGTTGAACTCGGTCCTTCCGTCCGAGGAAGTCACCTCCGAACAGATCGAAGACACGATGGCGATGCTGTCCGACATGGGCATCAACGTGATCGAGGATGAGGAAGCCGAAGAGGCTGCCGGCGGCGGTGACGACGAGGCGAGCGACGACGACGGCGACAGCGAAGGCGGCGAACTCGCGCCTTCCGGCGGCACGGCGCTTGCGACCAGCAAGAAGAAGGAACCGACCGATCGTACCGACGATCCGGTCCGCATGTATCTGCGCGAAATGGGCTCGGTCGAGCTCCTGTCCCGCGAAGGCGAAATCGCGATTGCCAAGCGCATCGAGGCTGGCCGCGAAACGATGATCGCCGGTCTCTGCGAGAGCCCACTGACCTTCCAGGCGCTGATCATCTGGCGCGACGAACTGAACGAAGGCCAGACGCTGCTGCGCGAGATCATCGATCTCGAAACCACCTATTCCGGGCCTGAGGCCAAGGCTGCCCCGCAGTTCCAGAGCCCGGAGAAGATCGAGGCTGACCGCAAGGCTGCCGAGGAAAAGGAAAAGACCCGCAAGGTGCGCACGGCCGCCAACGACGACGACATTACCAATGTCGGCGGCGATGTCATGCCGCCCGAAGAAGAAGAGGAAGACGACGACGAGTCGAACCTCTCGCTCGCGGCCATGGAAGCGGAACTGCGCCCGCAGGTCATGGAAACCCTCGACATTATCGCCGAGACCTACAAGAAGCTGCGCAAGCTGCAGGACCAGCAGGTGGAAGCACGCCTTGCTGCCACCGGCACGCTGTCGCCTGCCCAGGAGCGCCGCTACAAGGAACTCAAGGACGAGCTGATCAAGGCGGTCAAGTCGCTGTCGCTCAACCAGAACCGTGTCGACAGCCTGGTCGAGCAGCTCTACGATATCTCCAAGCGCCTGATGCAGAACGAAGGCCGCCTGCTGCGGCTTGCCGAAAGCTACGGCGTCAAGCGCGACTCGTTCCTGGAGCAGTATTCCGGCGCCGAACTCGACCCGAACTGGATGAAGTCGATCAGCAACCTTGCCGGCAAGGGCTGGAAGGAATTCGCCAAGAGCGAAAACCAGACGATCCGCGACATCCGCCAGGAGATCCAGAATCTCGCGACTGAAACCGGCATCTCGATCGCCGAATTCCGTCGTATCGTCTCGATGGTTCAGAAGGGCGAGCGCGAAGCACGCATCGCCAAGAAGGAAATGGTCGAAGCGAACCTGCGCCTCGTCATCTCCATCGCCAAGAAGTACACCAACCGCGGCCTGCAGTTCCTCGATCTCATCCAGGAAGGCAACATCGGCCTGATGAAGGCGGTCGACAAGTTCGAGTACCGCCGCGGTTACAAGTTCTCGACCTACGCCACCTGGTGGATCCGTCAGGCGATCACCCGGTCGATCGCCGACCAGGCCCGCACGATCCGTATCCCGGTGCACATGATCGAGACGATCAACAAGATCGTCCGTACCTCGCGCCAGATGCTGCACGAGATCGGCCGCGAGCCGACGCCGGAAGAACTGGCCGAAAAGCTCGCCATGCCGCTCGAAAAGGTCCGCAAGGTCCTGAAGATCGCCAAGGAGCCGATCTCGCTCGAAACGCCTGTTGGTGACGAAGAAGATTCGCACCTCGGCGATTTCATCGAGGACAAGAACGCGCTGCTGCCGATCGACGCCGCCATCCAGGCGAACCTGCGCGAGACGACCACTCGCGTTCTCGCTTCGCTGACGCCGCGCGAAGAGCGCGTCCTGCGCATGCGCTTCGGCATCGGCATGAACACCGACCACACGCTCGAAGAAGTCGGCCAGCAGTTCTCGGTTACCCGCGAACGTATCCGTCAGATCGAAGCGAAGGCGCTTCGGAAGCTCAAGCATCCGAGCCGCTCCAGGAAGCTCAGAAGCTTCCTGGACAGCTAAGTCGGGCACATTGAACAACTGAAAAAGCCGGGCCCCGTGCCCGGCTTTTTCGTTCCTACTCACCCGTGCGATTTATTGTGGGCGCTTTGCGCGAGGAGTATATTCGCGCTTTCGCAGCAATCTGGGGCACCCCGTCTGAGACGCGGGAGCAATCGCACCGCGGGCGTGAAGCGTGCCCCCGTGGAGGTGTGAAATGACCACGTATGTCGTGCTCCTCAACTGGACCGAGCAGGGCGTGAAGAATGTGCGCGACTCGCCGAAGCGTCTCGACGCGGCCAAGAAGATGCTCGCCGACATGGGCGGCTCCTTCAAACATTTCTTTTTGACCATGGGCACGTATGACATGGTGGCGGTCGTCGAGGCGCCGGATGATGCCGTTGCCGCACGCTTCGCACTGAACCTCGGCATGGGCGGCAATGTGCGCTCGACCACGCTCAAGGCATTTCCCGAGGCCGCCTATCGCGAATTGATTGCCTCGCTCGGATAGGCTGAAAGGTAGCGACTGTGACCGCTCAGGGCGACCCGTTTCCGGAGAGAATACGGGCCGCTCCGCGCAAAGCATTGCGGAAAGCATCGTCAAAGCTGACGCCACTGATTTTCCACGCGTAGTCTTTCCCGCTCGACGCCATCCGCCAGTTGGCGATCCAGCCACGGGCTTGGTCGGACCAGACCAGCGTGCCCGCAAGTGTCACGTCCCCTTCGCTCAGCCGCGCAACCCGGGAGAGGGTGTCCTGGCCGGCTTGCGATATCGTCACAAAGTCCAGTTCTTGGCCAGCGATGGCCGCCTTGTCCGGCAGAGTCACCGAAAGGGCGAGCGGTGTCGCCGACGCCTGAAGCGAGTCCGCCATATAGGGGCTTTCATCGCCGTCGCGCGCGAGCACGAAGCGGCGTCTCTGATCCTCGACTGCCAGCAACACGGCGATCACCGGGCGCGGCTCGAGCCACGGCTTGCGGCCGAGCTTTGCGAGAAGCGGGTCGAGCGTTGCCGGTGCATAAAGGCACGTAAGATCGTGCGGGCGATCGTGGGTGCCCTGTTCGTCGTGGATGGGGATGCCTTCCAGCCGGTCGCGATAGGAAAAGGACGCGACGAAGCTGCCCGCCTCAGCCTCAAGCGCTGCGAAGCCGGGCGCTTTGGGGATCGTCGGATCACCCGAAACTTTCACCAGCACTTCACCCAGGCATTCGCGAAAGCCGATCTGCCGGTTGACCTCGCCGGTGCCGGTGACGATTGCGTCGCTCTGATAAAGCCGCTCGATATCGCCGGCGCAGGCGGCGGCGCCAAGACCCGCAGCGAAGAGGAACGTCAGCAGCATTCGTGACGTTGTCATGCCGTTCTCCCGATCGTTCGCCTTTGAATCAAAAGAGATCTTTAACGTTTACACTTTATCAATTTCTCGGAAACCCGAGGTTCAGCGATGCGTTGCGTATTTGTCGTCGTCCTCCTGTTGCTGGCCGGCTGCGGAACGGTGCCGAGAGACACCCGGAATGCCTGTGCGGTTTTCGAGCAGCGAGATGGCCTGTTCAACAATTGGCGTCGTGCCGCCTATGGCGCCGAGCGCGAATATGGCGTGCCCGTGCCGATCCTGATGGCGACGATCTATACCGAGTCCGGCTTCCGCCATAATGCCCGGCCGCCGCGCACCAAGCTCTTCGGCTTCATACCCTGGACGCGCGCCTCCACCGCCTATGGTTACTCCCAGGCGCTTGACGGCACCTGGGCACGCTATCAGAGCGAGACCGGCCGCTGGGCCGCGCGACGCTCGGACTTCGGCGACGCCATCCGCTTCATCGCCTGGTATCACCGTGAGAGCGCGCAGCAGAACGGCATTGCGCTCAACGACGCCTACCGGCTCTACATCGCCTACTATCACGGCCACGCCGGCTATGCGCGCGGCAACTGGAGCGATACGGCCAAGACCGGCGCCAAGCGGGCGGCCGGCATGGCGTCGATTTACAACAAGCAGCTCAGGGGCTGCGGCAGCTAAGGTCCTTCCAGCCAAGGGCGCCGGAGTGTCCTGTCCCATTGTTTTGCGCAACCGGACGCCAAACCGTGTGACACTTTCGCCGGATTTTGCTTCAGCCGGCTGCCGCTCTCTCCAGTTCGGCGACGTCGATCTTCACCATGCCCATCATCGCCTGCTGGGCGCGCGCGGCGCGTGCCGGATCGGGATCGCTAAGGTGCCGCATCAGGGCGCTGGGAATGATCTGCCAGGCAAGGCCGAACTTGTCCTTCAACCAACCGCAATGCTGCGGCGTGCCGCCTTCGATCAACCGGTTCCAGTAGTAGTCGACCTCCGCCTGATCGGCACAGCGCAGGAAAAACGATACCGCCTCGTTGAACTTGAAATGCGGGCCGCCGTTCAGCCCCATGAAATGCTGCCCGTCGAGTTCGAAGCTCGCGGTGAAGGCCTTGCCGTCCGGGCCTTTCTGGATGTCGGTGACGCGGGCGTTGCGGAAGATGGAGGTGTAGAAACCGATGGCTTCCTCCAGCTGATCGTCGAACCAGAGAAAGGGCGTGATCTTCTGCATGGATATGTCTCCCGTGGTGTTGCTACCAACCAAGGACGAACGAGCCATGCCCGTTCCGACAGGCGCGGTTCAAAAAAAATCAAAGGCGGTGTCGGAACCTTTGCGCCTCAAGCGTCCTTTGCTGGTCGAAAGAACCAAGGAGGATTTCTCAATGACCTATGTGGATGGTTTTATCGTTGCGGTGCCGAAGGCGAACGTCGAGGCGTACAAGGCGATGGCCAAGGCGGCGGGCGATGTCTGGATGGAGTATGGCGCGCTTTCCTATAACGAATGCCTGGCCGACGACGTGCCCTATGGCGAGGTGACGTCCTTCCCCCGCTCGGTCCAGGCCAAGGACGATGAAACGGTGGTCTTTTCCTGGATCGCCTACAAGTCGCGGGCGGACCGCGACACGATCGTCGCCAAGGTGATGGCCGATCCGCGGCTGCAGGGCGACGCCTGGAAGGAAGTCTTCGACGGCAAGCGCATGATCTATGGCGGCTTCCAGACCTTTCTGGAGATGTAGCCTGGAGATGTAGGCGGCGCGCGGCACCTTTTCCCATGGCGCCCTGTCTTGGAGCGGAAACGGTCCAGGGGTAGAAGCGTTGGGCAAATCAACGAGTTGCACCTGCCTTGCGGCGGGTGCCGCTGCGCGCTGGAGACCGACATGCCGCAGACGAGCATCACCATTTCCACCCGCGGGCAGGGGCTATACGAGTTCACCGACGAGGTGGCAGCATTCGTGCGGGCCAACACAGACAGAGAGGGGCTCCTGACCGTCTTCGTCCGCCATACGTCCTGCTCGCTTCTCATTCAGGAAAATGCCGATCCGGATGTGAAGCGCGATCTCGATGCCTTCTTTCGCCGGCTGGTGCCGCCGTCTTCCGATCCCACGATGAGCTGGGTGGTGCACACGCAGGAGGGGCCGGATGACATGCCGGCGCATATCAAGGCGGCGCTGACATCGGTCTCGCTCAGTATTCCCGTCGCCCGTGGCCGCATGGTGCTCGGCACCTGGCAGGGGATTTATCTCTTCGAACATCGCGACCGGCCGCACCGTCGCGAGATCGTGCTGCACCTTGGCGCCTGACCGCCATCCGATCGGCGCGCCGATGCAATTGACCGGAACGGGATTCGTCCTAGTTAGTGCATGGAGATCGGAGGGCTCCGGCGCGGCGCCGGAGAGGAACAGCAATGACGGATGCACAGACCATTGCCAACCGTTTCATCGAAGCGCTGAACCAGCGTGATTTCGAGGCGCTGGCGCGGCTCGTCCATGAGGATATCGAGCTCGATTCGCTAACGGGTCAGCGCACCGTTGGCGTCGGTCCCCTGCGCGCCTGGCTTATGAACTACCTACGCCGCTTCGACGAACAGTTCGGAGACGTCGTGCTGATGCGCGATGCCTTCGGCCAGCGGGTGGCGGCCGACTTGACGGTGCGTGGCACCTATCGCGAAACGATGGAGGGCTTTCCCCCTGCAACGGGCCAGAGCTATTCCATCCCGAGCGTGCTGATCTTCGAGATAGAGGAGGGGGTCATCACCCGCCTCAGCCACTATCGCAACATCCGCGTTTTCGAACGGACGCTCGCCGGCTGACGAGGGCCTGAAGGCGAGCGCGAATCGCTCGATTGCGGCCTTCGACGCCAGAGAATGCCCCGATGTTTTGATTGCGCGACCGTCCTGGCGGCACCCGATTTGCTTTTGCCGCGACGATCACATCAGCAATCGTCGCTTTCGCGCCGGGCCGCATTCTTGTCCCCGACGATCTCAATAAGCCGTTCTGGATCAGTGGCTTATCGTCCGTCTGCAATCCGCGGACCGGACCGCTTCGCAAGGCCGAATCCTGCGTCAGTGGGGGGTGGGATCACGTTCCGGCAATCTGAACCTCCCATGAACACCGGGTTCCGCTGTCGTTCAGCTTAGGGAACCTATTCTTTGCTCAATCGCTTGGGACGGTGATTGCCTGCTGAACCCTTCAAGCTTGGAGAGATGTCATGAAGAACCGCTTTTTTAACGCTGCTGCCGCCGCCGTCATTGGATTGACTGGCCTGCTTGGTGCGGCCTCTACCGCTTCGGCGGACTCGATCGAATTCGGCCTCGGCCCCCGCGACGGCATCGACGTGCAGTATCGCGACTACAACGGCGGCTATGGCGACGAGCGCGATTGGAACCGCGGTCGTGACCGTCACTGGGACCGTGGTCGCCGCGGCGGCTGCTCTCCGTGGATGGCCGTTGACAAGGCTCGCGACCGGGGTCTCCGCCGCGCCTATGTCGCCGACGTGACGCCGCGCCGCGTCATCGTCGAGGGCCGCCGCCACGGCTACCGCCAGACGATCGTCTTCGCAAACGCGCGCGGCTGCCCGACGATCGGCCGCTGGTAAGCGCCAATCCCAATCTCCCGCCTTGTCTCCCCCGGCCGGCGGAAGAATGGCCCCCCACGCTTCGGCATGGGGGGCCTTTTTATGTGCTGTGCCGCGCGTTGTTGCGACCAGAAGGTTTGAGCATTGCAGCGCGGCTCTACTGGTCGCCCACATACCGCTCCCTTCCGGCTCCGGTTGCGCGGCCTCTCTCACGAAGTAGCGATCGCAGAGGGGTTGATATGGGGCGGTCTTTACCCAATGCGGCACGTGGTGTCCGCATTTCGATGTCATTCGACTACAGACTTGCAGACGGACCCCGCGGTGGGCTTCCTTGAATTTCGTCCCCTGTGACCACGGCTTCGGCGACGAGAGTGGCTACGACCGGTTTGGTCCAGATGTATTCAGCATGATAGAAGAGGCGTTTCTCTTCATTGAGGGCTTCATTGCCCGTTCTTTCCCGGATTGGTCGACAAGCCATCGTCATTGGGGCGTTACGTGGGTGTCGAGAGAAAATCTGGCTCGATATTCTCGCTCGATTTCCGGAGCTGCGGCGTGACGTCAGAGGGAATGCGCGACTGGGTTCGATCGTCGAGAAATACGTCCTTTGTCCCGGTCTGCTGCCTCGCAAACAAAGGTTTCATCGAAAGGCGCTGTTGACCTTTCTCGACCGGTTTGAGGATCGCGTGCGAATGCTGAGCGAAGGCCATCGCTATCTGCTGATCTGCGGCATCTGTTGCGCGACAAGGCGTTCGCCAGACGCCGGACATCTTACCGACGAAGGCATCCCCACCTTGTTCCGGAGCTACCGTACTCGTTTCAATCCGCGGTTCCGGCGCGAAGATCGATGAGTACGGGTCCAAAACGATTCGCCCCCGGCGCCGATTTCCGGAGCCAGGGGCGAAAAGGGTGAAAGCCCGCGCGCGATCGCTGCGGGCTTTGCCAGGTTTTTACTGCTTGATTTCGAAGGTCACGTTGACCGTCACGTTGTAGCTGTTCTCGCCGGTTGCGACCGGAACGGCGTCGGCGGCATATTCCTTGGCCATGCCGGCGCGCATCATCGGGACCGGCTCGGGGCGGAAGCCCTGCTCGCTGATGGTGACGATCTTGCCGACCGAGACGCCGGCAGCTTCGGCAAGCACCTTGGCCTTCTCCACGGCATCGGCAACAGCGGCCTTGCGCGCTTCGGTGATGACCGCTTCCGGCTTGTCGTTGGTGAACTGCACGCCGCCGCCCTGGTTGACGCCGAGCGTGACCGACTTGTCGATGACGTCGCCGAGCTTGGCGAGATCACGCACGCGGACGGTGACGCCGTTGGTGACCTGATAGCCGATCAGCTCCGGCGGGCGGTTCCCACCATCGGTGTTGGTCGGGTAGTTGTACTGCGGGTTAAGCATGAAGCCGCTCGTCTGCAGGTCGCGGTCGGCAATGCCGCTGTCCTTCAGCGCCTTCAGCACTTCGGCCATGGTCTTGTTGTTGGCGTCCAGCGCATCGCGGGCGGTCTTGGCGTCCTTGACGACGCTGAGTTGCAGGACCGCCATGTCCGGCGCGGTCGTCGCGCGGCCTTCGCCGGCAACAATAATGGTTGCCTTGTCCTTGTCCGACTCCTGCGCCTGAGCGGCGGCCACACCGGCAAAAGCGGCGGCGAAAGCGGCAATCGAAAGCGTGCGGGCAGTGCGTGTGGAAATCATGGTCTATGTCTCTCCGGTTGTTCCGTCCCTGCGTCTTCTTGGCTGGCGATTGTGTGAGCATTGCGGCAATGGCTTGTCCGCAAAAAGGTTTTCCGCTAGAGCCATTTCACCGCGAACTGCCATTGGTTCGCGCACCTGGATTGCCACGGCGCCATACGTCCTTCTCAGACGTGCCAAGGTCGCCGTAGCACTTAAAGTTGCTGCTTGTCTTACCCTGAGATCGTTACGATTTCAGGAAGCCTGCAGATCCAGAGTGGGCCTGTAGCTCAATGGTTAGAGCCGGCGGCTCATAACCGCTTGGTTGGGGGTTCGAGTCCCTCCGGGCCCACCAATCGCTTCTGAACATTGAATTTGCAGGTTTTCTGGCTGTTTGTGTCGCGTATTTGATATGCACACCGGTCTGGGACGCTTTTCCAGCGATTTTGTTGCTATGTGATACAGCGTCAAGATGTGTCCGTCGGACAATCCCAAACCTCGCAGTTTCTGCTACGATATCCGACCAGGCAGCAATGGAGAAATTCGATGGCTGGTCTGGGTGTGGACATGGTGCGAATGGTACGTCGCAACAAGTTGGTTGGTTTCTGGGCGGCGGAGAAACTGGCTCTTGCCGGCGAAAATGCCAAGACCTACTCGGATGGTCTGGCGATGGCGGCGATGGACGCCGAACGCAGCAACATTCTTGTGATAATTCGAAGAGATTTTGACGCGGCAGGAGTGATCCTGTCAGACGAGGACATTCTGGCGGTCATGAACGTCTGCTGGCTGGAGGCGGGAAAACAAACGAAGGGGGCCGACGGCAGCGATGCAGCGCTGGTGCACATTGCGCGTCACCTCATGCAACGATCGTGATGCAAGGATCGTGAGCGTGCCGGCACTTTCATTATCGATGCGGTGTCGACGCTTACGCTCAACGGCATGGTATCGGGCGCCGGCACCTTGCTGGGAAACGGCGATTTCTCCCAAACGACCGGGAGCAACACCGTCGCAGCCGGAGCAACTCACGTGCCTTATTGCCCGGTCCGCGGTCTTTTTGGCATGCGTGCGCACCCGGTGAGCCGACGCAGTCTCTGATATTTCGCCTAGGCGACTTGAGGCGTTAGCCTTCGGGATTGGAACCGCGAGGCAATCCCGAACCAGATCACCAGCGTTGCGGCATAGGAAACGTAGGCGTCGACGGCATAGTGCCAGCCGAGGTGGATCGACCCCAGAAAAATCAGCACGCAATGGACCTTGAGCGCCCATTGTATGGCGGGGTGAAAGCTCCTTGAAGCCAGGACCATCAAGAGCGCCGTCGCATTGTGAAGGCTGGGCATGGCAGAGATGCCCATTTCGGTGCCGGCACCCGCGTAGCCCTGCCAGAGCAGGTTCTGCACGTTGAGAGCAAAGATCGGCGCGTTTTGGTCGGCGGCCCTGAGATAGGACATCAAATCGGCATATGGATTTTCCCCGAGGCCGAGATTGCCGAAAAAGCACGGGCCGGCGGATGCGAACGCGGTCGCCAGGAAGCTGCCGAGAATGATCCATGACAAGGCGAATGTGACGAGAAATTGCGTTCGCTGAGGCCGCTCGCTGAATGCGACGGCCATCCAGAAGGTCCACATCACCATGAACCAGATGCTGTAGTTGATGCTGAGCAGGAAGGTGATCGGCCAATAGCCCAGAACCGGCTGAAGCCATTGCCACGGGAGCCAGCCGAAGTGGAGCGTTCGGTCGAGATCGCTCAGCGTCTGGTCCCAGGAGAAGACAGGCAGGCGCGTCTTCCACTGCCAGAATACGCTGGTGAGGATCACTTGTGCGACGGCAACGGGAAAATAGGAGACTGCCGTTGCGAACGGCACGCCGCGGATGTCACGGATAATCGCCGTAATGGGGCGGTCCACGCGATTGACCAGAACATGGTAGGCACCCCGCACGCCCGCCGCGAACAATGCCGTAATCGCGATCAGACCTATCAGGGAAACGCCGAAGTACCAGATCCACGTGCTGGGTGTCACTTCAAGCAGGCCGAAAGCCAGAAGCAGATAGGCGATCGACAAAGACACGACGCAAGCGTCTCTGCGCATACCGGAAAGCAATGCGCCTATAAATGTTCGAGGATCAAGCATAGCCGCCAAGAAATCCCGATTAAATTAGTAACATTGATATTATCAATAGCTGAAATTCTTCTTAATCATCAACGATGATGCGCGTTCCCCGTCAGGGGGCGCCTGCGTCCATAAGTACCGCGCCAGGTATCGGGCGTCTCGCCAAGGGGCGGGAAGGTGAGGGGGCGGCACGAAGAAGGTGCTCTCAGCGCAAAAAAATGCCCGCACGACGCGGGCAGTTTTGGAGTGGGCGCATACGCTCAACATGTTGCGCCTCGCTCCAAGGTGGCGGCCAGAGGTCAACGAACTGTAAATGCGTGATAGCTAAAAATGAGGAAGGACGGTGCCGCGTCCGTTGTCGCCGTGCGCCGCTTGATCGACGGGCCTGGCGGTTTCCGCGCCAGTGCGGCCGATTTTGCGCCTTCGCGCGAAAAAATTTCCTTGCGAACCATCCGGCGTTTCCGGCGGCGCAGCTACCACCGGGCGTGGTGGCTGACGGCGCGGGTGGGCCTGCAAGTGGCGGGCCGGTTCGCCTTCGGGCTTGCTGTTGGGCAAGCATCTGGTTTTCCTGATTTGTCTTCCTGATCCTCGTGCGGCGCCCCAAGCCCAGCGTGTGCCAATCAGCAGCCGTGTTTGTGCCGGGCGCCGGTGCCATCCGCTGCAACCGCCGGAAGAAAGCCCTAAGAAAGAATTTGTTAAATTTAGCAATCTATAATGGACAGGGGGTTGAACAACGCCGCCATATCCCCCAAAGGAGGCATCGGGCGGCCAAGGTCGCTAATTCGAAAGGATGCTTATGCGAGATAAGACCGCATGTGCCGGCGCGAGCCGCACCCCCATTTCGGGTTTCAAGTATCTCGTACCGACCGCCTCAATTCTTGGCCTTCTGCTGCTTTCCGGCTGCTCGTCGACGGTTATTGGAGAAACGCCGTTGTTCGCATCGAGCCATTCCAGCGCTTACGCGAGCCCTTCGGTCAAGATTCGCAAGGAAGAGAAGCAGCTGCAGGTCGCCGAAGCGGATGGGGATGTGGTCGCACCGCAGCCTGTGAGGAAGACCACGGCCGCCTATCTGGGTCGCGCGCCCTACATCTGCTCGCCGAGCGGCTTCGGCCGTACGTCGCACTGCTTCCTCCGAGCTTCGCTCTAGCGGGATTGTCTCAGTTCGAGTTTGCATAATTCCGGCGCGGCCAAGCCGCTCGGGATCGTTTGGGGGACTGGGATCCCCGTCTTCGGCGGTGACGGACCGCCGCATGCGTGATGCGTCTGCTTTCATTTGCGGCGTCGAAAGACGATCCGCCGGAGAATGTTCGTTGTCGGCCAGACTTTTGAGATCAGCCCTTGCCGCGGGAACGCTGGCGCTTCTCGCCGTTTCCGGCACGCCGGCGGCGCGTGCGGATGATCCGGCCGCCGGCATCGACCGGGCGCTGACGACAGCTGCGATCGCGCCCGAGGCAAAGGGCGCGAAGGAGCGGGCGGTTGCCATCGGCGTCTACGATCCGCATGACGCCGTTGCCGACAGTGAGGCGCTCGAGCTAGAGCATGTGTTCGTTTATTGGCAAAAGCCGGACCGCGCGCTGTTGAAGCGCAAGATCGCGACTGCGGCGCGGCAGGGCCGGGCGCTGATGCTCTCGGTCGAGCCCTATACCCATGCCGCCGACTGGCGCGCCGGCGGCGAAAGGCTGTTTGCCGATATCGGCAAGGGCCGCTTCGATCGCGAGATCGGCGACGTCTGCGCCCGCGCTGCCGCCTTCGATGGCCCGGTCTATGTGCGCTGGGGGCACGAGATGGAGGACCCTGACGGCCGCTATCCCTGGGCACGTCGCGACACGGAAGGCTACAAGAAGGCGTTTCGCTATTTCGTCGGCAAATGCCGCGAGCTCGCGCCGCAAGCGCGGTTCGTCTGGTCGCCGAAGGGCCACCGCAATCTCGCCGCCTACTATCCGGGTGACGATGTCGTCGATGTGGTCGGGATCCCCATCTGGGGCTTGCAGAAAATGGATGTCGACTATTGGGGCCGCGAGCGCCGCTTCGCGGAAGCGCTGAACGAAAAGTACCAGCGCGTGGCAGGCTTCGGCAAACCGGTCATGATCGCCGAACTCGGCGTCTCGGGTTCGGCCGACTACAGGCGCGCCTGGTACAAGGAAATCCTTGATCAGCAGACCTATCGCCGGGCTTTCCCGCTGCTGACCACCGTCGTGTTTTTCAACGACAAGGAGCCTTACAAGTGGCCGCTCGGCTACGGCTCACCAGATTGGCGGCTCGACAGGGAAGCACTGAAGGCGCTTGCCGAGCGTCAGACGAAGCAAGCGGCAGAACTCGCCGACTGATCGTCCATTACGTTCGTGGAAAAGTCAGGCTTGTGCGATGGCGCAGCGCCTTTTGGGGGGAGGCGATGCGCCGATCGTCCTTCGGCGCATCGTAAGAGACCCGATCTACGAACACATGGCCCCGGATCTTGGGATTTCCGCGTCAGGCCAGAAGCAGGCCCGATTCGCGGGCAGCGGCAGCAAAGCAGCGGCTGGCCCGGTCCGTACTCGTCAATCCATCCAGCGCGTCCAGGCAGCGCCTGAGAGCCGCGCGGTACTCACGTCCACGGCGCCCCGGCCATTGCCGCAGCAACTCGACGGCTTCGAAGACCGTTCTGACGACGGTCTGCCGTTTTGCGGATAACCGGAGGGGGATGGGAGTGGCGAAGAACTTCTCGCTCATTTGCTTATCCTCGTTCTCAGTCTTTTTCGAGCGCGAGGCCAACGCTGTGGCGCGGCAATGGTTCCGCCGGCTCACCGACTTTTTTCAGCCCGTGACCTTTTCGTGATTCGGCGAGTGCTGGGGGCGAGCTCTAAAGCTCGAGTGCAGCCTTGAGGTCGCTCGACTTGTGCGCGCGAAGATCGAGGTCGGCTTCGATGTGGTCGATATGGTGGACCATCATCTTGGCAGCCAAGTCGATGTCGCCGCGTTCCAGCGCATTGACGATCTCGTCATGTTCGCTGTGGCCGCAGCTTGAAACGGTCGACTGGCCGTAAAGCGCGATGACGAGCGAAGAGCGGGCGACGAGCTCGTCCATGAAACGCCGGAGGATGGCGTTGCCGCTGAGATCGGCGAGTGCCAGGTGAAAATCTCCCGAGGCCTTGATCTCGGCGCGGCGGGCCGACTGGCCGCGCTGTTCGGTGAGCTGCCGCTCCTCTGCCAGCATGCGCCGGAGCTCGGCAAGTTCGGCCTTGCCGATATTCGCGGCAGCAGCCCGCACGACGCCGGGCTCGATCAGGCGGCGGGTCGCGAAGATCTGGCGCGCCTCGTCGATCGAGGGGTGCGCGACAAAGGCGCCGCGGTTCTTCTCGACGCTGACGAGGCCTTCATAGGAGAGCGCCTGCAGCGCGGCGCGCACGAGAGTACGGCTGACATTGAAGAGTTCGCCGACATCGCTTTCCGAAAGCTTGGTGCCGGGGGTGAGCCGCCGCTCGACGATCGCATCGCGCAACGTGTCGCGGATATGCTGACTGCCGGTGTCGGTGGCCGGGTCTGCGGCCATGTCGGCCGGTGGGGGCGTAGTGGTCAAGGACATGAATCGATCCGCGAAGCAACGGCTCATCTTATCGCCGGACGAAGCGAAGGGAAATGACAATCTGACGCCCGTGGGTTGCGCGGCAACAACTAGGCGGCGAAGACTATTTGTCGAGTTCGGGATAGACGCGGTCGAGGAAACCGGGCCTCAGCTTCTCGCCGATCAGGCAGTCGGATGCCGGCAGCGCATCGGCCAGGCGAACGGATGGCGGCGGCTGCAAGCCGCTGACCTCGAGCACCAGCTTCTGGCGAATGGCGATCGAAAAATCCTCCGGTTCGTGCACCGGCAGCACGAAGGAGCCGGGGCCGCCGATGACGCATTCGGCGTAATACTGGTCGAGCGGGCCGGTCGAGACCGAGGGGCGAATGAGGATCGCCAGCCCGTTGATGGTGATGCCGCGGGCGATTGCCGTCTCGCGGGCCGGGATGACCGGCGGGCCGATATTGTTCGGGCCGTCGCCGGAAACGTCGATGACCCGGCGTATGCCGTTGAAGGCGTTCGAATCGATCAGCGCCGTACCGTAGGTGATCGCGTTCGAAATCGACGTGCCGCGCCTGGTGCCGACCGGGCGCGCCTCGATCAGCTTGGCAAAGGCATCGGCGTCGGCGGCGGTGGAGATAACTTGCCAGGCGACGACGGAGGATTCGTTTACTGTGCCCGCCCATTCGAAATAGCCGATGGCGATCTTGCCCAGTTGTCCGCTTTCGACCGCGTCGAGGAAATCGCGGTGCCGGAGCGCCTCGACATAACCGGCGCGCTGGATGCGCGCCTCATCCAGATCCATCGAGCCGGACATATCGACGGCCAGGATCAGTTCGACATCGACATCCGTCGACATGGCGGTCGATGGGCTCGTGCCACCACTCAATGAGAGGATCAACGCCAACACGCTCAACATCGCTTCAACCAGTCATTGCGCGCGGTCAGATTAGAAGAATGTAACACAGGATTGGATTTCGGCGACCATTTGGGTGTAGTTGGCCTTCAACAAAGAGTGATTTTGTCGCGGGCGGCCCGGAAGTACTTGCGACCGGTCAAGGGCCGGAAAGGCGGAATGCTGAAACCGACGGAAAATGCCGAACTATTTCAGATCGATAGTCTGCAGAGGGCGGCGTTCGGCTACTTTCTCGAATATGCGGATCCAGTCACCGGGTTGATCGCGGATACGTCGCTTCCGGGCGCGCCGTCGAGCATTGCGGCGACCGGCTTCGGCCTTTCCTGCTATCCCATCGGCGTCGAGCGCGGGTGGATTTCGCGCCGCGAGGCGGTCGGGCGGGTGTTGACCACGCTGCGTTTCCTGGCTGAAAGCTCGCAGTCGCGAGACCAGCGGGCGAGCGGCTATCGCGGGTTCTACTATCACTTTCTCGATATGCGGACCGGCGCGCGCACCTGGCGCAGCGAGCTTTCGACCATCGATACGGCGCTGCTGATCGCCGGCTGCCTGACGGCTTCGGCCTTCTTCTCCCGCGAAGATGAGGAGGAGGGCGAGATCCGCGCGCTTGCCGAACGGCTCTATGCGCGGGTCGACTGGCGCTGGGCGTTGAACCGGAGTGACACACTGACGATGGGCTGGCGCCCACCGGGCCGGTTCCTGAAGTATCGCTGGCGAGGCTACAGCGAGGCACTGCTGCTCTATCTGCTGGCGCTCGGGGCGCCTGAGCACGCAATCGAACCGAAGCACTACACCGTCTTTGCGGACGGTTATGACTGGATCGTGGTTCAAGGCGGGGCTCATCTCCACGCGGCGCCGTTGTTCATCCACCTGTTCCCGCAGGCCTGGCTCGACCTTCGCGGCCTCGCCGATCGGCCGATGCGGGAGAGGGGAACGGACTATTTCGAGAACAGCCGGCGAGCCATCGGGCTGCAGCGTGACCATGCGCGGCAAAATCAGGGCCGCTTCGCCGGCTATGGCGAACACCTCTGGGGGCTCAGCGCCTGCCATGCGCCACGTGGCCGGCTGCGCCGCAAGGACGGACGCTGGCAGCGACTTCGGGGCTACGCCAATCGCGGCGCACCTTTCGGTCCGGATGATGGCACGCTCGTGCCCTGGGCGGCGGCGGCCTGCCTGCCTTTCTGTGCGGATGCGTCGCTGTCGGCGCTCAGCCAGATGACAGCCAGCCACCCCGGGCTTCTGAAGGCGGGGCGCTTTCCGGGTGGCTTCAATCCGAGCCTGCCGGGCGAGGGGCCGGAGGGGTGGGTCGACACGCGCGTCGTCGGCCTTGACCAGGGGCTCGTCGTGATGATGATCGAGAACTGGCGGAGCGGCTTCGTCTGGAAGCTGACGCGTAGTCTGCCTGCAATCCGGCGCGGACTTGAGCGTGCGGGATTTGAAGGCGGCTGGCTGGCGACGGAGACGTTATGAATTTGGGAAGCCAGCAACAGATTGCGCAGACCGGGGAAGGATATCCGCCACGGGTGCTGGCAGTGGTCGAGCGGTTGCGCGCTGAGTTCCCTGACGTCGGTGTCTCGCTCGGGACGGTGGACGGCGCCTTCAGCGCCCCGGCCGGCTTCTGGGCTGCGGGCGGGGCCGGGATCGAGGAGAGCCTCGCCTATCAGGACTTTTTCGCAGTCGGCATGACGGACCGGATCCGGGCCGCGCATCTGATCGCCTTTTACAGCCGTCAGGTAAGTGTGGTTCTCGGCGCGCTCTATCTCGGTGCGGGCGTTCAGGCTGAGATCGCGGGCATTCGCTTTGAAGACTGGAGTCGCCTTCACCAGGACCGCGCGGTTGCCGGCAAACGCTATCATTTCCACGTCGATCTGGCGGAGAGATCGCAGCAGGCGGAATGCATCGGCGTTTTCGAGCGCGGCTTCACAGCGCATCTGGCGCCGGTCATCGCGATCCTGAAGAAGCGCTCGGGGCTTTCTTCCGGGGCGCAGTGGCGGCTGGCAGCGGATTCGCTTGCGGGCACGTTCCTGGAGATCGGACGGGCGATCGGGGACGAAGTGCGCGGCATGGCCGAGGCGCTCGCGATCGTCAAACGGCCGGGGTCGCGGCTGTTTTCGGAAGAGATCTGCTACGAGGAGATCTCCGCCACCGATCCGGCAAGCGGCGCGCAACTGTCGTGCCAGTACCGGATCCGCTGCGGCTGTTGCCTCTATTTCAAGACGGAGGGCGGCGGCTTCTGCGATACCTGCGTCCTGCTGGAGCCGGACGATCGCCGCGCGCGGCTGGCAGCGCGTCTGATGCAAAACGGCGGGGCCTGAACCCCGCCGTTTTTATGTTCCGGTGCCTTTTGAGGCGCAGCGGGTTCAATGCGACTTAAGGAAGCGCTCGTTGATGAAGCCGGAGACGACGCCGAGAACGATCCAGAAGGCGAGCGTGGTGGCGAGCGCGGCGACCGCGAACTCGGCGCCGAGCACGGCCGGGACGTTGCTGGAGATATCGAGCGGTTGCGGCGCGCCGTAGACATGGGGTGCGGCGATGAGGACGAGGCCGGCGACCTTGGACACTATTTCTTCGCGCAGGACCAGGAGATAGAGGCCGACCGCGGAGAGAGCGACGGTTGTCAGCCACCAGGTCTGGCGGTCGCCGAGTTCGGCCGCCGGGAAGCCCGGGAGTTCCGGCGGCAGGCCGATCGCCGGCAGCATGTGCACCGCGAGCCAGCCGCAGGCGCCCCAGAGAGCGCCGTTCCTGAGCGTGATCGGATAGCCGATCACCAGGCTGACGCCGGCGAGCAGCAAGCCGAAGCCGGAGCCGGTGACGAGGTTTGCCATCAGCGTGCCGGAGAAGCGGCTCATACCGAACATGATGCCGCCTTCCTCATGTTCGCCTTCGTGCGCATAGGCCGGCGTGATCGGCGACAGCGCGTCGAGTACGGCGCCAAGCGGCGATACCGCCTTCAGCGATGAATGCTGGTCATGGCCCTCGGCGGCCGGTTGTGCCGTGCCCGGTTGGCCGGCCGGCTGTTCGGTCGCGGCCGGAGCCTCGC
This sequence comes from Ensifer adhaerens, assembly GCF_020035535.1. NCBI lineage: Bacteria > Pseudomonadati > Pseudomonadota > Alphaproteobacteria > Hyphomicrobiales > Rhizobiaceae > Ensifer > Ensifer adhaerens. The sequence continues at coordinate 2,563,923 of NZ_CP083349.1, read as the reverse complement.
CTTCGAATTGCTCCGCATGCAGGATCAGCGGCGTTACCCGCAGTTCCTGGGCGCCGGTCATGAAGACACCGGCAATCAGCCCAGCCACGATTGCGGCCAGAAGCGTTCTGACAATCATCTTGAATTCCCTCGATAACGGCAAACGCCACGCGCTTCGGCGTGGTTGGTGAGCCTTCCTATTTGCTGTGCCATGCGGACGGTGCTTGCATGTTCGCCAAAGCGCCATGCGCAAACGCCGACATCCGGCGTGAGCCGGATGCATTCAGGTCCGCGGCTATTTCGATGCGGAACGTTGTTCACGTTCCGGCGCATCGTTTAGTGGCAGGGGAAGCCGTAGGAGTGGCGGGTGTCGTGCGCGGTGTCGTGCAGCACGGCCGAATTGGCAAGGCCGGCACCGAAGACGAGGAATGCGCCGATGAAAAGGGCGATGACGCCAGCGGTCAGACGATCGCTCAGGGAGAGCGGGGTGCTCGAAATAGTAGACGTAGCCATGACAACCTCCGTGATGGCATCGGGAAATTTCCCGGTGTGGGCCCTATGCCCGTATCGAGTGGCAGGTTTCCTGGCTCACGGCGCTGGGCGAAATGCCCGGGATCTGCCTCGCCTTCCCAGTTCGACCACCCTCTCGGGGCCTGTTCCAGTGGCTTCTTCCGGATTGCTCCGGAACGGCAAGATCAACGTCGCTCTACAGTCGCGGGGTCGGCCGTGATTTGAATGCCCAGCATGGGTCCATCCGTCACGTTCCCGTTTACTCCCGAAACGCGTTCGCGTCCCGGGAACCAATCGATCCAAAATGATTAGGAGCGTGTCATGGCGTTGTCAATTGAGCCTGCGCCGCCGGCCGCTTCATCCGCGACAAAATCGCGAAGCATCATCTGCTTGTAGGCCTCGACGATGCGGTCGCCCTCCGGCCGATCGACCGAGACGGCAAGCCGCATGGTGCAGTCGCCGAGATGCATGATCAGGAAGGCAGCGCTGTCGATCGTTTCGCGCGGCGTCTCGGGCGCAAAGCGGGCCCAGACATCGGCTAGAAGCTTGCCGCCGGCGCGGCTTTGTTGGAGATCGACCTCACGCAGCGCCTTGTCGGCCTGCATCGCCGACCAGATGTCGCGCATGACAGGCTCGGCCAGGAACATGTCGTAGTAGATGTCGAACAGCAGTGAGAAGGCGTCGCGCAGTTCTGCCATCGACGTGACCTTGGCCAGTTCGGCGGAGATGCACTCGTTGCAAACGGCATTGTAGCGCTCGGCCAGCGTACGCACGATCGCCGCCTTGTCCGGGAAGTACTGGTAGAGCGACCCGATTGAAATCCCCGCCTTTTCAGCGACGTCGCTCATGCGCATGGCGTCGCTGCCCTTCTCCTGGATGAGTGCCGTCGCGCAGGAAAGGATCTGCTCGACGCGCTCGCGGCTGCGCTTCTGGCTGGGCGTCCGGCGCAACGTGGTCTCGTCTTCGGCGGGAGGCGTGGTGGGGTTTGTGTCTGTAATCATGAGTAATGCTCACATTTTGACTTGACTCTTAAAATACGAGGATTTATCACATTTGCAAATGTGAGAGATACTCATGTTTGTAGATGAAGCCTCAGGAGGAAACGATGTCTCAGAAAGTCACACTGGTTTTGGGCGGTACCGGCAAGACGGGGCGGCGGGTGGCCGGGCGCCTTCGGGAGCGGGGCGTAGCGGTGCGCATCGGCGCCCGTTCGGCGTCGCCTTCCTTCGATTGGACGGACGAGGCGACCTGGGCGTCTGCCCTTGAAAATGTCGATCGCATCTATGTCTGCTACCAGCCCGATCTGGCGGTGCCGGGCGCCGTCGATGTCATCGACCGCTTCTCGAGCCTTGCCGTTCGCTCGCGCATCAAGCGGCTGGTGCTTCTGTCGGGGCGTGGCGAGGACGAGGCGGAAGCGGCCGAGCGTGCGCTGCAGGCTTCCGGTGCCGACTGGACGGTCATCCGAGGCAGCTGGTTCTTCGAGAATTTCGACGAAGGCTTCTTGGCCGATGGCGTGATGAGTGGGTCGGTCTTCCTGCCCGTGGACGAGGTCACCGAGCCCTTCGTCAGTTGCGACGACATTGCCGACGTGGCGGTTGCGGCCCTTCTGGACGACGCGCATATCGGCAAGGTCTATGCCTTGACCGGCCCGCGGCTGATGACCTTTGCCTAGGCCGTGGCCGAGATCGCCGTTGCGGCCAACCGCCGGATCGCCTATCAGCCGGTGCCGATCGACGATTTTGCGGCGCAACTCAAGGCCGACGGCGTGCCGGATGACTATGTCGCACTCATCCGCTATCTCTTCTCCTCGGTGCTCGACGGACGCAATTCCAGCATGACGTCCGATGTCGAGCGCGTGCTTGGGCGGCCCCCGCGCGACTTTGCGGTTTATGCCCGGGAAACCGCAGCAACTGGTGTTTGGAGTATTGCCGCATGATCCCGCTGATCCCCGCTCTGGCGTTTGCCGCCGCGATCGGTTCCGGCCTGATGGCCGGGCTGTTCTTCATCTTCTCGGTCTGCATCATGCAGGCCCTGTCGCGGCTGCCGCCGGAGCAGGGGATCGCCGCGATGAACGCGATCAATGTCGTCATCCAGAACCCGATCTTCCTCAGTGCTTTCATGGGCACCGCGCTGCTCGGTCTGGTGCTCGTCGTCATGGCCTTCCTCTCGGGCGGCGAGGGCAGGTGGTGGCTTGCTGCCGGCGGCATCGCCTATGTCGTCGGCGTGCTTCTGGTGACGATTATCTTCAACGTGCCGATGAACGATGCGCTCGGTGCAGCGGCACCTGGGCAGGCGGCGGTTGATCTCTGGCGTGAGCGCTATCTCACCGACTGGGTCTGGTGGAACCACGTGCGCACCTTTGCATCGATCGGCGCGCTGGCGTTCTTCATCCTCGGTTTCGCCCGCGCCTGACGAAAAGCGCCGGCAAGTGGATCCTCGCCGGCGCCTGCACGCGTCTTGATCTTTAAGCCCATCCTACCGTCAAGGCTTCGGAATACGCGCGTCATATTGCGCTTCCAGGTCGGTAAACTTGCTCCAGAAGGCTGCCGGCTTTTCGCCTTCGAGCAGAGCGCGCAAAATGTCGAGATGCACGTGCCAGCCGGCGGAGAAGCTGGTCATGATGGCGCGATCGGCGATGCGCTTATGGGTGACGACGAGCAGCACCTTGTCGCCGCGGGGACTGAGCTCGAAGCGGACCTCCGAGGGCGTGCCGGTCTCTTCGTTCCAAGTATAGGCGAGCAGCCGCGGCGGCTCCCAGGCGAGCACGTGACCGTAATTGCGCACCTCGCCGGCATGCTCGGCATATTTCTGCGGCGGCCGATCGTCGTGCGTCGTCAGTTCGGAATGGCGGAAGACATGCTCGACCGCGGCGCCTTCGGAAGAGCCGATCGTGCCCGATGCCATCCAGAGCCGACGCTTGCTTTCGTCGGTCAGATAGGACCAGACCCGCTCGATCGGGCCGGGCAGCAGGCGTTCGATGCGCACCGCGTCCGGTGCGATGACGCGGCCGTAATCGGTACCGGCAAAGGCTGTGGCATGCTTTGTCATGACTATTCCTCCGGGTCGTTCGGATCGTTTCGAACAGTTGCGTCTTCGGCGAGAAGCAGTGTCTCGAGGGCGTCGATACGCGTGCGCCAGAAGGCTTCGTAGTGGCGCATCCACTCCATGCCGGCATGCATCGGCGCGGCATCCAGCCGGCATACATGCGTGCGGCCCTTCACTTCACGGCGCACCAGACCTGCTCCTTCCAGCACCTTGATGTGCTTCGATGCCGCGGCCAGCGAGATCGAGAAGGGCGCCGCAAGCTCGCCCACCAGCCTCTCGCCCTGCGAGAGGTTCCGCAGCATGGCGCGGCGCGTCGGATCCGAAAGCGCGTGAAACACGGCATCGAGATGATCAGTGTGATATTCAACCATGTTGTTGAACATCGTCGCGATCACGAAGTTTGTCAACCTTTTGGTTGAATATTCCTCCTGAGCGACGAGAAAAAGTCGTCGCTCAGGCGGTCTTCATGGATGCGTCGTCCCTTCCAGGCGGCGAGCCCATCCGAGAGGTCGTCGGTCGGCACCATCTGGGTAAATTGCTCGCTTTCGACCAGCAGGCCCTCTGATATCGACATGTTGAGACCGCGGGTTACGGCGGTGATGATTGAGCGAACGGCGAGGGGGGAGTGATGCATGATGCGCTTGGCGAGGTCGCGGGCGGCGGGGATCAGGTTGTCGTGGGGAACGACGTGGTTCACGAGCCCCATCTCCAGGGCGCACTCCGGCGAGAAGTCCTCACCCGTCAGCAAGAGTTCGAGCGCCCGTTTGCGGCCGGCAAGCCGCGGCAGGCGCTGCGTCCCGCCGAAGGTTGGCGGCATGCCGAGCTTGATCTCCGGTTTGGCAAAGCGCGCCCGATCGCTGGCGACAGCCAGATGCACGGCTTCGGTGATCTCGCAGCCGCCGCCATAGGCGAGGCCGTTGACGGCGGTGATGATCGGCTTCGGAAAGGCTTCCAGCCGAGCCGTGAGGCGCTGGCCGCGCCGGACGAAATCGCGCACGGCGGGGTTCACGCCCTGGCGCACGCTTTCCGAGAACTCGTGGATATCGCCGCCGGCGGAAAAGGCGCGCTCGCCGGCGCCGGTGATGATCACGGCGCCGACATTGTCGTTCACCTCGATCGTATCGAGAAGGGTAAGGAGCCAGTCGATCAGTTCGTAATTCAAGGCATTGAGCTTCTGTGGGCGGTTAAGCGTGAGGAGGGCGATACCCTCGGAAATCTGCATCAGAACGGTATTGGACATGGTTGCTCTCCGGCTTGGGTTGACGGGGAGAGGCTAGGTGAGGGAGGATGTCCTGTATATTCACTAGTCGGTATACATCACGATGGCAAAAGCAGCGAAATCGACCCGGGACATGATCGTAGCAGCGGCGGAAAAGCTCTTCTACGCCGAGGGCATCCGCGCCGTCAGCGTCGATGCGGTGGCCGAGGCGGCGGGCGTGACGAAGCGCACGCTCTATTACCACTTCCAAAGCAAGGACGAGCTGATCGCCGCCTATCTCGAAGGTCGCGACCAGCCCAATCTCAAGCTCTTTCGGAAGTGGTTCGACACGGGCGACGGGGACCTTGCCGACAAGGTCGAGGCGATCTTCGTCAACCTGGCGCGGGCGGCGCGCCATCCGAAATGGAAGGGCTGTGGCTTCCTGCGCACCTCCGCCGAGCTTGCCAACATGCCCGGTCATCCGGCGATCCGCATCGGTGCCGCCCACAAGAAGAAGTTCGAGGCCTGGATTGCCGAGACCTTTACCGAAGCCGGTGTCGCCGAGCCGGCCATGCTGGCAAGGCAGATCCTGCTGTTGCTCGACGGCAGTTTCGCGGTCGTGCTGCTGCACCGGGATCCAAGCTACATGGAGGTGGCGGGCAAGGCAGCGGCGACGCTTGTGCGGGTGGCGCTTGCCGGAGCAAAACCGAAGGCGCCATCGGAACATGCGGCGGCTTCATTCTGAAGCGAGGCGATTTCCGCTTTCAATCGGCTGCCGTTGGCCGGCAGTATGGGCTGTATCGTTATCAGCCGAACAACCAGTAAGCGTCGATGCTGCCGCGTTGCGGCGCGTCGAAGGGAGCAGAATTCCATGACAGTCAAGCGTATCGTCTCAAACCTCTACGCCCCGGACCCGCAAGTGGCGCGCGCCTTCTACGGCGACCTGCTGGAACTCGACGTGGTGATGGATCACGGCTGGATCCTGACGTTTGCCGCCGAGGGCAAGGCCGCGATGCCGCAGGTGAGCATCGCCAGCGAGGGCGGCAACGATACGCCCGTGCCGGTGCTATCCATAGAGGTCGACGACGTCGACCGAGCCTATCAGCGGGCCAAGGCCGCCGGTGTCGAGATTGTCTACGACATCACCAACGAACCCTGGGGCGTGCGCCGTTTCTATATGCGCGACCCGTTCGGCAATATCGTCAACATCCTGGCGCACTAAGCAATTCCAGGAAAAGTGCGAAGCGGTTTTCCGTCCGGAATTGCGCCAGCCAAGCGGGCCAATTCCAGGAAAAGTGCGAAGCGGTTTTCCGTCCGGAATTGCGCCAGCCAAGCGGGCCGATTCCAGGAAAAGTGCGAAACGGTTTTCCGTCCGGAATTGAACATTTCAATTTAGCGAAGGGGCCGCCGGCTGGACCGGCGGCCGCTTGCATCAGGCGACCGACAGGGCGTTTGAGAGATCCGCGACGAGATCATCCGGATGCTCGATGCCGATCGACAGGCGGATGGTCGATTCCAGCACGCCGATGCGGTGCCGCACCTCGATCGGCACGCCGGAATGGGTCATCGCCGCCGGGTGGCTGGCCAGCGATTCCGTGCCGCCGAGACTGACGGCGAGCTTGAAGATTTGCAGCGCATTGAGGAAGCGGAAGGCCGCTTCCTGACCGCCCGTGATGTCGAAGGAGAAGGTCGAGCCCGCGCCGGTGCACTGTGCCTTGAAAGTGCGGCCGACAGGGGTGTCCTCGCCATGGAAGGGCAGGTAGTGGATGCGCTCGACCTTCGGGTGCTCGCGCAGGAACTCGGCGACGATGCGGGCATTGTCGTCGGCCTTCTGCATGCGCACCGAGAGCGTTTCCAAGGAACGGCCGAGCATCCAGCAGGAATGCGGATCGAGCTGGGTGCCGATCGCGCCGCGCAGCGCCTTGACCTGCTTCATCACCGCCTTGGAGCCGAGCGCAGCGCCGGCGATAAGGTCGGAATGGCCGCCGACATACTTGGTCAGCGAATAGAGCGAGATGTCGGCGCCGTGTTCGATCGGCCGCTGGAAGACCGGGCCGAGCAGCGTGTTGTCGCAGGCGACGATCGGCGTATGGCCCTGTTTTCGGCCGATCGCGTCGGCAACGCGGCGGATCATGGCGACATCAACGAGGCTGTTGGTCGGGTTCGCCGGCGTCTCGATCAGGATCACGGAGACACGGCCCTTGGCCATCGCCGCTTCGGCCGCAGCCGTCACCGCCGCTTCGTTGACGCCATCGGCAAAGCCGACGGCGGCGACTCCGAGATTGAGGAAGGTGCGGGCAAGCAGCGTCTCGGTGCCGCCATAGAGCGGCTGGCTGTGCAGGACCGCGTCACCCGGCTTGACGAAGGCGAGCAGCGTCGTGGCGATCGCCGACATGCCCGACGAGAACAGCGCGCAGCTTTCGGTGCGCTCGTAGACGGCGAGGCGGTCTTCGACAATCTCGCTGTTCGGATGGTTGAAGCGCGAATAGACGAGGCCGGCGCCGACGCCCGCCGGCGGCTCGCGACGGCCGGAAACGAAGTCGAAGAAGTCGCGGCCCTCTTCGGCCGAGCGGAAGACGAAGGTGGAGGTCAGGAACACCGGCGGCTTGACGGCGCCCTCGGACAGTTCCGGATCGTAGCCATAGTTCAGCATCTGCGTTTCGGGATGCAGCTTGTGGTTTCCGATATGGGTCTTGGAGGGATGCGGTGCGGTCATGACTTGTCTCCTGATGGGAAGCGGACTCGACTGACAGGCAAATTATATCAGATGCTTGGACTGATCCTTGCTATTTCCGGCTCTATGTCTTTGAGTTGCGCAAAGATCTGGCTGAGTTGAGAAGATATGGCGCAGAAAATTGCCGACGAGATGGATCGCAGGATTTTGAAGGAACTGGTGGGGGATGCCCGTCTCACCAACAACGAGCTTGCCGAACGGGTGGGGCTATCGGCTTCGCCCTGTCTTCGCCGGCTGCGACGGCTCGAGGAGACCGGCGTCATCCGCGGCTATACGGCGCTGATCGATCCGGCGGTCGACGGCTGGACGATGACGGCGATCGCGACTGTCAGGCTCAGCCGCCAGCACGAGGACGAGATCGTCATGTTCGAGGAGGCGGTGCGCGGCTGGGACGAGGTGCTCGAGTGCCACCTGGTAACCGGCTCGCGCGATTATGTGCTGAAGGTGATGAGCGCCGGCCTCGATCAGTACGAGCGCTTCATCAAGGAGAAGATCGCAAGGCTCAAATGCGTCGCCTCGATCGAGACCAGCTTCGTCATGAACACCATCAAGGAGCGGCGGATCTAGCGTCTACGCTGCATATATCCTTGAAGACGTTCGACTTTCTCCGGTCGGCTTTGAAAGCGTCGAGGATGCCCTAGATTCAAGGGATCAGGGCGTCCCCAAACGCTCGGCGGGCGCCTTGATCTCTCGGAGAGAGACGATGGATTTCGCAACAGCGTTCGATGCCGTCGCTTCCTGGTTGCGCACGGTCCTTTTGAACGAGTGGACGTATTATCAGCTCGCCATCATCGTCGCCGGCTACCTGATCTGCGGCGCGCTGGCAAAGCGGACAGAGCCGTTGGTCGAAGCCCGTGCCCGTCTGATCAAGGGTAATCCGGATCTGCTGCGCGTGATCATCGCCTTCATGCGGCGACTGCAGTGGCTGTTTCTGATCGTCTGGCTCTGGATCGCCGACGGAATGATATTGCGCTTCGGATGGCCTTCCTATCGCTGGCTAGTGGCCACTGCGCTGACGCTGGCGGCGGCCTGGTTCGTCATCTCGGTGCTGACACGCATCATCCGCAACCAGATGCTGGCGCGGGTTACCGCCGTCGTCGGCTGGATCTATTTTGCGCTCTATGCGGTCGGGCTCGATCGGGTGATTCTGACGACGCTCGACGGCGTTGCCATCAATTTCGGCGCGGTTCGTCTGTCGCTGCTGCTGGTTCTCAAAGCCATCGTACTTTCTTCCGCGCTGGTCTGGCTTGCGGTGTTGATCGGCAACGTCTCGTCGCACTGGATCCAGCGTTCAGCGGAACTGACGCCCTCCTTCAAGGTGCTGATCAGCAAGTTGGTCAAGATCGCACTGATCGGCTTTGCCGGTGCAATCGCGCTGTCGGCAACCGGCATCGACCTAACGGCGCTGACGGTCTTTTCCGGGGCGGTCGGCGTCGGTATCGGTTTCGGTCTGCAGAAGGTGGTCTCCAACTTCATTTCCGGGATCATCATCCTGCTCGACAAATCCATCAAACCCGGCGACACGATCACGCTCGGCGATACCTTCGGCTCCGTCCGCGACCTACGCTCCCGCTTCGTCTCCGTCATCACCAGGGACGGCAAGGAGTACCTCATTCCGAATGAGGACTTCATCTCGCAGCAGGTGGTGAACTGGTCGTTCTCCAGCGACTTCGTCCGTATCGAGGTCAGTTTCGGCACCTCCTATGACAGCGATCCGCACGAGGTGGCGCGCATTGCCATTGCGGCTGCCAAATCGATCCCACGGGTTGCCAGCAGCCACGCGGAGCCGGTCTGCTGGATGACCGGCTTCGGCGCATCGTCGCTCGATTTCAAGCTGAGGTTCTGGATCTCCGATCCGAGCAACGGGCTCACCAACATTCGCGGTCAGGTGCTGATGGCGCTGTGGGATGCCTTCAAGGCGGCGGGCATTTCGATCCCGTTCCCGCACCGCGAAATCATCATGAAAACACCGGTCGAGGTGACCCGCGCGTGAGGGTCGGAGTGCCGCTGTCAGGCCAGTGCTTGCGCGTCTTCCGGTTGCGGCGATTGACTGGACACGAGCGGGAGGCGACATTGCTGCCGGCGCCTGCTGCGCGTTTCGTCAAATCGTCGCCGATTTGAGGATAAATGTGCAGCAATTCAAAGTGATACGGGACCTTCGCCGGACGGCCTCGGCCGTTGCGGGGACATGTCTGCATAGGGTGGGATCGGCCATGGCAAATCTTCAACAGACGCGACTGTCGAGACTGCCGGTGCCGCGCTTCGTTTCGGCGCTGCTTGCATCCTTCTCGACCTCCGGCCTGATTGTCGGCGTCTTCTTCTTTGCGATGTCGCTGACGCCGAGCCTGATCCCGCGGCCCTATGTGGTGCAGGCGGTGATCTCGGGCCTGTCGCTTTGTGCCGGCTATGCGATCGGCGTGCTGATGCGCTGGGTCTGGTCCTTGCTGGACCTGCCGGAGATCCGCGGACGCACCGGCTTCATCGTGAAGGTGGTGGCGGCGTTCGGCTGCATCGCCGTTGCGCTCACCTTCCTCTGGCGCACCGCCTACTGGCAGAACACGGTGCGTGAGATCATGGGGCTCGCTCCGGTCGAAAGCGCCGAGCCGTTCAAGCTCGGCCTGATCGCCGCCGTCGTCTTCGTCGTCATCGTGCTGCTGGCGCGCCTGTTCCGGCTGACCTTCCGGTTTCTGACCAAGCGTTTCGAATATGTGCTGACCCGGCCGATGGCCAAGCTCGCCGGGGTGGTTGCGGCACTGGCGCTCTTCTGGTCAGCCGCCGATGGCGTCATCTTCCGCTTTGCCCTGCATGCGGCCGACAGCTCGTTCCAGCGGCTGGACGCCTTGATCGACCCCGACGTCGCGCCGCCGACCGATCCCTCAAAAACCGGCAGCAGCGCGTCGCTGATGACCTGGGACGAGCTTGGCCGCCAGGGGCGCCAGTTCATCGCTTCCGGCCCGGCCGCGAAGGACATCGGCGCCTTCTTCGGGGCTGAGGCAAAGGAGCCCTTGCGCGTCTATGCCGGTCTCAATTCGGCCGAAACCGCCAAGAAACGGGCGAAGCTGGCGCTCGAGGAATTGAAGCGCGTCGGCGGTTTCGAGCGTTCCAATCTCCTGATCGTCGTTCCGACCGGCACCGGCTGGATCGACCCGCCTGGCCTCGATTCGCTCGAGTATCTTCTCAAGGGCGACGTCGCCAGCGTTGCCGTGCAGTATTCCTATCTTACAAGCTGGCTGTCGCTGCTGGTCGAGCCGGAATATGGGGCGGAGACGGCCGATGCGCTCTTCGATGCGGTCTATGGCTATTGGACGACGCTGCCGAAGGACAAGCGGCCGAGGCTCTATCTCTATGGTCTCAGCCTCGGCGCGATGAACTCGCAAGGCTCGGTCGATCCCTTCGACATCATCAGCGACCCGTTCCAGGGGGCACTTTGGGTCGGCTCGCCATTCCCGACCAAAACCTGGCTGCAGATCACACGAAACCGCAATCCGGGCTCGCCGGAATGGCGGCCGCTCTATCGCGACGGCTCGGTGATCCGTTTCACCAATCAGGAAAACGCGCTCAACATTCCGGGCGCCCAATGGGGCAATGTCCGCATCGTCTACCTGCAATATGCAAGCGACCCGATCACCTTCTTCGATCCCTATTCCTTCTACCGCGAACCGGACTGGATGAAGGCGCCGCGCGGGGCGGACGTTTCGCCGGCTCTTCGCTGGTTCCCTGTTGTCACGATGTTCCAGCTGTTGGCCGACATGGCGCTCGCGACGACGTCGCCGATCGGTTACGGCCATGTCTATGCGCCGGAACACTATATCGACGCCTGGATGCAGGCGGTGGCACCGTCTGGTGTGACCGAGGCGGATGCCGAGCGGCTGAAGGCGCAGCTCAAGGGTCGCTACTGAGCCTGCTTTTCGCCGGATCGCTCGCCGCGCAGGTGTGCTGCGATCTGGTTGGCGAAGGCCTGGATCAGCGGCTCCTCTGCCTTTTCCGTCGGGCAGAGCAGGTAGTAGCCGGCCGACGCCGGTATCGCCGTCGGAAATGGCTGGATCAGGCGTCCCTCGTAGAGATAGGAGCGCGTCAGTACGTCGGAAACGAGGGCGATTCCCTGGCCCTGCAGCGCCGAGGCTACGGCGATCGCGACCGATTGCACGCGCACGCTACGGCTGCCTTCGAGCGAAATGCGCGAAGCGGCCGACCAGCGCGTCCATTCCCGGCCGTCATCCTCATGCAGCAGCGTGACGTCGCGCAGCTTCCTCTCGCGTAGCGGCCCTTCGAGCCGGGGGAAGAGCAGCGGCGAGCAGACCGTGCGCAGTTTCACGTCGCTGACCGCCTGCCACCACAGGCCGTCGAAAGGCGGGTTGTCGTAGACGACGGCGAGATCGACATCGTCCCAGGCGACGTCGCTGGCGCGAATGCAGTTGCGCATTGAAAGGTCGGTCAAACCTCGCGCACCGGCAAACTGCACCAGCAGCCCGGCCATCCAGGCAATCGCCAGCGCCGGTGGCAGGGCGACGGTCAGCTTGTGCTGGTGGCTTTCGAGCCGTCGGTCGGTGCCGTCCTCGACGGCTGCAGCAAGGTTGCCGATCGCGTGGGAGACCGTCTGCGCGAAGTCGCGGCCAGCTGCCGTGAGCTTGATGTTGCGTCCGGACTTTTCGAGAAGCGTCAGCCCGGTCGTCTCCGACAGGCGGCGCAGTTGCAGCGACACGGCGCCGGGGCTCAAGCCCAACTCGTCCGCCGCCTGGCGCACCGAGCCGATGCGCGCAACAGCCTCGAATGCCCGGATATAGGGCAGGAAATGCAGCGCCTTCATCCGTCATTTTCCTCAGGATCGAATCTCGAAATTGTTTAGCGAGACTGCACAAAATCAAGCATAAAAAATCGCTATTCCCAATCGATTTTTGCTCCTATGAATCGAACCGGAGAGAGGGAGAACACCATGATCGAGGCACAACCGTTTGATTTTCCTTATGATGGAAAGCTGGTTCCGTCGCAGACCGCGCTGATGGTGATCGATCTGCAGATCGACTTCTGCTCGCCCAACGGCTACTTCGCGTCGATGGGCTACGATCCGGCGCCGTTGGCCGCCATCGTGCCGGCGGTCAACCGCGTGATTGCGGCGGCACGGCAAGCCGGCTGCCTGATCATCCACACGCGCCAGGGCTACCGTGCCGATCTCGCCGACATGACGCCTTACGAGAAATGGCGGCGCAAGCGCTCGGGGCTGGAGAATACGCAGGTGCTCTTGCGTTCGAGCCCGGGGTTCCAGCTCTTGCCCGAACTCGATGTCGCCGACACCGACGTCATCATCGACAAGACCTGCAACAGTTCCTTCACCTATACGGATCTCGAGCATGTGCTGAGGTCCCAGGGCATCACCCACATGCTTTTCACGGGCTGCACCACGGATGTCTGCGTGCACACGACGCTGCGCGAAGCCTGCGACCGCAATTTCCAGTGCCTGACGATTTCGGACTGCTGTGCCAGCGGCGAGCAGTGGGCGCATGAGGCGGCGATCAACATGATCTCGATCGAGAACGGCATCTTCGGCACGGTTTCGACCAGTGATGCCGTCATTGCCGGATTGGCCAAGGCCGCGCGCTAGCGCTCTGGCACCGCGCAATTCCGGACGCAAAACCGCATCGCAGTTTTCCTGGAATTGCTTCGGGCGCGCCGCGCACGTCCACATTTTCAAGATTTTTGCCAACCGTTTCAACGGAATGATGCCCCATGCAAAGATATATCTCGCTGATGCGACTGACCTCCAAGGGACTGGCCGAGCTCTCGGACAGCGGCGCCCGGCGCAAGGTGAGCGAGGATCGGGTCGCAGCACTCGGCGGCCGCTCGGTCGCCTTCTATGCCACGCTCGGAGCCTACGACTTCGTCCAGGTTTTCGAGATGCCGGACAATGCGTCGATGATGCAATACGTGCTGACGGCGCGGCGCGACGGCTTTGTGGATCCGCTCATCCTTCCTGCCTTCGACAGCCAGACCTATGGCGACATCGTCGGCCGCGTTTCACCAGCACAATGAGGGGAATGAAGATGATCAGACTGGCATCCTGCGCAACCCTTCTCGCAACCGCCGTGCTTTCGGCCGGCGCCGCACAGGCCGAGCCGCCGGCCTTTGCCGCCGATGGCGAGATCGGCGTCTGCACCACCGCCGCCTTTCCGCCGCTGTCCTTCAAGGAGCATCCGGCCGATGCGGCGCCGACCGGCATCGACATCGAGATCGCCGAGGCGCTTGCCGGCCTCTGGAACGCCAAGGTCGCCTACACCGTCACCGAATTTGCCGGCCTGTTGCCGACGCTCGGGGCAGGGCGCTGCGATGTCATCATCAGTGGCATCTACATCAACGCCAAGCGGCGCGAGACCTATGACGGCGTGCCCTACATGAAATCGGCCACTGCCATGGTCACCAAGGCGGGCAGCGATGCGATCAAAGTGCCGGAGGACCTGAGCGGCAAGGTGATCGCGCTCGAAGCCGGTGCCTACTACAAGGAGGAGCGGATCGGACCGCTCAACACCGCACTTGCCGCCAAGGGCCTGCCGCCGGTCGAGGTGCAAGAGTATCCGACCCAACAGGCCGCCTATCAACAGGTGCTCGTCGGCCGGGTCGATGCGACAGTGACCGAGGAGGCGGAGGGCGCCTACCGCGCCTCGCGATCCGACGGCACGCTTCAGCTTCCCTACGTCTGGGCCTCGGATTTCAAGTACGGCATCTACAGCCGTCGCGAAGCTGCGGACGCGGCCGCTGTCAAGGCGGCGCTCAAGGCGCTGAAGGAGAAGGGTTTCTTCGGCGAGCTCGCCAAGAAGTACGGCCTCGATCCGGCGCTCTTCGACGTCGACTACGATTCTTAATCTCGAAGGCGGGCAGGGCATGAACTTCGACACCAAACTGTTTCTGGATGCCCTGACCATGCCGGTGATGCTGCAGGGGGCGGGTATTGCCATCCTGCTGTCGATCCTGGTGCAGGCTGCTTCCTTTCTGCTCTGCCTGCCGCTCGCCGTCGCGCTCAACTCGGTGGCGGCGGTCAGGCGGACGGCAGCGCAGCTCTATGTCTGGCTGTTCCGCTCGTCACCGCTGATCCTCGTGCTTCTGATCGTCTGGAACGGCGCACCGCAGCTCTTTCCGGGCCTGACGCGGGCGCCCTGGTACACGCCCTTCGTCGCCGCCTTCATCGCGTTTACTCTGGTGACGGCGGCCTACATGGCCGAAGCGATGCGCGGGGCGCTTTCGGCGATCGGCCAGGGGCAGACGGATGCCGCCCGCGCGCTCGGCCTCAATCGCTGGCAGACGTTCTTCCTCGTGATCCTGCCGCAGGCGCTCAGGATCGTCATGCCGGTGCTGGTCAACGAGTTCATCAACCTGATCAAACTGACGTCGCTTGCCTATGTGATTTCGATGCGCGAGATCATGGCGGTCGTCAACGACGCGATCGCATCGAGCTTCCGCTTCGTCGAATGGTACTCCGCGGCTTTGGTCTATTATCTCGCGATCGTCTCTATCCTGATGGTCCTGCAGCGGCTGATCCAGCGCCGAATGGCATAACGGATCTAACCTGATCTAGGCGCTTTCTGTATTTGGCACCGGCAGCGTGGCGAGCAGTTCGCCCATGGCGGCGATGATCTTGCGGTGCTGGTGGGCGTGACGGGTGCGCAGGCTGGTTGCGGCATAGACCGTCTGCGGGATCACCGGCGCATCGTGAACGCGGGCGGCAAATCCGTCTGCAGCCAGCCGCTCCGCCGTGGCGGCGGTCACATAGGCCGAGCCGTCGAGGGCTGCGAGCAACCGGGTGATCGCCATGTTCTGGCCGGCCGAGACGAGCGCGGCGGAGAGATGCGGCAAGGCCAGCCTGTGCGCGCGGTCGAAGGTCGGAGAATAGCTGGAGCGGATGTAGCTCTCGGAGCGCACATCGGAGAGTTCGCGGGCCTCGGTGCTGACCAGCACGTAATGCAGATCGCCGATCCGTTCATAGTAGAGGTCAGGCAGGTAGTGGGGCGTGTAGAGGATCGCGAGATCCAGGTCGCCGGCGCCGAGATCGCGGTTCATCTGGTTCGAGTAATCGGCCTCCATATAGACCTCGATGCCCGGCATGTCCCGGCGGATGGCCGCCATCCATTCGCCGGCAAAAGCCTCCGCCAGATCGTGCTGGATGCCGAGGCGCATGGAGCGTTCCAGCGCCCCGGCATTGGTGACCGCGCGCGTTGCCTCATGCCATTGGTTTTGCAAGGCTTTCGCATAGTCGAGGAAGCGCAGCCCGGCAGCGGTCGGCACGGTGCCGCCCTTGTTGCGGGTGAAGAGCTTGCGGTTGAACTGGGCTTCCAGTGCCTTCACCCGGTGCGAGACGGTCGATTGGGTGATGTTCAGCCGCTCGGCGGTGCGGTTGAAGGAGCGGCTCTCCATCAGGTCGAGAAAGGTTTCGATCAGTTCAACCTGCATGCCGTAGCCTCCCGTTGCTAGTCTCTCAATCTAATCGAATTCATCGATCAATAAAGCCTGTTTCCTTCGCTTGATGGCGCCGCGCTTCACCGGCAAGAATTCGGCCAAAACGAGGGAACAGTTGATGTCGAATTTGCCGTCGCATGCACGCGTCGTGATCATCGGTGGGGGAGCGATCGGCGCTTCCTCGCTCTACCATTTGGCCAAGGCCGGCTGGACCGATTGCGTGCTTCTGGAAAAGAATGAGCTGACGGCAGGCTCCACCTGGCATGCGGCCGGCAACGTGCCGACCTTCTCGTCCTCCTGGTCGATCATGAACATGCAGCGCTATTCGGCCTCGCTCTATCGCGACCTCGGTGCGCTCGTCGACTACCCGATGAACTATCACGTCACCGGCTCGATCCGGCTGGGCCACTCCAAGGAGAGGCTGCAGGAGTTCAAGCGCGTCGTGGGCATGGGCCGCTATCAGGGCATGGATCTCGATATCCTCTCGCCCGACGAGATGCGCGCCCGCTATCCCTTCCTGGAAACGCACGAACTGACCGGCGCACTCTACGATCCCTATGACGGCGACATCGACCCGGCACAGCTGACGCAGGCGCTTGCCAAGGGCGCGCGCGACATGGGCGCGAAGATCATCCGCTTCTGTCCGGTCACCGGTGCGCGCCGCGAAAACGACGAATGGGTGATCTCCACGCCGCAGGGTGAGATCCGCTGCGAATATGTCGTCAACGCCGCCGGCTATTATGCCCGCGAAGTCGGCAAGATGTTCGGCCGCGATGTGCCGATGATGGTGATGAGCCATCAGTACATCCTGTTCGACGAGATCCCGGAGCTTGCCGCCTGGTCGAAGGAGGCCGGCCACAAGCTGCCGCTGCTCCGTGACGTCGACAGCTCCTATTATCTCAGGCAGGAAAAGAACGGCATGAACCTCGGGCCGTACGAGCGCAACTGCCGCGCCCATTGGGTGACGCCCGAGGACCCGATGCCGGAAGATTTTTCCTTCCAGCTCTTCCCCGACGATCTCGATCGGCTGGAATGGTACCTGAACGATGCGGTCGAGCGCGTGCCGATCCTCGGCACCGCCGGGCTGTCGCGCATTATCAACGGCCCAATCCCCTATGCGCCCGACGGCAATCCGCTAATCGGCCCGATGCCGGGCGTGCCGAACGCGTTCGAGGCTTGCGTCTTCACCTTCGGCATCTGCCAGGCGGGCGGCGCCGGCAAGGTGCTTGCCGAATGGATCACCGAAGGCCAGACCGAGTGGGACATGTGGTCCTGCGATCCGCGCCGCTACACCGACTACACCGACCAGGACTATTGCATCGCCAAGGGCATGGAGATCTATGGCCACGAATACGCGATGCATTTCCCGAAGCATTATTGGCCGGCCGGGCGCGACCGCAAGCTCTCGCCGATCCACGATCGTGTCGCCGCCCTCGGCGCCCAGTTCAAGCCCTATAACGGTTGGGAACGGGCGATGTGGTACGCCGAACCCGGCGACGACACTTCCGAAGAGGCGACGCAGACCTGGGGCCGCGAAGGGCCATGGGCCAAACGCATCGAGGAAGAGTGCCTTGCCGTACGCGATGCCGCCGGCATTCTCGACCTGCCGGGCTTCTCGCGCTTCAGGGTGAAGGGCGAGGGCGCAACCGCGTGGCTGTCCGGTCTCATCACCGGCCGCGTGCCGAAGCCGGGCCGCATCGGCCTTGCCTATTTCGCCGACGACAAGGGCCGGATCGTCACCGAAATGTCGGTCATGATGCTTGACGAGGACTTCTTCTTCCTGATCACGGCGGCAACGGCTCAGTGGCACGATTTCGAATGGCTGATGAAGCACCGGCCCGCCGAGGCCGCCTTCACCATCGACGATGTCACCAAATCCTTCTCCTGCCAGATCCTGACCGGGCCGAAATCGCGCGCAATCCTCACTGAAGTCAGCGACGCCGATCTGACCAAGGGCTGGCTGACGCATCAGACGGCACAGATCGCCGGGCGCTATTGCCAGCTCGTGCGTGTCTCCTTCGCCGGCGAGCTCGGCTGGGAGATCCACACCAGGGTCGAGGATACCGCCGTGATCTTCGACGCCGTCTGGGCAGCCGGGCAGAAGCGCGGGTTGAAACCTTTCGGCATGGAGGCGCTCGACAGCCTGCGGATCGAGAAGGGCTACCGCGCCTGGAAGGGCGATCTGTCGACCGACTACACGATCCTGCAGGGCGGGCTGGAACGCTTCGTCGATTGGGGCAAGCCCGGCTTCAAGGGCAAGGCGGCCCTGGAGCGTGAGAAGCAACAGGGTGTTTCCAAGCGCTTCGTGACGCTGACGGTCGCCGCCGACGGCTGCGACGCGCCCTACATGTCGACGCTCTGGTCGGGCGGAGAGGTCGTTGGCGAGACCACCTCGGGCAACTGGGGCCACCGCGTCGGCAAGTCGATCGCGCTCGGCATGCTCAGGGCCGATCTCGCCGTGCCGGGCAAGGAAATCGAGGTTGAGATCTTCGGCGATCGCTTCAAGGCTACGGTCGAAGCGGACCAGCCGCTCTGGGATCCCTCCAACGAAAGACTGCGTGCATGACCAAGCCCATTCCCTCGAAAGCCCGTGCGGTCATCATCGGTGGCGGCGTGTCCGGCTGTTCGGTCGCCTATCACCTGGCCAAGCTCGGCTGGACCGATGTGGTGCTGCTTGAACGCAAGCAGCTGACCTCCGGCACCACCTGGCATGCGGCGGGCCTCATTGGCCAGCTGCGTGCTTCGCAGAACATGACGCGGCTCGCGAAATATTCGGCCGATCTCTACGTCAAGCTCGAGGCAGAGACCGGCATTTCCACCGGCATGCGCCAGAACGGCTCGATCACGGTGGCGCTCACCGGGGAGCGTAAGGAGGAGATTTACCGCCAGGCCTCGCTGGCGCGCGCCTTCAATGTCGACGTGCGCGAGATCACGCCCGACGAAGTGAAGGCGATGTATCCGCATCTCAACACCTCGGATGTGAAGGCGGCGGTGCACCTGCCGCTCGACGGCCAGTGCGACCCGGCCAACATCGCCATGGCGCTTGCCAAGGGCGCGCGGCAGAACGGTGCGACGATCCTCGAAGGCGTCAAGGTCACGTCTGTCTTGAAGAAGGACGGCCGGGTGACCGGTGTCACCTGCGAACAGAACGGCGAGACCTATACGATCGAGACCGACCATGTCGTCAACTGCGCCGGCATGTGGGGCAGGGAGTTTGCGCGGCAATCCGGCGTTACCGTGCCGCTGCATGCCTGCGAGCATTTCTACATCGTCACCGAGGCGATCCCGGAGCTCAAGCGCCTGCCGGTGCTGCGCGTGCCGGACGAGTGCACCTACTACAAGGAAGACGCCGGCAAGATGCTGATCGGCGCCTTCGAGCTCAAGGCCAAGCCCTGGGGCATGGACGGCATCCGCGAGGACTTCTGCTTCGATCAGCTGCCCGACGATTTCGACCACTTCGCGCCGATCCTGGAGATGGCGGTCAACCGCATGCCGATGCTGGAAACGGCCGGCATCCACACCTTCTTCAATGGCCCGGAAAGTTTTACGCCCGACGATCGCTACTATCTCGGCGAAGCGCCTGAAGTGAAGGGCTACTGGGTGGCGGCCGGCTACAACTCGATCGGCATTGTTTCCTCGGGCGGGGCCGGCATGGCGTTGGCGCAATGGATGAACGACGGCGAGCCGCCCTTCGATCTCTGGGAGGTGGATATCCGCCGGGCGCAACCGTTCCAGAAGAACCGCGCCTACCTGAAAGACCGCGTCTCGGAAACACTCGGCCTGCTCTATGCGGATCATTTCCCCTATCGCCAGATGGCGACGGCTCGCGGCGTGCGCCGCTCGCCGCTGCACGAGCACCTGAAGGCCCGCGGTGCCGTCTTCGGCGAAGTCGCCGGCTGGGAGCGCGCAAACTGGTTTGCGAACGAGGGACAGGAACGCGAATACCGCTATTCCTGGAAACGGCAGAACTGGTTCGAGAACCAGAGGGACGAGCACATGGCGGTCCGAAACGGCGTCGGCCTGTTCGACATGACCTCCTTCGGCAAGATCCGGGTCGAGGGGCGCGATGCGCTTTCCTTCCTGCAGCGGCTCTGCGCCAACGAGATGAACGTCGAGCCCGGCCGTATCGTCTACACCCAGATGCTGAATGCTCGTGGCGGCATCGAGAGCGACCTGACGGTCACGCGTCTCTCTGAAACCGCCTTCCTGCTGGTCGTGCCCGGCGCCACGCTGCAGCGCGACCTTGCCTGGCTGCGCAAGCATCTGACCGACGAATTCGTGGTCATCACCGATGTCGGCGCCGGCGAAAGCGTGCTCTGCGTCATGGGGCCGAAATCGCGCGATCTCTTGCAGAAGGTGAGCCCCAACGATTTTTCCAATGCGGCGCATCCGTTCGGCACGGCGCGCGAGATCGAAGTGGGCATGGGGCTCGCCCGGGCTCACCGCGTCACCTATGTCGGCGAGCTCGGCTGGGAGCTTTATGTCCCGACCGACCAGACGGCGCATGTGTTCGAGGCATTGGAAGAAGCCGGCGAGGGGTTGGGCCTCAAGCTCTGCGGCATTCATACGCTCGATAGCTGCCGCATCGAAAAGGCCTTCCGCCATTTCGGCCACGACATCACCGATGAGGATCATGTGCTTGAAGCCGGGCTCGGCTTTGCGGTGAAAGCCGACAAGGGCGATTTCATCGGCCGCGAGGCGGTGCTTGCCAAGCACAATCGCGGGCTGTCGCGCCGGCTGGTGCAGTTCCGTCTCGCCGACCCGGAGCCGCTGCTCTTCCACAACGAGGCGATCGTTCGCGACGGCAAGATCGTCGGCACCATCACATCAGGCAATTACGGCCACCACCTCGGCGGCGCGATCGGCCTCGGCTACGTGCCGTCGGAAGGCGAGAGCGACCGGGATGTGCTCGGGTCGAGCTTCGAGATCGAGATCGCGGGAACGCGAGTGAAGGCGGAGGCATCTCTGAAACCGATGTACGACCCACGGGCCGAGCGGGTGCGGATGTAGGGCAGGCGGTTTTGGCGCGCGCCGGGCATCGTGTTCAGTGCTTGACGATTGCCCCTCATCCGCCTGCCGGCACCTTCTCTCCGCAGGCAGGGAGAAGGGACACGTGGCGCCGGACTCGTTCCCTCGCTTGACGAGGCGAGGGGCCGGGTGGCCGGCGGACTACAAAACGAGCGCCGGCTCCAACATGGGTATCTGTTCCCGTGAACGGGGGAGAGAGGAACGAGCGCAAGCAACAAGTCCCTTCTCCCCGTCAGAACGGGGAGAAGGTGCCGGCAGGCGGATGAGGGGCAACACCCTCACCGCGCGGTTAAGGGGGCACCAGCCCCATTGGGAGATGATGATGGCTGACGATTGTGCAGTTGCGGCTTCGAGACGGTCTGGCGGGCGGGCGGCGCGGGTGGCGCTGCGCGCCGCACCGCTTGCCGAAAATATCCGGCCGGTCCGTCCCGGTCTTTCCGGCGGCCAGTACAAGCCGCTGACGGACGCCGGCGTGAAGCGCATCCACGAGGCGGCACTCGATGCGCTGGAACAGATCGGCCTTGCCAATGCGCCGAAATCCGGCGTCGAGATCATGACCGGCGCCGGCGCCATCCTCGGTGACGACGGGCGGATACGCTTTCCGCGGGCGCTGGTCGAGGACATGCTTGCGATCGCCGCGCGCGACATCACGCTTCATGCCCGTGACCCGAAACAGGATCTCGAGCTCAGCGGTAC
This sequence comes from Ensifer adhaerens, assembly GCF_020035535.1. Lineage (NCBI taxonomy): Bacteria > Pseudomonadati > Pseudomonadota > Alphaproteobacteria > Hyphomicrobiales > Rhizobiaceae > Ensifer > Ensifer adhaerens. The sequence continues at coordinate 2,542,291 of NZ_CP083349.1, read as the reverse complement.
CCGCGTCTATTACGGCACGGCGGGTGCGGCGGTGCACATCGTCGACGTCGAGAAACGCGAGTACCGCGAGTCGACCTCCAAGGACCTGCTCAATGCCGCGCAGCTCGTCCACCATCTCGACAACGTGCACTTCTTCCAGCGCGCCATGGTCTGCCGCGATGTGGCCGACAATTTCCTGATGGACGTCAATACGCTCTATGCCTGCTGCGCCGGCACGACGAAACATGTCGGCACCAGCTTCTCCGATCCTTCGCATGTCGACGGCTGCTTCGATCTCATCCACATGATCGCCGGCGGAGAAGACAAGTGGCGGGCGCGGCCCTTCGTTTCCAACTCGAACTGCTTCGTCGTGCCGCCGATGAAATTTGCGGAGGAAAGCTGCATCACCATGGAGAAGTGCATCCGCGCCGGCATGCCGATCCTGCTTCTCTCGGCCGGCCAGGCGGGCGCCACCGCGCCGGCGCCGCTTGCAACCGCGATCGTGCAGGCGGTCGCCGAATGCCTGGCGGGCGTCGTCTATGTCAACGCCATGTCGGCGGGGCACCCGGCAGTCTTCGGCACCTGGCCCTTCGTCTCGGACCTGCGCACCGGCGCAATGTCCGGCGGCTCGGGCGAACAGGCACTGTTGACGGCCGGTTGCGCGCAGATGCACCAGTTCTACCGCCTGCCCGGTGGCGCTGCCGCTGGCATCGCCGACGCCAAGCTGCCGGACATGCAGGCGGGCTGGGAGCAGGCAATCTCCAACGTCATGGCCGGGCTCTCGGGCCTCAACATGGTCTATGAAGCCGTCGGCATGCACGCTTCGCTGCTCGGCTTCTGCCTGGAGTCGCTGGTGCTCGGCGACGATCTCCTGGGTCAGGTCCAGCGCTGCATCCGTGGCATCGACGTGACCGAGGATTCGGTCTCGCTCGAAACCATGCGCTCTGTCTGCCTCGAGGGACCCGGCCACTATCTCGGCCATCCGCAGACGCTGGGGCTCATGCAGACGGAGTATATCTATCCGGCAGTCGCCGACCGCACGAGCCCGAAGGAATGGGTCGAGATCGGTCGTCCGGACCTGGTGGCAAAGGCGATCGAGAAGAAGAACCGGATACTGGCCGAGGCGGCGCCTTCGGTGATCGCGCCTGAGATCGACAGGGCGATCCGGGAGAAGTTCCAGATCTTCTGCTGAGTTTCGCTCGCCCCGGTTTCGGGGCGGGGCAACGGGCTGCCGGGTCAGGTCGCTCGTCTTCTACAGATTGCACGGAATTGCGCCGGGCGAAGGTGTCAACCGAAGCTCGCGAGCGATGGCCCGTGCCTTAAATGACGCAAGTGCTTGGTGCTGTCCGTTGCTGGCGCTGTGAGGGTGGCGCCCTCATCCGGCCTGCCGGCCACCTTCTCCCCGCAGGCGGGGAGAAGGAGACTCGAGGCAACTGCCGTGCCTCACCCGCAGGGTGAGGCAAAGAGGCGACGCCCTGTGAGGTCTCGCTCCAATAGAGCAGGCCGGCAGGGAGGAACGTTAATGTGCCCGCCGGCCAAAGGTAGGCGTTGGCGCCAACGGCGACTTTCCCCTCTGCCCGCAGGCGGGGAGAGGATCAGGGTGAGGGGCAGTTTTTGCTCCAGCGACGAACTTGGGGCGAACGAGCCCCCGCGGAAAACGAAAAATACACGCGCGCCGGAACGCGGTCCTTCCGGTCCAATTAGTGGAGTTCAGCCTCATGTTCGTTTCGGAGCTCAAGAATACGACCACCATCGGCGACCGGATCGACCAGCTTGTCGCAGCGCATCGACCCGGCCATGGGCTCGCGCGCGCCTTCTATCTCGACCCGGAAATCTATGAACGCGACCTCGAACGGGTCTTCCGCCGCCACTGGCATTGCGTGGCGCATGAAAGTGCGATCCCGAACGCCAACGATTTCGAGGTCTTTCGCATGGCCTCAGAGCAGGTGATCGTCACCCGCACGGCGAACGGCGAGATCCACGCGATGCTCAATGTCTGCCGTCATCGCGGCGCCGAGGTCTGCACCAAGGACAAGGGCAACGCCCGCGCCTTCGTCTGCCCCTATCACGCCTGGACCTATGGCAATGACGGGGCGCTGAAGGCAGCAAGGCTGATGCCCAAGGATTTCAGGCGTGAGGACCACGGGCTGAAGAAGCTGCATGTGCGCGTCGCCGAAGGGCTGATCTTCATCTCCTTTGCCGACGAGCCGCTCGATTTCTCCGAGGTCGAGCATCTGCTGCACGCGACCTGCGGGCAGTATGGCTGGGGATCGGCGAAGATCGCTCATCGCCAGTCCTATCCGGTTGACGCCAACTGGAAGCTCGCCGTCGAGAACTATGTGGAGTGCTACCACTGCGGTCCGGCGCATCCGGAATATTCCGAGACGCATGCGCTGGAACAGCCCCTGCACATGATCGAGGAACTGAACGCGCGGATGGAGGCGCGTACTTGTGAACTGGGCATCGAGGTTGGCTCCGGCAACCACTGGCAGACGTCTGCCGGCGGCAAGGAGGCGGTGCATGCCTTCCGTTATCCGCTCTATGACGGCGCCAAGACCGGGAGCAAGGACGGCCAGGCGCTGAGCACGCTGATGGGGCGCTTCAGCGATTTCGACGGCGGCGTCACCTCCATTCACCTCGGCGGCACCACCTTCCTCGTCTGCTATCCCGATCACGGCATGATCTACCGCTTCGTGCCCAAGACCGCGGAGACCTCGGAGATGGAGCTGATCTGGCTCGTCGACGGTAGCGCCGAGGAGGGGCGCGACTACGATCTAGAAAGGCTGACGTGGCTGTGGAAGGTGACGACCGAGGAAGACAAGGCGATCATCGAGCACACCTCGCGCGGCGTGCGCTCGCACTATTTCGCGCCGGGTCCGATCGCGCCGATGGAGCAGAACGAGCTGCGCTACATCCATTGGTATCTCGACGAGATCAGCCGGCCGGTCTGAGGCAGGGCCTCAAATGTGTGAGATCGGCCAAGGCCGCCCCACCTAATCTCTTCGATCGAAATGCGTCCGGAGCGCCACATGCGTCTGCACTGTGGCGATGCCCGGGATCAGGGAAATCTGCCGGCGGATCGTGTCGAGATCGCCATTGGATGCGCATTCGACGAGCACCATCAGGTCGGTGGACCCGGCGAGCGACCAGCAGGTGACCACTGGCGGCATGGCGGAAAGATGCGGCACGATGTGATCGCAATTCTTGTTGGACTGGAACGTGATGGCGACCAGGGCCCTGACCGTCGGGTTCTTGTCCTCGACGCCGAGACGGATCGTGTAGCCGGCGACGACGCCTTTGGCTTCGAGGCGCCGCAGGCGCTCGTGCACGCCGCTGCGCGAGAGGCCGGCATGTCGGGCGAGCGCCACCAGGCTCTGGCGAGAATCCTGGCGAAGCGCTGCCAGCAGCAGCCGATCCTTGTCGTCGAGTTCCGTCAAATTGTATCTCCTTTCGTGCGAAGACCGGACATTTGTCCGGTCTGGCGCCATCTTGTCCAGTGAAACCGGACGATAGGACAGATAGCTTCCTTCTCGCAACGAAGGAGCCTTGCCATGAAATTACCCGTAGTGCCCGACAATGCCGTGCTGCTGCCGATCGACATGCAGCAGGCTTTCGACAGCGCCCCCTGGCCACGCCGATGGAATGCCGATATCGACCGGAATGGTCTCGCTTTGCTTGCCGCCTGGCGCGCCGCAGGCCGGCCGGTGATCCACGTACGCCATGATAGCGTCATGCCGGGCTCGACACTCGCCCCCGGTGCATCCGGCAACGCCTTCCGGCCCGGTTTCGAGCCGCAGGCCGGCGAGCCACTCGTCACCAAAAGCGTCAACGCAGCGTTCATCGGCACCGACCTCGACCTAAGGCTGCGTCGTCTCGGCGTCGATACAGTCGTTGCATTCGGCATTTCCACCGACATGTGTGTCTCCACCTCGGTGCGCGTCGGCGCCAATCTCGGTTACCGCATGATCCTCGTCGAGGATGCATGCGATTGCTTCGATCAGCCGGATGGAGATGGAACGGAAATCCCGGCACGGGACGTCCACCGAGCCCATGTCGCGACCTTGCGCGCCGAATTCGCCGAGGTGACGACGACGGTTGCTTTCGTCGAAGCCCTACGCCGTCCGGACGCTGCCTAGAATATCCCACTCTCCTGTCGAATCGCCGAGCGCGCGCTGTTCACAAGCGATTCCTGATAAACTTTGAAGCGGGTTTCCGCCGGAATTGTGTCGCATTCCGGGCACTGCGCACGCTGTTCACCGGTTTGTGCCGCGAACCTCGACGATATTGGTCGTCCATTTTGGGGCCGTCAGGCTCTGGCCCTCGCGGTTCGGAAAGGTGAGGAAAGTTTCGAACGGCCGGCTCTGGCCGGCCGGCACCCGGGCGAGGATGAGGGCCGCGTCGTCGCCGATCGCCTGGCAGGCATCGTCAGGGCAATCTTCCAGCGTGACCGAAAGCCGGAAATATTCGAGCAGAGTCTGGCCCCTGTTCGTCACCGTGCCACGCAGGCGGAAGCTTCGTTCCGGCTGGCTTTGCTCAAAGGTTAGCCCTTCCAACGCGATGTCGGCAGCGGTGAGGCCCGCGGGTTGCGTCGTCTGCGCCGGCTCCGGTGCTACGGGCTTGCGGCCGTCGCGATCGCTGAACCAGATGATGAAGGCGACGAGCAGGCCGACCGCTACGGCGACCGAGAGGATCGGTTCCGCCCATTGGCGAAAACGGCTGAAGCGCGCTGCCAGATACACAACGACAAGACCCAGCGGTAACGCAATCAACCAAAGCATCCAGATCCTCCTCACCGCATCATTCCTTGAATCGGATTCGATGCAAGAGGGAAACCATGCAGCCGATCAAAGCGTTAGACGGTCCTTGCCCTCTTGGAACAAGGCCGTGACGACACTTATATAGTGCGTCTTGCGGCAGACAACACGCAACGATAAGCAGCGGGTGGCTATCCCGGCCGACCAGGGACGGACACAGGTCAAGTGAGGAAGGAGAGCTACTCCGTCGGCTTCAGGTCTACCCAGTAGGTGCCTTCGAACGGGACCGCAGCGAAACGGGTGTTGATTTCGTCAAGGCTCTTCTTCGGATCGAGATCACCAAAGAGATCCGGCCGGATCCAGGTGGCGAAGGCTTCTGCGGCGACGATGTTGAGTGGGATGGCGTTGAAGAAGTTCCAGAGTCCATGGACCCGCTTTTCCTCAACGGCGCGCATGCTCGTGAGCGCGGGCGCCTCGATGGTGCGGGCGAGCGTCTGGCGCGCTTCGTCCTGGCTGACACCGGGCCCGATCGAGAGCGTGCCGTATTTGCCGCCGGGCGAGGAGGTGGCGATGTAGATATCGGGGTTGGCGGCCATGACCGCTTCGGCATTGACCGTGCCGCCGGGGCGCGGCAGCACGCCTTCGGCGATGTTGCGGCCGCCGGCGATCGTCAGGAATTCGCCGAGACCGCCGGTGCCGTAGGCCCAGCAGCAACGGTCTGCCTGGGGGAAGGCATCCATCAGCACCAGCGGACGGGGCTCCGGCTTGGCGGCAATGCGGGCCTGGATCAGCGCCAGCCTGTCCTCGTAGAACCGGGCAAACGCGTCGGCCTGCTCGTCCCGTTCGAGGATCCTGCCAAGCAGGCGCATCATGCGCGGCGTGCTCGTCAGCGGGTCGTTGTTGAAATCGACGACCACCACCGGCACGCCGATGCCGGTCAGATAGTCGATCGCGCGCTTGCCCGGCTCGGTATCGGCCTGCCAGTTGGCGAGGATGCCGAGGTCGGCTTTCAGCGTCAGCAGCGTTTCGAAGGAAAGGCCGGGGCCGGTTCCGTCGTCGATCTGCGGCACGTCGGCGATATCAGGGAATTTCCGCCGGAAGGCCTCATAGATCTCGGGATTGTCACCCTTCATGTCGCCGGACCAGCCGACGAGCAGGCTGACGGGATCGGGATGGATCAGCGACAAAGCGACAAGGTTGAAGCCGCTTCCAAGCAGGATTGCCTTCGGCCTTGCCGGGATCATCACCTCGCGGCCGACCGCATCGGTGACGGTCATCGGCCAGTTGCCTTCGGCGCGGGCAGAAAAGGCGAAGAGCAGCGCGACAACGAGAGCGAGCGTCAGCCGAATGGCGGCCTGGAAGGGGCGGCGGGACGACAAAACCTATTGGTTCCTTTGGCTGGGGAGGGCGCAGAGGCTGCCGCAGCTCGGGATACCGGGCAGCAGATAGCGCAGGCAGCAGATCTTGCGGCGGCAGACACGGGCGCCGTCTTCTTCTTCGTGGCGAAGGCAATCGAAGAAGGGGTTGGGCGTGCCGTCCGGCAGGGACTTGCTGCCGATCAGCGCGTCGGCCTGGGCGTTCAGCGGCTCGATGCCGGAGGCCCGTAGCGCATAGTCGATATAGACGAGCGCGTTGTTCCAGGCGAGCTTCGGGGCGATGCCACCTACGGACTTGAGGTAGCCGACGACCTCGCGCAGGTGCCCGTGCATCGGCGGGCCAAGCGTTGCGAACACGTCGGTATCGTCAGCCTGCTGCCAGTCGCCCGATGTCGCCACGCCGAAGGTTCGGGGAAGGCCGTCTTCGCCGAGCGCCACTTTCATCTGGTCGAAGGTGACGGGAAGCACCTGATGGTCGAGCACACGCGCCACCAGATAGGGGATAGTGAGGGCCGAGAAATAATAGAGCGACCACATGGAGGCGACGGCGCGCCGGTCGCTGGCGCCGGATTTTGCCGTGTAGATATCGAGCGCGTGACCGAAGGCACCGGAGGAAAAGAAGTCGGGTAGCGCCATGCCATCGGAAAGCTCGTCCGAGAGCACCATCTTCTCGTTGCACCAGGCATGGGTGCCGGCGAAGGCGGCCGACAGGGCCTTGGGGCCGCCGATCTCGACAACCGGTTCGCAGGCAATGGCCGTCATGATGCCACTCGCACGCGGGCGCGCCCGATCGGAAATACAGCCGTGAAACTACGCCGTCCTGCCAGCATGCGACACCTTCTGAGCGCGGTCAGAAACTCATAAGGTGATCGTGTTACTCAAGATTTCTATCGACGCAAGTCATTTATGAGTTTTGTAGTCATGATTTGCGGACAAAAGCGGCAGGAAGCCGCAGGCTGGAGCCTGCGGCTTTCGAAGCGCAGGGCGAGGCAACGCCCGTTACATCAACCCGAGCTGCTTGTAGAAGCCGAGGGCGTCGTAATAGTCGTTCTGGGCAGCGATCTTGCCATCCTTGACGGTGAAGACCGAGGCGCCGGTGAACTTGAAGCTCTTGTTGGTCGCGGCCGTACCATCGGCCCAGGCTCCGGAATTGGTGCCGGAGAATTCCCACTCGAAGGACACCTTGTCGCCGCTAGCGATGGGGTCGCCCTTCATGGCCCAGACCGCGTCGGGCACCGCGTTCAGGAAGTTGTCGATGACGCCGGTCTTGGCGGCATCCTTGCCAGTGACCGGCTTGCCGACCGAGGCGTCGTAGTAGCTGACGTCGTCGGCGAAATAGGATGCGGCCTTGGCCGAGTCATGAGCGTTCCAGGCCGCGACATAGGCCGCGACCACGTCCGGCGCCGCGTCGGCGGCAAAGGCCGCTGGCGTCAGCACAAGGGCGCTCAAGCCGAGCGCGCCTGCAGCAACAAGCAATTGACGACGGTACATCGCAAACTCCTCCCGTTTGTTGTTCGTTTGCATGCGTTGTCCGGGCCGGGGCGGTGAGCCTCAGCCGTGATTGATCATGATGTGGCGGACGGCGGTGTAGTCCTCGAGCGCATAGACCGACATGTCCTTGCCGTAGCCCGACTGCTTGACGCCGCCATGCGGCATCTCGTTGGTCAGCATGAAGTGGGTGTTGATCCAGGTGCAGCCATACTGCAGGCGAGAAGCCGCCTTCATCGCCCTGGAAATATCCTTGGTCCAGACGGAGGAGGCGAGGCCATAATCGCTGTCATTCGCCCAGGCGACCGCATCGTCGTTGCCGGTGAAGCGGGTGACGGAGACGACGGGGCCGAAGACCTCGCGCCGGACGATCTCGTCTTCCTGGGTCGCACCGGCGACCACGGTCGGCTGGAAGAAAAAGCCGTCCGAGCTGCCGGCACTGCCGCCGGTGGTGATCTCGATGTGTTTCTGGTCGGCGGCGCGCTCGACGAAACTTGCGACACGGTCGCGCTGGCGGCGCGAGATCAGCGGGCCGATCTCGTTTTCCGTGTCGTCGGCGAGATTGTAGCGGATGGTCGAGACGGCGGAGGTGAGGTCGGCGACCAGCTTCTCGTAGATGCCCGCTTCGGCATAGATGCGGCAGGCGGCGGTGCAGTCCTGGCCGGCATTGTAATAGCCGAAGGTTCGGATGCCGTTGACCACCGCTTCGAGGTCGGCGTCGTCATAGACGATGACCGGGGCCTTGCCGCCGAGTTCCAGATGCGTGCGCTTGACGGTCTTGGCGGCGGCCGCCAGCACCTTCTTGCCGGTGGCGATGTCGCCGGTGATCGAGACCATCGAGATCTTCGGGTGGTTGATCAGTGCGTTGCCGACGGTTTCACCGCGGCCGCTCACAACATTGACCACGCCTTCCGGCAGGATGTCGGCGAGCACGCGGGCAAGCTTCAGCGCCGTCAGCGGCGTCTGTTCGGACGGCTTGAAGACGACGGTGTTGCCGCCGGCGATCGCCGGTGCCAGCTTCCAGGCCATCATCATCAGCGGATAGTTCCAAGGCGCGATCGAGCCGACGATGCCGATCGGGTCGCGGCGGATCATCGAGGTATGGCCGGGCAGGTATTCGCCTGCGGTCGGCGCATGCAGGTTGCGCACGGCACCCGCAAAGAAGCGCCAGCAGTCAACGATCGCCGGCAGTTCGTCGTTCCTGACCGCATTGATCGGCTTGCCGCAGTTGAGCGCCTCAAGCGCTGCAAAGCCATCGGCATCCTTCTCGATCGCGTCGGCAATCTTCAGGAGATAGTTCGAGCGCTCGGCCGGCGTCGTCTGCGACCAGGTGGTGAAGGCCTGTTCGGCGGCGTCGACAGCCGCCTCGACCTGGGCATGCGAGGCTTCCGGCAGATCGACGATCTTGCCGCCCGTCCGCGGGTTCAGGATGTGTTCGTCGGCCTCGGTGCCGGCCTCGAAGCGCGATCCGATCAGCAGTTGGGTGTCCATGTCTGTTCTCCCTTGATAGTCGAGTTATTTGCCGGCGCCGGCGATCTGGTCGCCGTCGCGGGTGAGGTAGTAGGCGCCGAGGATCGGCAGGAAGGTGACGAGCACCACGACCATGGCAACCACGTTGGTCACCGGGCGCTGGCGCGGGCGGATCAGTTCTTCGAGCATCCAGATCGGAAGCGTCGATTGCTGGCCGGCCGTAAACGTCGTGACGATCACCTCGTCGAAAGACAGCGCGAAGGCGAGCATGCCGCCGGCGAGCAGCGCCGTGCCGATGTTCGGCAGGATGATGTAGCGGAAGGTCTGGAAGCCGTCGGCGCCGAGATCCATCGAGGCCTCGATCAGCGAGCCGGAAATCCGTCGGAAGCGGGCAACCGCATTGTTGTAGACGACGACGATGCAGAAGGTCGCGTGGCCGAGCACGATGGTCCAGAAGGAGAAGGGGATATCGGCCATCGAGAAGGCGGAGCGAAGGGCAATGCCGGTGATAATGCCGGGCAGTGCTATCGGCAGGATGACAAGCAGCGAAATCGTCTCCCGGCCGAAGAAGCGGGTCTGGCTGACCGCGGCGGCGCAGAGCGTGCCGAGCACGAGCGCGACCGAGGTTGCGATCGAGGCGACCTTGACCGACAGCGTCAGCGCCGCCCAGACGTCCGGCCGGTTCCAGGCAACCGCGAACCATTGCGTCGTCAGCCCCGGCGGCGGGAACTGGTAGCTCTTCTCCTCGGTCGTAAACGCGTAGAGGAAGATCAGGAGGATCGGCAGGTGCAGGAAGGCGAGGCCGGCGGCGGCCGCGATCTTCAAGCCTATCGGCGAGCGGTTGAGGCGATCAGAGCGCATCGAAGGCCCCCATGCGTTTGGCCACGTAGAGGTAGGCGCCCATGATCACGATCGGCACCACGGTGAAGGCGGCGGCGAGCGGGATGTTGCCGGCAGTGCCCTGCTGGGCGTAAACCGCCTGGCCGATGAAGAGCCGCGACGAGCCGACGATCTGCGGAATGATGTAATCGCCGAGCGTCAGCGAGAAAGTGAAGATCGAACCCGCGACGATGCCGGGCAGCGCCAGCGGGAACAGCACGTAGCGGAAGGTCTGCGCCGGCGTACCGCCGAGGTCGGAGGAGGCCTCGATCAGGTTTCCCTGTACCCGCTCCAGTGCCGCCTGGATCGGCAGGATCATGAACGGCAGCCAGACATAGACGAAGACGATAAACGTACCGGTGTAGCTGACGGAGAGCGAGTTTCCGCCGACGACGGGCAGCGCCAACCAGCCATCGAGCAGCCAGAGCAGGTGCAGCTTGTCGAAGATCCAGGTGAGGATGCCTTCCTTGGCGAGGATCAGCTTCCAGGCGTAGATCTTGACCAGATAGCTGGACCAGAGCGGCAGCATGACGCCGAGATAAAAGAGCACCTTCCATTTTCCCTGCGCATAGCGTGCCGCGTAATAGGCGATAGGAAAGGCGATGATGGCGGAGGCGACGGTGACCGTCGCGGCCATCAGCACGGTGCGCAGGATGATGTCGAGATTGGTCTCGCTGAGGAGCTGGCGATAGGTCGCGAACGTGAACTCGTAGTTGATCAGGCCTGAGAAATCGTCGATCGAGAAGAAGCTCTGCAGCAGCAGTGCGAACAACGAACCGAGATAGACGACGCCGAGCCAGAGCAGCGGCGGCGCGAGCATCAGCGTCAACAGCAGGTGCGGATGGCGCCAGAAGAAGTCCGACAGGCGGCCGGCGGGGCCGCGGCGTTCGGGCAACACGAGGGGTTCGGCAAAGGCGGTCATGCGTCCTCCATCGGGTGCAGCTCGTCGGCGGCGAAGCTGATGGTGACGGGGCTGCCGACCGCAGGCACGGTCAGCGCGGCGGGGCTGGCAACGGCGACGCGGGCGCCATCGACATCGACGACGATGCGGTTGACAGCGCCGAGGAAACTATGGGCCGAGACGGTGCCGGAGAGGCTGAGTGCGCCGTCCCACGGTTTGGAAATGGAGATCGCCTCAGGGCGTAGGCTGGCGGAGGGCGCCTTCAGGCCGAGCCGCTGGCAAAGCTTTTGCGGCAGCACGTTGGACGAGCCGACGAAATCGGCGACGAACCGCGTCTTCGGCTGCTTGTAGACATCTTCCGGACGGCCGAGCTGCTGGATGCGGCCATCGTTGAAGACGGCGATGCGGTCGGCCATCGAGAGCGCTTCGCCCTGGTCGTGGGTGACGAAGACGAAGGTGATGCCGAGCGACTTCTGCAGGCTTTTGAGTTCCTCCTGCATCTGCTCGCGCAGCTTCAGATCGAGCGCGCCGAGCGGCTCGTCGAGGAGCAGCACCTTGGGCTTGTTGACCAGCGCCCGGGCGAGCGCCACGCGCTGGCGCTGGCCGCCGGAAAGCTGGCCGGGGCGGCGGGTGCCATAGCCCGGCAGCTTGACCATGGCGAGCGCGTCTTCTGCCGCCTTGCGGCGTTCCTCGCGGCCGACACCCTTGACCATCAGCCCGTAGGCGACGTTGTCGAGGATCGAGAGATGCGGGAAGAGGGCGTAATCCTGAAAGACGGTGTTGACGCTGCGGCGATAGGGCGGCACGCCCTCGGCGGTTTCGCCGAAGATTTCGATATGGCCGCCGGTCGGTTGCTCGAAGCCGGCCATCAGGCGCAGACACGTGGTCTTGCCCGAACCGGATGGGCCGAGCATGGCGAAGAATTCGCCCTCGGCAACCTCGAGGTTCACGCCATCGACGGCGCGCACGGCGCCGAAGTGGCGGGAAACATTGTCGAAGAGAACGGCGGTCGTCATTGAATTGCTCCGGAAAGTTTAGCCCCTCATCCCCGCGGGGGAAGGGAAGTGCCCCTCATCCGCGCTGCCGGGCACCTTCTCCCCGCAAGCGGGGCGAAGGGGACCCTAGGCGGGCGCTTTGCCTCAAGCCGTCCGTTGGTTTGGCCGGAGGCGTTCCCTCTCCCCGCGTGCGGGGAGAGGGCCCAAGGTTGAGGGGCAAATGCTTGCTCTGTGGTCGCGGTTCAGCGGCCGCCGATCACGCCGATGTAGTCGGAGACCCAGCGGTGATAGGGAACGCATTCGCCCTGGCTTGCGCACTTCGTCACCGGCGTCTTCCAGAACTTGACCTTCTCGAAGTCCTCGTAGCCGTTGGTCTTGCAGCCGGCGTCGGTGAGCAACTCGTTGCCCTTGCAGGCGGCACCGACCGACGGGTTGGCGCCGAACCAGGCCGAGACGTCGCCCTGGACCTTCGGGGACAGCGAGTGTTCCATCCACATGTAGGCGCAGTTCGGATGCTGGCTATCGGCATGCAGCATGGTGGTATCGGCCCATCCGGTCACGCCTTCCTCCGGAATGGTGGAGGCGATCGGCAGCTTTTCGGCTTCCATCAGGTTCACCTGGAACGGCCAGGAACCGGAGGCGACGACGCCTTCGTTCTTGAAGTCGTCGATCTGGATCATCGCGTCGTGCCAGTAGCGGCCGACCAGCTTGCGCTGGCCGCGCAGCAATTCGAGGGCTGCCTTGTACTGGTCTTCATTGAGCTCGTAGGGGTCCTTGATGCCGAGGTCCGGCTTGTGCGCCATCAGGTAGTTGGCGGCATCGGCTACATGGATCGGGCCGTCATAGGCCTGGACGCGGCCCTTGTTGGACTTGCCATCGGGCAGGTTCATTTCCTCGAAGACGACGTTCCAGCTCTTCGGTGCCTCACCCTTGAACGCATCCTTGTTGTACATCAAGACGTTCGGGCCCCAGACGTAAGGGGTGCCGTAGTGCACGCCGTTGACCGTAAACCAGGGCGCATTCTGCATGCGCTCGTCGATCGTCTTCCAGCTGGGGATGAGGTCGGTGTTGATCGGTTGGACGCGCTTGCCGGCGACGAGGCGCAGCGAGGCGTCGCCCGAGGCGGTGACGAGATCGAAGCCGCCTTCGTTCATCAGCGCCACCATTTCGTCGGAGGTGGCGGCGGTCTTGACCGAGACCTTGCAGCCGGTCTGCTTTTCGAAATCCGTGACCCAGTCGTAGTTCTTGTCGGTCTCGCCGCGCTCGATGTAGCCGGCCCAGGCGACGATGGAAAGTTCGCCTTCACCCTTGCCGAGTTCCTTCAGCGGCTCCTGCGCGAATGCCGGGGCGACAAGGCCGAGCGACAGGGTCAATGCCGTGCAGGATTTGAGCATCTGCTTCATCTGAATTCTCCCAGTTTTGAGCCGCGTTTTGCGGCTTCGTTCCCAATATGAAGCGTGCCTTGCTTTCACCGTATTCGCAAATTCATTAAACAGAATGTCGCTTTCGGTTTTTCCGATATCTATTGTCCGGAGGCACGCCAAGGGCGTGGTCGGTGGCGGGGGAAAACTAATAAATCCAGGTGGTTAGCGCGGTCTGGCGCTTCGGAGAGCCTCGGCGATGCCGACGAAATCGCGCGCCGATTGTGGCAGGCCGGAACCCTTGCGCCAGACCATGCCGACCTGCACGACGGGAAGGGCGCCCGAGACGTCGCGGCTCTCGATACGGTCGCCTTCCAGCGACCAGGGGCGGTAGACGAGATCGGGCAGAAGCGCGATGCCGGCGCCGGTTGCGACGAGGCTGCGCACCGCTTCCACCGAGCGGGTTCGGAAGGCCACGTGCGGGCGGGCGCCGAGTGCGGTCAGGAGCTTGCCGGTGTTCTCCTCGATTTCATCGACCGTCAGCATGATCAGCGGCTCCTTGGCGATATCGCTGACGGAGATGATGTCGGCGCTGACCAAGGGATGGCCGATCGGCAGCCACAGGCGATAGGGCGAGGTTTCGAGGATCTCCGCCTGCAGCGCCATGCGGTCGCGCAGGTTGGAGATGACCATGACGGCGACGTCGAGTTCGCCGCCGATCAGGAGATGTTCGAGGTAGGAGCCGTTGTCCTCGATGGCGCTGACCTCGACGCCGGGGCAGGCGCGGCGGTATCGCGCGAGCAAATCGGAGAGCACGTAGCCGGCCACCAGCGAGGTAACGCCGAGATTGAGCTTGCCGCCAGTCTCCTCGCGGCTGTCGGAAAAGCTGCGGCGGGCGTCCGAGACATTGGCGAGGATTTTCGTCGCATGACGCAGGAACTGGTGGCCATTATGGGTGATCGACAGGCCGCGCGGATGGCGGTCGAAGAGTTCGACGCCGAGATCGCCCTCGAGCTCCTTGATCGCCTCGGTGATCGAGGATTGCGAGATCGACAGGTTCTGCGCCGCACGGGTGATCGACCCCTGTTCGGCGACGGCGACGAAATATTGCAACTGTCGAAATGTGAAGGCCATAGCGCGAGTTAATAGGTGCGAGGCGCGGCTGGCAAGCGCCGAAACGCTAGCGGATCGACGCTGATTTTTTCCTCTTATGTCGGTTTTCGGACAGGGAGCGGGATTGCCGATGCTAAGCTGCGAGCGGAGCGGAGCAGCGGGAGGATTGACGTGGACCAGATGACCAAGCGGCCGATGCCGACGGAGGAGGGGATCCTTGCCTTTCACCGGCGCTGCGAAGCGTTCTATCCGGCCGATGCGGTTGATGCGTCGATCGAGCAGCAGCGCAAATGGTACGATGCGCTCTGCGCCGAATTCGATGCGCCGAGCCCGGAAGGACTCACCCGCGAGGATGCGCTCGTCGACGGCCGCATCAAGGTCCGGCGCTACCGGCCGGCGACGGTTTCGACGAACACCCGCATCTACTACATCCACGGCGGCGGCTTTGTCGTCGGCTCGCTTAACAGCCATGACGCGATCTGCGCCGAGCTTGCGGATATTGCCGAAGCCGAACTGGTGTCGGTCGACTACCGGCTGGCGCCGGAGCATGTCTGGCCCGCGGCCTTCGATGATTGCTACGCGGTGCTCCAGGCGCTTCTGTCCGACGGCCGTCCCGTCGTCGTTACCGGCGATAGCGCCGGCGGCAACCTCACGGCGGGCATCGTGCTCAAGGCCCGCGCGGAAGGGCTCAAGGGCATTGTCGGCCAGGTGCTGATCTATCCGGGCCTTGGTGGCGATCTGGTCTCGGGCTCCTATGAAGAAATGGCCGAGGCACCGGGGCTGACGACCGCCGACACCAGCTATTATCGCAAGATCCTGCAAGCGCCCGCCGACAATCCCTTCGCCGCACCTCTGGCGGAGAAGGATCTTTCCGGCTTGCCGCCGAGCTACATCACCGGTGCCTTCTTTGATCCCTTGCGCGACGACGCCCGCACCTATGCGGCGCGTCTTGCGAGTACCGGCGTCAACGTCACCTTCCGCGAAGAACCGCAGATGATCCATGCCTGGCTTCGGGCCCGACACATGAGCGAGGGCGCGCGTGAAGGGTTTCGGCGGTTGGCGGAAGGGGTGGCGGTTCTCGCCGGTACCCGTTGACGCACGATGCGGCGAGGTCTGCCAAAAGCGGACTTAGCTCTTCGCCTTGAAGACGAGCACCGGGTTCGCCCGGAAAGCCTGCGGGAAGAGCGCCCGGAGGTTCTCGATCTTGGGCAGGTCATTGTAGACGATATAGGGATGGGTCGGGTTTCGCGTCAGGAAATCCTGGTGATAGTCCTCGGCAGCGTAAAAGCCCTTGAACGGCGAGACCTCCGTGACGATCGCTGTCGGGTAAGCGCCTGATTTGCCGAGCTGGGTCACATAGGCATCGGTGATGCGCTTCTGCTCGGAGGTCACTGCAAAAACGGCCGATCGATACTGGGTACCGTGATCCGGCCCCTGATAGTTCATCTGTGTCGGATTGTGGGCGACGGAGAAGAAGACCTGCAACAGCTGCCCATAGGTCACTTCACGCGGATCGTAGGTCACCTCCACCGATTCCGCGTGGCCGGTCTTGCCGCCGCTCACCGTCTCATAATCGGCCGTTGCCGCTGTGCCGCCGGAATAACCGGAAACGGCCTTGCTGACCCCTTTCACATGTTGGAATACGCCCTGTACGCCCCAGAAGCAGCCGCCGGCGAAGACGGCAATCTCCGTCGACACGGCTGCCTTCTCGTCGAGCGATGGCGGTGGGATGACAACGGCCGGTTCCTGGGCTGCAGCAATCGGTGTTGACGCCAGCAGCGCGGCGAAGGCGATCGACAAGGTGAGGACGGGTCTGCCCGAGACATGTGCCGACTTGCTGCTGCGCGCCATCGCTTCCTCCCATCGCCGGACATGATGTCCGGGCTCCGATGACCTCATGTTTTCATGGGAATGACAATGGTCAAATCGCGATCGCGTGCTTCACGCCAACGTGACGATCCGCTACCAGTTCACGTGAAGAAGAGTCTCAACGCAGGGAAAATGACATGGCCGGAGAAACGGATCTCGCGAAGCTCCTGGCGACGATGAACCCGGTGCTGTTTCCGCAGACCTATGTCTATTGCACGGTCGCCTATCGCGATGCCGCGCGCTACCAGATGCTGGAGCCGCTCGCCACCTATCGCGAGGATGAGGGGCTGACCCTGGTCCTTGCCCGCAACGCTGCGGACGAGGCGGGGCTCGACTACGGTCCGCTGCTGCGTCGCATCACGCTCAATGTACATTCAGCGCTGGAGGCCGTTGGTCTGACCGCGGCGGTCTCGGCGGCGCTGACGCGCGAGGGCATCAGCGCCAATGTGATCGCCGCCTATTACCACGACCACATCTTCGTGCCGGAAGCCGATGCCGAACGGGCGCTCGACGCGCTCCGGGCGCTGACCATCGCCTGACTGCGGCGCTTACATGAAGCGCGTGTCTGCGGGCGTGTTGAAGTGGTCGTCGTCGCGGCCGTTTTCGTAGATGATCGGCGCCTCGGCCAGTTCCGCGTCGCTGACGCCATCGAGGCAGGCGACATTGACCGCGTAGAAATGGCCGATGAAATCCTTGTGGTAGCCGCGCGAAAAGGGCCGGACACCGCAGCGGCTGCAGAAATAATGATCGACGTCGCCTTCGATCCAGCTCG
The DNA here is from genome assembly GCF_020035535.1 of Ensifer adhaerens. Classification (NCBI taxonomy): domain Bacteria; kingdom Pseudomonadati; phylum Pseudomonadota; class Alphaproteobacteria; order Hyphomicrobiales; family Rhizobiaceae; genus Ensifer; species Ensifer adhaerens. The sequence goes on along the minus strand of NZ_CP083349.1, from coordinate 2,525,334 downwards.
AATTGTCGGCCCGGTAACTCGTCAGCCTCTCCTTGCCCGAGGTGATCTCGAATTCCTCGCGCAGCGCAAAGGCCTTCTGCATCCGCGTCTTGGCGCAGAAGGAGCAGTTGCAGCGGCGGATGCCCTCGGCAAGATCGAGCTGGCCTTCGAAGGTGACGGCCTTGCAATGGCAGCTGCCGCGATAGAGCTTCTTCATTGGTTTCCTCCCTGATTTCAGGCGTAGATCAGCGTTCGCCGACCGTATGGTCGACGTTGCCGGGTGCGGCGTGCGTTGATGCCGCGGCGACTTCCGCCACTGGCGCTATCCGACGTTGCCGGACGGCGCTGCCTTATCGAGCAGCCCTGGGTCGCCGCCGGTATCGCCATCGCTCGCCTTGCGCAGGAGCACGAAAGCCATGAGCGCGGTGGCAAGCGACAAGAACACGCAGATCGAGGCGGTGAAGGCGAAGGACTGGGTGAAGACGCCGCGCGCCGCCGTCAGCAGTCGTTCGGCATCCGCTGCGGGCAGGTTGGACGCAACCGCGACGGCGCCGCCGAGCGTCTGGCGCGCGGCCGCAACCGTTTCCTCCGGCAAGCCGCTGACGACCAGTTCGTCCATGCGGCCGCGATAGGCCGAGGTCAAGAAGCTGCCGAGCACGGCAATGCCGAGCGCACCGCCGAATTCGAAGCTGGTTTCGGAGATCGCCGAGGCGGCACCGGCGCGTTCCGGCGGGGCAGAGCCGACGATCATGTCCGTCGTCAGCGTGCCGACAGGGGCAAAGCCGAGGCAAAGCACGACGAGGCCGGTGGTGACGAGCAGCGGGCTGCTTGCGGTGCCGACCTGGGTGCAGATGGCAAAGCCGATCGCCGTCAGCACGAAGCCCGCTGCTATCAGGTTGGAAGCGGCAAAGCGTGTGGCAAGCAGCGGTATCGTCATCGAGGCGACGATCATCGCCACGCCAGTTGGCACCGACCAGAGACCGGCGACGAAGGGTGTGAGCCCGAGCACCAGTTGCAGGTACTGCGCCACGAACAGGAAGGCGCCGAAGCCGACGAAGAGGCCGAGAATGTTGACGCCAAGGGCGGCGCTGAAGGCCGGCGTCCTGAACAGCGCCAGATCGATCAGCGGGTCGGCGAGACGGCGCTGGCGTCGCGCAAACAGGATGGCGACGACGATACCGAGCAGGATGAAAAAGACTGCGATCGTATCGAACCCGGCCTCGGCGATGTGCTTCATGCCGTAGATCACCGAAAGCACGGCGACGAGCGACTGGGCGGCGCTGATGAGGTCGATCCGGCCGGCCTCGGGGTCACGGAATTCCGGCAGCAGGATCGGTCCGAGGATGAGGATCAGCACCATGACCGGCACCGCGAGCAGGAAGACCGAGCCCCACCAGAACTGCGACAGCATCAGCCCGCCGACCACGGGGCCGATGGCGCCGCCGGCCGAGAAGCTGGCAATCCACACCCCGATCGCAAACGTGCGTTGGCGGTCGTCGAGGAACATGTTGCGGATGAGCGAGAGGGTGGAGGGCGCAAGCGTCGCCGCCGCCACGCCGAGCACGGCACGCGCGATGATCAGCGTCTCGGCATTCCATGCAAAGGCAGCGAAGATCGAGGCGATGCCGAAGGCGACCGAGCCGATCATCAGTAGGCGCCGGCGGCCGATGCGGTCGCCGAGCGTGCCCATGGTGATCAGCGATCCGGCGACCATGAAGCCGTAGATATCGATGATCCAGAGAAGCTGGCCGGCGGAAGGTTTCAGTTCCTCGGTCAACTGCGGGACCGCGAGGTTCAGCACCGTCAGGTCCATGGAATAGAGCATGCAGGGTAGGGCCAGCACGGCGAGCCCGATCCATTCACGCCGGGTCGCCTTCGGACCGGGCGCGTTTTCGTTTTGCAGATTTGCGATCTCAGACATGGCCGACATAATCCCTGAGCCGCTCGAGGCACTCGCCCCAGCCATCCTGGTGCGAGTCGCGCTCTTCGACGGTCTCGAATGGTGTTTGCTGGAAGACAAGCCGGGTCTTGCCGCCGATGTCGGCAAAGGAAACGGTCACCAGCGTATCGCTGCCGGGCTGGCCGTCTTCGTCCCAGGCGAAGGTGAACACCAGCTTCTCGGGCTCGCGCACTTCGCGATAGAGGCCGCTCATCCAGTAGTCCTGCCCTTCGGGCGAGCGGATGCAAGCGCGCCAGGCGCCGCCCGGGCGGAAGTCCACGTTGACCGAATGCGGGGTGAAGTCACGCGGCCCCCACCAGCGCAGCAGGTGTTCGGGCGTCGACCAGACCTTGAAGACGAGGCTTACCGGCGCTTCGAAGTCGCGCACGATTTCCAGGCTGATATCCTTGCGCGTTGCGTTGGCGGTCGCCGCTGTCATGAAGCCTCCTCCATGGGCGCCCCAATGCGCCCAGTCCTTAACCGTAGAGTTATTTAACTCATCGGTTAATATCTGCGCGCAGAGGTGGTTGTCAAGGAGTGCTCGAGCGGCGATCTGATTTTTGTCAACTTGGGGCTGAGGCAGGACGGCCGGCGCGGCTTCCCCTCATGGTGCGCCCTTCACGACGGTACGGGCAGGCACCTTGCCTTAAGGCGAGCGAGGACCCGGCCGAAGACGCTGGGGTCGTCGAGGCTGCGGGCGAGGATCAACGCCCCCTGGATGCCGCCGACGATTTCTTCGGCAAGAGCAGCGCTTTCTGCCTTCTCCGTACCGCTGCGTACGAGTGTGACCGCGAGGTCGGAGCGCCAGTCGGAGAAGTAGCTGTTGAGTTCGCGCGCAAAGCGGTCGTGTGCCCCGCTCGCTGCGATCACGCCCATCAGGCAGAGGCGACGACCCTGGCGGAAATAGCCGTCGACGCCGGTAAACATCTGGTCGAGCGCTTTTTCCGCGTCCGTCGTGCCGCGCAGCACGTCAAAGATATGGGTCCGGAACCAGGCGGAGATATCGCCGAGCACCGCCTCGGCCATCTCTTCTTTGCCGCCGGGAAAGAAGTGGTAGAGGCTGCCCTTGCCGAGGCCGGTCTTCTCGGTGATCAGGCTGAGGCTTGTGCCATCGTAACCGTGCTCGCGGAAGATCTCCGCAAGCATGGCGATCACGTCCTTTCGCTCAGTGACGACGCGGCTCATGCCGGCTTCCTCACAAGCGGATACTCGACCTTGGCGAAGCGATGGAACAGCGCGCCAACGGTAACGAGTATCAGCGAGCCGGTCAGCACTGGAAAGAGCAGGAACTCGAAACCGGGATCGCCTGCAAAGACGACAAGCGGATTGGCGCCGGCCGGCGGGTGGGTGATGCGCAGCGCCGCCATCAGCGCGATTGCCGCGCCGACCGCGATCGCCACCGCCCACCATTCGTTTGGAAAGATGGTTCTGAGGACCAGGCCCACGAGGGTGGCGACGAAGTGGCCGCCGACCACATTGGCCGGCTGCGACAGCGGACTGGCGGCCACCGAGAAGATCAGCACGCAGCTTGCCCCGAAGGGAGCCATCAACATGGGATGGCCGACGAGATTGGTGAGCGCGCCGACGGCGGCGATGGCCACGAGGCCACCGACGCCGGCGATGAGCCCGCGAGAGATGTGAATGGGAGGCTGATGACGCGAGAAGAAATGGCGCATTATTGTACCAATCAGTAAACTCTTTACCGATTGGTACAATGGCTGGCGCGAGATGTCAATGCGGGATGGGGAAGGGGGCGGCACCCAAGAGCTTGCCGCCCCGTTCCGATCACATCAGGTCGCGGGGAATCCGCTTCTTGAAGTGCTTCTCGAAGATCTGCGTCTCGCCCTCGTAGGCGACGACCTCACCCTCCGTGACCCACGCGCTTTCGGTGCAGTGGAGCGTCGATGTTGCCACGGTGCGCACGGACCAGCCGTCACGCTTGGCGACGCAGGTCCAGGTCGAGGTTCCGATCATCGACAGCGGATCGCCGGGTGCGATCGACCAGGTTTCGTCGCGGATGTCCTGGGTGGCAAGGCCGGTCTCAGGATGTTCGGAGAGGCCGGTGTCCTCGTAGATCCGGTAGTGGGTCATGCCGTGCGTCATGTCGCGCTCGACGGTACGGCTGGTGATGCCGCGTGCAAGTTCGCGATATTTCGGCAGCGGATCCGGGTTTTCCGGCTCGGGCACCGCGATTTCCCGATGGGCGCCGAGGAGCGGAAGTGCCAGCGACAGGCTTGCCGTGTCGATCGTCAGGCCCGGGTCGGTGGGCGACGGCAGGATCAGCGGCCAGTAGGAGGTCGACAGCGAGACGCGAATGCGGTTTCCGGTGCGGAAACGGTAGCCGCAAGCGTCGAGCGCCAGCGTGATCCGCGTCTTGCGACCGGGCTCCATGGCGCGCGGCTGGGCGTTGCCATCGCGGTGCGCCAGGTTGAGCACGCCGAAAGCGACCCGGGTGGCGGTGCCATCCGGATGCACGTCGACGAGACGGACGGCGAGATTGGCCGTTGCCGCCTGGCAGGTGACGTCGACGGTCAGCGTCGGCTGGCCCAAATAGTCGGCGGCTTCCAGCAGCGGTGCCGTCTCGAAGACAAGCGAGCCGGCATCATCGATGCGCTGGTCGCCGGCCATTTCGGCATCGGGCTTCAGCGTGAAATATTCGCCGGATGCCGTGCCGGTATCGAGCGGCGATTTCAGATAGATCTCGCCGATGCCGGTGCCGCCGGCGGACGGCGTCAACCGGCCGTCATGGGAAACGCCGAAGAGCTGCATTTCCGGCGCAGCCCAGGCGTCTTTCGCCACCCAGCGCCCGGGGTCGCTGTCGCGCCGGAGCGACGGGCGCGGACCATCGAGAATATAGGCGCGCACCTGCGGTCCTTTCTCGGCGCCGTTCTCTTCGTCGCGCAGCCAGCGGTTCCACCAGCGGATCGCCTCGCCATGGAAATCGGCACGCGGCTTCGGAAAGGCGAAATGCGGGTACTTGTGCACCCAGGGGCCGATCAGCGCCTTGGCCTTGTCGCCAAGGCCTTCGACCGCCTTCAAGGGCGTGTTGCGGTAGCCGTCGGCCCAGCCGGCGATGACCAGCGCCGGGATCCCAACCCTGTCGAAATCTTCGCAGATCGATCCGTGCTGCCAGAATTCGTCGCGACGCTGGTGCTCCAGCCACTCCTCCATGAAGAAGGGCTCGTTCTCCAGCCGCTTCAGCCACATTTCCTTCCAGCGGTCGCCGACGATCGCCGGATCCGGCGAGCGCGCCTGGTAGCCGAGCATGGTCGCTGCCCAGGACAGTTGGGCCGAGAGGTGGCAGCCGTTCTTGTAGTGGATGTCGTCGTTGTAGCGGTCGACCGTGGAGGCAATGGAGATCACGGCTTTCAGCGCCGGCGGCCTCAAGGCTGCGACCTGCAGGCAGTTGAAGCCGCCCCAGGAAATGCCCATCATGCCGACCTTGCCGTTGGACCAGGGCTGTGCGGCGATCCATTCGACGATCTCGCAGCCGTCGGAAAGCTCGCGGGGCGTATACTCGCCGTCGATGACGCCTTCGCTCTCGCCGGAGCCGCGGATATCGACGCGCACGCCGGCAATGCCGGCGGCGGCAAAGACCGGGTAGGTGGACTCGTCACGCAAGCTCGTGCCGCCCTGCTTGCGATAGGGAAGGTATTCCAGCACCGCCGGAACCGGATCGGCTTGCGTGCCGGCGGGCATCCAGATACGGGCGGCAAGCTCGGTGCCGTCCTTCAGCCGGATCCATTCGTTTTCGATGACAGTGAATTCGCGTTCGGACATGTCGTTCTAACTATCTCTTCGTTCGCTCGGGCAATTCCGGACGCGAAACCGCGTCCGGCTTTCGTTGGAACAGTTTAGCTGTCGAACCAGACGCGGCTTGCGACGTAGCCGTTGGACAGGTCGTTGCCGATGTCATCGACGAAGCCCTTCAGCGAGGCCGAGGCGGCGTTCACGTAGTCGTTGAAGACGGGCAGGATCAGGCCGCCTTCGTCACGCACCGTCATCGCCATGGTGTGATACATCTCCTTGCGCTTGGTCTCGTCAAGCTCGGAGCGGGCCTGGAGCAGAAGGTTGTCGAAGTCCTCGCGCTTGAAACGCGTGTCGTTCCACTCGGCGGTGGAGAGATAGGAGGTCGAGTAGCGCGAATCCTGCGTCGGACGGCCGCCCCAGTAGGAGGCACAGAAGGGCTGCACGTTCCAGACATTGGTCCAGTAGCCGTCCTCCGGCTCGCGCCGCACTTCGATCTCGATGCCCGCCTTCTTGGCGCTTTCCTGGAACAGCACGGCGGCGTCGGCAGCGCCGGGGAAGGCGGCGTCGGACGTGCGCAACAGGATCGGTCGGTCGTGGCCGGACTTCTTGAAGTGAAAGGCTGCCTTGTCCGGGTCATAGGCCCGCTGCTCGATGCCTTCGGGGGCCAGCGCGTAGTTGCCGTTGACCGGATAGTCGTTGCCGAGCGTGCCGAAGCCGCCGAGCACCCGGTCGAGGATCGCCTGGCGGTCGACCGCATATTTCAGCGCCAGCCTCAGGTCGTTGTTGTCGAAGGGGGCGGTGTCGCAATGCATCAGGAAGCTGTAGAAGCCCTTGCCGGAGGTCCGCAGGATCTCGACGCGCGGGGCGCGCTTCAAGAGCGGCACGGTTTTCGGATCGATGTTGTTGATGAAGTGGACCTGGCCGGAGGAAAGGGCCGCGATGCGCGCTGTCGTGTCGTTCATCACGATGATCTCGACACTGTCGACGAAGCCGCGGTCGGAGCGCCAGTCGTCGGCGTTCTTTTCGAAGGTGGCGCGCAGACCCGCCTCATAGCTCGAGAGCTTGTAGGGGCCGGTGCCGATGGGCGAAGCCGGATTGTCGATGCCGCCCTTCGGCTGGATGATCAGGTGATAGTCGGTCAGAAGCAGCGGCAGGTCGGCATTGCCTTCGGTGAGCGTCAGCACCAGGCTGCCGGCCTTCTCCTCGATCGTCTTGATCGAGCGCATCAGCCCGAGCGCGCCGGACTTGGAGCCTTCGTCCGCATGGCGCTTCAGCGTCGCGACGACGTCGGCCACCGTCAACTTGCTACCGTCGTGGAAGTTGACATCGCTGCGGATCTTGAAGGTCCACTCCGACGCATCGGCGGAAGGCTCCCAGGATTCGGCGAGCGCCGGCAGCGGCGCGCCGGTCTTCGGGTCGGATTCGACCAGCGTGTCGCCCCAGAGGTGACCGATGACGAAGGAGACGGAGCCGCTATAGGCGGCAGGGTCGAGCGAATCGGTTGTCGCACCGCCCTTGAGGCCGAGCTTCAGATGGCCGCCGCGCTTCGGCTCCTGAGCCCTTGCGCCCGTTGCCGTCAAAGTACCGCCCAGTCCGGCGGCAAGACCAAGCGCCGCAGTGCCGGCCAGAAAGCCGCGCCGGCTGAGGCCGGCCGGGACGAGAAGGCCGTCGGGTCGCTTCGTGAATTCGGTCATTTCCAGGTTCCCTTTGTGTGATGCTTCTGAGCAAAACCTATCGTCTGGCAGGCCGCACACAATTTCGCGACTTGACGCTTCCTTACGCTCTTTTACGCTACAACGACGCCTGCGCTTCGACTGAGCGCAGGCGTCGTTTGAGTGAGGTTCGGAAAGCACCGTGCAGAACATCGAAATCTTTGCCGCGAATTTGCGGTTTGCCTGCGCGACACGGCGGTCGATCTCGCAGATCTGCCGTGAAATCGGCATCAACCGGCAACAGTTCAACCGCTATATCGGCGGCGAGGCGCGGCCATCGCCGCACAATGTCGCGCGCATCGCCCGCTTCTTCGGATTGGCGGCCGAGGATTTTTCGCTGCCGGCGAAACAGTTCGAGGCGCGGATGATGCGGCCGGATCGCGACCGGTCGGAGGCGGGGCTGCTGCTCGAGGGGTTTCCCGGTGACATCACCGGTCTCCGGCGCCATATCGGCTACTACCAGACCTATCACGTCTCCCCGTCCTGGCCGGGGCTCGTCGTCTGCTCCTGCGCGCGGATCCACGAGGAAGCGGGGTCGATCCGGGTGAAGTCGATCGAGCGCATCCGCGATCCCGTCAACGAGATCCAGCAGTTCTCGAAATATGTCGGGCTCGTCACCTTCTGGCGAAACCGCATCTTCATCGCCGAGCGCAGCATCGGGCGGGAGCCGATGCTGGCGCAGACGATCCTTCTGCCTTTCGAAGTGCATCAGCGGGTCTATCTGCGCGGCACCACCATGGGGGTCTCCTGGCGCAAGGAAAACCTGCCCTATGCGTCCCGGATGATCTGGCGCTATCTCGGTCAGCAGCCGGATCTGCGGCAGATGCTCTCGCGCTGCGGTGTGCTTTCCTTCGGTTCACGGCTGATGCCGCAGACGGTCCGCGCCTTCCTCGATACGCCCGATGCCGAGCTTCTGACCGTGCCGACCGAATATTGAGGCGGGGCCTTGGCCATGTGATAGGTTTCGACGAAACGGGTATATCGAAGAGGCGACCATGAAATCCGCACCGGCCGTTATCGCCTGCCTTTGCATCGCATGGCCGATGCCACCGGCAATGGCCGAGGAGGCGCGTGCGCCGATTCCGTCCTGCGCACTTTCGGGCGCCTCCAGCGTCATGATCGGCGGCCAGCCGGCGCTCAGGCTCTCCGACGTCGCCAATTGCCCGCCGGAACTTTACGAGGTGGTGCCGAGCATCATGATCGAGGGGCAGCCGGTCGTGCATTTCCGTGCCGGCAGCGGCGCCAAGGGCGATTGCTCGGCGAGGGGCGAGGCGACGGTGACCTTTGAAGGCGAGGCGGCCCAGAGGGTGGGCGACGTCGACTGCCGGCAAAAGTAGACGCTGTTTGGCCGGAGCCGCACCTCTGCCTTAGTCGAACATGGCCAGCCGGCATCCTTCCTGGACCGCTTGCAGCGCCGGAGGGTTGGTGACCGGGTAGCCGGCGATGAACCGGTCGACCGAGAACAGCGGGAACTCGGCCTTGAGCCTCAGCGCGGTGCTTGCCGCTTCCGACGATTGCCCGACAAACGCCTGCGCCATCGCCTGGAACATGAGGGTGTTCGGCGCCTCCTGCGAACTGCGCCCCAGCGCCGAAAGGGCCTCCGCATGGCGTCCGGTGACGAAGAGGACGCGGCCGAGCATGCCGTAGTACCAGGGCGGCGCCAATGGATTGAGGGACAGCGCCTTTTCGATCAACACGATCGCTTCGTCCGGATCTCCGGCGACCAAAGCCTTGCTTCCGGCCAGAAGCGCCAGCGTGTCTGCATTGTGCTTGCCGTGCTGGAACGCGAGTACCTGGGCGTCGGCGGCGCCCTTGAGGTCTCCCATGCATGCCTTGAGGTCGCCAAGGCAGGTGTGGGCGAACGGGTTCGTCGGATCGAGCCGCAGGGCCTGTTCGACTGCCGACTGCCAGTTGCCGATGCTCGTTCCAAGGTCAATGCCATAACCGTTGCAGGCCTGAGCGGAGTAGGCATAGGCCAGTTCGATCCACGCCTTTACCCGCGCCGGGTCCAGTTCCAGCGACCGCGTGAGGAGGCGGATCGCCGCGGCGTTTCCCTCCGCGCTGAACCGGTTGAGCTGCTCGGCTCCGAGCAGATAGTAATCGTAGGAATGCAGGTTCGAGGGCGCCTTGTTGCGGCTGGCATTGCGCCCGAGTGCGGCCAGCTTGCCGAAGCAGCCGGCCAGCGCGTTGACGACGCACTCCGTCAGATTGTCCTGAAGCGCAAGGATGTCTCCGATCGGCCGGTCGTAGCGTTCGCTCCACAGCGTCATGCCGGAGCGTGTTTCCGAGAGCTGGATCGTCAGCCGTACCTGACGGTCGTCGGCGCGCACCTGGCCGGTAACCGCATAGGTCGCGCCGACCGCCTGGACATGGTCATCGTAGCTTTCCGGACGGTTGCCGAGCAGCTTCATGGTGTGAAAGGCGACGACGGGCAGATCGGCGTAGCGCGCGAGATCGACGCAGATATCCGACGAGAGGCCGTCGGCGAAACGGCGCCAACGCTGCTCCTCGTTGAGGCTTTCGATTGGGAACAGGGCGAGCACCGGTGGTCCTTCCTCCACCACGGCCGCGGCCGTTGCGTCCGTGGGCCCGGCTATCTCCGACGCGAGCTCGATCTTGTTGCGAACGCCGAGCTTGCCATAGATGGTCGCGAGATGGCTGCGCACCGTCGATGGCGCGATGCAGAGCGCTTCGCCGATCTGGCGATAGGTCAGGCCAGCAGCAAAGCGTTCGGCGACTGCGCGCTCGCGATCCGACAGGAGCGCAGGCACAAAGCGACGCGTCAGGATGCGGGCCATACCTGCCTCCTTGTCGTTCCTCTCGTTCACTCTGCTGCGGCTCCAGCAAAATACTACAAATGCTGGACGCAAAACACCGCACATGCGCGATTGCCGCATAGCTCTATGAGGCTAGAGTTGCACTGAACATCACGCGGGAGGACGACCATGAGCAAGTTTCTGTCAGGCATGTCCGACTTCTACCACTCCGTATCCGAGGACGTCGATCAGACGGCGGAGCCCGGCGATAGCCGCATCACCAAGTGGTTTCACCCCAAGCGCCTCTTTGCCATGTGGGACGATCGTCAGCACTACCGCGATCAGCTTGCCCATATGGCAGCCGACGCGCCGGAACTGATCGATGATATCGGCCTGACGGAAAAGCAGGTCGACACCGAGGTCAAGAAGCCCTTCTGGCAGCATTGAGGCTGGTCCGCATCAAAGGGGTAAACAGCGAAGTCTTTCGCCATGTCGTGACAGCGTGCGATGCGGCGTCACAGGCTCGCAGAGTTGCGCCGTGCGGAATGCTGGGGGCAGAAAAGCCGACCGCCTGGGCGGCGGTCGGCTTCCCTTTCAGATCATTTCGATGGTTTCAGTTGCCGGCGCTTTCCATGCGCCGGGTCTTCAAGACACGCTCCAGCCAGCCGATCTCCATTTCCGGAACCGACTTGAACAAGAGGTCGGTATAATCGTCGAAGGGCGGTGACAGCACCTTCGACTTCGGCCCGAACCGCACGAGGCGGCCGCGATGCATGACCGCGACGCTGTCGGCGATTGCCCGCACGATGGCGATGTCGTGGGTGATAAAGACATAGGAAACAGCGGTTTCCTCCTGAAGCTTCAAAAGCAGATTCAGGATGCCTTCGGCCACCAGCGGGTCGAGTGCGGAGGTCGGTTCGTCGCAGAGGATCAGCTCCGGCTTGGCCGCCAGGGCGCGTGCGATCGCCACGCGCTGCTTTTGCCCGCCGGAGAGTTCCGCCGGATAGCGATCAAGGAAGCGGCTGCCCATCTCGATCTGGTCGAGGAGCTCGTTCACCCGCTCCGTCTTCTTCTGGCCGTGCAGGCCGAAGTAGAAGGAGAGCGGACGCCCGACGATGTCGCGCACCGTCTGGCGCGGGTTCATCGCCGTATCCGCCATCTGGTAGATCATCTGGATGCGGCGGAGTTCGTCGTTGCTGCGGCCCTTCAAGGCCCGCGGCAATTCCTTGCCCTCGAAGGTGATGCGGCCCTCGCTCGGCGGCAGAAGGCCGGTGATGACGCGGGCAAGGGTGGATTTGCCCGAGCCGCTCTCGCCGACGATCGCCAGCGTCTGGCCCTTCGGCAGATGCATCGAGACATCGTGCAGCACCTTGAAGCCATTGCCATAGCCAGCGCTGATATGCTCGATCTTCAGCTGCGCACCCGTCTGGTCGGGCGCCTCGTCGCGCTTGGTCTGGCGGACGCTGACGAGCGCGCGGGTGTAATCCTCCCGCGGCGCTTCGATGATCTGCTGGGTAGCGCCGTATTCCACCGTCTTGCCGTGGCGCAGCACCATGATGTCGTCGGAGATCTGGGCGACCACGGCGAGATCGTGGGTGATGTAGAGCGCCGCCGTGTGCGTCTCTTCGATCGCATGCTTGATCGCGGCAAGAACGTCGATCTGGGTGGTGACGTCGAGCGCTGTCGTCGGCTCGTCGAAGACGATCAGTTCCGGATTGGGGCAGAGCGCCATGGCGGTCATGGCGCGCTGCAGTTGCCCGCCGGAGACCTGATGCGGATAGCGTTCGCCGAAGGTTTCCGGATTGGGCAGGCCCAGCACGCGGAAAAGATAGAGCGCCCGCTTCTTCGCTTCGTCGCGGCTCATGATGCCGTGGCGCAGCGACGCCTCGATCACCTGGTCACCGAGCCTGTGCGCCGGGTTGAAGGCGGCAGCGGCCGACTGTGCGACATAGCAGACGCGGGCGCCGCGGATCGAGCGGATGCCGTTCTTGTCGAGTGTCAGGAGATCCTTGCCGTCGAGTAGGACCTGGCCGCCGGTGATGCGCACGCCGCCGCGGCCATAGGCAAGGGCCGATAGGCCGATCGTCGACTTGCCGGCGCCGGATTCCCCGATGAGCCCGAGTACCTTGCCCTTCTGCACGTCAAAGGAGACGCCCTCGACAAGGGTGACAACCTTGGGCGGCTCGCCCGGCGGGTAACTGGTCGCTTCGATCTTGAGGTTCTTGACGGAAAGCATCTCAGGCATCGCCACGTCCTCCCTTGAGGCTGGAGGTTCTCTTCATCAGCCAGTCGACCACGAGGTTGACGCAGATCGCGAGCGTGGCGATCGCCGCACCCGGGATCAGTGCCGCCGAGATGCCGAAGATGATGCCGTCCTTGTTGTCCTTGACCATGCCGCCCCAGTCGGCAGCCGGCGGCTGGATGCCGAGGCCGAGGAAGGAGAGGGTGGAGAGAAACAGGATGGAGAAGGCGAAGCGCAGGCCGAATTCGGCCAAGAGCGGCGACAGCGTGTTCGGCAGGATCTCGCGAAAGATGATCCAGAGCGAACCTTCGCCGCGCAGCCTCGCCGCTTCGACGAACTCCATGACCGCGACATCGAGTGCGACGGCGCGACCGATGCGAAACACGCGGGTCGAGTCGAGTACCGCCATGACGAGGATCAGGATCCACAGATGTTGCGGCAGCACGGCAAGGACGACGAGGGCGAAGATCAGCGTCGGGATCGCCATCATCAGGTCGTTGAAGCGGGAGAAGAGCTGATCGGTGAGGCCACCGACGACGGCGGCCGTGAAGCTCAGGAGCATGCCCAGCGAGAAGGAGAGCACGGTTGCCGCCAGCGCCACGAAGATGGTGGTGCGGGCGCCGTAGATCAGACGCGAGAGCAGGTCGCGGCCGAGATTGTCGGTGCCGAGCAGGAAGTCGCCGCCGGCCGGAAGCCAGACGTCGCCGACGACGTCGCGTTCGCCGAAGGGAGCGATGACCGGTGCGAAGACGGCGCAGAAGATCGCAATCGCAATGCCGGCGATGCCGATCCAGGCGCTGATGGGGATGGATCTCAGGTTCATCGCGGATGCCTCAGTCTCGGGTTGGCGATGATCGCGAGAATGTCGGCCGCCATGTTCAGGAAGATGTAGAAGGCGGCAAAGATCAGACCGCAGGCCTGAACGACCGGCATATCGCGCACGGTCACCGCGTCCACCATGTATTGGCCCATGCCCGGGTAGACGAAGACCACCTCGACCACGACCACGCCGACAACGAGATAGGCGAGGTTGAGCGCAATCACGTTGATCACCGGCGCCACCGCATTGGGGGCGGCATGGCGCGCGATGATGCGGAACATGCTGAGACCCTTCAGTTCCGCCGTCTCGACATAGGCCGAAGACATGACGTTGAGGATCGCCGCGCGGGTCATGCGCATCATGTGGGCAAGAACGACGAGAACGAGGGTCGCGACCGGAAGCGCGATCGCCGAGAGACGTTCGGTGAAGCTCATGCTGTCATAGACGGTCGCGGGGAAGGTCGCGACGCCGTACTTCACGGCAAAGAACATGATCAAGAGATAGCCGACGAAGAACTCCGGCAGCGAGATCGCCGCCAGCGAGACGACGTTGATGATCTTGTCGGGCAGCCGGTTGCGGAACTGCACCGCCAGCATGCCGAGGCCGACGGCGAGCGGCACGGAAACGAGTGCTGCGAAGAAGGCAAGGAACAGCGAATTGCCGAGGCGCTTGCTGATCTGTTCGCCGACGGAATTCTTGCTCGCCCAGGAGGTGCCGAAATCGCCTTGTACCGCACCGCCGAGCCAGGAGAGGTAGCGTTCGGTCCAGGGCCTGTCGAGGCCGAGATCCTTGCGGATGTTTTCGACCGCCTGGGGCGTTGCCGACTGGCCGAGATAGGTGGTGGCGAAGTCGCCGGGAAGCGCTTCGATGCCGCCGAAGATCATCAGCGACACGGCGAAGAGCAGGCCGACGCTCAAGCCGAGGCGCTGCAGGACGAGCGCCGCGAGAGGGCGGCGGAAGGTGAAGCGCCGCCAGAAGGTGCCGCCGATTTCGCCATCGGTGGCAGGATTGGGTTTTGCTGGTACTCCGGAAAGTTCGGCAGGCCGCGGATGCGTTGCATCCGCGGTCCCATCCGTCGGAACCGGACCAGTAAGCGGTCCGCTTTCCATCATCATGCGTCCAGCCACACCCGGGTTGCGACATAGCCGTTCGACATGTCGTTGCCGATATCGTGCACATAGCCCTTCACCTGCTTGGTGGAGGCGTTCACGAAGTCGTTGAACATCGGCAGGATCAGGCCGCCTTCGTCACGCACCATCATGGCCATGGTGCGGTACATGTCCTTGCGCTTGGCCTCGTCGAGTTCCGAGCGGGCCTCCAGCAGGATCTTGTCGAAATCCGGACGCTTGAAGCGGGTGTCGTTCCAGTCGGCGGTCGACAGGTAGGCGGTGGAGTACATCTGGTCCTGGGTCGGACGGCCGCCCCAGTAGGAGGTGGAGAAGGGCTGCACGTTCCAGACGTTCGTCCAGTAGCCGTCGCCCGGCTCGCGCTTGACCTCGATCTCGATGCCCGCCTTCTTGGCGCTTTCCTGGTAGAGCACGGCCGCATCGACCGCGCCCGGGAAGGCGACGTCGGAGGTGCGCAGCAGTACCGGACCGCTGTGGCCGGACTTCTTGTAGTGGAAGGCCGCCTTGTCCGGATCATAGGCGCGCTGCTCGATGCCTTCGGGGAAGAGGGCATAGGTGTCGTTGATCGGGAAGTCGTTGCCGACCTTGCCGTAGCCGCCAAGGATGCGCTGGACCATGGTTTCGCGGTCCATCGAATACTTCAGCGCCATGCGCAGGTCGTTGTTGTCGAAGGGTGCGGTGTTGCAATGCATGATGAACACGTAGTGGCCGCGGCCGGAGGTGTTCAGGATCTCGACCGTCGGGGCCTTCTTCAGAAGGTTGACCGTCTTCGGGTCGACACGGTTGATGAAATGCACCTGGCCGGAGGACAGTGCTGCGATGCGGGCCGTCGCATCGTTCATGGCGATCAGCTCGACCGAATCCACGTAGCCGCGGTCGGTGCGCCAGTCGTCGGCATTCTTCTCGAAGGTGGCGCGAACGCCCGCCTCGAAACTCGTCACCTTGAAGGGCCCGGTGCCGATCATGGCGTCCGGTTTGTCGATGCCGCCATTCGGCTGAATGATAAGGTGGTAGTCGGACAGCAGCAGCGGCAGGTCGGCATTGCCTTCCGTCAGCACCAGCACCAGCTTGTCGCCATCGGCCTTGATTTCCTTGATTGACTTCATCACGCCGAGCGCGCCGGATTCCGACTTTTCGTCGGTGTGGCGCTGCAGAGTCTTGATGACGTCGTCGAGGGTCAGTTCCTTGCCGTCATGGAACTTCACGCCCTTGCGGATGGCGAAGGTCCAGGTGGAGGCGTCTGCCGACGGTTCCCAGGATTCGGCAAGCGCCGGCACCGGCGCGCCGGTCGTCGGGTGGCTTTCGACAAGCATGTCGCCCCAGTTGCGGCCGACGACGAACATGAACTGCGAAAGCGCCTTGGCCGGATCCTTCGAATCGGTTGCAGCCGCCCCTTCGAGACCGAGCTTCAGGTGACCGCCGCGCTTCGGCTCTTGTGCTGCTGCACTGGTGGCAAACAGCGTGCCTGCCGTCGAGCCGAGAATGCCGGCAGCGGCTGCGCGGCCGAGAAACTCGCGGCGGTTCATCTTGCCGAGCATGACCTGTCGTGTGAGGTAATCCTTGTAATCGCTCATTCCCCTGTTCCCTTCTGTTGTCGGCATTCGCCGTTCGTTGTGGTTGGTAGAGATTGCTGCGCACAGCCATTGTATCAGATGGCTTCGGATCGGCCCGGATCGGCCGCTTGTTGTTGGTTCGAGTGCCTGTTCTCCTTCCCCAGCCGGGGGCGTCTTTCGCTCAGATCGATAAACGTAATCGCTGGAACTCTTCTTGTAACGCCCTAAATTACAATTTATTTCCATAAGCTTGGCTTATGGGTGCGTGTTTGATGGCGCGCAGGTTTGCCTCGCGCGTCTCGTCACGTCATCATGCCGGTCGCCCGGCTCTGTTCCCTGCGCCGCCAAGCCTGGCGGCGTCTGACCGGGGCGGGCTGCGGGCGGAAAACCGCCCACATTTTTCCTCATTTCGCTCCCGCTTTAGCGACCCTTCCAGACGGGGTCGCGCTTCTCGGCGAAGGCGCGCGCGCCCTCCAGCTGGTCTTCGCTCGAATAGAGAATGTCGACGGTCTTGAACTGGCGTTGGGTGATCTTGTTCATGGTCGTCTGGAAGGCCTCGCCCTCGGCGGCGCGCACCACTTCCTTGATCGCGGCATAGACGAGCGGCGGGCCGCTTTCGAGCAGGCGAGCAAGCTCCCAGGCCCGCTCCATCAATCTGCTCGCCGGCAGGATTTCGTTGACGAAGCCCCAGCGGTGGGCTTCCGCCACGTCGAGCCAGCGGCCGGTGAGCAGCATGTCCATGGCGATGTGATAGGGGATGCGCTTCGGCAGCTTGATCGAGGCGGCGTCGGCGACCGTGCCGGAGCGGATCTCGGGGAGCGCGAAGGTGGCGTGTTCTGCCGCCAGGATCAGGTCGGTCGAAAGCGCGATCTCGAGGCCGCCGCCGCAGCAGATGCCGTTGACGGCTGCTATGATCGGCTTGTTGAGGTCGCGCAACTCCTGCATGCCACCGAAGCCGCCGACGCCATAGTCGCCATCGACCGCGTCGCCATCAGCCGCCGCCTTCAGGTCCCATCCCGGACAGAAGAATTTTTCGCCCGCGCCGGTGATGATCGCAACCCTGAGCGTATCGTCGTCGCGGAAGTCGCGGAAGATCTCGCCCATGACACGGCTGGTTTTCAGGTCGATGGCATTGGCCTTCGGCCGGTCGATCGTGACTTCGAGGATGCCGCCTTCGCGGCGCGTGAGGATCGGTCCGGTCATGAGGGTCAGTTCCTCCGGCGAATGAGAGCGTCGGCGGCAACGGCACCCTGGCCGTTCGGCAACACCATCAATGGATTGATATCGAGTTCTTCGAGTTTCGAAGCGTTTGCAACGACATAGGATGCCGCTGCGGCGACAGCGTCGGTCAAAGCGGCAAAATCAGCGGCAGGCGCGCCGCGATAGCCGTCGAGCAGCTTGCGGATCTTCAGCCCGCCGATCGCCTCGCGGATCGCTTCGGGTGTCGTCGGCAGCGTCAGGATGGCGGAATCATCGAGCAGTTCCACAAGGATACCGCCGGCACCGATGGTCAGGACAGGACCAGCGACGGGGTCACGCATGGCGCCGATGATCAGCTCGGCGACGGGCTTGCCCACCATCTTTTCGACGAGGTAGCCGGAGGCGACCCCGGCCATGGCCTTTGCCGCGATAAAGACCTCATCGCGGCTCGCGAGATTGAGCTTCACAGCACCCGCCTCGGTCTTGTGGGCGACGCCGAGGCCCTTGAGCACGACGGGGAAACCGAGTGCCTCGGCGGCGTTGGCTGCCTCTTCAGCGCTTGCCGCGGTCTTGCCCTTCGGCACGGTGAGGCCGGCGGCAGCAAGCTCCACCTTTGCCTCATGTTCGCTGAGGGTGACGGCTTCACCATCATCGACCCCAATGCCGTCGAGCAGGCGAGGCGGGGCGGGCTTTGCCCAGGCAGCGCCGATGTCAGCAGCGGTCTCGATCGCCGCCAGCGCCTCCTCGATGCCGAAGAAGGGCACGATGCCGGCCTTCATCAGAAAGAGGGCGGTCGCTTCCGGCATGTTCTCGCCGAGGCTGGCGACGATGCCGGCGCGGGCGCCGGCCGCTCTCGCCGCGTCGATCACCGCGTGGCAGGTTGTTTCCCAGTCGGCCGGGTCGCAGCGGTCGAGACGGGGGAAGTCGAGCACGAGCAGATTGATCGCGTAGCCGCCCTTCATCATGGCGGTAAAGGCGGTCGTCTGCTTCTCGCGGTTGCCCCAGACGAAGGTGTGGTAGTCGAGCGGGTTGGCGATCGTCACCATCTCGCCGAGCGCGTCCTTGAGCGGCTTCTTCTGCTCGTCGCGCAAGGGTCGGTAGTTCACCCGGTAACGTTCGCCGGCGTCGGCCATCAGCGAGGCCTCGCCACCGGAGCAGCTCATCGAGGAGATGTCTCGGCTGGCAAGCGGGCCTGCCACATGCAGGAGCTTCAGCGTTTCCAGAAGCGCCGGCAGCGTATCGACGCGCCCGATGCCGAGGCGGGCAAGAAGTGCCGAGGAGACGCGGTCGTTGCCGGCGAGCGAGGCGGTGTGCGACACGGTCGCAAGCTGTGCCGCCTCCGACTTGCCGATCTTCAGCGTCACGACCGATTTGCCGAGTTCACGGGCGCGGGTCGCCAGTCGCTCCAGCGCTGCCATACTGTCGAAGCCTTCGATATGCAGGCCCACGGCGGTGACGCGCGGATCTTCGAGCACGGCGCAGGCGATATCGGACAAGCCCGTCTGCGCCTGGTTGCCGGCGGTCATGATATAGGCGAGCGGCAGGCCGCGCGTCTGCATCGAGATGTTGCAGGCGATGTTGGAGGACTGCGTCAGGATGGCGACGCCCTTTTCGACGCGTTGCATGCCGTGCTGGTCCGGCCAGAGCAGGGCGCCGTCCAGCATGTTGATGAAGCCGTAGCAATTGGGCCCGACGATCGGCATGTCGCCGGCAGCAGCGACCAGCGCCTCCTGCATGTCGTTGCCGTCGTCGAGCTCGCTTGCCGCCTCGCGGAAACCCGAGGCGTAGCAGACGGCGCCCCCCGAGCCGCGGGCCGCGAGATCGCGGATGATATCGATCGTCAGCTGACGGTTGACGCCGACGAAGGAGGCATCCGGTGCGCCCGGCAGTTCCGTCACCGAGCGGTAGCACTTGCGGCCGAGGATCTCGGCCTCACGCGGGTGCACCGGCCAGATCTCGCCGGTAAAACCCATCTTGTCGCATTGTTCGATGACGCGCCGGGCCTCCTTGCCGCCGAAGACGGCGATGGTGCGCGGGCGGATGAGGCGGTCGAGGGAGCGGGGAGTGGCCATCCCGTCACGCCCCCAGCGGCCGCAGCAGGTCGCGGCTGATGATGTGGCGCTGGATTTCGGACGTGCCGTCCCAGATGCGCTCGACGCGAGCGTCGCGCCAGAAGCGGGCGAGCGGCAGGTCGTCCATCAGGCCCATGCCGCCGAAGATCTGGATCGCCTCGTCGGTGACACGGGCAAGCATTTCTGTGGCATAGACCTTGGCCGACGCGATCTCGCGGTTCGACGGCAGGCCGTTGTCGAGCCGCCAGGCGGCCGACAGCGTCAGGAGGTCGGCGGCGTCGATCTCGGTGATCATGTCGGCGAGCTTGAAGGAGACGCCCTGGTTGGCGCCGATCGGCTTGCCGAACTGCTTGCGCTCGGCGGCGTAATTCAGCGCGTAGTCGAAGGCGCGACGGGCGCGGCCGACCGAGGTCGCCGCCACTGTCAGGCGCGTAGCGAAAAGCCAGTCGTTGGCGACGTCGAAACCCTTGTGCACTTCGCCGAGGATCTGGGCAGAGGGCAGGCGGCAATCGTCGAACGTCAGGATGCAGTTGTTGTAGCCGCGGTGCGAGACGGAGCTATAGCCCTTGCGGATCTCGAAGCCGGGCGTGCCGCGGTCGACGAGGAAACAGGTGATTTTTTTCTTCGGGCCGCGCGGCGTATCCTCTTCGCCGGTCGCGATGAAGACGATGACGAAATCGGCAATGTCGGCATGGCTGATGAAATGCTTGGTGCCGTTGACGATCCAGTCGTCGCCGTCCTTGCGGGCAAAGCACTTCATGCCGCGCACGTCGGAGCCGGCATCCGGCTCGGTCATCGCCAGCGCATCGAACTTGTCACCTTTGACGGCCGGCAGCAGATATTTCTCGCGCTGCTCGGCGTTGCAGGCCATCAGGATGCCCGAGGGGCGGCCGAAGAATACCGTCAGGCCCATGGAGCCACGGCCGAGCTCGCGCTCGACCAGCGTGAATGAAGTGTGGTCGAGGCCGGCGCCGCCGACTTCCTCCGGGAAGTTGCAGCCGAAGAAGCCGATCTCCTTGCATTTGCGGGCGATTTCCTGGCCGAGCTCGCGCGGCACCACGCCGGTGCGCTCGACCTCGTCCTCGTGCGGATAGATTTCCGTTTCGACGAAGCTCCTGACCGTATCGACGATCATCTGCTGTTCTTCGGTCAGTGCGAAATTCATTGTGTTGTTCCCCTCGTTTTCGCGCCGCTGACGGCGGTGCCGCAAACGATGGCCGCCTCCTCAAGCGTCCTTCAGCTGCGGTTTGCGGCTCCGCCGAAGGGCGAAGCTGCCTGTTGTCGCTGGCCTGCTATTGTTGCGGTCAGGCGCGCTTCTGGCCGACGAAGCGGCCAGCGCCTTCTGGCGTCGGCAGCTTTGCATGGGCTTCGGTGATCGCGCGGAGCTTGCTCAGCACCTTCTCAGGCGCGGCGACCGACTTGCCGGCCTTGCTGTCGACATGCAGCATCATCTGCTCGGCAGTGGCGACGGCCTCGTTGGTCGCGGCGTTGTAGATCGTCGAGAAGATGTGCAGGCGCTTTTCGTCCGATGACAGGATCTGGCAGGTCGAATAGAGCGCCTCGCCGAGCTTGGCTTCGCCAAGGTTCCGGATGTGGGTCTCGACCGTGTAGTAGCTGTGACCGTCGCGGACATATTCGAGGTCGACGCCGATCAGGCGCAGCACGCCGTCGGAGGTGTCGCCGAAGACCTGCAGATAGCGGTGCTCGGTCATGTGGCCGTTGTAATCGACCCAGGCAGCACTGACCTTGGTGTCGAGGATGTGCAGCGGCTTGACGTCGCCGAGATCGGCTTCCGGCTTCTTGGCGTTTGCCCAGAGCTTGGCCTCGAAGTCGGCGAGCAGCTTGCCGGCCCCCCAGCCTTCGCCGCCGTTGCCGGATTTCAGCGCATGCATGATGCCGACGAGGTTTTCGTCGCGGATGCGTTCGAGCTCGCGGATCGAGCGGCCGGCGGCCTGCGCGTCCGACTGGGCGCCGATCTTTTCGACCAGTGCATCGTCGAGGTCGACGACGTCGGTGAACTTCGTCCAGGGCCATTTCAGGCAGGGGCCGAACTGGGCGAGGAAGTGGCGCATGCCGGCCT
This sequence comes from Ensifer adhaerens, assembly GCF_020035535.1. NCBI lineage: Bacteria > Pseudomonadati > Pseudomonadota > Alphaproteobacteria > Hyphomicrobiales > Rhizobiaceae > Ensifer > Ensifer adhaerens. The sequence goes on along the minus strand of NZ_CP083349.1, from coordinate 2,504,104 downwards.
CGCCGCCGGCGATACGATAGGTCTCGAACAGGCCCATCTGCGCCCAGCGCATGCCGAAGGAGTAACGCATGACGTTGTCGAGCGTTTCGGTATCGCAGATGTCGTCCTGGATCAGCCACAGAGCCTCGCGCCAGAGCGCTTCGAGCAGGCGGTCGCCGACGAAAGCCTCGATCTCCTTGGCGATGACAACGCCCTTCATGCCGATCTGCTCGACGCCCTGCATGGCGCGTTCGATCGTCGCCTTGGTCGTCTTCTTGCCGCCGACGAGCTCGACGAGCGGCAGCAGGTAGACGGGGTTATAGGGATGCGCCACGAACATGCGTTCCGGGTGGTGCATCTCGGCCTGGAGATCGGAGGGCAGCAGGCCCGAGGTGGAGGAGCCGATCAGCGCATCGGGGCGCGCCGCCGCATCGATCTTGGTGATGACGCCGCGCTTCAGCTCCAGCCGTTCCGGCACGCTTTCCTGAATCCAATCAGCGTCCTGTACGGCTTCCTCAATGCTCTTGCAGAAGGTCAGTTTGCCCTTCGGCGGCAGCGGCGCCATCGTCAGCATCGCATAGGCGCGCTCGGCATTGGCCATGACTTCGCCGATGATGCGCTCGGCTTCCGGATGCGGATCGAAGATCTTCACGTCGATGCCGGCAAGCGCGAAACGCGCCACCCAGGCGCCACCGATGACGCCGCCGCCGACACAAGCTGCTTTGGTGATAAAGCTCATGATTGTTCTGTCCCTGCTCAGCGCTTCGTCAGCTTCAGTTTCTCGCGGACCTCCTTCGGCCCTATGATCTTGGCGCCCATGCCCTCGATGACGCCGACGGCCTTTTCGACGAGCTGGCCGTTGGTCGCGAGCTGGCCCTTGCCGATATAGAGGTTGTCCTCAAGGCCGACGCGAACGTTGCCGCCGGCAAGGACCGCTGCCGCCGGATAGGCAAGCGCATTGCGACCGATGGAAAAGGCCGAGAAGGTCCAGTTGGCAGGCACGTTGTTGACCATGGCCATGAAGGTGTTGAGGTCGTCAGGCGCGCCCCACGGGATGCCCATGCAGAGCTGGATCAGGACCGGATCCTCGATCAGGCCTTCCTCGACGAGCTGCTTGGCAAACCAGAGATGGCCGGTGTCGAAAGCCTCGATTTCGGGACGGACGCCGAGCGCGGTCATCTGGCGGGCCATTTCGCGCAGCATCGACGGCGTGTTGGTCATGACATAATCGCCAAGCGAGAAGTTCATGGTGCCGCAGTCGAGCGTGCAGATTTCCGGCAGGCATTCGGCCACATGCGCGACACGCTCGGTGGCGCCGGCCATGTCGGTGCCTTTCTCGTTGAGCGGGAGCGGACTTTCGACGTTGCCGAAGATGAGGTCGCCGCCCATGCCGGCGGTCAGGTTCAGCACCATGTCGACATCGGCAGAGCGGATACGGTCGGTTACTTCCTTGTAGAGATCGAGCCTGCGGGCAGGGGCTCCGGTCTCCGGATCGCGGACGTGGCAGTGGACCACGGCAGCGCCGGCCTTGGCCGCCTCGACCGCCGCTTCGGCGATCTGTTTCGGAGTGATCGGAACATGGCTGGACTTTGAAACGGTGTCTCCCGAGCCGGTGACGGCACAGGTGACGAATACCTCGCGGTTCATGCTGAGCGGCATTGCTGTCTCCCTTTTATTGACCCCATTACGAGCCAAGAAGGGTCGTTCTGCTTTTCATTATCGGATCCATCCTATACATTATCGGTGACAACGCGGAGAAGTTTGGGCATGGATCAGGACGTTTCGCAGGTGCAGCATGTCGATATCCTGGTGCTGCCGGAGACCAATCTGATCCTGGTTGCCTCCGTCATCGAGCCGATGCGCGCGGCCAACCGCATTGCCGGGCGACCGCTCTACGACTGGACGATCTACAGCCCCGACGGCGCGCCGATCGAAACGAAGAGTGGCATTCCCATTCCGGTCTCCGGCATCTTCCGTCCGCAGCGCGAGACGTCGCCGCTCTTCATCCTCTCAAGCTACAACTGGCAGCGCAGCGCCACCTCGCAGCTGAAGATGCTGCTCTCGCAGACCGCCCGGCACCGCGACCTGATGGCCGGCATCGAATCCGGTTCCTGGCTGCTTGCCGAGACCAGCCTGCTCGACAATTTCAAGGCGACCACGCACTGGGAGGACTTCGAGGATTTCACCACCAGCTATCCGCAGGTGACGATGGTGCGCGAGCGCTTCGTCATCGACGGCAAGCGCATTACGACTGGCGGCTCGCTGCCGACGCTCGACCTGATGCTGGAGCTGATCCGCCGGGCGCATGGCTATTCGCTGGCGCTCGAAGTCTCGCGGCTCTTCATCTACGAACAGGAGCGCACCCGCGGCGATCTCCTGCAGATGCCCGCGATCGGCAACATGCGCATCCTCGATCCGCGCGTGGGTGCTGCCGTCAAGCTGATGGAGGAGACGGTGGAGGCGCCGCTAACGCTCGCAAGGCTCGCCCGCCGCATCGGCGTCAGTACCCGCCACCTGCAGGATCTTTTTCGCGACACAATGGGCGTTGCCCCGCATGAGCATTATCTGGCGCTGCGCCTCAATGCGGCGCGGCGCAAGGTGATCGAGACACGGCTGGAATTTGCAGACATCGCCGCGATCTCGGGCTTCAACTCGTCGTCTTCCTTCTCGCGAAGCTACCGGGCGCATTACCGCGAAAGCCCGAGCGAGACGCGCAGACGTCTGAAGCTGAAAAGCTGAGCGCCTCTTCAAGTGCTGATTCAAGCGGGAAAGTCAGAGTCGTTTCAGGCGCTTGTCGGGGGATGATCAGGAATTGAATCCGATGCCGGCCTGGTCTCGGCGCTCATCTTCATCATCGCAACCATCAGCTCGCCGATCTCGCCGGCAAGCGTTCCGCGTGGCCAGACGAGCGTCAGCGACTGCCGATAGGCCGGGCCGAGACGGATCATCGCCGGTGGGAGGTGCACGCGGGCGAGTGAGGATTCCGGCAACACCGAGAGATAGCCGTGCTGGCGAACGAGGTTGATGATCACGGGGATGGAATCGACCTCGACGAGGGTGATGCGCCGCCGTTCGGCTTCACTGAGCGTATCATCCAGGAAGCGGGCGGCCTCGCGGCGCAGGCCGCTCCTGACGCTCGGCACGGCGATCGGGCAGGTGGCGAGCAGCCGCGGCAGGTTGGCGCCGAGTTCCGAAAGGGCGGCGGCCGGGCCGGCCAGCACCAGTGGCGTTTGCGAGACCAGCCGGCCATCGCAATCCGCGGGGATCTCGGCGACGTCGAGCAAGGCGGCATCGAAGCGGCGGCTGCGGAGCCCGGCCAGCAGGTCGTCGGCGGTGGTGCTGGAGATGAACAGCGGTTGACGCGGGCGCGTGCGGTGCCAGTTGGCCGTCAGGCTCGCGAGCATGCGGGCGATCTCGCTTTCCGGACCCAGCGGCATGACGGCGCCGAGCCGCCAGGTGGCGACGTCGCGGCGAAAGCGGTCGGCAGAGGCGTGGGTCAGCCGTGCCCAGATGTCGAGCAACGTTTCGGCAAGCGGGATAATCCGCTCCGCGGTTGCCGTGCAGAGGATGCCGCCATGCGAGCGCTCGAACAGTCTGATGCTCAAATGGCGCTCGAGATCCGCGGTCTGCCGCGTCAGCTGCGGTTGGCCCAATGCGAGCGCCTTTGCGGTGGCGCGGATGCTGCCGGTGCGGGCGATCCGAACGAAACGGTCAAGCGCGACGAGGCCGATCGGCGGAACAGGGGCGGCGGGCTCCTTTCCTGCCGCCTCCAGGATCGCGGCGATCTTCGCAGTTGCCTCGCGGATATCGGATGTGCGGGCACGGGCTTCCAATGTCAGCACGACAACGGTTCCCTCCCGCCGGAAGAGCGGCATCGAGACGGCCTGCTCGAAGCGCTTGACCGCGGCGCTGACGCTTGACGGTGCCCGCCCGCAAACGGCGGCAGCGGCGCGGATGCCGCCCTCGCGGAGCACCGCATCGACAATCACGATCGTTGCCAAATCCATTCAACGGTCCTTTCGGAGCGGGGTGGGAACAGTGTGCGTGGTTTTCACCCGCATTCCGCATTAATTTTAGAATCGATCACGACAGGCCGCGTGCGCCCAAGGTATGTTCGATATCTGGCATCGCCCGTTCCAGATTTGGGATATAGCACGTGCGGGCGATAAGCGCATAGCATGCAGCAGGCATCCGGGCGTTTACGAGCGGCGGTTGCGTGAAAATCCAGGCATCCGCGTGCAGTCTCGATGGCGAGGCGCGCCACGCGGAAAGGTTCGTATCGGCATGCTGCAACAGGTCAAAACCATCGTTCTCTGCGGGAAACCGCTCGATTTCGCGACGCTCCAGGAGATCGGCGCGGGAAGGGGCCGACCAGTGGCGGATGATAGCGGCATGGAGCGCGTTGCTGCCGCCCACAAGGTGATCGCCGACCGCATCGCAATGGGACTGCCGGTCTACGGCTCCAACACCGGCGTCGGCTCCATGAAGGACCGGCTCTGGACCGCTGGTGATCTGGCAGAATTCAACAACTCGCTGGTCAGGGCGCACCACTTCGGTACCGGCGAGTTCTTCGCGCCGGCGATCGTGCGCATGGCGATCGCCATCCGTGTCAACACGGCCATGCGCGGCCACACGGGCTGCAGCCCGGATCTGATCCGGGCGTTTCTGGCGCTCACCGAACACGACATCATTCCGGCGGTACGCCGCCACGGCTCCATGGGCTGCGCCGATATCGGCCTGATGGGCCAGATCGCCTCCGTGCTGACGGGCGTCGGCGAGGCCTACTACCAGGGACGGCTCGTCTCGGCCGAGACGGCCCTTGCCGAAGCCGGCCTGGAGCCTTTCGTGATGCAGCCGCGCGACGCGCTGGCAGCCCTCAGCGTTAACGCCATCGCCTTTTCGGCTGCGGCCAATGTGCTGCGCGAGGCAGCCTCCGCCATCCGCGTGCTGCTCGTCACCGGGGTCATGTCGTCCCAAGCGCTCGGGGCGTCTGCCGATCCCTGGCGAGTGGCGGCGACGCTCTCGACCCGCGGCGAGGCGGTGGTCGGTTCCTGGCTCTATGGCCAGTCCGGCATCTCCGACTGGCCGGTGCCGACGGCGATCCACGATCCCTTGAGCCTGCGCATGACCGCCCAGGTCTTCGGCGCGGTGGTCGATACGCTGCTGGTTGCGGCCGGCCGGCTGGTGGAGCAGACCTATCTCTCCGACGACAATCCTGTTGTCATCGGCGGGCAGGTCCATTCCTCCGGCGCTTCGCTGCCGCTCACAACGACGCTCTACATCGAGGCGGCGCAGATCGCCTTTTCGCATGCGGCGCGCAACGTGCTGAACCGCTGCATCCTTCTCGCGAATGGCGGCCGCCGCAATCTCTCGGTCAATCTGGTGGCGCCAGGGGAGGTCGCAACCGGGCTCGGGCCGCTGATGAAGCTTGCGGTCGAACTCTATATGCGCGTGCAGTCGCTCGCCGTGCCGCTTTCGGCGCAGTCGATCGTGGTGGCCGGCGGTCTCGAAGAGGAGGCGACCTTCCTGCCGTTGATCGTCGAGCGCATGGAAACGCAGGTGCGCGATCTGCGCCAGCTGGCGGCGATCGAGGCGATGCTGTCGGCGCAGGCGATCGACCTCGTCGGCGACCAACCGCAAGGGATCGTCAAACGGGCCTATGACCAGACCCGCTCCGTCAGCGCGATCTATCTGAAGGATCGGCCGCTTTCGAAGGAGATCGAGGCGCTGCAGGATGCCTTCACCTGCCACGATCTCCTGCGCTCCTTCGTCGCTTCCGCGCCCATGCCGGAGTTCGACGACTTCTTCGCGCTCGACAAATAATCCGATTGGGAGAGCAGCATGTCCGACTTCGATCTCGTTCTGAAAGGCACCGTTGTTCTCCCCGAAAGGATCGTCGAGGGCGGCCACGTGGCGGTGCGCGACGGCAAGGTGGTGCATGTCGGGCAGGGTGCTGCACCTGCCGCGCGCGAGCGGCATGATCTCGGCAACGCGCTGATCCTGCCGGGCGCCGTCGATGCGCAGGTGCATTCGCTGTCGCAGAGGAACCAGGAAGATTTCATCTGGTCGACCCGCTCGGCGGCGGCCGGCGGCGTCACCACCATCGTCGATATGCCCTATGACGAGGGCAATCTCGTTTGTTCGGCCGAGGCATTGCGCCGCAAGATCGACCATGCGGGACCGCAGGCGCGCGTCGATTTCGCGCTCTATGGCACTATCGATCCGGAGGAGGGACCGGCGCGTATTCTCGAAATGGTGGAGGGCGGTGTTGCTGCCTTCAAGTTTTCGACCTTTGGCACTGATCCGAAACGTTTTCCCCGCATTCCGGCAGCATTGCTCGAAGACTGTTTCCGCGCGATCGCGCCAACCGGGCTGTCGGCCGGCGTACACAACGAGGATGACGAGGCGGTGCGTGCGGCGATCGAGAAGGTCAAGGCAGCAGGCATTACCGACTACCGGGCCCATGGGCTGTCGCGCCCGTCGCTGACGGAACTGCTTGCCACCAACCAGATCTATGAAACGGGCGCTGCCACCGGCTGCCCGGCGCATGTGGTGCATTGCTCGCTCGGCCGCGGCTATCAGATTGCCGCCGCCTATCGCGCCCAGGGCTACAAGGCGACGATCGAGTGCTGCATCCACTACCTGACGCTCGACGAAGAAACCGACGTCCGCCGTCTCGGCGGCAAGGCCAAGATCAACCCGCCGATCCGGCCGCGCGCCGAGGTAGAAAAGCTCTGGCGGCACATCGCCGACGGTACGGTGACGATGGTTTCGACCGATCACGTCAGTTGGTCGGAGGATCGCAAGACCAATCCGGACATGCTGGCGAATGCGTCGGGCGTGCCAGGGCTCGAAGTCATGGTGCCGCTCTTCGTCAAAGGGGCGCTCGAACGCGGCATCCCGCTGACGCGGGCAGCGGAGCTGATGACGTTGAACCCGGCACGGCATTTCCGCCTCGACCATAAAAAGGGCGCGCTGGAGGCCGGCAAGGATGCCGACATCATCGTCATGACGCCGGAGCCCTATGTCTATGATGCGGCCGAGAGCGGTCACAACGTCGTCGGCTGGTCGCCCTATAATGGCATCAAGCTGCCCTGGCGGGTGGCTGCGACCTATCTGCGTGGCAAGCTCGCCTTCGATGGCCGACAGGTTCTCTCCGAGCCCGGCGTCGGGCAGTTCGTCCGGCCGCTGCCGACCTTGACCCTGCAGGAGGCGAGATGAGCAACACCGCCCATAAGGTTCCGGCCAATCTGCCCGTCAATGCGAGCCGCATTGCCGGCATCGTCAACGGCTTGGCTGGTATCACCGAGCCGGACCGGCCGTATACGCGCCGCGCCTTCACGCCGCTTTTCCTCGAAGGTCGGGCCTTTCTCGACCGGCGTTTTCGTGCGGCCGGGCTCGAAACCCGGATCGACGCTGCCGGCAACCTGATCGGCCGGCGCAAGGGGAAAAAGTCGGCACTCGGCACCATCCTTCTTGGCTCCCATTCCGACACGGTGCCGGATGGCGGGCGCTTCGACGGCATCGCCGGGGTAGCGGCGGCGCTCGAAGTGGCGCGGGCGCTTTCCGACAACGGCATCGAGCTCGACCACGATCTGGAGATCGTGGACTTTCTGGCGGAGGAAGTGTCGATCTTCGGCGTCTCCTGCGTCGGCAGCCGCGGCATGGCGGGTGTGCTGCCGGATGGCTGGCTGAACCGCACGCAAGGGGACCTGAGCCTCTGGCAAGGCATCGTCGAGGTGGGCGGTGATCCCTCCAGGCTCTCGGGCTCAAAGCGCTCGGATATCAAGGCGTTCCTGGAACTGCACATCGAGCAGGGGCCGGTACTCGAAACCGGGCGGCTCGATGTCGGGGTCGTTACCGCCATTTCCGGTATCACCCGCATCGAGATCATCGTCGAGGGACAGGCGGACCATGCCGGCACGACGCCGATGGGGCATCGGCGCGATGCGCTGGTTGTGGCCTCCCGGCTGGTGCTGGAGATCGAGCGGCTGGCGACGGAGTTCTCTCACGGCGACGGGCATTTCACCGCGACGGTCGGCGAGTTTTCGATCGAGCCGAATGCAGCCAATGTCGTGCCGTCTCGCGTCCGGCTGCTGATCGATGCCCGTGCCGAGCTGCGGCCGCAGATGGAGCGGTTCCTGGCAACGCTCGGCTCCCTTTGCCAGGGTGTCGCCGAGGCATCGGGCGTGACGATTGCGCCCGCCAATGTGATCTCGGACAACCATCCGACGCCGGGCGATCCGCTGCTGCTTTCGACGCTCGAAGACAGCTGCGATGCGATCGGCGCCAAGCATCGGCGCATGGCATCGGGCGCCGGCCACGACACGGCCTGGATGGGGCGCATCACCCGTTCGGCGATGATCTTCATTCCCTGCCTCGGCGGACGCTCGCATTCGCCGGAGGAGTGGGCCGAAAACGACGACATCGCGCTCGGCGCCGCCGTTCTCTTCGATGCGGTGAAGCGGCTCGACAATAAATTGCAGGAGAAGGTGTGAGATGGGCCGGATACTGAAGGAAAAGGACGTCGAGGCGGCGGTCAAGGGCGGTTCCGTCTATGCGGCCGGCGGCGGCGGCTGGGCCGATCATGGCCGCATGCTCGGTTATGCCGCGGTGTCCATCGGCAAGCCGGAGCTCGTCTCGATCGACGAACTCGACGCACAGGACTGGGTGGCGACCGCAGCCGCCATCGGCGCACCGGCCTCGACTACGCCCTGGGAGATGCGCGGGGTCGATTACGTCAAGGCCGTGCAACTCCTGCAGGAGGCGCTCGGCGAAAAGCTCTCGGGGTTGATCATCGGCCAGAACGGCAAGTCCTCGACGCTGAACGGCTGGCTGCCCTCGGCGATCCTCGGCACCAAGGTAGTGGACGCCGTCGGTGATATCCGCGCCCATCCGACCGGCGACATGGGCTCGATCGGCCTTGCCGGCTCGCCCGAGCCGATGATCCAGACGGCGGTCGGGGGAAACCGCGAGGAGAACCGCTACATCGAGCTGGTGGTGCGCGGCGCCACCGCCAAGGTCTCGCCGATCCTGCGCACCGCCTCCGACATGTCCGGCGGCTTCATTGCCTCCTGCCGCAATCCGGTCAGGGCATCCTATGTGAAAGCCAATGCGGCGCTCGGGGGCATTTCGCTGGCGCTGGCGCTTGGCGAGGCGATCATCGCGGCGGAAGCGAAGGGCGGCAGCGCGGTGATCGATGCCATCGTCAAGACGACCAACGGCGCGATCCTCTCGGAAGGCACGATCACCGACAAATCCGTCGTCTATACCAAGGAAGCCTTCGACATCGGCACCGTGACACTGGAAAAGGGGACGCTGGGGAGGGGCGCTGACTCCACGGTATTGCACGTGATGAACGAGTACATGGCGGTTGACTCTGCGGAAGGCACGCGGCTTGCGACCTTCCCCGACGTCATCACCACGCTGTCGCCTGGGGGCGAACCTTTGAGCGTCGGCCAGCTTCAGGTGGGCATGAAGATTTTCGTGCTGCATGTGCCGAAGACGGTGATCCCGCTGTCTTCAAGCGTGCTCGACCCGACGGTCTATCCATCGGTCGAAAAGGCGATGGGCATCGAGCTTGCTCGTTACGCCCTTTCCGGAAGGTAACGGGAGCAGGATCATGGCGCGCGATGCGGGACTGGAAGAGCTGATCCGAGAAGAACTCGGCGAGCGCGCCGGGCTCTCGGAAAAGGCGATGTTCGGCGGCTGGGCCTATCTGCTTCATGGCAACCTGCTTCTGGGTGCGCGCGAGGGTTCGCTGCTGGTGCGGCTCGGCAAGGGCAATGATCGCTGGGCGCTTGATCTGCCGGGTATCGAACTGATGGTGATGAACGGGCGGGCGATGCACGGGTGGGTGCGGGCAGGGGCGGACGCCTATGGCGACGATGCGCTGCGCAAGCGGCTGCTCGATGGCGCGATCGCGTTCGTCGAGACATTGCCGCCCAAGTGAGAGTTGACGGCTTGCGCTGTCCGAGAGTGTTAGAGGGTTGCGCTACAAGTAATTGTTCGCGTTGGCCCCTCACCTGACCCTCTCCCCGCAGGCGGGGAGAGGGCTAGGGTGAGGGGCCGTCGCCATCCGTCGCCACAAACGTGAGGGGCCGCGACCTGCGAACGTGAGGAGGCAGTGACCTCCCGCCACCATGGATGAGAGGGGCACGACCCCACTGACGTAGACGGGAGGGCGTCTGCCCCCACCGAGATATCAAAGAGGAACGAGACGATGCCCAAGGCCAATCCCCGTCATCCCGGTTTTCCGATCCCCGGTGGGCCGGAGCTGCGCGCCAAGGGCTGGCGGCAGGAGGCGCTGCTGCGGCTGCTTGAAAACGTGCTTTCGGTCGGCGAGGATCCGGACAATCTGGTCGTCTATGCCGCGCTCGGCAAGGCGGCGCGCAACTGGCCGGCGCACCGCGCCATCGTCAAGACACTCATCGAAATGGACGAGGACCAGACGCTCATCATTCAGTCGGGCAAGCCCGTCGGCCTGCTCAAGACTCACGCCAAGGCGCCGCTGGTCATCATGGCCAATTGCAACATCGTCGGCCAATGGGCGAAGGCAGAGGTTTTCTACGACTTGCAGCGGAAAGGGCTGATCTGCTGGGGCGGGCTGACGGCCGGCGCCTGGCAATATATCGGCAGCCAGGGTGTGATCCAGGGCACCTACGAGATCTTCATGCGCATCGCCGAGCGTCGCTTCGGCGGCGATCTCGCGGGCCGTTTCGTGCTGACCGCCGGTCTTGGCGGCATGGGCGGGGCGCAGCCGCTCGCCGGCCGCATGGCGGGTGCGGCGATCCTCTGCGTCGACATCGATGCGGAGCGGGCGAAGAAGCGGCGAGAGATCGGCTACCTGCAGGAGATCGCCCCCAATCTTGACGTGGCACTTGCGATGATCGACGCGGCGGTGAAGGAGAAGCGGGCGCTCTCCGTCGGCCTTGTCGGTAATGCGGCGGAAATCTATCCGGAGATCGCTCGGCGCGGCATCGTGCCCGACGTGGTGACCGACCAGACCTCGGCGCATGACCTCGTCTATGGATACGTGCCGAAGGGCATGAGCCCCGACCAGGTGAAATCGCTGCGCGACGACGGCCAGGGGCAGTTGATGGCGGCAAGCCGCGCCTCGATCGTCGAACACGTCACGGCGATGCTCGACTTCCAGAAAAAGGGCGCTGAGGTCTTCGACAACGGCAACCTCATCCGCACCCAGGCGCGCGAGGGCGGCGTCGCCAATGCCTTCGACATTCCGATCTTCACCGAAGCCTATCTGCGCCCGCTCTTTGCTCGCGCCATCGGCCCGTTCCGCTGGATGGCACTTTCGGGCGAGGAGAGCGATATTGCCCGGATCGACGATCTGCTGCTCGACATGTTCCCCGACAACAAGATCATCACCAACTGGATCAGGCTCGCGCGCGAGCATATCCCCTTCGAAGGCCTACCCGCCCGCATCGCCTGGCTCGGCCACGGCGAGCGCACGGCCCTGGCTCGGCGCGTCAACGAACTGGTGGCATCCGGCGAGCTCAAGGGGCCGATCGCATTTTCCCGCGACCACCTCGATGCTGGCGCCATGGCGCATCCGAACATCATGACCGAGCGGATGAAGGATGGATCGGATGCGATCGCCGACTGGCCGCTACTCGACGCCATGCTGCTCTGCTCCTCGATGGCCGATCTCGTTGTCGTGCATTCCGGCGGTGGCGGCTATGCCGGCTACATGACGAGTTGCGGCGTGACGGTCATTGCCGACGGCACGGTGGAAGCGGACGAGCGGCTGGACCATGCGCTTACCAACGACACCTCGCTCGGTGTCATCCGCTATGCCGATGCCGGCTATGACGAGAGTTTCGAGGAGATCGCCGCCAAGGGCATCGGGCACGTGAAGGTGTAGGCTTCGCGTGAGAGTGGGAGGCCCCCGCACGGGCTTCCCTCATCTCTGTGACAAGCACAGAAATGAGGGAGAGGAGGCGCGCTCCGGGCCCCCTCTCGACGCGAATGCCTTGGTGCACGGCGGGCCAAGCGCTAGAATGCCGTCTTTGCTGCCGGAGGCGATCATGACATCGAGCTTCAATGTGCAGAGTGCGGCCGGCTACGAGCAACTGATGGGCCGGTGGAGCCGCCAGCTGGCGCCGCCTTTCATCGACTTTGCGGGGCTTGCCGACGGCGAACGGGTGCTGGAGGTCGGCTGCGGTACCGGAAGCCTGACCTTTGCGTTGCCGCACGCGGCCAATGTCAGTGAGATTACCGCGATCGACTTCTCGCCTGTGTTTGTCGAGGCGACGATGCGGGGCAATACCGACCCGAGGATCAAGGTCCAACAGGCCGATGCCTGCGCGCTTCCTTTTGCAGATGGTTCCTTCGATCGGGCGCTGGCGCTGCTGGTGCTGCATTTCGTGCCGGAGGCGGGAAAGGCCGTTGCCGAAATGCGCCGTGTCGTGCGACCGGGCGGTGTCGTCGCCGCGGCAGTCTGGGATCATCTCGGCGGCATGCCGGGGATGAGAATGGTGCTCGATACGGCGGCGGTGCTCGATGGCAACGCCGATCGGGTGCGCAGCCGCTATTGTTTCCAGCCGATGATGCGGCCGGGCGAGATGATGCAGAGCTTCGTCGCGAATGGCCTTACGGACGTCCGGCAGACTTCGCTCCTGATCCGGATGGACTATCTGTCGTTCGCCGATTTCTGGGAGCCGATCGCCGCGGGCGAGGGACCGCTCGGCAAATACGTCGCCGGGCTCGACGCGGACCAGCGGGCGAAGGTCGACGCGGCCATTCGCGCTGCCTACGAAGCCGGCCAGCCGGACGGGCCGCGATCCTTTGCGGCGGTCGCTTGGGCGTGTCGGGGTATCGTTCCGAAGGCGTGACAGGGCTTCGCATTCGCCTGCCTCATTCCTGTGACAAGCACAGGAACGAGGGATGAAGAGGCTATGCTCCGGGCACCATAGGAATAGGGAGGGGAGGAAACGACCTCAGTGCGCGCCCATCACACCACCGTCTCGCCGCCATCCACCACGAGGATCTGGCCGGTCATGTAGGAGGAGCGGTCGGAGACGAGGAAGAGGATCGATTCGGCGATCTCATCGACGCTGGCCCAGCGCCCGAGTGGCACCTTTTCACGGATATAGGATTCGATTGCGCCGCGGCCGCCCATCTGGGCGATGAAGGGCTCGTTGAAGGGGGTGTCGACCCAGCCGGGGCAGAGCGCGTTGACGCGGATGCCGTGGCGGGCGTAGTCGCCGGCCATCTGTTTGGTCATGGCGATGACGGCGTGTTTGGTCGTCGTATAGGCGATCATCTCGCGGTCGTAGAGCACGCCTGAGGAAGAGGAGGTGTTGAGGATGACGCCGCGGCCGGCGGCGCGCATCGACGGCATGACCAGCCGTGCGGCCATGAAATGGGCGCGGACATTGAGGTTCCAGGAGCGGTCGAAGCCCGCGACCTCGACCTCTTCCAGATCGCCCGCAACCTGGGCGCCGGCATGGTTGTGCAGGATGTCGATGCGGCCGTGGCGATAGACGATATCGGCAATGCCGTCGGAAAGGGCCGCGTCGTCGGTGACGTCGATTGCGAGCGCCTCGGCGCTGCCGCCCTTGGCGGCGATCTCTTCCACGGCGGTCACCGCTGCCGCAAGGCTGCGGTCGACGACGACGACATGGGCGCCTTCGCGCGCCATGATGGCTGCACCCGCCTGACCGATCCCGGAGCCCGCTCCGGTCACGATCGCGACCCGGTTTTTCAGGATCATGGTTTCACTCCCCGGATTTCGTTTTCTTTTCCCGCATCAGGACGCGGGCGGTCAGGATCAGAAGCAGCGAGGCGACGAGCACCAGCGTCGCGATCGCGTTGATCTCCGGCGTCACGCCGCGGCGGATCGAGGCGAAGACGTAGATCGGCAGCGTAGTCTTCGAGCCTGCGACGAAGAAGGCGATGATGAAATCGTCGAAGGAGAAGGTGAAGGCGAGCAGGAAGCCGGCAAGAATCGAGGGCAGGATCTGCGGCAGCACGATCAGCCGGAAGGTGGTGAGCGGCGTCGCGTAGAGATCACCAGATGCCTCGACGATATCGCGGCCAAGGCTGGCGATGCGGGCCTTCACGATCATCGTCACCAGCGCCATGGAAAACAGGCCGTGGGCGGCGATGATCGAGCCGTAGCCAAGGCCGAGCTGCGGCGGCTGGTCGCCGGGCCAGATCGTTGCCAGCGCCGGATTGACGAAGGAGAAGACGGCGACGAGGGCAACCAGCGTCGCGATGCCGATGACGACGCCGGGAACGACGATGGCGGCGGCAAAGAGCGCATCGAAGATCGCCCGGTTGCGCGGCGCCAGCCGCTCCATGCCAAGGGCTGCCATGGTGCCGAAGATCGCGGCAAGCGTGGCGCTGGTAAAGGCGATCATCAGGCTGTTCTGGAGGGCCGAGACCAGGAAGGTGTTGCCTAGCGCCTTGCCGTACCAGGCGGTCGAAAACCCGGTGAACTCGCTGGCATTGCGCCCCGCATTGAAGGAGAACAGCACGACGAGCGCGATCGGCGCATAGAGGAAGAGATAGACGGAGGAGATGAAGGCGCGCATCAGACGAGATCCACCTGTCTTGTGCCGGCAACGCGGAAGGCGATGCGCATCGCCACCATCAGGATCACCACGACGACGGCGACCAGCGTGACGGCAATCGCCGAGCCGAAGGGCCAGTTGCGCGACTGCAGGAATAGATCGACCAGCGCATTGCCGATGAAGAAGACCTTGCCGCCGCCGAGCAGCTGCGGGATCAGATATTCGCCGAGCAGCAGGATCGTCACCAGCGCGACGCCGGTCATGACACCGGGCAAGGAGAGCGGCAGGGTTACGCCGAAGAAGGTCGATACCGGCCTTCCGCCTAGATCGGCGGAGGCCTCGAGCAGGCGGCGGTCGAGTTTTTCAAGGCTCACATAGATCGGCATGATCATCAACGGCAGATAGCCGTAGACGATGCCGAGCAGGACCGCGCCCGGCGTGTTCAGCATCCTGACATCCTCGATGCCGATCATCGACAAGAGGTTCGGAATGCCGCGCGAGCCGAGGATGTACATCCAGGCATAGGTGCGCACGAGCAGGCTTGTCCAGAAGGGCACGACGACGAGCGACACGAGGATCAGCCGGTAGCGCGGGTTCGCCTTGACCGCGAGGTAATAGGCGACCGGATAGGCAATCAGCAGGCAGGCGAGCGCGCCGATCGGCGCGAGGATCAGCGTATTCCAGAAGGCCGCTGCCCGCGTCGGCAGATTGGCGAATTGCGCAAAGGTGAAGGCTGCCTGGTAGCCGCCTTCCGGTGCGCGCTCGCCGAAGGCGAAGACCAGCATGGCGATGAAGGGCAGCACGAGGAAGATCATCAGCCAGGCGGCGGCCGGCGCCACCAGCGCCGCCGTCACCAGGTTTCTCTTCGTGTTCGTTGCCGCGGTCATAAGGTTTGGTCCGTTGTGTTCGATGTAATCCGGGCCGTCTTGAGCGGGGTGAGAGGCTGCCCCTCATCCGGCCTGCCGGCCACCTTCTCCCCGCTTGCGGGGCGAAGGGGACCTGTGGCGCCCGCCCGGTCCCTCTGTTCCGACAGAAGCGAGGGCAGGGAGCTCTCGGCTTGTCCCTTCTCCCCGTCAGAACGGGGAGAAGATGCCGGCAGGCGGAAGAGGGGCGGCTAATCAGTGTTCGAACCGGTCCGATCAGGCCGACTTGAAACGTGCCATCAGTTCGGCGCGGCCGGGGTCGGTGAGCGTTACGGCGGCGCCGAATTCGAGTGGCGTCAGCGATGCCTCGTCCGGATAGACGATCTTGTTGCCGGTCACGTCGGCCGGCAGCAGCTTCAGGACGCGGCTGTCGGTGGTCGGTGCGCCGTTGGCGATGTGCTCCTTCATGGCGTTTTCCGGTGCCATCAGGTAGTTGAGCAGCGCATAGCCGGCCGCTTTGTTGGCCGCACTCTTCGGGATCGCGTAGAAGTCCGACCAGATCTCGCCGCCGTCCTTGCCGAGCGTGAACAGGATTTCCGGCATGTCGCGGTTGAGCTGGGCGCCGTCATTGGTCCAGCACATGGTCATCCAGGCATCGGTCGCGCGCATCGACGGCTGGTAGTCGCTGTTGATGGCGTAGAGATGCGGCTTCACCTTGATCAAGAGTTCCTCGGCCTTGGCGAGTTCATCCGGCTTGATCGAGTTGAAGGAGTAGCCGAGAGACACCAGCGCGTTGCCGATGGTGGTGAGCTGGTAGTCGTGCACCATGGCGCGGCCGTCGCCGTCGGTCATGGCGATCTCGAAGAATTCCTTCCAGCTGGTCACCGGCTTCTTGATCTTGCTCGAATTGACCGCAATGCCGGTCGTGCCCCAGTTCTTCGGCACGGCATAGGTCTTGCCGTCGACGGTCCCTTCCTTGGTGAAGCGAGCCGTCTCGGTGGAGGCGTCGTAGTTCGGAACCTTCGAGAGATCGAGTTCGTCGATGAGGCCAAGCTTCACATAGGTCGAGATCGTGTAATTGGTGGGAACGAAGAGGTCCCAGCCGGTGCCGCCGGCCTGGAGCTTGGCCAGCATCTCCTCGTTGGAGCCGAAGACGTTGACCTCGACGGCAACGCCGGTCGCCGCCTGGAAGGCTTCGAAGGTCGCCGGGTCGTGGTAGTTCGGCCAGGTGGCGATCGACATCTGCGTGCCGAGATCGCCGGCAAAGGCGGTGGAATTGAAGAGGCCCGGCTGGCGCGCAAGCACGGCGGTTGCAAGACCGAGACCGGTGACGCCGAGGAAGTGACGGCGGGTGACCGAGCCGCGCTTCAGGCGCATCAGTTCGTCGGCGAGCTGATCGGCGGTGATCGGGGCATTTTCTCTGTACCATTTGCTCATGACGCTGTTCCCTTTATCGTTTGACGTTCATGCGAGGTGGTAGAACCGGCTTGGTGAGGCCGGGAGATTTCAGGCTGGAAAGACGTGCAGTGCGTTCGGGTCGAAGGCGAGGCCGACCTTTTCGCCGGGTTCGACGAGCTCGCTGTCGCCGAGCGTGCGACGGTCGGCCGTGACCAGGAAATCGCCGAGACCATCGACCGCGACCGAGTATTCGACCGCCGACCCCAAGAAGATCCGGTGCGTGACCGTGCCCGCCAACGCCGACGTGCTGACGGCACCGTTGCGCGTCAGGCGGATCGCCTCGGGCCGGAGCGCCACCATGGCAGCGCCCCTTGTGCCGTTGATTGCGGGGGCGGCAAAGCGGGTGCCGTTGGCAAGCTCGATCGAGGCGTTGCCGTCGACGGTCGCCGAAATGCGGTTGGTCTTGCCGACGAAATCGGCGACGAAGAGGCTTGCGGGCCGGTCGTAGATTTCCTGCGGCGGGCCGACCTGGACGATGCGGCCGGCATTCATGACGCAGACGAAATCGCTCATCGACAACGCTTCCTCCTGGTCGTGGGTGACGAGCACGAAGGTAATGCCGAGTTCGCGCTGCAGCGTCTGCAGTTCGATCTGCATGGCGGTGCGCAGCTTCTTGTCGAGGGCGGCGAGGGGCTCGTCGAGCAGCAGCACCTTCGGCTTGTTGACGATGGCGCGGGCGAGCGCCACGCGCTGCTGCTGGCCGCCGGACATTTCGTGGATACGGCGTTTGCCGAAGCCGCCGAGCCGCACCATCTCCAGCGCCTCCTGGGCGCGGCGCGAAATCTCGGCGCCGGCGATGCGCGGCCGCATCTGCTTCAGTCCGTAGGAGACGTTCTGCTCGACGTCGAGATGGGGGAACAGCGCATAGTGCTGGAACACCATATTGACCGGGCGACGATAGGCGGCAACGCCATTCATCGGCTCGCCGCTGATGAAGACCGTGCCTTCGCTCGGCTGCTCGAAGCCGCCGATCATGCGCAGGCACGTGGTCTTGCCGCAGCCGGAGGGCCCAAGCAGCGCCATGAAGGCGCCGCGCGGCACCTCGAGATTGATGTCGGAAACGGCCGTCACGGCGCCATAACGTTTGGCGACCGAACGGAACTCGATGTCGTTCGTCGAAGCGGATGTCACGTCTGTTCCCTGCGGTCGTTATCGGATGTCGCCAGGAATCTCCCGCCCTGGCGCTCCACCGTCATTGACACGCAGCCTAGTCACCACGTGCCCTGCCGGTATATACCCCGAGAGAGGTATTTCAACGCGGATTGCTCTGTGTGAGGAGTATACCCCGGAGCAAGAAACATCGGCCGGGAGGGCGGTTTGAGCGTCGATCTCGAAGGACTTTTTCAGGTCATGGCGCCGCTGGTGGCGGGCACGGCGATGGAGGACGAAACCGTCGGTTCCACCTATCGACGGTTGATGTCAAAGCTGATGACCTTCGACTACGTGGTCGTCTTTGCCTATCGCGGCAAGGAACGGCCGATCGATCTCTACAGCACCTTCAATGCCAAGGATCATGTGCTCTTCGTCAGCCTCTATCAGGCGGGGCCCTATCTGCTCGATCCGTTCTATCACGCGGCGTCGCAGGGCAAGCCGGGCGTCTGGCGGATGCGCGAGCTCGCGCCGGATCGGTTCTTCTCCTCGGAATACTATCGCACCTATTACGTGCAGACGGGACTGGCCGAAGAGGTCGGCTTCTTCGTACCGCTCGACGAGCAGATTACCGTTGTTCTCTCCCTGATGCGGCGCGAGGCGACGGGGACTTTCAGTGCTGCGGAGTTCGCGCTTCTGAAAAAGGTAGAGCCGCTGGTCTCCGGCCTGGTGCGCCATCATTGGGCCGATCTCGGCCGCCGGTTCGATGCGGCGCTGGCCAAAACCGGCCGCAGCCGTCGCAAGGCGACGCATCCGCCGGCCGATGGCGTCTGGCAGCATCTCAATCTGACGGAGCGGGAATCCTCGATCATTGAACTGGTGCTGCAGGGCCATTCGTCGGAATCGATCGGTCTCCGGCTCGGCATCTCCACCGGCACGGTGAAGGTTCATCGCCGCAACGTCTACCGCAAGCTCGGGATCTCCTCGCAGACGCAATTGCTGTCGCTGTATCTGAGAAACCTCGGTCAATAGTCCGGTCCCCGTGTGCCGCCGGTGGTCGGTTGATTACCTGCCGAGCGTCGCCTTCCCCGCTTCCCAAAAAACTCAGGGTATTCGTTGCGTCCCGCGACCGCCGCCTTCGCGTGCAGCCGTCGCGACCGCTCAACCACCTCTTCACAAACATGACCGCTCATTTGTCAGGCGCTATTGACATTTTTTTCACGCCATGAAATTTCTTTCATCAGCGGATAAAAATATCACGCGGTGCAAAAAATATCATGCAGCGCAACAAAACGCGGGTGGAGACAATGACGGTCATCGGTGGGGCAGGTATTCGGGACGACGAGACCAGCATGGCGACGCGGGCCGCCTGGCTGCACTATGCCGGCGGCCTGACCCAGGCGGAGGTCGCCAAGCGTCTGGGTCTCACCTCGCTCAAGGCCCACCGGCTGATCATGAAGGCCAACCAGGAAGGGCTGGTGAAGGTCTATATCGACGGCGAAGTTTCCGAATGCGTCGAACTGGAGCAGGCGCTTTCGGCGCGCTACGGCCTCGACTACTGCGAGGTGGTGCCGGACTTCGATTCCGACGATCTGCCGCTGAAGGCGCTCGGTATTTCCGGGGCACAGTTCCTGAAGCGCGAGATCGAGCGCGGCGAGACCGCGCTGGTCGGCGTCGGCCACGGCCGGACGCTTGCCGCCTGCGTCGAGTACCTGCCGCGGATCGCAAACGGTAACACCCGCTTCGTCTCGCTGCTTGGCGGGCTCACCCGCAAGTTTTCGGCCAACCCGCATGACGTGATCCACCGGCTCGCCGAGCGGACCGGCGCAGAGGCCTATGTCATGCCGGTGCCGTTCTTCGCCAACACGGTCGAGGATCGCGACGTGCTCTTCAGCCAGCGCGGCGTGCGTGAGGTCTTCGATCTCGCCAAGACCGCCGATCTCCTGATGGTCGGCATCGGCACGGTCGAGCGCGAGGCGTCGCTGGTTTCGACCGGCATGATCGAGATGAGCGAGATCGAGGAGATCCAGAAGGGCGGGGCGATGGGGGAATTGCTCGGCCACTTCTTCGACGCGGACGGCAAACCGGTCGAGACCGCGCTTTCAGACCGCACGTTTACGCTTGGCCGTGAGGACCTGAAGAACCGCCGCACGGTGGCTGTGGCCGGCGGCAAGATCAAGGTGCCCGCCATTCGCGCCGTTCTCGCAAGCGGCCACTTGAGCGGCCTCATTACCGACGAGCGGACCGCACGGGCGCTGGCCGCCCACGGCGCATGAGGCGCTGAGACATTCGAGGCCATGAGGGCAGGGAGGATCTGCCCGCGGTCTTAAAGGGAGGAATACCGGTGGGGTAGCCGGCAGTCGCAATCATACCCGCAACGGAGGAGAAGACGAATGTACGAGAAGGAGAAGGACCTCATCAGCGCATTCCTGCGTGGGGAGGTGGACCGCCGCGGCATGCTCAAGGGATTGGGTGCCGCAGGCCTGGCAGCCGGCACGGCCGGCACGTTGTTCAACATGATGTCGACGCAGGCGCTCGCCGCCGATTTCGACTGGAAGGCGCATTCCGGCAAGAAGTTGAAACTGCTTTTGAACAAGCACCCTTACGCC
Organism: Ensifer adhaerens; assembly: GCF_020035535.1. NCBI lineage: Bacteria > Pseudomonadati > Pseudomonadota > Alphaproteobacteria > Hyphomicrobiales > Rhizobiaceae > Ensifer > Ensifer adhaerens. The sequence goes on along the minus strand of NZ_CP083349.1, from coordinate 2,483,572 downwards.
GATGCTATGATCGCCAACCTTCAGGCCTTCAAGGACCTGACCGGCATCGACGTTACCTATGACGTGTTCCCGGAAGACGTCTATTTCGACAAGGTGACGGCGGCGCTGTCTTCGGGCTCGGCCGAATACGATGCCTTCATGACCGGCGCCTACATGACCTGGACCTATGGTCCGGCCGGATGGATCGCCGACCTCAACGAATGGATCAAGGATCCGACCAAGACCAACCCCAACTACAACTGGGATGATTTCCTCGCGGGCGTGAAGAACTCCTGCGCCTGGAACGGCCAGCCGGGTGGGGCGCTCGGTTCGGAAGACGCCAAGCAGTGGTGCATTCCGTGGGCGTTCGAGCAGAACAACATCACCTATAACCGCGAGATGTTCGACAAGGCCGGCGTCGAGCTGCCGAAGAACCTCGACGACATGATTGCGGTTGCGGCCAAGCTGCAGAAGGACATCGGCGGCATCTACGGTATCGGCGTCCGCGGTTCGCGCTCCTGGGCAACCATCCATCCGGGCTTCCTGTCGGGCTATGCCAACTTCAACCAGAAGGACCTGAACGTCTCGGCCGACGGCAAGCTGTCGGCAGCGATGGGCACGGCGGAATCCAAGGCCTACCACGCCAAGTTCGTGCAGATGATCCAGGAAAGCGGCCCGAAGGACTGGTCGACCTACACCTGGTATCAGGTGGGCACCGACCTTGGCGCCGGCGCCTCGGCGATGATCTTCGACGCCGATTGCCTGGGTTACTTCATGAACGGCGGCGACAACAAGATGGCCGGCAAGCTCGGCTATGCCGCCTTTGCCGCCAACCCGGAAGCGACCGCCTCGACGCCGAACATCTGGATCTGGTCGCTCGCCATGTCCAACTTCTCCAAGGACAAGGACGCCACCTGGTACTTCCTGCAGTGGGCTTCCGGTCCGGAGCACGCGCTGTTCGGCGCCACCAAGATGGACTTCGTCGATCCGGTTCGCCAGTCGATCTGGAAGGACGAGATCTTCCGCGAGAAGCTGAACGGCAAGTATCCGGGCTATGTCGAAATGTTCGACGCCTCGGCCGCCGGCGCCTCCATCAAGTTCACGCCGCAGCCGCTGTTCTTCGACGTCACCACCGAATGGGCATCGACGCTGCAGAAGATGGTCGCCAAGCAAGTGCCGGTCGATGAGGGTCTCGACCAGCTCGTCGAAAGCATCAACCGCCAGCTCCAAGAGGCGGGTCTCGGCTGATAGGCCTCCCAAGCGATGCCCGGCGCTTGCGAGTGCCGGGCATCCCGAGATGCCGGCAATGGCCGGTCTGTGGCGATCCGTTTGAGGTCGTACCGAAAACAACCTGAGATGCCGAGGACTGGCGCGGGCTCGAGCTTCCGCGCGCCGCGTGCTCTTTCAAGACTTCAGGAACGGAGCTCGACATGGCTTCAACAGAAACCCTCCGCAGACCGACCTCCGGTTTCAGGATCAGCAGGAAGATGCTTCCCTATGTGCTGAGCCTGCCGGCGCTGCTCGTCTGCATCGGCATCCTCATCCCGTTCTTCACGGCGGTCATCTATTCCTTCCAGCGCTACCGGCTGAGCCAGCCTTGGGCGCGCCAGTTCAACTGGGGCGAAAACTACCTCAACTTCTTCACCGATCCGGCCTTCTGGAACACGCTCAAGGTATCGCTGCTCTATGCCGGCCTCACCGTGACGCTGGAACTGCTGCTCGGTCTCGGTATCGCGCTGCTTCTGCAGCGGCGCTCTGCGGTCAACAACTTCATCTCGATCATGCTGCTCCTGCCGCTGATGATCGCGCCGGCGCTCGCCGCGCTGATGTGGAAGCTGATGACCAATCCGAGCTTCGGTATCCTCAGCTACCTCGCAAGCCTGATCGGCCTGCATGATTTCCGCTGGGCATCCTCGCCGGATACCGCGCTGCTGACCGTCGTGCTCGTCGATATCTGGGTCTATACGCCCTTCATCATGATCCTGCTTCTGGCCGGTCTGCGCTCGCTGCCGACGCAGCCCTTCGAGGCGGCCGCACTCGACGGCGTGCCGCGCAGCTTCGTCTTCTTCCGCATCACGCTTCCGATGCTGACGCCCTACATCCTGACGGCGACGCTCTTCCGGTTGCTGGACAGTATCCAGCAGTTCGACATCATCTACGCGATGACCCAAGGCGGACCCGGCAACACGCTCACCGTCTTCCAGGTCGAGGCCTATCTCAACTTCTTCCAGTCGACCAATGTCGGCCGTTCGGCAGCGCTGCTGATCATCCTGTGGGCGATCACCTACACGCTCTCCAACGTCTTCATCAAGAACTGGCTGCGGCTGCGCGAACGCGCGCGCGGCGAAGCTTAAAGGAGGGACCCATGGAAACCATGTCTCCGCTGGAACGGACCTTGCGCGGTCTCGCCCTGACGCTTGTCGTCGTCTTCTTCATGTTCCCGATCTTCTGGATCTTCCTGATGTCGTTCCAGACGAACGAGACGATCCTCGCCATCCCGCCGTCGGTCGTGTTCTCGCCGACGCTTTCCAACTACGCGGCGCTGATCACCGGCAAGTTGCAGACGGCGGCCGGCACGCTCGACATCGCCTTCATGCGCAATCTCGGCAATTCGATCTTCCTGTCGGTCGCCTCGGTTGCCGTGGCGCTCGTGCTCGGGGTGCCGGCTGCCTATGCCTTTGCCCGCCACAAGTTCAAGGGCTCTGAAGACATCGCGTTCACGCTGCTCTCCTTCCGCTTCGCGCCGCCGCTGCTGGTGCTGCTGCCGCTGACGCAGTATTTCCAGTGGCTCGGCCTCTCCAACACCTACTTTGGCCTGATCTGGGTCTACCAGCTGATCTGCCTGCCGCTCATCCTCTGGATCGTGCGCGGTTACTTCGAGGATATCTCGGCCGACGTCGAATATGCCTATCGCATCGCGGGCCATTCCTGGTTCGCAACCTTCCGCAAGATCGCCCTGCCGCTTGCAGGACCGGGCATTGCCGCGGCCGGCCTGCTTGCCTTCATCTTCGCCTGGAACAACTTCGTCTTCGCGCTGGTGCTGGCATCCGCCGACAAGCAGCCGGTGACGGTGGGCGCGCTCGCCTTCGTCACCTCCTCGGGCATCCAATACGGGCAGATCGCGGCGGCCATCGTGCTTTCGGTCACGCCAACGCTCGCACTTGCACTCTACGCCCAGCGCTACCTTGTCGAAGGCCTGTCGCTCGGCGCGGTGAAAGGGTAACTCATGACCACGTTGCAACTGCAGAACATCGTCAAGCGCTACAAGAGCCACACGGTTCTCGACGATCTCACGCTTGATGTCGCCGATGGCGAGCGGCTGGTGCTCTTCGGCCCCTCCGGCGCCGGCAAGACCGTGCTGCTCCGGCTGGTTGCCGGCGTCATCGAGCCGGACGAGGGCAGGGTGCTGATCGGCGGCGAGGACATGACCGATGTCGATGCCGAACATCGCGGTGTCGGCATGGCCTTCCAGAACTTCGCGCTGTTCCCGCACATGAGCGCCTTCGACAATATCGCCAGCCCGCTGACGGCGACGCGGTCTTCGAAGGAGAGAATAGCGGCGGGCGTGCAGAAGGTCGCCAAGCTGTTGAAGATCGACCATGTGCTGACGCATCACCCGAAGGCGCTTTCGAACGGCCAGAAGCAGCGCACGGCACTTGCCCGTGCGCTCGTCGGCTCGCCGCCGCTTTTGCTGCTGGACGATCCCTTGCGCAACGTCGATGCGAAGCTCCGCTTCGAGATGCGACTGGAATTGCCGCGGCTCCTGGCTGCCGAAGGTGCGACGGTCGTCTACGTCACCCAGGACTACAAGGAGGCGATGGCGCTCGGCGACCGGATTGCCGTGATGGCCGCTGGCCGTATCCGCCAGGTCGGGACGCCGCAGGAGATCTATAACGCGCCCGCCGATATCGAGATCGCGCGGCTCTTCGGCGATCCCACCATCAACCTGCTCGATGTCACGCCGCAGCGGAGCGGCGAGGGCGTCTTCGTCGAGCTCTCCAATGTCCGGGTGCGGCTTGCCGATTACGGCGCCGATGTCGTCGGCAGGCAGTGCGTGCTTGGCCTGCGTCCCGAGGCAATCAGCTTCGTCGACGCGGCGGCACCGGGCGCCATTCCCGTGACAGTAGAGGCGGAAACGCCGCTCAACGAAAAGACCGTGACGCTGGCGCTGACGGCACGCGGCCGCGAAATCCTGGTGTCACGCCCGGCCGGCACGCCTGGTCCGACCGCTGGTCCTGCCCATATCGCCGTCAATGGCATGCAGGCCTTTCTCTTCGACAAGACGAGCGGCGCTCTTTTGCCGCGCGCCGACCTTGCAGCCAAGCGCAATGGAGAAGCGGCATGACCGACACCGCTCTTTTGATCAAGGACGTCGACAAGTTCTACGGTCCCGTCGACTACGGCGTGCATGCCGTGAAGAAGCTGAACATGGATGTGAGGAAGGGCGAGATTATTGCTCTGCTCGGCTCGTCCGGCTGCGGAAAGACCTCGACGCTGCGCATGATCGCCGGCTTCGAGGCAGTATCGCGCGGCACGATCTCGCTTGCCGGACGCGAGGTTCAGACCCTGCCGCCGGTGCGCCGCAACGTCGCCATGGCGTTCGAAGGCTATTCGCTCTATCCGCCACTGACGGTGCGCGAAAACATCGCCTTCGCGTTGAAGGCCTCGAAGCTCTCGCAGAGCGTCGTCGACCAGAAGGTGGCCGGTATCGCCAAACTGCTCGAAATCGAGGACATTCTCGGGCGCTACCCGAGCTCGATTTCCGGCGGCCAGCAGCAGCGCGCTTCACTCGGCCGGGCCCTCATCCGCGACGCCAACCTGCACCTCCTCGACGAGCCGATGGGGCAGCTCGAGCCGCAGCTTCGGGCGCTGCTTCGCGGCCGCATCAAGCATTTCATCAAGGAGCGGGGGCTGACGGCGATCCTCGTCACCCACGACCAGACCGAGGCGAACGCGCTTGCCGACCGCATTGCCGTCATGGAAGGCGGCGTGCTGCAGCAGTTCGACACGCCGCAGAAGATCAAGGAGCGGCCGGCCAATCTCTTCACCGGCACCTTCGTCGGCGAGCCGCCGATGAACGTCTTTGAGGCCAGTGTTTCCGGCTCCGAAAGCAAGATGGCCTTTGGCCTGAAGGACGGCGTGCGGCTGGAATATCCGGCCTCCGACTTCTCGCATGCGGTGCGCGATGCGCTCATCAAACGGCAGAAGGTGGTGCTCGGCATTCGCCCCTATTCGGTGCGCCGCAGCGCCGATGGTGTGACCGGCCGCGTCGCCGTCAACCAGTGGCTCGGCGACCAGACCCATATCGCGGCGGATTTCGCCGGTGGCACCATGGTGCTGGTCGAGCATGACCGAACGGAGCTCGATGTCGGCCAGCCGATCGGCATTCATCTCGATCCGTCGAGCCTGCACGTCTTCGACGGCGAGAGCGGGCGCGCGATCAGCCATGGACAGGAGCTCGCCTGATGCGGGACATCCTCATCGGCATCGATGCGGGAACGTCGGTCATCAAGTCGGTGGCCTTCGATCTCGCCGGCCGGCAGCTGGCCATGGCCGCCGTGCCGAACGCCTATGAGGCGGTCGGCCGCGCTGGCAGTGTCCAGGATCTGGAGCGCACCTGGGCAGATGCCGCGGTGACGCTGAAGCAGCTCTCCGAGAAGATCGACAACCTTTCCGGCCGCGTCGCTGCGATCGCTGTGACCGGCCAGGGCGACGGCACCTGGATGATCGATCGGGACGGCGCCCCTGTCGGCAAGGGCTGGCTCTGGCTCGATGCGCGCGCCGGCGAAACTGTGGAGCGGCTGCGCGGCGACAGCGGCGACGTTGCCCGCTTCGAAAGCACCGGCGCGGGTCTTGCCGCCTGCCAGCAGGGGCCGCAGCTGCGCTGGATGAGCGACCATGCGCCCGAGATGCTCTCGGGCGTTGCCACCACCTTCCACTGCAAGGACTGGCTCTATTTCAAGCTGACCGGCAAACGGGCGACCGATCCCTCCGAGGCGAATTTCAGCTTCGGCAATTTTCGTACCCGCAGCTACAGCGACGACGTCATCGCCTTCCTCGGGCTCGAAAAGCTGAAACATGTGCTGCCCGAGATCGTCGACGGCGCCGCGACCCATCACCCGCTTTCGGCGGAAGCGGCCGGTATCACAGGTCTCACCGAGGGCACGCCCATCGTGCTTGGCTATGTCGATGTCGTCTGCACAGCCCTTGGCGCCGGGCTCTACGATCCGGGCACCGATACCGGCTGCTCGATCATCGGCTCGACCGGCATGCACATGCGACTTGCCAATGGCGCCGACGATGTGCGGCTGAACCGGGACTTGACCGGCTACACCATGTGCATGCCGATCCCCGGCGCCTACGCACAGATGCAGTCGAACATGGCGGCGACGCTCAATATCGACTGGATCCTCTCGGTGGCTTCCGGCCTATTGAAGGGCATGGGGGTCGAGAAATCCAAGAGCGAGCTGCTCGCTTTTGTCGACGACTGGCTGGCCGATGCCAAGGACACGCCGCTGATCTTCCAGCCCTATATCTCGGATGCGGGCGAGCGCGGGCCCTTCGTCGACGCGACGGCGCGTGCGTCCTTTGTCGGGCTGTCGATCACCCACGGCTTTCCCGACATGGTGAAGGCGGTCTTCGACGGGCTCGCCATGGCGGCGCGCGATTGTTATGCCGAAATGGGGCCGCTACCGACGCGGATCCGATTGACCGGAGGTGCCGCCCGCAGCGCATCGCTCCGCCGTATCCTCGGTGCGGCCCTCGGCGCCAGCGTCCAGACGAGCGAGCGGGAGGAGGCGGGGGCGGCCGGTGCCGCGATGATCGCCGCCGTCTCGCTTGGCATCTACCCCTCGATGGCCGATTGCCTTGGCGATTGGGTCACGCCCTATCAACGGCCGGCTGAAGCCGCCGATCCGGCACTTGCCCGCCGCTTTGACGAACTTTTCCCCGCCTACCAGCAGTCGCGAACAGCGCTCAGACCCGTCTGGCACGCACTCTCCCAAAGTACTGACGCCGGAAACCAACAGGAAAGACCGAAATGAAGAAGATAGCCATTATCGGCGACCGGTTCATGCTGCCGGACGTGTTCCGCGACAAGATCGTCGAGGCGACCGGCAACGGCCATGACATCCGCACCCTCGAACTGCCCTGGCCGGATGTGCCGATGGAGCACGGCTATGCCGTCGAAGGCATGGATGGCCTCAAGGAATATCTCGGCAAGCCCGAGGACATCATCGCATTTATCGGTGACGCGGAAATCCTGGTGACGCAGTTGGCGCCGCTGTCTCGCGGAATGCTCGAAGCATTGCCGGGCCTGAAGCTCGTCGCCGTCTCGCGTGGCGGTCCGGTCAACATCGACATGGGTGCCGCACGCGATGTCGGGGTGCGCGTCGTCAACACGCCAGGCCGCAATGCGAGCGCCGTTGCCGAATTCACGCTTGGCGCCATCCTCGCCGAGACGCGGCTGATCCGCACCGGTCACGAGGCGCTGCGCAGGGGTGAATGGCGCGGCGATCTCTACCGCGCCGACCGCACCGGTCGCGAACTCTGCGAAATGACCGTCGGAGTCATCGGCTACGGCAATATAGGCACCAAGGTCGTGCGCCTGCTGCGCGCCTTTGGCACCAGGGTTCTGGTGCACGACCCCTATGTGCAGCTTTCCGCCGACGATCTGAATGCCGGCGTCGAGCAGGTCTCGCTCGACACGCTTCTGTCCCGTTCCGACCTCGTGACGCTGCATCCGCGCGTCACCGACGAGACGCGGAACATGATGAATGCCGAGACCTTTGCGAAGATGAAGCCGGGCGCGATCTTCGTGAACACGGCGCGCGGGCCGCTCTGTGACTACGACGCGCTCTACGAGAACCTGGTCAGTGGTCATCTCTCGGCGGCGATGCTGGAGACCTTTGCGGTGGAGCCGGTGCCGGAGGAATGGCCGTTGTTGCAGCTTCCCAACGTGACGCTGACGCCGCATATCGCGGGCGCTTCCGTGCGCACCGTGACCTTTGCCGCCGAAATGGCCGCCGAGGAGGTCCGCCGTTACATCGCCGGCCTGCCGCCGGTTCACCCTTGCTAGAGCGGGCCGAGGAAAGGCGTGGGCGGGTTTCCGCCCACATCCCGCTCTAACCGATCAGAATTGAGGAACGCGCCATGAGCGAACGCGAGCTGCGCCAGTCGATCGTCGAACACTGCCGCCACATGAACGCCATCGGGCTCAACCAGGGCACTTCGGGTAACATCAGCCTGCGCCACGGCGACACGATGCTGGTGACGCCCTCGGGCATTGCCTACGACGCAATGACGGCCGAGATGATCGTCGCCATGCCGATCGAGGGCGAATACGGAAGCTGGTCGGGGCCGAAGAAACCTTCGGTCGAATGGCCGTTCCACCTGGATATCCTGCGTGCGCGGCCGGAGATCGGCGCCGTTGTCCATACCCATGCGATGTATTCGACCATTCTGGCGATCGCCCGCAAACCGATTCCGGCCTGCCACTACATGATCGCGGCCTTCGGCGGCAGCGACGTGCGCGTCGCCGATTATGAACGCTACGGCTCCAAGGCACTCTCCGACAGTGTGCTGCGGGCACTCGAAGGACGCAGCGCCTGTCTGATGGCGAACCACGGCATGATCGCAACGGGCGCGAGCCTGGAGAAGGCGATGTGGGCGGCGGTCGAACTGGAGACGATCGCCAAGCAATATTACCACACGCTGCTGATCGGTGGTCCGGTGGTCCTGTCGGAAACCGAGATATCCGGCGTGGTCGAAGGCTTCTCCACCTATGGCCTACAAGACAAGACGAAGGTGGCCTGAGGCATGGCGAGGACTGCAGCAATGCCCGCAAAATGCGAAGCGGTTTTCTGTCCGGAATGCGCGAATTCAAAGGAGTGCCGACGGTGAGTTCCGAGACCGGAGTATACGATCTGTTTGTCGTCGGCGGCGGCGTCAATGGCGCGGGCATTGCGCGCGACGCGGCCGGGCGAGGGCTCTCGGTGCTGTTGTGCGAGAAGGACGATCTGGCGCAGGGCACCAGTTCGCGCTCGGGCAAGCTGGTGCATGGCGGCCTGCGCTACCTCGAATATTACGAGTTCCGCCTGGTGCGCGAGGCGCTGATCGAGCGCGAAGTACTGCTGGAATCCGCGCCGCATATCATCTGGCCGATGCGTTTCGTGCTGCCGCACAACCCTCAGGACCGGCCGGCCTGGCTGGTAAGGCTCGGGCTCTTCCTCTACGACCATCTCGGCGGGCGCAAGCGCCTGCCGGGAACGCGCAGCCTCAATCTTGCGACCGCGCCCGAGGGCGCGCCGATCAAGCGCGAATACCGCAGGGCGTTCGAATATTCCGACTGTTGGGTGGATGACGCCCGGCTCGTCGTTCTGAACGCGCTCGATGCCCAGGCCCGCGGCGCGCGGGTGCTGACGCGCACCGCCTGCAGTTCGATCCGAAGGCGCGACGGGCTCTGGCATATCGAGATGACCGATACGCGCACCGGTGCCAGGACCGAGGCTAAGGCGCGCTGTGTCGTCAATACTGCCGGCCCCTGGGTCAACGACGTCATCGGCCGGATCGGGGGCTTGAACTCCAGCCGCAGCGTGCGCCTCGTCAAGGGCAGCCACATCGTCGTGCCGAAGTTCTGGGAGGGGCGGCAGGCCTATCTGGTGCAGAACCCGGACAAACGGGTGATCTTCATCAATCCCTACCAGAACGACCTTGCGCTGATCGGCACGACGGACATCCCCTATGAAGGCCGGCCGGAGGATGTGGCCGCCGACGACAACGAGATCGCCTATCTGCTGAAGTCGGTGAACCGCTATTTCAAGCAACAACTGACATCAGATGACATCGTCTACAGCTTCTCCGGCGTGCGCCCGCTCTATGACGACAATGCCGAAAACCCGTCGGCCGTCACCCGCGACTATATCTTCGAGGTCGATGCGGCCGATCAACAGGCGCCGCTGCTTTCGGTCTTCGGCGGCAAGATCACCACCTTCCGCAAGCTTTCCGAACATGCGCTGGAGCGGCTGAAACCCTTCTTTCCGAAGATGGGACCGGCCTGGACGGCGAAGAGTCATCTGCCCGGCGGCGACATGGCCGATGCCGACTTCGATCTGTTCCTGGGTGAACTCAGATCTCGCTATCGCTGGCTGCCCGCCGATCTCGCCAAGCATTATGCGCGGCTCTATGGCACCCGGACGCATGCGCTGCTTGCCGGCGCCCAATCGCTCGACGACCTTGGGCCGGCCTTCGGTCCACATCTGCGTGAGCGCGAGGCGCGCTTCCTGATCGAAAACGAGTGGGCGCTGACGACGGACGACATTCTGGACCGCCGAACCAAGCATGGCCTGCACATGACGCCGGCCGAGCGGCAGGCCTTTAGCCATTGGCTCGAACGCCAGCAGGCGGCGGCGTGAAGGAGGCCGGGATGCAAAGTCTGGAATTCGAAGCGCTTCTCGATCTTTCGGCCCGCGCCGGGTCCGATCCGCTGCTGGTGCAGGGGGCGGGCGGCAACACCTCGATCAAGGAGGGCGGCACGCTCTGGATCAAGGCCTCGGGCCTCTGGCTGGCGCAGGCCCGCCAACGCGACGTCATGGTGCCGGTGGCGCTCGAGCCCTTGCTCGATGCGCTGGAGGCGAACGATCCGGCGACCGAGAGGGCGCAGGATTTCGTGATAACCGAGCGCAACCCCTCCGGTCTGCGCCCGTCGATCGAAACCACTGTGCACGCGCTGATGCCGCAGAAGGTGGTGGTGCATGTGCACTGCGTCGAGACGATCGCGACGGCGGTGCAGATCAATGGTGCTGCGATCGCCGCGGAGCGGCTTGCCGGTGTCCCGCACGTGTTCGTGCCCTATGCCCGGCCGGGCCTGCCGCTGGCCAGGGCGATCGCCGAGCGCCTGCAGGACGACACCACGGTGCTGGTGCTTGGCAATCACGGCCTCGTCGTCGCTGCCGAAACCGTGGCGGATGCGGCGATGCTGCTGACGGACATCACGCGTCGACTGACCGGGCAGAAGCGCCACGCGCCGGCGGCCGACCTTGCGGCCCTTTCGCGGCTGGCTGTCGACAGCGACTATCGCTTGCCGGAGGATGCCGGCCTGCATGCGGTCGCGGCTGATCTCGACAGTTGCCGGCTCGCCGCCGGCGGCAGCCTTTACCCGGATCATGTGATCTTCCTCGGCAAGGGCGTTGTGGTCGCCGCGCCCGGCGAAACCGCGCTTTCGATCGAGGCGAAGCGGCGTGTGGGCGGCGAGAGCCTGCAGCCACTGCTGCTTTTCCCCGGCAAGGGCGTGCTGGTGCAGAAGGAGATTTCTGCCGGCGCCTTCGCCATGGCGCGCTGCCTTGCCGACGTGACGGCACGCATCCCGGCGGACGCACGGTTGCGCTACCTGACGGAGGCAGAGAACGCCGAGCTTCTCGGTTGGGATGCGGAGAAATACCGCCAGCAGCTCAATCGCGCCGGGCAGGTGCTGCAATGAGCAGCCAACCGGACAAGCTCGTCGTCGGCATCGACCTCGGCACCTCGGGCGCCCGTGCGGTCGTCATGGCGCCGGATGGCGCGGTCCTTGCGTCCGGTGCGGCGAAGCTCTCTTCTTTCTCCGGGGACCACCGCGATCCCATCGGCTGGTGGAAGTCTGTGCAGACCGCGCTTGAGGAAGCGCTTGGGGGTGTCGACAGGCGGAAGGTTGCAGCGCTCGCAGTCGACGGCACATCGGGCACGATGCTGCCCGTGGATCAAAGCGGTGCGCCGCTGGCGACGCCGATGATGTACAACGATCCGGTTGCCGATCGCGCACTTCTCGATGCGGTTACCGCCCATGCGTCGCGTGAAAGCGCTGCCCATGGCGCGACATCTGGTCTCGCCAAGTTTCTCGCTTTTCAGAGTGTGTCGGAAGTCTTCCGAGTGATCCATCAGGCGGACTGGCTCGCCGGTCATTTCACCGGACTTTATGACGTCTCCGACGAAAACAATGCACTGAAGACCGGTTACGATCCGCTGGAGCGCCGTTGGCCCGACTGGATGGAAAAGACCGGCGCCCGCGTCGAGTTGTTGCCCGACGTGCTGCCGGCCGGCGCGCCGATCGCGACGATCGCGCCGGCGGCGGCCGATGCCTTCGGGCTTTCGAGCGATGTGGTGATCGTTGCCGGCACGACGGACGGGTGCGCCTCGTTTCTCGCGACGGGTGCCGATCAGCCGGGCGACGGCGTCAGCGCGCTCGGCACGACCCTGACGGTGAAGATGCTGTCCGACCGTCCGCTGTTTGCGCCGGAATACGGGCTCTACAGCCACCGCGTCGGCGAGATGTGGCTTGCGGGAGGTGCGTCCAACTCCGGAGGCGTGGTGCTCGCCGAGCATTTCTCACCGGAACGGATTGTCGCCCTTTCGGCCGGGATCGACCCGGCCATCGATAGCGGGCTCGACTATTATCCGCTGGTGAAGCCCGGCGAGCGTTTCCCCATCGCCGATCCGGACTTCCAACCGCGCATGAGCCCGAGGCCGGCCGATGATGCGACCTTCCTCAAGGCGATCTTCGAGGGCATCGCCGGCGTCGAGAGCCTTGCCTATCAGCGGCTGACGTCGCTTGGCGGGCCGGCGCTCCGGTCGCTTCGCAGCGTCGGCGGCGGCGCGAGGAATGCGGCCTGGACCGCTATCCGGGCGCGCAGGCTTGGCGTGCCGTTCCTGCCGGTTCTCTCGGAGGAAGCGGCCGCCGGCACGGCGCGGCTTGCTCTTTCCGGCGCCAGAAAGGCTGGTGTGTTGTGACGTTTGCTCAAACGACTGCGATCGCGGGACTTGGCGAGATTGCCGATCGCTACGACGCCTTCCTGATCGATCAGTTCGGCGTGCTGCGCGATGGCCGCGGGCCCTATCCGGGCGCGGCCGAAACGCTGGTTCGGCTGAAGGATGCGGGCAAACGCATCATCATCCTCTCCAATTCGGGAAAACGCTCGGCGGAAAACGATCGCCGCCTCGCCGATCTCGGCTTCGTCTCGGGTAGCTGGGACTGGTTCCTGACCTCGGGCGAGGTCGCCTGGCAGATCCTGAGGCGCGAAGGTGAGGGCGCTGCCCGGGGACGTCGCAAGTGCCTGCTGATCAGTCGCGACGGCGACCTCTCGCCGCTGACCGGGCTCGATCTCGAGCGCACCACTGGCGGTGCCGATGCCGACTTCGTGCTGCTCGCCGCGAGCGAGGGCGATGTCTACCCACTTTCGCACTATGAAGCGTTGCTTGCGCCTGCGGCCGCGCGCGGCGTCCCCTGCCTCTGCACCAATCCCGACAAGGTGATGCTGACGAAGGAAGGTACCGCCTTCGGCGCCGGCCGCATCGCCGAGCTTTACGAGGAGCTCGGGGGCACCGTTCGCTGGATCGGCAAGCCCTTTGCCGACATCTATGCGTCAGCGCTCGAATTTCTCGGGCAGCCGGATCCGCCGCGGGTCTGCGCGATCGGCGACAGCATCGAGCACGACATTGCCGGCGCTGCGAATGCAGGGCTTCACTCGGTGCTGGTGACGACGGGGATCCTGGAGCGCGCCTCGGGTGAGGAGCGTCGCAAGCTCTTTGCCGAGCACGGTGCCAGTCCCGATTTCATCCTTCCGAAATTCATCTGGTAGCCGGGAGTAAAGCCGTGGGCTTCACGCTGTCGCTCAACACCAATCCACTGGTCAACCGCTTCGCCGATCCGGATGACCTGATCGACACGATCGCCGAGAAGATCCGCATCGGCTACGTGCAGCTCACCCACGAGTTCGTCAATCCTGGCTGGCCGGCCGCAACGATCGTCAAGACCCTCAGGCAGTTTCGTCGGGCAGTCGACCGCACCGGCGTGAAGATCACCTCGGGCATGACCGGCCCCTATGGCCGGCTCAACCATTTCGGCCATCCGGACGCGGATGTGCGGCGCTACTATGTCGACTGGTTCAAGACCTTTGCCGACATTTCCGCCGAGCTCGGCGCCTCCGGCATGGGCACGCAATTCGCGATCTTCACGCTTCGCGATTACGACGACCCGGCGCGGCGCGCGGAGATGATGCGGATCGCCATCGACTGCTGGCGCGAGGTTGCCGAGCATGGCAAGGCGGCGGGGCTCTCCTATGTCTTCTGGGAGCCGATGTCGGTCGGCCGCGAGTTCGGCCACACGATCGAGGAATGCCGGGCGCTTGACCGACGGCTCGCCGAAGCCCGCTTGCCGATCCCGATGAAGATGATGGTCGATATCGACCATGGCGACGTCACCTCCGATAACCCCGACGACATAGATCCCTATGCCTGGGCCGGTGCGTTTCCGCAGCGCTCGCCGATCATCCACATCAAGCAGTCGTCGATGAACAAGGGCGGCCACTGGCCGTTTACCGCCGCCTACAACCGGGACGGCCGCATCACGCCGGAGAAGCTCATCGGCGCGGTCAAGGCCGGTGGCGGTACCGACAACGAGATCTGCCTGGAGCTTTCCTTCCGCGAGCGCGAGCCGACGGACCATAACGTCGTCGAGATGATCCGGGAGTCGGTCGAATTCTGGGAGCCCCACATCGACACGGGCTTCAATCGCACAGAAAAATCACATTGAAAGATAACAAAATCACGTTTGGTAAATTGAAATATCACAAATAGGTGTTATCTTCTCACTGTGAACGTGGCTGAGGTCGCGTGAAATCGGGGCCGAGACGATGAAGCCGGAAGACAGGCGACAGGCGATCATGGATGTGCTGATGGAGGCCGGAACGGCGTCCGTCGAAGATCTGTCGCTGCGCTTCGGTGTCAGCAAGATGACGGTGCATCGCGATCTCGACGACCTCGAACAGGCGGGCCTGCTGCGCAAGGTGCATGGCGGCGCCTCGATCCAGTCGAGCCCGCAATTCGAGAGCGACTTCCGCTATCGCGAGAAGATAGCGATCTCCGAAAAGCGACGGATCGCCGAGCATGCGGCGAGCCTAATCGAGCCGGGGCAGAGCATCCTGATCGACGACAGCTCGACGACCGGCGCTATCGCCGACTGCATCCGCGACATTCGCCCGCTGACGGTCATCACCAACAATCTCGGCGTGATCACCAGCCTTTCGGGTGCGCCAGGCATCAACGTGATCGCGCTCGGCGGCCAGTACAGCAAGAAGTTCAACGGCTTCTTCGGCATCGTCACCGACGAAGCGCTGCGGTCGCTGCGTGTCGATATCGCCTTTCTTTCCAGTTCTGCCATCGAGGGCACCACGGCCTTTCACCAGGACCAGGAGGTCGTGCAGGCCAAGCGCCTGATGGTGAAGGCTGCCAAGCGCAAATACCTGCTGGTGGATCACGACAAATTCGGGCGCTCGGCGCTCCATTTCCTGACCGGGCTCGATGCCTTCGACGCGGTGCTGACCGGCGCCGAAGTTGCGGCCGAGCATGCCGCACCGCTCGAAGAGGCAGGCATCCGGCTGGTCAGGGTCGACAATCGCAAGGAGAAAGCATGAGCAAGTCAGGCCTCTGGGTCGGCACCAGCTGGAAGATGAACAAGACGCTCGCCGAGGCGATGGCCTTCGCCGACGGTTTGGCGGCTGCCGACGCGACGCGTGACGCGCGCATCCAGCGCTTCGTCATCCCGCCGTTCACGGCTGTGCGCGAGGTCAAGGCGCGACTTTCCGGCACCAGCGTCAAGGTCGGCGCGCAGAACATGCATTGGGACGATGCCGGCGCCTGGACCGGGGAGGTGTCGCCGCTGATGCTTGCGGATTGCAACCTCGACGTGGTCGAGCTCGGCCACAGCGAGCGGCGCGAACATTTCGGTGAGACCGATCGCACCGTCGGCCTGAAGACGGCAGCCGCCGCGCGCCATGGCCTGGTGCCGCTGATCTGCATCGGCGAGACGCTTTCCGAGCGCGAAGCGGGCGAGGCAGATGCTGTGTTGAAGCGCCAGGTCGAGGGCGCGCTGGCACTTCTCGAGGGCGAGGCGAAAAAGGCGACGATCCTGCTTGCCTACGAGCCGGTCTGGGCGATCGGCGTCAACGGCATTCCGGCGACGGCTGATTATGCCGACAAGCGCCACAAGCGCATCGCCGAGGTGGCGGAGGCCGTGCTCGGCAGGCGCGTGCCGGTGCTCTACGGCGGCAGCGTCAATCCCGGCAATTGCGAAGAACTGATCACCCAGGCGCATATCGACGGTCTTTTCATCGGCCGCTCCGCCTGGGACGTCACTGGCTATCTCGACATTCTGCAGCGTGTCGCCAAGGCGATCTGAGCCCTCGGCCGTTGCAGCTCAAGAAGAACGAAAGGAACAATCATGAAGATTGCAATCGGAGCCGACAGCGCCGGCAAGCCCCTGCTGGACGTCATCGCCGCCCATCTCGGCGGCCGCAACGACGTGGAAGTCGTGGATCTCAGCCAGTCCGGCTTCTATGCGGACCTCGCGCAGAACCTGGCGCAGCAGGTCGTCGAGGGCAAGCATGACCGTGGCATCCTGTTCTGCGGCACCGGCATCGGCGTCTGCATCTCCGCCAACAAGGTGCCGGGCATCCGCGCAGCGCTGACGCACGACACCTATTCGGCCGAGCGTGCGGCGAAGTCGAACAATGCCCAGATCATCACCATGGGCGCGCGCGTCATCGGGCCGGAGCTGGCAAAGTCGATCGTCGATACCTGGCTCGCATCCGAGTTCGACCCCAACGGCTCGTCGGCCGGCAATGTCGAGGCGATCAATCGCCTGGATGCCGCCAGAGCCGGATGAGGAAAGGTGCGGGCGGTTTTCCGTCCGAGTCCCACTTCCGATATCAAGGCCTAAACCGATCTCTCGATGCCCGTTGATCCTCCCTCAGGCATCGTGACGACACGCCCGGCAGAGATGCCGGGCGTTTTCGTGTCCGGTCTATCGCTTCGCCTTGACGAGGCTTCTGCAAATATTTGAATATCCTTGCGGATCGTCAATTGAAGGACGTTGCCGCATGAATGAAGCAACCTCGACCGAGCCGCATCAAAGTGCACACCATCATGTGGCGCGCATGAGCGGCCGCGACACGCATGAACATCACCGGACGGCGACGACGCTCGAACTCTTGTTCGACCTGACCTTCGTCATCGCCTTCAGCCTGGCCGCTTCGCAGCTTGCCCATTTTCTCGCCGAGGGGCACACCTTTGCCGGTCTCTTCGGCTTTGCGCTCGCGACCTTTTCCATCTGCTGGGCCTGGATCAATTTCAGCTGGTTTGCCTCCGCCTATGACACGGACGACTGGATTTTCCGCAGCGTCACTATGGTGCAGATGGTCGGCGTGCTGATCCTGGCGATCGGCCTGCCGCCGATGTTCGAGTCGATCGACAAGGGCGAGCACCTCGACAACGGCATCATGGTGCTCGGCTACGTCGTCATGCGCGTCGCGATGCTCTTCCAGTGGCTGCGCGCGAGCCGCCAGGACCCGGCGCGGCGGAATGCCTGCCTCACCTATGTGAAGGCGATCAGCGTCGCCCAGATCGGCTGGATCGTGCTGATCTTCGTCGACTTCTCACTGCTGGTGACCTTCGCCATGGTCGTCGGGCTCACGGCGATCGAGATGCTTGGCCCCTATTTCGCCGAGACGCGGGACGGTGGCACGCCCTGGCATGCGCATCACATCGCCGAGCGCTACGGGCTTCTTGCCATCATCGCGCTCGGGGAAGGGGTTGTCGGCACGGTCGCCTCGATCTCGGCCGTGGTCGAGGGGCAGGGCTGGGATCTCAATGTCGCGCTCGTCTGCCTGGCGGGTACGGGGCTTACCTTCGGCATGTGGTGGATCTATTTCCTGCTGCCGAGTGCCGAAATCCTGCACCACTACCGCCTCAAGCGGGCCTTTGTCTGGGGCTACGGCCACATGCCGATCTTCGCCTCGATCGTCGCGACAGGCGCCGGCCTGCATGTGGCGGCCTACTACATCGAGCACAAGGCGCATATCGGTTCGGTCGCAACGGTGCTGACGGTTGCGGTGCCCGTCGCCTGCTATATCGGGCTGCTCTACGCGATGTACGCCTATCTCATGCAGCAGGCGGACCGCCTGCATCTCTGGCTGCTCGCCGGTACCGCGCTGGTGCTGGCCGCGTCCGTGGTCGCCGCGATCGCCGGGCTCGACATGGCCAAGTGCCTGATCATCCTGATGCTCGCGCCCGTCGTTACCATCGTCGGTTACGAAGTGGCGGGGCATCGCCATCGCATGGCGGCACTGGAGCGCAGCCTGCACAAGGGTGATGCGGTGCCTTGATTTTGCGAGTCGAAACAGCGGGTTATCCGCTGTTTCCGGTGATGTGATTCAGGGGCTTCAGAGGTTGATTCAAAGGCGGCGGCTCGCGCTGCGGAGGGGTGCCCCTCACTCTGACCCTCTCTCCGCAGGCGGGGAGAGGGACGAGAACCCTGGTAAACCGGGAACCTCTGGAAGATGTCGGATAAACGCCGTGCTTGCTAGCACCGGTGCGGTTAGGCAGCAGGGTGCCACGTGTGTCCTTCTCCCCGCGAGCGGGAAGAAGGTGGCGGCAGCAGGATGAGGGGCCATCGCAACCGCATCGTCGCAGTTGCGACCAGCAGGAGGTCAGGCGTTGACCAGCGCCAGCTTGGCGCGGGCGTCGAGGATCTGGGCGCAGGCGTTGGCGGCTTCCGTGCCCTTGGTAACGAAGTGCTCGCGGAAGAAGGCGATCAGCGGCTCGCTTTCCTGGAAATTGTGCGGGGTCAGCACCGCCGAAAGCACCGGCACATCGGTGTCGAGCTGCACCCGCATCATGCCGTCGAGCACGGTGCCGGCGACGAAGTCGTGGCGGTAGATGCCGCCGTCGACGACAAAGGCAGTCCCGAGGATCGCGGCATAGCGGCCGGTCCTCGCCAGCGTCTGCGCATGGAGCGGGATTTCGAGTGCACCGGGAACGTCGAAGATCTTGACATCCGCCGCCGAGCCGCCGAGCTTCGTCCATTGCGCGACGAAGGCATCGACGCAGCGGTCGACGATATCGGCGTGCCAGCGGGCACGGACGATCGCGATCTTGGCGGTGGGGTGGGAAAGAATGGTCATGGTCTCAAGCCTTTCAGGGTTTGGCGTTTTCCAATGATCCCGTCGGGCGAACATGCATGCGCGCAAGGCCCCGTCGCGGGGTCCCACGTTTCTGCTTGCTCTCTTCCATCCGGACTGTGACCGTCGGCTCCGGAATTTGACCGGATCTGCTGACCCCCAGGGTGAAACCCTGAGGCGCTCGCGGGCTTCGGCCTTTCGACCGCTACCGCCGGTGGGGAATTTCACCCCGCCCTGAGAACAACGCGACTATATAGCGCCACCGTGCGCGGTCAAACGCACGGTGCGACGAAAATGCCGGAAATCACGACAGAATTTTCCAGGGTTTGCAGCCATCGGAAGAAATCGTTCCGATGGCTTCAATAGGCTTACTCGCGGATGACGAGCAGGTCCTTGGCGGCGAAGCGCAGCGTGACGTTGTCGCCGGAAACCGGCGGGGCGACGCCCGGATTGTTGAACATGTCGAAGGAGATGACATCACCGCCAACGCGAAGGCGCGTGCGGATGACCGAGCCGAGGAAGCTCGTCGAGACGACTTCGCCGGCAAGCGACGTATCGCCCTTGGCACCTTCGGCGATCGAGCCCGCTTCGGGACGCAGCGCCAGCGAGATGCTGTCGCCGCCCTTCATGCCGGCAATCGGATCCTTCAGCGCCACCTGCTGGTTGCCGATCGTCACCGCACCCGAGGCGGGGTCCGCCACCTTGCCCTCGATGATGCTGAGCGTGCCGACGAAGGACGCGACGAAGCGTGTCGCCGGCGTGTTGTAGATCTCGAAGGGGGTGCCGATCTGGTCTGCGCGGCCGCCGTTCATGACGACGATGCGGTCGGAGATCGACAGGGCTTCTTCCTGGTCATGGGTGACGAAGACGGTGGTGATGCCGAGCTGCTGCTGGATCTGCCGGATTTCTTCGCGCAGCGACACGCGGATCTTGGCATCGAGCGCGGAAAGCGGCTCGTCGAGCAAGAGCACCTGTGGCTTGACCGCAATGGCGCGGGCAAGGGCGACGCGCTGCTGCTGGCCGCCGGAGAGCTGGTAGGGGAAGCGGTCCGCCAGATGATCGAGCTTAATCAGCCCGAGCATCTGCTTCACCCTTGCGTCGATCTGCGACTTTTCGGTGCCGGCGATCTTCAGACCGAAGGCGACATTGTCGTGCACGTTCATGTTGGGGAACAGCGCATAGGCCTGGAACACCATGCCGATGTTGCGCTGGTTTGGCTTCAGCGAATTCTGGTCCTTGCCGTTGATGACGATCTGCCCGCTGGTCGGCGTCTCGAAGCCGGCGATCATGCGCAGAACCGTCGTCTTGCCGCAGCCGGACGGTCCAAGGAACGAGACGAACTCGCCCTTTTCGATGTTCATGTTGAAATCGTGCACGACCTGAACCGGGCCGAAGGACTTCTTGATGCTGGTGAGTGAAAGGAAACTCATGAGTGCGGTCCTCAGGCCTTGGGGGGCGCGCTTCTTTGGAAGCGCGAGACGAGCTGGATGAGGCCGAGGCAGCCCCAGGTGATGCCAAATGCGATAACGGCGAGTGCTGCCGGCTCATAGGCGCGGTTGGCGCCGAGAAGCTGCATGTACGGGCCGAAGGCCGGGCGGTTGAGAAGCGCTGCCATGGTGAACTCGCCGATGACGATGGCGAAGGTCAGGAAGGCGCCCGACAGAACCGCGACGAGCACGTTCGGCAGGATGATCTTTGCCAGGATCGTCGCCCATCCGGCGCCAAGGCTCTGAGCGGCTTCGGTCAAGGTGGCAACGTCGATGGTCCTCAGCCCCGTATCCACGGCGCGGTACATGTAGGGCAAAGCGAGTGTTGCGTAGCCGAACATCAGGAGGATGTTGGTGCCCGTGAGCGAACCCGTCAGCGGCAGCCAACTCGAGGTGTTGTAGAGCCGGATATAGCCAAAGACGATGACGATGGCCGGGATGACCAACGGCAAAAGCGTGATGAACTCGATAACGGGACGCAGGCGCGGCAGCTTGAGGCGGACCCAATAGGCGGTCGGCACGACGAGCAGAACGCCGAAGATGATGGTGAACAGCGCCTGCATCACCGAATAGGTGAAGGTTTCCTGGAAGCGCGGGTCGCTGAAGACCTTGCCATAGGCGTCGAAGGAATATTCGCCGCGGCGCATCTTCAGCGAAAAGTTGGTCATGCCGATGAGCGGTAGGGTGAAATAGAGGAGGCCGAAAACGAGGGCTCCCCAGGCCCAGATCTTCTTCATTTCAGCCACCTTTCGCTGCGGGACCGAAGCCAGATGTAGATCGCGTTGGCGATGCCGGTGACGACGATCATGCCGAAGGCGAGGGCGTAGCCGAGATGCGGATTTCCGAGCACGTCGCCGCGGATCTGCGCAAAGAGCAGGATAGGCACGATGGAGAGCGACGAGCCGGTGAGCGCGATGGCCGTGGCCACGGCGCCGAAGGCATTGGCGAAGAGCAGCGCCAGCGTGCCGAGCAGCGACGGCAGCAGGATCGGGAAGGCGACCATGCGCCAGTATTGCAGGCCGGTGGCGCCGAGAATTTCGGCGGCCTCGCGCCATTCGCGCTTCAGGCCGTCCAGTGCCGGCGTGATGATCAGGATCATCAGCGGGATCTGGAAGAAGAGATAGGTGACCGTCAGCCCCCAGAAGGAGAGAAGGTTGAAGCCGAGCATTCTCAGGTCGAAGCCGAAGTTCGAGCGAAGAAAAACGGTGACGATACCGACCGGGCCGAGGGTCGCGAGAAACGCGAAGGCGAGCGGCACGCCGGCGAAGTTGGAAGCGACGCCGGAAAAGGTCAGGAGCGGTCCGCGGATGCCTTGCGGCAAGCCGCCGAAAACGATGGCGGACGCCATGGCAAAGCCGATCAGGCAGCCGAGGAGCGCCGAGGCGATGCTGATCTTGATGGAGATCCAGTAGGCGGCAAGGATCGAGGGCGTGAACAGGCCCCGGATGTTGTCGAGCGTGAAGCCGCCATCGGGCGTCTGAAACGCGCCGACCACGATCTTCATCGTTGGCAGAAGCAGGAACAGCGTCACGAAGGCGGCAAAGGGCAGGATGCCCAGCCAGTGAAGCGGTAGGCGACGCGCCGGCGGGCTGGCGTCGGGTTTAGCAGATGACATTCCGTTCGCGCCCCTGAAGCCGCGTTATCGACGCGGGCGTTATAGATTGTTGCAAGCGAGAAGCGGGATGCAGACGGAAACCGCACACAGATTCCAGATCTCGCTCCAAAGACTTGAATTTCTTACGAATAACCTATGCGCCCCGGTCGGAAAACCGGCCGGGGCGACATGTCTGTGGAAAGGCTTACTGGACGTTTGCGCCGACGACGGCATCCCAGCCACCGGTGACGGCGGCCTTGTTGGCGTCGACTTCTTCGAGCGTCGGGAAGTAGGCCTTTTCATAGGCTGCTGCCGGCGGCAGGGCGTCGATCAGTTCCTGTGGAACCTTGCCGGCCTTGACCATGGCGTTGAAGCGGGTCGGGTGGCAGAAGCCCTTGAGCCAGCCCAGCTGACCTTCGTCGGAGTACAGGTGCTCCATCCAAAGCTTGGCAGCGTTCGGGTGCGGCGCGTAGGCCGAGATGCCCTGGACGTAGACGCCGGCGAGAACGCCGCTGGCCGGAACGACGACTTCGGTCGGCGGGTTGCCGTTCAGCGTCTTTGCCCAACCGAGTGCGTTGTAGTCCCAGGCGACGACGATCGGGGTCGAGCCCTGGGCGAGCGTGCCGGACTTGCCGATAACCGGAACGAAGTTGCCGTTCTTGTTCAGTTCGGCGAAGTAGCCGAGACCGGCTTCACCGGCTTCCTTGCCCGACTTTGCGCCCTTGGCGAGGCCGGCGGCGAGGACGCCGAGGATCGCCTGGTTCGAGGCGCGCGGGTCGCCGGCGAGAGCGACCTGACCGGCATATTCCGGCTTCAGGAGGTCGGTCCAGTCCTTCGGTACGTTCTGGACGAGGTCCTTGTTCACGAGGAAGGACATCACGCCGTAATAGTCGCCGTACCAGTAACCTTCGGCGTCCTTGACGCTGTCCGGGATCTCGTCCCAGGTGGAGACCTTGTAGGGCTGCAGCAGGCCTTCGGCCTTCATCTGCGGGCCGAAGGCGAGGCCGACGTCGACAACGTCGGGAGCCTGCGGGCCCTTGTTGTCCTTGTTGGCCTTGACGGCTTCGACTTCGTCAGCCGAGCCGGCGTCCGGGTTCAGTTCGTTGACCTGGATTTCCGGATACTTGGCCTTGAAGGAAGCGATGACGTCGCCATAACCGCACCAGTCGTGGGGCAGGGCGACCGTGGTCAGCATGCCTTCCTTCTTGGCAGCTTCGATGAGCTCGGCGCTCGGCTCGGCAGCGGCAATTGCGGTCGTCGCCAGGAAAATGGCGGTGGAGAGCGAAAGCAGGCGTTGGGTTTTTGAAATCACTGGGGTTCTCCTTATGGGTTTAGTCAAATTCGTGGTGTTTCAGTCGATTTCGGCGAAGCTGTTAAAGAGGTGCGATGAAAGTAATGTGACAGTGGTTTTTCCGTTCGCGCCGCCTATGTCGTTGGAAGAACATTTCTTTTTCGATGCTGGCGGCTCACTGTCGCATAACTGTATGAATTTCCGTGAACAGGTCGGCGAGCACTCCTAGACGGGTTTGCGAAAGATGCGGGTGGAATCGAACAGGCCTTCGAGCGTCTTCATTCGGTCCCGGGTCTCCTCCCAGTTCGAACTCTGTACGGCTTCGATCAGGGCTTCGATCAGGAACAGGATCACGACCGAGCTGTCCCAGGCCGACGGCACTTCGATCTGCGAACGGAACACCCGGGAGGCGGACTTGGCGACCGGCGACGTCCAGCGATCGGTGAACAGGATGATCTCGACGCCGCGCTCACGGGCGGACTTGGCGAGCGTCACCATTTCCTGTTCATAGCGGCGAATGTCGAAGAGAATCAGCACGTCGCCCTGGCGCATGTCGAGCACATAGTGCGGCCAGGCGCTGGCATTGGAGGCGATCTCGATCACGCCGGGCCGGATGACCTGGAGGTGCGTGAAAAGATAATCGGCAAGGGCGTGGGTAATGCGGCCGCCGAGCAGGTAGATGCTGCGCTTGCGGTCGGCGATAAGGGCCGCGGCTTCGTCGAAGTCCTGCGGCTCGATCTGCGTCAGCGTTTCACGCAGATTGCTGGTGATCGCATCGGCAAAACGGTTGAGCGTGTGGGTTCCCGGAGCGTTGGCTGCCCAGCGGTCGTGCTTGGTGATCGGATTGGAAATCGTTGCTTCCAATTCCTGGTGCAGCCTTGCCTGAAAATCCGGAAAACCGCGGAAACCGAGCTTCTGTACCATGCGCGCAACGGTCGGTGTCGAAACACCGGCGTTCTCGGCGACGGTGGTGATCGAGCCAAGTCCCGAAACGGGATAGTTGTCGAGAAGTGTCTCCGCCAGTTGCTTCTCCGCGCGGGTCAGCACGGTGAAGTGGGCGTTGATCACATCCGACACCGTTGTGGATGTCGCCTTGCTGCTCAAATTGTCTCCCCTGAACCGATCTAAAGCCGGTTTGTGACAGATTAAACATCGCTGTCACAATTGGAGTCAATCGCAATTTTGAAGAGATCGTTTCAGATTTTGATTGACACTTGCCAATCTCTGAAGAATTCTTTTCATTAACGAACGTCTAACGGGGCAAGAGGGGATGCCGGTGTTGACGCGACTTTTGACAGAAGCAGATGGCGATCCGGTTGCGATCGAAAACGCCTCGGGGAAGGGCGATATCGTGCTCGTCTGCGAGCACGCCTCGCGCCGGGTTCCAGAGCGCCTGGGTACGCTCGGGCTTACGGAGCAGGCGCTTGAAAGCCACATCGCCTGGGACCCGGGCGCGCTGGCCGTCGCCAGGCTTCTCGCCGCCAAGCTCGATGGGGCACTGATCTACCAACGCTTTTCGCGGCTCGCCTATGATTGCAATCGCCCGCCCGAGGCGGAGGCGGCCATGCCGGTCCTCAGCGAAGTTTACGAGATACCGGGAAACCGGACGATGACCGAAGACGAGCGGCAGGCGCGGGTCGACGAGATCTATCGCCCGTTCCACGATTCCGTCGCGCGCTTCGTTTCCGAGCGCAAGGCCGTTGGCAGGCCGCCCGTTGTCGTGACGATGCACAGTTTCACGCCCGTCTACTTCGGCAAGCCCCGGGCGGTCGAGGTCGGTATCCTGCACGACGCGGACAGCCGGCTGGCCGACCATATGCTCGTCGCTGCGACGAAGGGCCAGGTCGCCTTCGATATCCGCCGCAACGAGCCCTATGGCCCGGCTGACGGCGTCACCCATAGCCTGATCGAATACGGCGTCCACAACGGACTGCCGAATGTGATGATCGAGATCCGCAACGATCTCATTCGCAACGAAATCGGCCAAAGGGTCATGGCCGATTATCTGGAAGGATTGCTCCGCAAGGGCGCAGTGGCACTTTCAGCACAATAAAAGACCCTGGGGAGCGGCATGGCCGCGGTCCTGTTCCGGCTCGCCGGGACGGGTGGTTGATGGGACCCAGCCGCAATGGGGCGGCCTGGTCTGAAGAAATCAGGGGAAGAAAAATGTCAGACTACAGTGATTTGGACAAAAAGCAGGACATGAGTGTCTTGCACTCGATGGGCTACGCCCAGGAGCTCGAGCGGCGCATGAGCCAGTTCTCGAACTTCGCGGTGTCGTTCTCGATCATCTGCATTCTTTCTGGCGGCATCAACTCATTGGCCCAGGCAACGGCCGGCGCGGGGGGCGCCGCGATCGGTATCGGCTGGCCGCTCGGCTGCTTCATTTCCTTCGTCTTTGCCGTCGCCATGGCGCAGATCAGTTCGGCCTATCCGACCGCCGGCGGCCTCTATCACTGGGGCTCGATCCTCGGCAACCGCTTCACCGGCTGGCTGACGGCCTGGTTCAACCTGCTCGGCCTCGTCACCGTTCTCGGCGCGATCAACGTCGGCACCTACTACTTCTTCATGGGATCCTTCGGCACGCCCTATTTCGGGCTTGAAGACACGACGCTGACCCGCATCATCTTCCTCGCGATCATCACCGGCGCTCAGGCGCTCGTGAACCACATGGGCATCGGCCTGACCGCGAAGCTCACGGACTTCTCCGGCTATCTGATCTTCGCGACGTCGATTCTCCTCGCTCTCGTCTGCCTCGTCGCTGCCGACAGCTACGACATCGCGCGCCTCTTCACCTTCTCCAACTATTCCGGCGAAGCCGGCGGCAACGTCTGGCCGGAGACCTCGGGCACCTGGGTCTTCCTGCTCGGCCTGCTGCTGCCGATCTACACGATCACCGGCTACGACGCTTCGGCGCACACTTCGGAAGAAACGGTCAAGGCGGCCCATTCGGTGCCGCGCGGCATGGTTTCCTCCGTGCTCTGGTCGGCACTCTTCGGCTACATCATGCTGTGCTCGTTCGTGCTGATGATCCCGAACATGGACGAAGCCGCCAAGCAGGGCTGGAACGTGTTCTTCTGGGCGATGGAAGCTCAGGTCAATCCGATCGTCAAAGACGTCCTCTATCTCGCCATCCTCGTCAGCCAGTGGCTGTGCGGCCTGGCAACGGTCACCTCGGTGTCGCGCATGATCTTCGCGTTTTCGCGTGACGGCGGCCTGCCGGCCTCCAAGGCGCTTGCCAAGGTGAGCCCGACCTACCGCACGCCGGTTGCCGCGATCTGGACCGGCTCGATCCTCGCGGTCCTGTTCGTCTGGGGCTCGTCGCTGGTCTCGATCGGTGAAACGCCGGTCTATACCATCGTCGTATCGTGCACCGTCATCTTCCTGTTCTTCTCCTTCGCGATTCCGATCACGCTCGGCCTGTTCGCCTGGGGAACCTCGAAGTGGGACAAGATGGGCCCGTGGAACCTCGGCGAGAGCATGTTCAAGCTCTTCGCAGTCCTGTCGATCATCGCCATGGTGCTGATCTTCATCCTCGGCGTGCAGCCGCCGAACGACTGGGCGCTCTACATCACCGTGGGCTTCCTGGTGCTGACCGGCGCGGTCTGGTTCGGCTTCGAGAGCCGCCGCTTCCGTGGCCCGCCGATCGGTGACGAAGTGGCACGCCGCCAGGCTGAGATCGCCGCCGCAGAAAAGGCCGTCGGCCAGATCTGATCAACGACAAGAGGGCGGAAGCGCGACCGCGACTTCCGCCTTTTCTTTGGGGCCGGAACGAAATCGAAAGGCAATGTGCGCGGTATCCGGCCCGCATCCCGCGCCAAACAATTCGAGCTGATCACGTTCACGCGGCCAAAAAATATCGTGACCTCAAGGGAACGGCCGCGTGACAAAACATGGGATGGAAGTTGATGAGCTATACGTTTGATGAGTTGAAGGAAGACGTCGCCGCCGGCCGCATCGATACGGTGCTCGCCTGCCAGGTCGACATGCAAGGCCGGCTGATGGGCAAGCGCTTCCACGCGCAGTTCTTCGTCGACGGCGCCTGGAAGGAAACGCATAGCTGCAACTACCTGCTTGCGACCGACATGGAGATGGAGACCGTTCCCGGCTACAAGGCGACGAGCTGGGAAAAGGGCTACGGCGACTATACGATGAAGCCGGACCTTTCGACGCTTCGCCGCATTCCCTGGCTCGAAGGCACGGCGCTGGTGCTCTGCGACATGCTCGACCACCACACCCACGAGGAAGTGCCGCATTCGCCGCGCGCAATCCTGAAGAAGCAGGTGGCCCGGCTCGAGAAGATGGGCCTCAAGGCCTATATGGCGAGCGAGCTCGAGTTCTTCCTCTTCGACCAGTCCTATGACGATGCCCGTCAGTCCGGCTATCGCGACCTGCAGCTCGTCAGCGGCTACAACGAGGACTACCACATCTTCCAGACCACCAAGGAAGAGGATGTGATGCGGGCGATCCGCAACGGTCTCCAGGGCGCCGATATCCCGGTCGAGAATTCGAAGGGCGAAGCATCGGCCGGCCAGGAAGAAATCAACGTGCGCTACGCCGACGCGCTGACGATGGCCGACCGCCATGCGATCATCAAGAACGGCTGCAAGGAAATCGCCTGGTCACGGGGCAAGGCGATCACCTTCCTCGCCAAGTGGAACTATTCGGCGGCCGGCTCGTCCTCGCATATCCATCAATCGCTCTGGAGCCTCGACGGCAAGACCTCGCACTTCTTCGACGAGGGCGGCAAATACGGCATGTCCGAGATGATGCGCCACTATGTGGCGGGGTTGCTCACCCATGCGAGCGAGATCACCTATTTCCTGGCGCCCTACATCAATTCCTACAAGCGCTTCATGGCCGGCACCTTCGCGCCGACCAAGGCGGTCTGGAGCAAGGACAACCGTACGGCCGGCTATCGCCTGTGCGGCGAGGACACCAAGGCGATCCGCATCGAGTGCCGCGTCGGCGGCTCCGATCTCAATCCCTATCTCGCCTTTGCCGCTTTGATCGCGGCGGGCATTTCCGGTATCGAGAACAAACTTGAACTGGAAGCGCCCTTTGTCGGCGACGCCTATGGCGGCAAGGACGTGCGCGAAATCCCGCGCACGCTGCGCGATGCCACTTCGGCGCTGAGCGAATCCAAGATGCTGCGCGCTGCCTTCGGTGACGAAGTCATCGAGCACTACGCGCGGGCCGGACGCTGGGAACAGGAAGAATACGACCGTCGCGTGACCGACTGGGAAGTCGCGCGCGGCTTCGAACGGGCCTGATGGAAGGTTCTGATCTTCAAACCGGTGGCCGCTCCTGGAAGGGAGCGGCCACCGCACCATTCGCAATGAAAGCAGGAAAACGATCATGAGCATGATCAAGTGCATTTCGCCGGTGAACGGCGAGGTCTACGCAGAACGCCCGGCGATGCCGCTGGAGCTGGCAACACAGGTGGTCTCCCGCGCCCGTCAGGCTCAGAAGGCCTGGGCGCGCCGGCCGCTCGACGAGCGCGTCAACCTGGTGCTGGCCGGCGTCGCCCGGTTGAACGAGATGGTCGACGAAGTCGTGCCGGAGCTTGCCTGGCAGATGGGCCGGCCGGTGCGCTACGGCGGCGAGTTCAAGGGCTTCAACGAGCGCTCGAACTATGTCGCCACGATTGCTGCCGATGCACTGAAGCCGCTGGTGATCGAGGAAAGCGACCGCTTCGAGCGCCGCATCGCCCGCGAGCCGCATGGCGTCGTCTTCGTCGTGGCGCCGTGGAACTACCCCTACATGACCGCGATCAACACGGTCGCGCCGGCGCTGATGGCCGGTAACACCGTCATCATCAAGCATGCGAGCCAGACGATCCTCGTCGGCGAGCGCATGGTGCGCGCCTTCGTCGAAGCCGGTGTTCCCGCCGACGTCTTCCAGAACATCTTCCTCGACCATGAGACGACGGCAGCGCTGATTGCCGCCAAGAGCTTCGACTTCGTCAACTTCACCGGCTCGGTCGAAGGCGGACGCTCGATCGAACGGGCTGCCGCCGGCACCTTCACCGGTCTCGGCCTCGAACTCGGCGGCAAGGATCCGGGCTACGTCATGGAGGACGCCGACCTCGACGCGGCGGTCGACACGCTGATGGACGGCGCCACCTACAATTCCGGCCAGTGCTGCTGCGGCATCGAGCGCATCTACGTGCACGAGTCTCTCTATGACGCCTTCGTCGAGAAGTCCGTCGCCTGGGTTTCGAACTACAAGCTCGGCAATCCGCTCGACCCGGAAACGACCCTCGGTCCGATGGCCAACAAGCGCTTTGCCGCGACCGTGCGCGAGCAGATCGCCGATGCCGTTTCCAAGGGCGCCAAGGCACTGGTCGATCCGAAACTGTTCCCTGCCGATGACGGCGGTGCCTATCTCGCGCCGCAGATCCTCATCAATGTCGACCACTCCATGGCCTTCATGCGCGAGGAAACCTTCGGCCCTGCCGTCGGCATCATGAAGGTGAAGAGCGACAGCCAGGCGATCGAGCTGATGAACGACAGCCAGTACGGCCTCACCGCATCGCTCTGGACCAGGGATGCCGAGCGCGCCGCGCGCATCGGCGCCGACATCGAGACCGGCACGGTGTTCATGAACCGCGCCGACTATCTCGACCCGGCGCTTTGCTGGACCGGCGTCAAGGAAACCGGCCGCGGCGGCTCGCTCTCGGTCATTGGTTTCCAGAACCTCACCCGTCCGAAATCCTACCATCTGAAGAAAGTAACCGCATGACCATCACCGCCAACTGGAGCTATCCCACCGCCATCAAGTTCGGTGCCGGCCGGATCAAGGAGCTTGCCGACCATTGCAAGGCGGTCGGCATGAAGAAGCCGCTGCTGATCACCGATCGGGGCCTCGCACCGATGGCGATCACGCAGAACGCGCTCGACATCCTCGCCGCCGCCGGTCTCGGCCGGGCGATCTTTGCGGACGTCGATCCGAACCCGAACGACGTCAATCTCGAAGCCGGTGTGAAGGCCTTCAAGGACGGTGGTCATGACGGCGTCGTCGCCTTCGGCGGCGGCTCGGGCCTCGATCTCGGCAAGTGCGTCGCCTTCATGGCCGGGCAGAGTCGCCCGGTCTGGGACTTCGAGGACATCGGCGATTGGTGGACGCGCGCGAGCGTCGAAGGCATCGCACCGATCATCGCGGTGCCGACCACCGCCGGCACCGGCTCTGAAGTCGGCCGCGCCAGCGTCATCACCAATTCGGCGAGCCACGTGAAGAAGGTGATCTTCCACCCGAAGTTCCTGCCGGCAGTCACGATCTGCGACCCGGAACTGACGGTTGGCATGCCCAAGGTGATCACCGCCGGCACCGGCATGGACGCCTTCGCCCATTGCCTGGAGGCCTATTCCTCGCCCTTCTACCACCCGATGTCTGCGGGCATCGCGCTTGAAGGCATGCGGCTCGTCAAGGAATACCTGCCGCGCGCCTACAAGGACGGCACTGACATCGAGGCCCGCGCCAACATGATGAGTGCTGCCGCCATGGGGGCCGTCGCCTTCCAGAAGGGCCTCGGCGCCATCCACTCGCTGTCGCATCCGGTGGGCGCGATCTACAATACCCACCACGGCATGACCAACGCTGTCGTGATGCCGCCGGTCCTGCGCTTCAACCGCCCGGCGATCGAGGACAAAATAGTGCGCGCTGCCGCCTATCTCGGCATTTCCGGCGGCTTCGACGGCTTCTACGACTATGTGCTGAAGCTGCGCGAGGAACTCGGGGTTCCGGACAAGCTCGCAGCCCTCGGCGTCGGCACCGACCGGATCGACGAAATGTCGGAAATGGCGATCGTCGACCCGACGGCCGGTGGCAACCCGGTCGAACTGACGCTCGATGCCGCAAAGAAACTCTTCCGCGAGTGCATCTGACAGGGCATGCTGGCGCCTCGCTTTGTGTGAGGCGCCAATTCCCCTTGGCTTAGAGTGGCTGAAAATACTACTTGCCATTGCAGTCGATTTGTCACCTAATTGTCACGCAACTGTCACGTTTTAGGTCCGCCAAGCGTTTCCTTTACGCTTCGTTTACCGCGATCTGAAACGCTTCCATTAGAGCGTGCGTATGTATGGCCCCGGATCTGGGGGCCTGCGTTGAGTAGGGTCGACCGATGGCGATAATTTCCCTCGCGAATGCGAAGGGGGGAGCGGGCAAGACGACGGCAGCGCTGCTGCTTGCCTGCGAATTCGCACGGCGCGGTGACCGGGTCGCGGTTCTCGATTGTGATCAGCTCGCCTGCATGACCGACTGGTTCCGCCACGGCCGCAACGACAGCAATCTCTCCATCGTCTCAGGCGTGACCACGACAACGCTCAGCGATCATCTGCGGCGCCTGCGCGGCCGTGTCGAGCATGTGGTCATCGATCTCTCCGGCGCTGCGGACGTGCTGGTGGCGCTCGCGATCGGCCTCTCGGATCTGACGCTGATCCCGGTGCAGGGCTGTGTCATGGACGCGCGCGGCGCCACCCATGTGCTCGAACTGATCCGCTATTTAGAGAACAATGCGCGCGCCAACATCAACCACGCGGTGCTGCTGACCCGGGTCAACCCGATCGTGACAACGCGCGCCATGCGCAGGGTCAAGCTGCTGCTGGCCGAAAGCCGCATCCGGCTGGTCGATACGCCACTGGTCGAGCGCACGGCGTTCCGTGAGCTTTTCGAAGAGGGCGACACGCTCTATTCGCTCGACACGAGACGGGTCAGCAATCTGGAGAAGGCCCAGGTAAACGCCCGTGATTTCGCCAACGACGTGCTGACGCTTCTCAATCCGGCGGGGGAGGCGATGCGACACGGCCCGTTCTCGTCGATGTGCTACCGCTCGGAGCGCACGGCCGAGCCGGTCGTAGTGCCGGCCTGACGCCGCAAAATTAAGCTCTTTCCATCTTCATCGCCGCGTCCGGCCGGTCCTCTGGCAGACCGACTGTCAGGTTTCACGTACCCGCGTTACCAATTCGTTAACCATGTTCTGAAAGGTTTCGTTAAGCAGCGAACCACCGGTTTTGGCCGTCAGGGTTCAGCGCGGAACACGCACAGAATGAGGAATATCATGGCGGTCATCACTTTCGCCAATGCAAAGGGCGGCGCGGGCAAGACGACGGCGGCGCTGATCCTGTCGACGGAGCTGGCGAGGCAGGGACACCGCGTCGTGGTACTCGATGCCGATCCGCAGCGCTGGATCACGAGCTGGGCCGAAGTTTCCGGCCACATCGCAAATCTCACGGTCATCTCGCACATCACGCCCGGCTCCCTCGAATGTCATATCCGCGAAATGAAGGACGAGGCGGATTACATCGTCATCGATCTCGCGGGCGCGAAAGATCAAATTGTCGCACTGGCACTGGCGGTTTCCGACCAGGTGCTGATCCCGGTGCAGGGCTGCGCCATGGATGCAAAGGGGGCCGCACAGATCCTCGAACTCATCCGCCAGATCGAAGACCGCTCCAGGCAGCGCATCAACCACTCGGTCGTGCTCACCCGCGTCAATTCTCTCGTGACCACGCGCGCACTGCAGACGATCAAGGCCATGCTCGCCGAACGTGGCGTCTCGGTGCTCGACACGCCGATCGTCGAGCGTGCCGCCTATCGCGAAATCTTCGACTGCGGCGGTACGCTGCAGACAATGGACCCGGCCCGCGTCAGCAACCTCGACAAGGCGCGCGAAAACGCGTTTGCGCTGGCAAAGGAAGTGCAGGCACTGCTGCCGGTCAAGACGCGCCGTTCCTGGGCCGCTCGCATGCCGTCCTGGGCTTCGCGCAACGCCGCCTGATCCACAGACCCCAGTCGTTTATTGCATATCAACCGGAATTGACATTCGTCAGTTCCGGTTGAATCCTGTTTTCATCCTCCCGAAATAGCTGTCGCCCGTAAGGCTTCCTTTACCCTGACGTTCTAACTGTGCCTTTGGACACAGCTTGCCCGTCGCGACACCGCAGACAGGCAATCGGCCGCCATGACTGCGGCCATGATCTCAGACGCCTACAGCGCCGAGCGTCAGACGCGCAAAGGTCGCTGTAGCACTTTGAAGTGCCGCATGTTTTTGTCCTTCGATCGGACACGATTAAAGGAAACATGCAGTAGCGCCGTCGATCCTGTCTCCATGATCCACAACAGCGCCGCGCCGAACCGAAGGCGCAAAGGTCGTTGTATCACTTCGAACTGCCTCGTGTTTTCGTCCCCAGATCGAAAAGACATGTGGCAGAGCATGCAGGGAAGTTCGCGCATGAAAACGGAACACACCGCTGCCGGCACGCAGGACGTTGCCGGTCGTCTGAATTTCATGGCGCTCGACGATGCCGCCAGAGCCAGCCTCAAGGCGCTGAAGCCGATCCTCGAGAAGGAGCTGAAGCCGGCGCTGGACAAGTTCTACAGCAAGGTGAAGACGACGCCGGAGACGAAGCGGTTCTTTTCGTCCGACAGCCACATCGACCGTGCCAAGGGTGCGCAGGTCGGCCATTGGGCCAATATCGCCGACGCCAATTTCAATGAGGACTACAGCGCCAAGGTTCGCACCATCGGCCAGGTCCACGCGCGCATTGGCCTCGAGCCCCGCTGGTACATCGGCGGCTACGCGCTGGTCGCCGAACATCTGATTACCGAAATCGTCAAGGCGCACTGGCCAAAGCGTGGCCTGTTCTCGCGCCAGACCACCTCGGCCGAAGAGCTGGGCGCCATGCTGTCGAGCCTCGTCAAGGGCGTCTTCCTCGACATGGACCTGTCGATCTCCGTCTATATGGACGCGTCCGATGTGGCCAAGCAGCGCGCCGTCCAGGAGGAAGTGCTGGCGGCCGAGCGTGCGTTGATCAGCAAGACTTTCGGCGCGGCCCTGAAGAGGATTGCCGACGGCGACCTGACGGCGCGCATCGGCGCTGATTTGCCGGTCGCCTACCAGGAGCTTGGCGAAAACTTCAACCAAGCGATCGGCGAGCTCTCGCGCGCCATCGGCGGCATCGAGGCCGGTGCCAGCCAGATCCACACCAGCGCCAAGGAAATTGCGGCGGCGGCGGATGATCTTGCCAAGCGTACGGAGCGCCAGGCGGCAAACCTTGAAGAGACTGCGGCTGCCGTCGAACAGGTGACGCGTACGGTCAAGCAGACCGCCGAAGGCGCCAACCAGGCGAATTCGACCGTGGTCGCCGCGCGCGCCAATGCCGAACAGAGCGGTGAGATCGTCAGCCACGCGATCGAGGTGATGCAGGAGATCCAGACGTCTTCGGCGAGCATCGCGCGGATCGTCGACGTGATCGACGAGATCGCCTTCCAGACCAACTTGCTGGCGCTGAACGCCGGCATCGAAGCGGCGCGCGCCGGCGAGGCGGGCAGGGGCTTTGCGGTTGTCGCCTCCGAAGTTCGCGCGCTCGCCCAGCGCTGCGCGGAAGCGGCCAAGGACATCCAGGGCCTGATCGCCAAGTCGCGCGGCCAGGTGGACGACGGCGTGAATTCCGTCAACCAGGTGGCCCAGTCGCTGCAGCAGATCGTCGCGCAGGTGGTGGAGGTCAGCTCCGTCTTCGGCGCGATCCGCGCCAGCACCGCCGAACAGGCAACCGGCCTGCAGGAGGTCAACATCGCCATCACCCAGATGGACCAGATCACCCAGCAGAATGCCGCCATGGTCGAAGAGGCCAATGCCGCCAGCCAGGCGCTGACGGGCGAGGCCGAGCACATCGCCACGCGCCTTCGCGCCTTCCGGACTTCCGGTCAGGTGCAGGTCAGTACCGCTTCGGGCTATCGCGCAGCCGCGTGATCGCGCTACGTTTTTAGAGATGGCGCCTCGGGTCAGGGATGATCCGGGGCGCCTTGCTTTTGGGCTGGCAGGTCTGCGGAATGGGGGAGGGCTTCTCTGCGTTGGGCTCCGGTCCAGCTCAAATTGATGGAATGTAACTTCCGCGCATCGACGTCGTGAACCCCCGGCACAAGCGCCACGGGAGGAGCCGGTCGCTCTTCAGCACCAGGACTGTCGTCCGGCAACCCGGACAAAGTGGAGGCAGGCCCGAAGAAGCTCGCCGAACGCGCCGGAGACCTCGCCTGCCTGCAATCGCGCGTAAGTTCATGATAGCATTCGCCACGTGCCTATAAGGCTGGACTTATGGCTGTTCTCCTGTCGTAAGCGGGCCATTCGGGATTTGCTTCAACAATTCTGCCATTCGCTCCTGCCAATGCGGATTACGTTGTCTTAGCGGCTCTAAAGCATCGCCGGGCGGGTTCTCCATTTCGCTCATCAACTCGCGCGATGATCGAGCCTCTGCAAGACGCCCGGCAGTCGCATAGCAGCAGGCCAGCGTTTCCTGGACCGGCCGCCATGCAGGGCGCACCTTTTGGGCTCTCACGGCAGCGGCAAGCGCGTTGGCTCCGTCGCCTGCAAACAGGTGGGCCAGCGCCAGCAAGTTCAGCCAAACGAAGTTCTGGGGATCGCTGGGATTCAACGTGAGGCCGTGTTCCAGTGGCGCTATGGCACTAGACGCGCTCCCCCTGAACAGTTCAGCCATTCCCAACACAAGGTGGCCGAGGGCGAAACTCGGGCTGATCTCGATCGCCCTTTCGGCCGCAAGGACCGCCTGTTCGGGGGCATTCGAGTACGCGCTGCAGATCGCCAACGCGTAATGTGTGTACGGGTTCTTTTCGTCGAGCCGAACTGCCGCCAAGGCGGCATCCAACCCTTCCCTGATATCTTCGGAAGGGTGCTCGCTCCATCCATAGGCGACGATGCCTGCACTCACGCGACCAAGCCAGAGATGGGCTTCCGCAAGTTCGGGTTCGAGCCGACACGCCTCCCTGAATAGCTCTCGTGCCACCAGGTGGGTCTGCTGGCCAACGTGGTGGAAATACCAGGTTCCCTGCCGCACTGTCTCCCACGCCGTCATGTTTCCCATGTGCCGCGCCGTCGCGGGCAGTGACACCGTCTTCAGCAGTTCCGGCTCAATCGCACCGGCGACCCTCGCCGCGATGGCGTCCTGAACTGCGAATGCATCTTCCAGTTCCACGTCATACCGTTCGGCCCAGACCTGGCTGGCCGAGGTGGTTTCGACCAGTTGAGTGGAGACCCGAAGGCGACCGCCGGAGCGGCGCACGCTTCCTTCGAGCACATAACCGACACCCAGTTCCTGGCCCACCTGCTTGGCGCTTACGGACTTGTTCCTGTAGACGAAACTCGAATTGCGCCCGATGACCCGAAACCACCGAAATCTCGTGAGCGCAGTGATGACATCCTCGGTGATGCCATCCACCAGATACGCCTGTTGCCTGTCATTGCTCAAGTTGGCAAACGGAAGAACCACGATCGATGGTCTGCCGGGGTTCGTAAGCGAACCGGGCAACGCCGAGGGCGTATCAGCGGCAGCAGGATGCAGGCTATTCACCCGACCGGCAAAACGATACCCCGCGCGCGGCACGGTGGCGATCCATGCGCTTCCCTCCGGCTGGGGACCCAGCCTTTTTCGTAAGGCAGCGATCTGAACCGAGAGATTGCTCTCCTCAACGATAGCGGCGGGCCAGGCAGCCTCCAGCAGCGCGGACTTGCTCACAACCTGCG
The DNA here is from genome assembly GCF_020035535.1 of Ensifer adhaerens. NCBI lineage: Bacteria > Pseudomonadati > Pseudomonadota > Alphaproteobacteria > Hyphomicrobiales > Rhizobiaceae > Ensifer > Ensifer adhaerens. Next base: position 2,446,701 of record NZ_CP083349.1, on the reverse strand, counting down.
TCGGCGCGCGCACGAGCGCGTTCAGCAGCAACAGGCCCTTATGGCCAATTGCCACGCGCCGCCCGTCACAAGTCAGTGCGCCGCGTTGCATGTCGAGGATGAACGCCCCGAACGCGAACTGTTGCGGCTCGACGCTCCCGGCTACGGCTTCTTTAAAAGAATTCGGGACTTTTCGCCCTCCCATTAAGGACTCCAGTCGGTGTTCTTGCGATCCTTTTGCGTAGGTCGACCAGACTACCACGGAGGAGACCAAAATGACGATTTCAAAAGAACGGACCGATGCAGGCTTCTCGCGGGGCAAGGCCCTGGTCTCGAAAGGGGACGCAGGGTACCGAGCTGAACAGGGGTCCGATTACCTACCCGGCGTTAGTGCGGAGTCAGTTGGTTCAACCGTGCTGTGGCTCGGTATCGCTACGATCCCGCCTGGAAAACGCACCAAGGCGCATGTGCATGAGCGCCATGAGACCGCCTTCTACATGTTGAGCGGTGAAGAGTTGGAGCTGTGGAGTGGCGATGAACTCCAGCACCGGGATGTCATGCACCGCGGAGACTATCTTTACATTCCCGCGAACGTATTGCACGTGGCCGTCAATCGGGGAGCTGAACCGGCCGTATTCATTGGGGCGCGCAACGAGCCGACCGCCCAGGAAAGCGTTGTTCTTTATCCTGAAATGGATTCCCGAGTGCCGTGACAGGCGGAAGACTGCTTCGGGCTACCGCGCGGCCGCGTGCTCGCGCGCTACGGTTTTAGAGATGGCGCCTCGGGTCAGGGATGGGGCGTCTTGATTTGGGCTGGCAGATCTGCGGAATGGGGCGGTTGCGGAACGGGCAAGGGCTGCGTTGCGAAGTCTGCGCATCGACCGCGAGTGCCCGTCTAAAGCTTGCGAAACATAACGAAGGCGTCGACATAGCCGAGCGAAGGGTGAAGGAATGCTTCCGGAAGCCGACCGACGATCTCAAATCCGAGCGACTGCCTGAGTCGCACCGCGCGTTCGTTGCTGCTGACGACGAAATTGAACTGCATGGCCCGGAAGCCCTTTGCGCGAGCATGGGCGAGAGAGTGCTCATGCATCTGGCGGGCCACGCTCGGCCGCTTGCCTTTGCGTCTTCCATGTAGCCGCAGTTGCAAACATGCCGCCCGCCGCCCGCCCGGTTCGACCGGATATAGTATGTGCCTAAAATCGTGCCATTCTCTTCCGCAACGAACGTCTCCCGGTCCGGAGCAATCCAGTAGGCCAGCGCATCGTTTTCGCCAAGATCGCGGTCGAGCGTATAGGTCTCGCCCGCGCGGATGGTCGGACGGATTATTTCCCAGATCGCGCTTCGATCGTCATTGCTTGCCGCACGGATTATCATTGCTCTGCCTACTGTCGGCATGGACGCACGCAACGCGCTTATCGCAGGCGTGGGGAAGCGGCAATCGCCTTCCTCGGCTGCCGTATGCGGTGGCTTTCCTCGGCGTAATTGCACCTCTCCGGAAAGTGGAGTGCGCCTGGCTGGCTCGCCGCAACCAGATGAGCCTGGCTACACGACCATGCTGTCCTTGCGCCGACGTCCCGCCCGGGACGAGAGCGGTCATGTCGCGTTCGGGTAGAGCCATTCGCGATTGGCAAGTCGCCAGATTATGCAGGAACGTAGGTCAGCCGTACCACGTCCTCGCCAATCCGATCATGAGAAACGAGGCGCAGTCGTGGCCGGGGGCCGGCGAAATAGGGGTTTCCGCGACCCAGTACGACCGGGTGCAGGTAGATCCGATACTCGTCGATCAAGCCGAGCTCGGTGAGGCTGTGCGCCAAGACCGGGCCGGCGACTTCGATCTCGCCTTCGTGCTCGGCCTTCAACGCCCTGATCGCGCCTTCGAGATCAGCTCCGACGAGACTGGCATTGGGGCCGACAGACTTTTGCGAGCGCGAAACGACCCACTTTGGCTGCTTTCGCCACGCCGCCGCGAAGGTCCGTCTGTCCGCATCCCACTCAGGATGCTCCTCGTCCCAGTAGCGCATGATCTCATAAATACGGCGACCGTATAGGCTGCCCGTCTGCTGTTCGGCCTCCTTGATGAAGTGGCGGAAGAGCGTCGGACTTGGTGCAAACTCCATATGGTCGACGTAGCCGTCCAGCGACTGGTTCATTCCGAACACGAGCTTGGCCATAGCCACGTTCTCCTCTGAAATGGCACATTCGCGCGATCCTGATTGCGATATGCAATCGGTGCAGGTTAGATCGACTGATGGTGTTTCGCAATCGGTTTTTGGTAGCGCCCATGCGCGCCGCGCGCCAAGCGGCCGGATCGATCTCTTTTTTTTTGAAGTGCGTGGGATCACTGAGGCGGGATCGCCATCGGCGAGCGGACGTGCCGGTGACCCGCGACGCTCTGCGAAGGCCGGCCTGTCGGGACCGACTCCGGGGTCGCCGCGCTTTCCTAGAAGGTGACAGAAGAGAAGCCGAGATGTCGGACCGGCGCGGCCGGTCCGCTGCATTCTCTTGGGGCGCTCAGAAGCGCCGATCGATGAAATGCTTGGCCTGGGCGCCGGCGTGGTAGAAGGCCGACTTCACCGTGCGCCAAGTGTCCGGCGTGACCGGCGTTTCCGCAAGCGGGATCGACGAGGATTCACCGGTGACGTGGTGGGCGAGCGCCCGGCCGAAGACTGTGCCCGGCGCGATGCCGCGGCCGTTGTAGCCACTGACGGAGACCACGTTCGGCGCCAGCGTGTGCATGGCCGGCAGGTTGTTGGTGGTCATGCCGATGCGGCCGTCCCACCAGTATTCGAAGCGGAAGTCGCCGATATAGGGGAAGAGCTTGCGCACGGAGCGGGCGGCGAAAGCGCGATGCGTGCCTTCGGCCATCGCGTCGAGCCGGCCGATCGAACCGAAGATCAGCCGGTTCTGCTGGTCCATGCGGAACGAGGTCATGACGAGGCCGGTGTCCCAGGTGCCCTGGCGTTCCGGCAGGATGCGGCTTGCGACCGCATCGGGCAGCGGATTGGTGGCGAACTGGAAATAGGGCAGGATCGTCAGTTCCTGCGTATGCGCCTGCCACGGGCTCTCGGCAAAGAGGCCGCCATAGGCGTTGGTGGCGAGGATCACGTGCTTGGCGCGCACGACGCCCTTGCCCGCCTTCAGCACCCAGGTGTCGCCCTGGCGCTCTGCGCCGGTGAGCGGCGTGTCGGTGTAGATCTCGGCGCCGGCGGCAAGAGCCGCGCGTGCCAGGCCGCGGGCATAGGCGAGCGGCTGGATGGTGCCAGCGCGACGATCGAGCAGGGCGCCCGAGAAGCCTTCGGCGCCGGAGAGCGCGCGCGCCCGCTCGGCGGAAAGCGCCTCGACTGGGGCGCCGCGTTTCTGCCACTGCGCCTCGCGGTCCTTGATCTCCGTCACGCCCTCGCTGCCAACGGCCATGTGCAGCGTGCCATTGCGGACGGCCTCACAGGCGATGCCGTGTTTCTCGACCAGGGCATAGACCATGGACGGTCCGTCGCCGAGTTCGGTGAGCAGGCGGTTGCCGGCGGCCGGGCCGAGCGTGGAGATGAGATCGTCGGGCTTCACCCACATGCCGGCATTGACCAGGCCGACATTGCGGCCGGAGCCGCCGAAGCCGATCATCCTGGCTTCGATGACCGTTGCCTTGATCCCTTTTTCGGCGAGGTGAAGAGCCGCCGAGAGGCCGGTGAAGCCGCCGCCGATGATGGCGACATCGGTCGTCAGGTCACGGCTGAGAGGCTTGGTTTCTGGCGCGGCCGGTGCCGTCGCATGCCAGAGGTTGGGCAGGGTACGCTCCGTCGCCATCGCGGCAATCCTTCAAGTGCGGCCGGATGTCGGCCTTGTAGATCGAGGTTCTCTCGGTGATAGCCGATTGCGGGGAAAATTCTCATGACAATGTATCATGAAGTCATGATGCAAGCCGGTGCGGGAGCCCTCGAGGGGCAGCGCGGTGTGAAACCGGAAAAAAAACCGCAGCTGGGTCGTCGGCAGCTGCGGTCTTGAAAATGTATTCGTCTGAAAAGTCTTTGCCGAAACGTCGTCCCGCTTCGGCGATACAGCTTTAAAAATGTGCCTGTCGTGGATGGTCGATCAGGCTTTCCCATCTTCTACGCCGTTCAGCCGAAGTCACTCACCCAATTGGGGGAGGCGAGCAAATAATGCTTTCGGGAGGGCTGGTCGGCCTTGCCGAAAAGAGATGCCTCAATCGACGAATTCTACGGTGACGCCGGGGCTGACCATCTTGGCGAGCTCGGTCGCATCCCAATTGGTCAAGCGCACGCAGCCGTGGCTCTGGGTCTTGCCGATTTTCGAGGGTTCCGGCGTTCCATGAATGCCGTAGGTGGGCTTGGAGAGCGCGATCCACACCGTGCCGACCGGGCCGTTCGGACCCGGCTGCAGGGTGAGAATCTTGTCGTTGCTGCCCTGCTGGAAATTGATCTTCGGATTATAGGTGTAACCCGGATTGAGGGCGATGCGCTCGACATTGACGGTGCCCGATGGAGACGGGGTGTCGGAGGAGCCGATCGTTGCCGGATAGGCGGCGATCAGCTTGCCGGTGTCGTCATAGGCCAGCACCTGCTTGCGCGCCTTGTCGGCGAGGATGCGGGCGACCTTGCCGGTCTTGTTCGCACCCGGATTGATCACCTTGATGATGGTGCCGGGAATGGTGAAATCGACGCCCGGATTCAGCTCGCGCAGATAGCCTTCGTCCATATGGAACTTCTCGCCGAGCATTTCGGTCGTCGAGGTGAAGGACATGTGCGGCAGCATGGCCTTGTGTGCGTAATCCTCGGGGATCGATGCGACATAGGGGCCGGCCGCGTCCGCAGCCGTGATCGTGTAGCTGGTGATCGGCATGCCGCCGTTCATGCGCAGCCGCTCCAGAATGTCATCGGTGTTGTTGGGATCGAGCGTTTCGCCGGTCGCCTGCTGCCAGGCCTCGATCGACTTGGTGACGTTCGAGCCCATCTTGCCGTCGATCACGCCGGGCGAGAAGCCTTCGCGATCGAGGAAGACCTGCAGCGCGGTGATCTCGGCGCGCGACTTGCTCTTGACCGTCATGGCCGGCGGCATCGACTGGCGCATCGGCTGGGTGTCGTTCGGGTCGATCGAGGCTTCTTCCGTGCCGTCGATCAGGCCCGGAAGGCTGTTCGGCAACTCGTTGCCGTCCGTGGATGGCGGCACGACGTCGCGGTAGTCGGGGATGGATCCGGTGACTTCGCCAGGCTCGGAATAGCCGTAGCCGCGCTCCGTGTCGCGATTGCGCCGGTTCGAATAGATGTCGACGTCGCCCTGGCGGCGATAACCGCCATAGCCACCCTGGGAGTTGCCGTAGTTATCCCGGCGGGCGCGATTGGGCACCACGGTTGCCACCACATTGCCCCAGCTATCTATCAGCAGCGTGCGTCCGCGGCTGTCGCGCATGGTCTGCACCTCGTCGGCGCGCGGTACATAGTCGAGGATTTCGCCATCGGGCGTGACCAGCATGACGTCGTCGCCATAGCGATTTCTGCCGCGATAATCCTGCGCGAAAGCGCTCGCCAAATCCACGGCGAGAAAGCCGGCTGCGGCGAGAAGCGAGAGGCCGATGCGGGTCGCTGACGTCACGTGAGAACCTGTTTTCATTGTAGAGAATGTGGCGCGGTACATTTGGATTTCGACGTTAATGTGAAAAAAATGAATTCATCATGAACAAGCAGTTAAATTCTATCTAAGCGGGGCAATCCCGGGCTTCAACCGGTGAAATGCATCTCTCCTCAGCTATCATCTCTTTGTGATTGCAGTGATTCTGCGGCCGATTTGAGGAAGAGCACATGCTGAGGACGCTGGATGAGCCTGCTGACAGGCAGGAGAATCATGTGTTGTTCGATCGCCTCTCGGCGCTCGACATCGCCGCTTTCGTCGTCGATGGCGTCGATCTTTCGCCGGGTGCGGCGATCCCCTCCGATGGCGATGCCAGGATCGACCGGGCGCTGGCCGGTTTCCTCTTCACCTGCGGGCCCGAACATATCCGCCACCCGGAGCCGATCGAGGGCGGCGCGGAAGGCGCGCGCTACCCGCTGCACGGGTCGCTGGCCGGGACTGCCGTCGGCCGCACTGAGATGGCACGCGACGGAGCCGAATGTACGGCGACGATCGAGGTGGCGCTTGCCGATGGCGGGCAGGCGCGGGTCGAGCGGCGCTGGCGGATCGATGCCGGGCGGAACGAAGTCGTGCTCGAGGATCGCGTCGTCAATTCAGGCGCATCCGCCTTTCCGCCGATGATGATGTATCACCTCAACATTTGTGGCCGGTTGCTCGGGAACGAAGCCCGCATCGTCAGCGCTTCGCTCGAGGGTGGGGAACGTGGCTGGCGCTTCGGCGATGGCGAGAGCGCGCATTTCTGCCTGCCGGCGGCCACCGGTGCCGATGGCTGGTCGGAGGTCGCGCTTGCGGACCTTGCCGGTCTCGGCGGCCGAAGTCTCACCGTGCGGTTTCGGACCGATACGTTGCCGTTCGTGCAGATGTGGCGCTGCCAGCGCGGCGCGGCGGATGTGATCAGCATCGAGCCGGTGTCGCACCGCATTGCCAAGCGGCCGGATCTGGCGGCGGCCGGAGAATTGATACCGCTTCTGCCGGGCGAGGCGCGCAGCTACGCGATCGCCTTTGCCGTTGCCTGACCCACGGCTTTTGAATTGACGCGGAGAAGTGCTGCGCCTACATCAGAGGCCACCATATTTCCTGAGGAAGACGACCATGGACATCCGCCAGATCAACGACGAATACTCGGTCTCCGGCCAGATCACCGTCGAGGATCTCGACCAGATCAAGGCGCTCGGATTCAAGTCCATCGTCTGCCACCGCCCGGATTTCGAGGCGCCGGATCAGCCGACCTTCGATTCGATCGCCGCACGCGCCGAGGAACTCGGCATCGAAACCATGCACATTCCGGTCGGCCCGATGGGCGTGACCGCCGATGCCGTGAAAAGCATGGTCGACGCGCTCGACGAGTTCCAGCGCCCGATGCTCGGCTATTGCCGCTCCGGTGCCCGCTCGACGGCCGTCTACCAGCAGACCCAGCATATCCGCGGCTGAACCCAAGCTCTCGCGCTCGGCCGTATCGTTCCATCTGACAGTGGAGGACCGGCATGGCCGAAGCGCATCTCATTCCGCGCGAGCGATGGGCGGATGAACCCGACCGATGGAAAGGCGAGTTCGAGGGCGGCGCCTTTGGCGCCGGCCTTTCGGTGATCTTCGTTTCCACCGACGAGATCGGCTACGGGCCGAAACTCCACCGCCATCCCTATCCCGAGACCTTCATCGTGCGCGTCGGCCGCGCCCGCTTCACTGTGGGTGATCGCACCATTGACGCCGAAGCCGGCCAGATCGTCGTGGCGCCGGCCAATGCCGCACAAGTTCGAGAACCTCGGACCGGGAAGACTTGAATCGATAGACCTGCACGCAGCCGGTGCGTTTTCGACCGAGTGGCTCGAGGAATAAGGCAAGTCGTCGTTTGCGACCGCCGCAACGAGCAGCGGTCGCAATCTTTTCCCGAGCTAATAGATCAGCCGTTCCGAATGTCCGTCAGCGTGCGCGTCGGCGTGATCGCTTCGGGGTCGAGCTTGATCTCGATGATCGACGGCTTGCCGCTGGCGCGGGCGCGCAGAAACGCGTCGGCAAACTCTTCCGTCTTCTCGACCGTCTCGCCATGGCCGCCATAGGCGCGCGCAAGTGCTGCAAAATCCGGGTTGGTGAGGTCGGTCGCGCTGACGCGGCCGGGATACTCACGCTCCTGGTGCATGCGGATCGTGCCGTAGATGCCATTGTTGACGACGACGGTGATGATCGGCAGGCGGTAACGCACTGCAGTCGCGAACTCCTGCCCGTGCATCAGGAAGCAGCCGTCACCGGCAAAGCAGATGACTTCGCGATCCGGATGCAGCTGCTTGGCGGCGACTGCGGCCGGCAGGCCGTAACCCATAGAGCCGGAGGCAGGTGCTGCCTGCGTCGCGTAACGGCGGAAGCGGTGGAAGCGATGCACCCAGGTGGCATAGTTGCCAGCACCGTTGGTGAAGATCGTATCCTGCGGCGTGTTCGCCTCGATCCAGTTCATGATCGGGCCCATCTGCACCGCGCCCGGGCCGGTTTCCGGCGGGGTCGACCACTTGAGATAGGCGGCGTGCATGATCTCGGTGCGCTCCGACCAGGTCGGTTCGCTTGCGGGCGCAAGGCCTTCGAGGGCGGCAACAAAGTCGCGCGGGCTTGCGGCGATCGCCAGTTCCGGCCGGTAGACGCGGCCGAGTTCGGAGCTGTCGGGATGCACATGTACCAGCGTCTGGCGCGGGTAGGGGCTATCCATCAGCGTGTAGCCGGACGAGGGCATTTCCGAGAAGCGGCCGCCGATCAGCAGAACCAGATCCGCTTCCTTGACCTCCTTGGCGAGCTCCGGGTTGATGCCGATGCCGACGTCGCCGGCGTAATTCGGGTGCAGGTGATCGAAAAGCATCTGGCGGCGGAAGGAGCAGCCGACCGGCAGCTTCCAGCGTTCGGCGAAGCGCTGGAATTCAGCAACGCTTTCCGCCGTCCAGCGGGTGCCGCCGAGAATGGCGATCGGCCGCTTGGCGTTGCCGAGCATTTCGCCGAGCCGCTTGATCTGCGCCGGACCCGGATGACCCTCGACCGGCTGGTAAGCCTTGGCGGCGGGCGCCTCGGCGCTGCGCGTCAGCATGTCCTCGGGCAGCGTCAGGACCACCGGGCCGGGGCGGCCGGAGGTGGCGACCGCGAAGGCGCGGGTGACGAATTCCGGAATGCGGGCGGGATCATCGATCTCGCCCACCCACTTGGCAACCTCGGTGAAGGCGCGGCGATATTCGATTTCCTGGAAGGCTTCGCGCTCGCGCGCCTCGCTCTGCACCTGGCCGATGAAGAGGATCATCGGGATCGAGTCCTGCCTTGCGACATGGAGACCGGCCGAAGCGTTGGTCGCGCCCGGGCCGCGGGTTACCATGCAGATGCCCGGCTCGCCGGTCAGCCGACCCCAGGCATCCGCCATCATCGCAGCGCCGCCTTCCTGGCGGCAGACGACCACGTCGATGTCGGTGTCGTAGAGCGCATCGAGCACCGCCAGGTAGCTTTCTCCCGGCACGCAAGCGATACGTTTTACGCCATTGGCGACGAGTGCGTCGACGACGAGCTGGCCTCCAGTTTTCATGATATTCCTCCCGATGGTCTTTACTTTTGTAGTCAGAGTGTTGTTGTCAGATGGCTGGCGACACCGGAGCGATGCTCGTGTCCTTGTGAATGCGGCGCTCGCGCCAGATGATGTAGAGGCCGGAGCCGATGATGATGGCGATGCCCAGCCACTTCAGCGCGTCGGGCAGATCGCCGAAGACGAGCCAGCCGAAGATCGTCGCCGAGACGATTTCCAGATATTGCAGTGGCGCCAGCACCGAAGCCGGAGCGGCGCGATACGCATAGACGCCGAGCACGCCGGAGATGGTGGCGGTGACGCCGACACCAAGCAGGTAATACCAGGTGACGCCTTCCGGCCAGACCGGATCGAGGATGCCGGAACCGGTGCCCTCGCCGAAATAAAGCAGCACGAGACAGAAGAGCGCGCCCCAGACGCCGGCGTGGAACTGCATCGACCAGGGGTCTTCGTTCTGCGCGACCATGCGGGTGACAAGCAGGAACACGGCGAGGCCGAAGGCGGCGACGATAGGCAGAAGCGCAATCGGCCCGACTTCCTGCATGCTCGGCTGGATGACGAGCAGCGCGCCGAAGAAGCCGACGCCGCAGGCGGTGTAACGCCGCCAGCCGATGGTCTCCTTCAGGAAGATGCTGCCGAGGATCGTCAAAATGATCGGCTCGACGAAGAAGATCGCAATCGCATCGGCGACCTCCATCACCTTCAACGTGGTGATGAAGGAGAGCATCGACACGACGAGCAGGCCGCCGCGCAGCGCATGCAGACCGGTCTTGCGCCAGGTGAGATCGAAGAGGCTGCCCCGCACCAGCGCGATCGGCAGGATGAAGACGACCTGCAGCACGAAGCGCACGGCGGTGATTTCGGCCGATGGCACGGTCGCGATCGCCAGCTTTGCAAAAATGTCGATCAGCGGCGAAAGCAGCACCGCAATCACCATCAGAGTCAGTCCGAAGGAGATGCGGTTGTGGTCCGTGGCGATCTTGGGAAGGGACATGTCGGCCATGATATTTCCGGTCAGCGCTTGCCTGCGACGGCGCGCAGGCACCAGGCGGCAAAGTCTGCCGTCGCCTGTTCCCGGCCGATTTCATTCAGGGTTTCGTGGCGCATGCCGTCATAGACGGTGACGGTGACGCTGCTCAGGCCGGCGGCTTTCATCCTGGCGCCGAGCCAGCGAACGGCACTGCCCATCTCGGTCGACGGGTCGGCGCTGCCGCCGACGAGGTGGATGGGCAGGTCTTTCCGAAGCCGCGCCAGCCGGTCGGGCCGGGCGCCGCCGAAGGATAGGCGGAAGAGATCGAGCCAGAGCGAGACGGTGGCATCGAAGCCGCAGAGCGGGTCGGCGGCGTATTTAGCCACCTCGGCATCGTCGCGCGACAACCAGTCGAGATCGGTCTTGCGATCCTTGATCGCGCCGCCCCACATGCCGAAGGTGAGCTTGGTCAGGAGCGGGCTCGGCACGTCAGAACCCTTCAGTGCCTTCTCGACCTTCAGAATGACCTGGCCGCCGCGGCCGGCAAGACCGGGACGGAAATTGGAGTTCCAGACGGCGAGCGCGTCATAGAGGGCGGGATCGGCCTCGGCGGCGTTGAGTGCAATCAGCCCGCCCATGGAATGGCCGAAGAGAACGACCGGCAGATCCGGATGGGTGCCTGTCGCGATTGCACGAATGGCCCTTATATCGGCGAAGACCTTGTCGAGCCCCTCGCGGCTTGAAAACATGCCGAGCGGCGCGTCCGGCGCGCGCGTCGCGCCGTGGCCGCGATGGTCGTGGGCGTAGACATGGAAGCCGTGCGCAGCCATGGCTTCGGCAAAGCGGGCGTAGCGGCCTGAGTGTTCGGCAAGTCCGTGACTGATGAGGAGGATGCCGCGGGCGTCGGCGGTCGCAGGGAAATGGCGCCAGGTCAAAGTGGCTCCGGTCGGGCTTTGATGTGTCTTCACCTGCCCGAACACGATTTCCCCCGGCTACAACGACAGACCAATCCGATATCAAATCGATTTGCAAGGCAAAGGCAATCGTCGCTTGTTGCTCGTTGCGCATGAGGTCACAAGCGAATGTGCGCTCATCTTAATTGAGAGTTGCATTTTTCCCGTTTTGAGCGATATTCGTTCCTGTTTTGTTTCCGCAGGAGGATATCATGGTTAGTTTCTGTAAGGCGATATCGGGTCCGATGGCAGGAATGCTGGCGGCGTTGGCGCTGTTCCTGGCACCGGCCGCCTTTGCTGCCGGCGAGGAAATGTCGGATCAAGGAGCCGCCAACGACGCGGCCGGCCGCACGGAGTACGTTCTGGCGGTGAGCTGGCAGCCGGGTTTCTGCGAAACGCGGCCGCAGCGCAAGGAATGCGAGAGCCAGACGGCGGAGCGGTTCGATGCGACCAACCTCTCGCTGCACGGCCTTTGGCCTCTGCGCAAGAGCTATTGCGGGGTAGCGGCCGAGGCGCGCGCGAAGGACCGCAAGGGCAGCTGGCTCGAACTGCCGAAGCTTGCCATGGCCGATGACACGGCAGCGCGACTGCTCACCGCCATGCCGGGGGTTCAATCCGGGCTCGACCGGCACCAGTGGCTGATGAGCGGTACTTGCCAGAGCGGTTCAGTCGACGACTATTTCTCGGTGCAGCTGCGCATGCTGGACGAGCTCAATCGCTCGGCGGTCGGCGCATTGTTTCGCCAGCGCATCGGTTCCGAGCTCGACGAGGCGACGATCAAGCAGGCCTTTGACCAGAGCTTCGGCGCTGGTGCGGGGGATCGGGTGCGCATGCGCTGCCAGACGGTTCAGGGCCGCAGTGTCATCACCGGGCTGACGATCGGGCTGACCGGCGACGTCCTGAAGGCGTCGAGCCTGGCGCCGCTGATCCAGGCGGCGGGGCCGACCGAGTTCAAATGCGCCAAGGGTATTGCCGATACGGCCGGGCGCAGCTGACCGACCTCGCAGACACCGTACTTCGGCCGCGAGAGCGCTTTCGATGCAGGGCAGCCGCAAGGGATAGGTTGGGGGGACAAGCCGGGGCGAACGCCTTTGCTCATTGCCCCCTTCCTATAATTCGCCTACATAGCGGGCAAATTTCCTTTCCCTGCGGAGCATTCCCTCATGGCACGTCAGTTCATCTATCATATGGCCGGACTTAATAAGTCCTACGGCGCGAAGAAGGTTCTCGAGAACGTTCATCTGTCGTTCTACCCGGATGCAAAGATCGGTATCCTCGGCCCGAACGGCGCCGGTAAGTCGACGGTGCTGCGCATCATGGCCGGCCTCGACAAGGAATTCACCGGCGAGGCCTGGGTGGCCGAAGGTGCGACCGTCGGCTATCTGCCGCAGGAGCCGCAGCTCGACCCGACGAAGACCGTGCTTGAAAACGCCATGGAAGGCGTTGCCAAGAAGAAGGCGATCGTCGACCGCTACAACGAACTGATGATGAACTATTCCGACGAGACGGCGGAAGAGGGGGCCAAGCTCCAGGACATCATCGACAGCCAGAACCTCTGGGATCTGGAAAGCCAGGTCGAAATGGCCATGGAAGCGCTGCGCTGCCCGCCGGGCGACGCGGAAGTGACCAATCTCTCGGGCGGTGAAAAACGCCGTGTCGCGCTCTGCAAGCTGCTGCTGTCGCAGCCGGACCTGCTGCTGCTCGACGAACCGACCAACCACCTCGACGCCGAAACGATCGCCTGGCTCGAAAAGCACCTGCGCGAATATCCGGGCGCCGTGCTGATGATCACCCACGACCGCTACTTCCTCGACAACGTCACCGGCTGGATCCTCGAGCTCGACCGCGGCCGCAGCATTCCCTACGAAGGCAACTACTCGGCCTATCTCGTTGCCAAGGCCAAGCGCATGCAGCAGGAAGGCCGCGAAGAGGCTTCCCGCCAGAAGGCGATCGCCCGCGAACAGGAGTGGATCGCATCCAGCCCCAAGGCCCGTCAGGCCAAGTCCAAGGCGCGTATCCGTTCCTATGACGAACTGGTCAACGCGGCAGAAAACCAGCGTCCCGGCGACGCGCAGATCATCATCCCGGTTGGCGAACGTCTCGGCCAGGTGGTCATCGAGATGGAAGGCGTCACCAAGGGCTATGGCGATCGCCTGCTGATCGATGGCCTGTCGCTGAAGCTGCCACCGGGCGGCATCGTCGGCATCATCGGCCCGAACGGCGCCGGTAAGACGACGCTCTTCCGCATGATCACCGGTCAGGAACAGCCCGACAGCGGCTCGATCCGCATCGGCGAGACCGTTCATCTCGGCTATGTCGACCAGAGCCGCGACGCGCTCGACGGCAACAAGACCGTCTGGGAAGAAATCTCCGGCGGCGCCGAAGTCATCAAGCTCGGCAAGCACGAGATGAACTCGCGCGCCTATTGCTCGACCTTCAACTTCAAGGGCGGCGACCAGCAGCAGAAGGTCGGCAACCTCTCGGGTGGTCAGCGCAACCGCGTTCACCTCGCCAAGATGCTGAAGGCCGGCGGCAACGTCCTGCTGCTCGACGAACCGACCAACGACCTCGACACCGAGACGCTGGCGGCACTCGAAGTGGCGCTCGAAAACTTCGCCGGCTGCGCCGTCATCATCAGCCACGACCGCATGTTCCTCGACCGCCTGGCAACGCACATCCTCGCCTTTGAAGGCGACAGCCAGGTCGAGTGGTTCGAAGGCAACTTCGAAGACTACGAGAAGGACAAGATCCGCCGTCTCGGCCCGGACTCGGTCAACCCGAAGCGCGTCACCTACAAGCGCCTGACGCGCTGACCTGTGATCGGCGCCGCCATGAGTGCGGCGCCCATTGCTTGCAACCGCTCGCGCAAACAGGCGGTGCGACTTGACTTCACGAAACGGGCGAAGCGAAGGCTTCGCCCGTTTTCCTTTGGCGCTCGGGCCGTGATGCGCTCAGTAAAATCGGGAACGGATTGAAATCGTCGGGCTGAGGCGCAGCGACGCGCCGTTTAACGCGCCGCTTGCCGCGGACGCGTCGGGGCGCAAAACCTGTCTTGCGCGCGCCATTGTTCGGCCTTTCCACGCAAATCCGCTTGCACCGATCTCGCAAATCACATAAACATATCTTTATGTGTTGATGGGGATCGCGATGGCTGCTCAGAGAGAACTGGGTCTGGATGCGCTGGTGGACGTACTGAAGGCGGCGGGAGAGCCGACCCGCATGCGTCTCGTCGCTTTGCTTGCCGCCGGCGATCTCACCGTTACCGATCTTACCGAAATTCTTGGGCAGTCGCAGCCGCGTATTTCGCGGCACCTGAAGCTGCTTGCCGAGGTCGAGCTCATCGATCGTTATCAGGAAGGCGCCTGGGCCTATTTCCGCCTGAGACAGGACGGCGCGCGCGTCGGACTCGTGCGGGCCATGCTGGCGGCAGCATCCGCCGGCGACGCGGTGCTTTCGCGCGATGCGGCGCGGCTGACGACGCTCAAGAAGGCGAGGGCCGAAAAGGCACAGGCCTATTTCAGCCGCAACGCCGCCGGCTGGGACGAGCTTCGCCGCCTGCATGTCAGCGAGCGCGACGTCGAGGCGAAGCTGCGTGAGATGGTCGGTGACGAGCCGGTCGAGAGCCTGCTTGACCTCGGTACCGGTACTGGACGCATCCTGCAGCTGTTCGAAGGGCTTTACCGCCGCGGCGTCGGCGTCGACGCCAGCCGCGACATGCTTGCCGTTGCGCGCTCCAATCTCGATCGCGCCGGCATCACCAAGGCCTCGATCCGCCACGGCGACATCTTCAATCTGCCGCTCGACGGACAGGCCTTCGATCTCGTCACCATCCACCAGGTGCTGCATTTCCTCGACGAGCCGGAGGCGGCGATCGCGGAAGCTGCGCGCATGCTGATGCCGGGTGGCCGGGTGGTCATCATCGACTTCGCACCGCACGGGCTCGAGCATCTGCGTGACGAGCATGCGCATGCGCGCCTCGGTTTCTCGCACCAGGTGATCGCCGACTGGCTCGCCAAGGCTGGCCTGGTGCTCGAGAAGACCACGGATCTTTCGCCGGAAGGCGCCGGGGAAGAAAAGTTGACGGTGACGATCTGGCTGGCGCGCGACCGGCGCGCCGTGAATGAGAATGAAACGCCGCGGCCGCGCGTCCATGCAGGGGGAGTTTGAGAATGACGGCACAGACGCTTTATCCGGCCGAGCGCGGCAATCTGAGGCTCTCTTTCGAATACTTCCCTCCCAAGACCGATGAAATGGAAGCGCAGCTCTTCCAGACGGCGGAGGACCTCTCGGTTTTCGGTCCCGCCTTCGTGACGGTCACCTACGGTGCTGGCGGCTCGACCAAGGCGCGGTCGCTGACGACGGTACGGCGGATGATCGAGGAGAAGGGCTTTGCCAACACGGCGGCGCACCTGACCTGCGTCGGCGCACCGAAGGCGGAAGTCGATGCGGTCATCGACGAATATATCGATTATGGCGTCCGCCACTTCGTGGCACTGCGCGGCGACCCGCAGGGCGGCATCGGCAGCACCTATGAGCCGCATCCGGATGGTTATGCGAGCAGCACCGACCTGGTGCAGGCAATTCGCGCCCGGGGCGACGACATCGAGATCTCCGTCTCCTCCTACCCGGAGAAGCATCCGGAGAGCCCTGACGTGGCCGCCGATATCGAAATGCTGAAGCGCAAGGTCGATGCCGGCGCCACCCGCGCACTGACCCAGTTCTTCTTCGACAACAACGATTTCGAGCGTTACCTCGAACGCGTGCGCCGCGCAGGGGTCAACATCCCGATCGTGCCGGGCATCCTGCCGATCAACAATCTGACGCAGGTGCAGAAGTTTGCCGGCCTCTGTGGCGCCACCGTGCCGGAGGCGATCGTCACGCGGCTCGTGCATCTGGAAGAGCAGGCGGCCGAGCGCTTCAAGGAGGCGACACACATCGCCGCCGAGCAGATTGTCGATCTCGCGCGTCGCGGCGTGCGCGATTTTCACCTCTACACGATGAACCGCTCGCCCTTGGTGACGGCCGTGCTGGACCTTGTCGGCTTCGAGCGGGTCGCAGCGGAGCCGAGCGTGGTGCTCCCCGAAGCGCGATTCCAGGCGGCGGCGGGTGCGGCGGCCTGAGGTTCCCAGGCGCACCGGCCGTGGGCGCCTTAGACTGACAGATATCCGAAAATGAGAAAGCGCATGAAGGTTGACCTTCATGCGCTTTCTTTTCTGTCGCAGCGTTTAGACCCTGTGCTCTCTTGGCGGTCTAGCTTGCTTGGTGCTGCAGAATGGATTTCCGGAAATTAAAGTCCCTATTCGGTTTTGGACTCTCAGCGGCCGCTCATCAGATGAAAAGCATCGTGGCCACGAATACGAACGCTGCACTGATCATGAGGACATTCAGCGAATGTGTAAGGCCCATGGATGACCCTCCCTGCGTTAACGCGTTAAAACATAGGGCGAAATCACGAAGTGTTAAAGCGAAACTTGTGCTGCAGTGCGAAATCCGTGAGGGGGAGTGGCCTTATTCACAGGGTTATATAGTTGAAATATCTATCATTTTATGTCTGCCACATTTTTTTCACAATCGCTTCCGCAAGGTTAATATAAACGCTTGTAACCGTGCGTGAGCGCTTCGGAAGGGGACGAAAAGCGCGGCTCGATTCCCCGTTCAGGCAGCCCGTCTGAGCCGTAGAAGCCGTCCGTCAAGCACGGCGAGACCGAGGGCGATCAGCGCCATGCCGGCGATGTCGGCCGCCTGCAGCGTTTCCCCCAGGAAGAGATAGCCGAGCAGAATCGCGCTTGGCGGCACCAGCAAGGTGACGAGCGAGGCGTTGGTGGCGCCGGCTTCCGCCATGATCCGGAAAAAGAGAATGTACCCATAGGCGGTCGAGACGAGCGCGAGCCCGAGGATCGAAAGCGTCGCCTCGATCGGCGGCATCGGCAGTGTCCAGGGCGCATCGGAGAACGCGGCAACGGGCAGCATCATCAGGGTCGAAGCGGTGAGCTGTCCGGCGGCCGTCACCGGTGGGGCGAGATTGCGAAAGCGCTTGCCGTAGGTCGCCGCGAAGCCATAGCTGACGGCGGCCAGCACCGGCAGGACGAGCGCCCAGAGCGGGATGCTGCTTGTCGTGCCGAACAGGCCGGCAAGCGCACTCGGCCCGATCAGAACCACGGTGCCGGTGAGCCCCAGCAGGCAGCCGGCAATCTTGGCGGAGCTCAGCTTTTCATCCTCGGTCGCCATGTTGGCGATGATGACGGTCCAGACCGGCGTCGTGGCATTGAGGATTGCCGCGAGCCCGGCGCCGATCTGTGTCTGGCCGAGGAAGATGAAGGCATGCGGGATGGCATTGTTGATCAGCCCCATCAGCGCGAATTCGCGCCAGCGTCCGGCAAGTGCCTGATAGATGCCGAAGCGGCCGCCGATATAGAGGTGCAGGGCAAGTGCTGCGAGGCCCAGGCGCAGGACCACCAGCGTGAACGGCGGCACGTGGGCAACGGCCACGCGGGCAAAGAAGAAGGACCCGCCCCAGATGAGACCGAGCAGCGCCAGCAGCATCCAGGTTCTAACGCTCATCTGATGGCCGTCGATTGTGGTTCGCGCATTCATGGTTATGCCCCGTCCGTACTGATCGCCTTGTCGTCCGTCAGCCTCATCCAGGCGGCGAATGTGCGTATGGCGCAAAGGCTGCGTCCGGTACCCGGGCCGGTTGTGATCTGACGCCTATTTCATAGCCCGGCGTCTTGGCGCATGCCACCCGGTTCTTGCCGACTGATCGAGGGAAGGGCAACGCTTCGAGATGCGCCGTGCGTGCCTCCGGGGTGGACCTGCATCTCGGATAAGGAAACCCCGGGAATCGCTTCCGATCCCCGGGGTTCTGGCTGCTAGGCCGAGCCGCATCCGTGGCCCGAAGTTCGCTTAGAGGGCGTTCAGGAGTTCCAGCGTCGCCCAGCCATCCGCCGGGCGTCCGAGGCGGAGCTGTTCCTTCTGAAGGGCGGCGCGGGTGCCGGAGCCGAGGATGCCGTCGACCTTGCCGACGTCATGGCCGAGCGTCTGCAGCTTGGTCTGCAGCGCCTTCATACCGACATCGTCGAGGCCCGGTTCCGGGTTGCCGCCCTCATAGGTCGGCGCGCCGGCGAGGCGGGTGGCGAAGTAGGCGGCCGACGTCGTGTAGATGAACGACTGGTTCCACTCGAGATAGACGTTGAAGTTCGGGTAGGTGAGGAAGGCCACACCCTTGCGGCCCTGCGGCAGCACCAGGGAGGCTTCGAGATTGCCATTGGCGGTGTTGCCGTCGCGTGGGCTGACGCCGAGCGCGAACCAGTCCGCCGCCTTCATGCCCGGCTGCAGGCCGGTCTTTTCCCAGGGGAGTTCTTCGGGAATGCTAACTTCCTGGATCCAGGGCTGGCCAGCCTTGAAGCCGAGGCTCTGGATGAACTTGGCGGCGGTGAGGATCGCGTCGGGCGAGCTCTTCTTCAGGTTGACGTGGCCGTCGCCATCCCCATCGACGCCGTAGGCGATGATGTCTTCAGGCAGCATCTGAACCTGGCCGATCTCGCCGGCCCAGGCGCCGGTGGTCGTTGCCGGGTCAAGGTCGCCGTGCTGCACCATCTCGATGGCAGCGATCAGCTGCGGACGGAACATTTCCGGGCGGCGGCAGTCGTGCGAGAGCGTCACCAGTGCATCACGGGTGTTGAAATCGCCCTGGACGGCGCCGAAGTCGGTCTCCATCGCCCAGAAGGCGGTGATGACGGGGGCCGGCACACCGAATTCCTTCTCGGCGCGGGCGAAGACGTCGGCATATTCCTTCATCTTCTGTTGGCCGATGTCGAGGCGCGACTTGCTGACCGTGCGCTTGGAAAACTCGGTGAAGGTCTGTTTGAAGACGCCCTGGGTCCGGTCGCGGCTGAGCACCTTCTCGTTGATGGCAGCACCCGCAAGCGCCCGATCGGCGACATCGGCCGGAACGCCCTTGGCGACTGCTTCGGCCTTCACGCCCTGGAGGAAGGCACCGAGGTCGCCGCCGCAGGCGACAGCCGGAGCGGCGCCCTGGGCGCCCGTCTGGGTCGCGGTCTGTGCAAACGCGGTGGAGGCGGTGAGCGCCAGGAGGGCGACGGAGGCCAGGGCGTGCCGGGCAGTGCGGTTCATCATAATTCCTTTCTGTGGCCGCGGGGTGAGGGAGACACCGCACGGGCAGCCAAATTGTTGGATTCGCTGCATAAATCTCCAGATCGCGATCGACCCAAGGATGTCTCATGCAGCGGTTCAAAAATGTTACAGCGGCGTTTGCGCGTCCTTGGGGACGTGCGGCACTGTAAATCTGCCGTTGCTCTTTCAGAGCATTATGACCGAAAGAAGAAAATGGGGTTCCTTGCCGCACTTGCCGGCAAGAATGCCGGCCTTACTTCGGCTGCGAGACCGCTGCGACCCAGTTCTTCCAGTTTTTCGCCGAACCGGCGAAGACGTTGATATCGGTGCTGCCGTCGATGCCCGGGATCACGCCGGTGCTGGTGTATTGCCAGAAGGCCCAGCGGCGCTCGACATAGACCTCGCCAGGATGCTTGGCGACCGAGCGCACCCAGAAGTGATGCTCCTTGAACTGGTCGACGAGATTGTCGCGGTGGAAGTCGACCGAGGTGTAGATGATCGGGCGTTTGCCGTAGTGCGCTTCGAGGCGATCCATGAAGCGCTTCATCTCGACGCGCACTTCATCCGGCGTCGGGCGGTGGCGGCAGGTCTTCGATTCGCCGTTCCACTCGACGTCGAGCACCGGCGGCAGGTAGACTGCGGTCTTCGGCACATTGGCGATGAACCAGTCGGCCTGTTCGTCGGCGGTCGAGCAGAAATAGTAGAAGTGATAGGGCGCATAGGGGATGCCGGCGGCACGCGCCTTTTGCCAGTACTCGTTGAAGCGGGTGTCGACCCTGTCCTTGCCTTCCGTCGCCTTGATGAAGGCGA
Organism: Ensifer adhaerens; assembly: GCF_020035535.1. Classification (NCBI taxonomy): domain Bacteria; kingdom Pseudomonadati; phylum Pseudomonadota; class Alphaproteobacteria; order Hyphomicrobiales; family Rhizobiaceae; genus Ensifer; species Ensifer adhaerens. Next base: position 2,426,669 of record NZ_CP083349.1, on the reverse strand, counting down.
AGGAGACACCGGAGTTCTTCACCTTCATCCAGTCGATATCGCCATTCCATTTCGAAACGTCGATGCCGTGGATGTTGTGATGCTGCGGGGTGCGCTCGCCGAAGTCTTGTGGGTCCTTATCCTGGAAGCGCGGCGGGATCGATGCCGTCTGCATCAGGTCGTAATCGGTCGACGAACAGGCGGAAAGGAGGGTGGCAATGGGCAGCAGAGCCAGGAGAAGCCGGCGCATGAGGTACCTGTCTAGAGACGAGCGACGATCCTGCCTCACACGATGGCTTTCATATCGGTGATTTCCCCCGCGAGGCGTGAACCTCATCTTCACCATATCATCGTAAAAATTGGGTTAGCTCAAGCGGGAATTGCGGGCGAGGCAGGTGCGTCCCGTTTTCTACTGCAAAGCGAAAGCGCCGAACTCCCACGGGGGATTTCGGCGCGCTCTGGCGAAGTGAGATGAAGACGACCACCCGCCGGCTGCACTACGGGTCGCGGTCTCAGGCGGCGATTGCGACGGCCGGGCTGTGATAGACCGCAAGCCAGGCATAGCCGCGGCCGATCGCGCGGCGTTCGAGATCGGCGCCATTCTCCCGGGCCTTCACGCGCAACACGTCGAAAAGGTTGGCGCGCGGCGTGACGTGGAAGCGATCGAGCCAGCCGTGCAGCGCCCGGCGGAAGCTCGTCGGCAGGCGTTCCTGCTGGCCGAAATCGGCAATGTGCAGGGAGCCGCCCGGATTGAGTGCGGCAATGGCCGCATCGATCGCCTTTTGCCAGTCGGGGATCATCGACAGGGAATAGGAGATGAGGATGTGGTCGAAGCCGCGTTCGCCGAAGACCTTGGGGTCGAAATCGGTGGCGTCGGCGACCTGAAGCTCGGCGCGGCGCCTGCTGCCACGGTTGAGCTTCGCGTCGGCGGAGGTCAGCATCTCCTGGGAGATGTCCAGGCCGAACAGCCGCGCCGAGGGGAAGCAGTGGCCGATGAGAGCGAGATTGCGCCCGGTGCCGCAGCCGACCTCGAGCACGGAGGCGCCCGGCGCCGGGTGCATCTCCCGGATCAGCGTGTCGCGGCCAAAGAGGTAGTACTTCCGCGTCAGATCATAGAAATGCCGCTGGTAGCGGTACATGTGGTCCATGCGCCGCGCGTGGGAAATGCCGGCCTCACGCATGGCCTAGCCTTTCTTCCGGTAGATGTGGAAACCGCCATAGATGGCGGAACGGTCTTCCGCGCCGAGCTTGAGCGACGCTTCGGCATCATAGTGCCACTGATCGAGCAGCGCCGAGGAGACGCGGCCGGGCACGATGCTGTCTTCCGCCGCCGTGCGGAAGATGACGACCGCACCTTCATCCGCCGTGCGGGTGATCTCGGTCCAGAGGTCGTTCAGCTGTTGGTCGTTCATCCAGTCCTGGGCATCGAGAAGGATGTAGCGGTCGACCGATGCGGCCGGCTTGTTGGCGAGAAGCTCGGTGTAGCTTGCGTGATGGACATCGACGCGCTCGGCATTGTTGCGGATCGCCTCGTAGGCGCCGGCATCGAGGTAGGGTGGAAGCTCGCCTTCATGCGGCAGGGGGTAGCGGCGCCCGAATGCCTGCCAGGCGAAATAGTTCTCCCGCAACGGGAAGTGACAGGTCAGTTTTTCGAGGCGGTGGCGCAGCACGGCGGCGAGCGACCTCTCGCTGCTGAGGCTTGCCAGTTCGTCGAATTGCTGCGGCGGGATGCCGAGGCCGAAAAGCGAACTCTTGCGGCCGGTGATCCAGCGTATGACGGGACGATCAAACAGCGGCGCAAGACGCTCGTCGAAGAACTGCCGCTGCTCGCGCATGGAACCGGCCTGGACGAACTCGGCCGGGTCGACGCCGTGCAGGCGGGCGAGCAGGTGGCTTGCGGCAATGAAGCGGCCGAGCAGGCCGGTGCGATAGATGTTGCGGCCGAAGACCCCGATGCGGCGGCGGCCGGTCAGGTCACGGCCGTTCCAGTAGCTGCGTGTCGCCGTGTCGAGCTTTGGCGAAATGAAGAGGTCGAAGGCCTGGACGTTGGTGGCGGTGCCCTGGGTCGCCAGGAAGCGCGTCACGTCCTTGTGGCTCGGCAAATGCCGGAAGGCTGCGAGCTTCAGGCGGTTGAGCGCGATATGGTGCGGATTAAGGTCGACGACGTCTATTCTGCGCGGGCCGGCAGACAGGTAGGTCAGCATGTTGCAGCCGCCGGAGCCGATGGTGACGATCCGGTGTTCCGGACCGAGCTGCATCGCTTCCATGTCGACGATCGGGTCTTCCCAGATTTGCGGGTAGACGAGGCCCGAAAAGAGCAGGCCGAAGAGACGTTCCGAAAGGCCGGCAAGGGAAAAGGTCTTGTGCTGGAGCAGCGCGTTTTTCAGCTTCGGATTTTTTCTGCCAAAGCCAATGTCGGGAGCTAGTTCGGTCATCTCTGCCGGTCATCCAGTTGAAACTTAGCCGCTTCTAAATTGACTCGGCTACACTTTGATGACGGGGTTTCCACAGCCCGAGAGGGCGCCTGAATCGGCGCACTACAATTTTTCATCCATAAGAATTCATTAAACCCCAGCGTGCTAGCACCGCCTCATATTCGGGGGGCGTCGACATGATGTTAAGAACGTTTCTGCCGAAGCCCGAGCAGCGATTTGCAGCTGTCGGCGCGGCATTGGGGGCTGTGGTTTCTGCGGCGTGGCTGGCGACGGAAACAGTCTTCCTTGAACAACCGACGAACCATTGGGACGTCTCCGCCATGCTGGCAGCAGGCGCCGTGCCGTTTCTCCTCGGCGGTTCGTTCTATCGCTGGCGGTACTCGCGCCGGCTGGAGCACGAGTTGCGTGCGGCGCGCCGCGCAGAGCGGCGCCTGCGCCACGAAGTCCACCGCGACAAGCTCACCGGGCTCGCCAATCGTGCGGCGCTGGAGGCGGATATTCGCCAGGCACTCTGCGCGGAAGGGCCTACCTTCGAGCGCAATGCCCTTCTCCTTCTCGATCTCGACCGGTTCAAGGCGATCAACGATACCATGGGGCACGACGCCGGCGACCGGTTGCTGACGCTCTTCGGCGCCCGCCTGCGGCGCGCCTTTTCCGGAGAGGCGACGGTCTACCGTCTGGGGGGCGACGAGTTCGTGCTTACGGCCGGCGGTGCCTCGTCGCAGGCCGAAGCCGAAATGCTCGCAGCGCGGGTAAAGGCGCTGTTCGAAGCGCCGTTCGATCTCGGCGAAGCACAGGTCGCTTCCGGCTGCAGCATCGGCATCGCCTTCGTCGAGCGCACCGATACGGCAACGGGTGAGGTGCTGAAGCGCGCTGACCTGGCGCTCTATGAGGCGAAGGCCGTGAGCGGCAACAGCCACGCCTTCCATTCGGAGATACTGACGCATGCGGCACAGCGGCGGGTTGAGGCCGAGCGCGATGTGGCTCGGGGGCTGGAGAACAGCGAATTCTTCCTCGAATTCCTGCCGATCGCCGGTGCTGCAGGCGGAGCCATCCGCGCTTTCGAGGCGTTGCTGCGCTGGCAGCATCCGCTTCGCGGGGTGATCGGCGAGCAAGCCTTTATCGAACCATCAGAGCAGAGCCCCGGCACGCGCTCGCTCGGCTACTGGACACTTAAGGCTGCCTGCACGGAGGCCGAGCGCTGGCCTTCTCCGACAGGGTTGACCGTCGCACCCTTTGCGCCGCAACTCAAGGAGCGGGACTTCGTCGAGCAGGTCAAGCAATGCCTGGGTGAAGCGGGCCTGCCTGCAGGACGCCTGACCATCGAGGTCACCGGAGACTTTTCGACCGAGGATCTCGCGCTGATCGCGGACAATCTGAAGGGATTGCGGGCGTTGGGTGTCCGGATTGCGCTTGGCGGCGGTGCCGGCTCATCCTTGCCCTTGAATTTGATCGCGGAACTGCAGCCTGACCAGGTGACGATCGATCTCGCCGCCATCCGGGCGACCCACGGCAGCGAGCGCAGCGTCGCGCTGCTTTCCTGCCTCATCAAGACCGGGCAGGTGCTACGGTTGGCGATTGCCGTGCGCGGCATCGAAAAGGAAAGCGAGATGGATTGCGCGCAGGCCAGCGGCGCCGTCGAAGTCCGTGGACCGTGGATAGCGCCGGTACTCACGGATGTAACGGCCCTGCTCAAAGCAGGCGCAGCGATGGAATTGCAACGTTCGGCCTAGACGGCGCGGGCCTCAGTGTTCCGATCTCCCCGGAAAATGGAAACTTGCGGTCTCCGGGCTTTTCCCGCAGGCGAAATGCTGGTTCTCTCTGCAACTCGGCGGCGACCGTGCGTCCTAGCGGACAGGCTTTGCCGCCGTAGAACTTTGAATTGCTGCATGTTTCTGTCAGCGGTCGGCTCCCAGGAAACATGAGGCGGCCGGAGGGAACGCATGAGGCGCATATTGAGGATTTGCGGTGCGACGTTGGTACTGGGCGTTGTCGCCCTCTTCGGCTGGCTTGCGATCGCGCCGCCGGAACTGCTCAAGGTCGGCGATGGCTACGCCGCCAAGATCGTCTGTTCCAACGTCTTCATCGCGAAACGCGACGCCCAGTCGGTGCTGGCCGACGACGTCCAGGCGCCGGGACACCCGCTGCTGAAGCTGGCGAGGGTTGCCGTCGATCCGGAAAGGCAGATGGTGACGGCGCGGATTCTCGGCTTTGCTGCGGCGGGCTACGCGGCCTTTCGACCGGGAATGGGATGCGCGAGCCTGCCGGATGGCGACGACGCGGGCTTGCCGCCGATCAACGCGGCGACGGCTGCAGCCGCGCCTGCGTCGGAAGCGGCCTGGCCGGAAGGCGAAGGAGCCGAGATCGATCCCGCCTTGCAGAAACTGATCGAGGATGCCGATCTTGCGGGTCCGGGCGCGCGGGCCGTCGCCGTCATTCGCGACGGCCGCCTGGTTGCCGAAACCTACGGTCGGGGCTTTGATCGCGCGACACCCTTGCTCGGCTGGTCGATGACGAAATCGGTCACGGCGGCGCTGATCGGCATGCGCGTCGCAGAAGGTCGCATGGACGTGGCGCGCGCCGGGCTCCTGCCGGAGTGGGCAAGCGACGAACGTGCAGAAATCACGCTCGCCGACCTCATGGGAATGCAGAGCGGCCTGGAATTCAACGAGAACTACGGCAACGTCACCGACGTGACCCGCATGCTCTATCTCGAGAAGGACATGGCGGGCTACGCGGCCACCAAACCGCTGACGTCCACTCCGGGTGCGACGTTCAGCTATTCCAGCGGTTCGACCACCTTGTTGTCGCGCATCTGGATGCGGACATTCGACGATCCGGCGGCCGCACTTGCGTTTCCGCATGATGGGCTGTTTGCGCCCTTGGGCATGAAGAGCGCGGTGCTTGAAACGGACGCGAGCGGCACTTTCGTCGGCTCGTCCTATATGTACGCCACGGCGCAGGACTGGGCGCGCTTTGCGCAGTTCCTGTTGCAGGACGGCGTGTGGAGGGGGAGGGCGATGCTGCCGAAGGACTACGTCGCCTTCATGCGCACGCCGACCAAGGCGTCGGGTGGAAAATACGGCCAGGGCCAGGTGTGGCTGGAGGAAAACGGTGTCCGTGCCGGTTCCGGCAGTTTTCCGGCCGATGCCTTCTGGATGCTTGGCCATGACGGCCAGGCAATCATGATGGTGCCTTCGCTGAAGCTCGTAGTGGTCCGGCTGGGTCTCACGCCCTCGCGTCTCGGCTATGATGTGCAGAAACTCAACGCCAAAATAATAGAGGCGCTCGATTGAGCGCCTCGCAAGATAACCCGAGCTATCGGCTCGACAGGCTCACTTCATGCCGAGGTCGTCGAGAAGACCCTTGCGCTTGGCGTGGTAATAATAGCCGCTGGCATAGAGCTTGACCGCGCTGTCGTGCTGGTTGTCGGCCACCATCCAGGCGCCGTGCAGATATTTGGTCGCGTATTTGAGGTTGGTTTCAGCGTCGAACAGGCCTTCCGCCGGACCGTCATAGCCGAGGCCCTTGGCGGTGTTGTAGCGGATCTGCATCAGGCCGTAATTGCCCTTGCTGTAGGCGCGCGGGTTGTAGTTGCTCTCGCGCTTGACGACCCGGTGAACCAGTTCGACCGGAATATCGTTCAGGTCGGCATAGTACTTGATCAGCTTGTCGAGGTCGGGACGCGAGCTCGTCGGCGCCTTGTTGAGCTTCATCGAGTCCGGAATGACGCTGGCGACGGCCGCGACCGTCGAGCCGATGACGCCCGTCTTCGGACGCTCGGTCGGAACGATCATGCGGTTTGCAACCAGGTTTTCGAGGCCGACGGGTTCGCCGGTGTCGAAGTCCGATTCCATCGCCGCGGCGACGGCGAGGGTCGAAATCGGAAGGTCCTGGACCCGGCTCGTCTTGGCTGCAACGTCCGCAGAAGTCGGGGCCGGTACTTGCGAGGCGTCGGCGGAAACCTGGGTAACGGCGGCGGTTGCCGTTTCTGCACTGGCGATGGCAGGCGTGGTCGGGGAAACCATGGCGAGCGCCATGGTGCTGCCCGGCTTCGACGCCGGAACCGCAACCATCGCGGGGGCGGCTTCGGCGCCCTGGGCGAGATCGGTCGCGACCGGATAGGTGGTGGCGACGCCGGCTGTCTGGGCCGCCAGGGCAGCGCTTGCCACGGTGGCTGCACCGTCAGGCGTGGGAAGCGCGTAAGCCGTCATTTCAGTGCCGGGCTTTGCGAGCGGGGTGACCGTCTGCACGGCCGTCAGTTCTTCGAGCGACGTGTGCTCTACCGTTGAGCATCCCGAGACGATGGTCGCGGACAATATGGCTGCCACGCCAAACGTCTGTTTGGAAAGGGAAATACGGTACTTCGCCATTCTGTCACTTTCGTGCTTCTGGGCCCCGTAGCCCCTGCAAATCAGCGGTTGCCAGCCGCCAAGCGTGAATCTCCATTAACCTATGAGGCATCCGGCGGCAAGCGCAGGCGGCAATTTCACGCCGTGGCGCGCTTCATCGTCGCCGTCAGGAGCCCGGCTCCGATGAGCATGGAACCGCCCGCGCGGTTGACGATCCGGCGGACATTCGGCTTGGAAATCGTGCTGCGAGCAGCCGTTGCAAGGGCCGCATAGAGGCTGGCATTGAGGATCGCGAGCGTCAGGAATGTGAGCTCGAAAATCGCCATCTGGGTGAAGAGCGGCTGGCTGAGATCGAGGAACTGCGGCAGGAAGGCGACGAAGAAGACGATGCTTTTCGGGTTCAGCGCAGTCACCGCATAGGTGTGAAGGAAGATGCGCAGCGGACGTTCGCCGGAAGCCGATTCGACCTCAGCGTCGCCGCCGGCGGCCACCGGTGCGCGCCAGAGCTTGATGCCGAGCCAGATGAGATAGGCGGCACCCACCCATTTGAGTGCCGTGAAGATCGCCGCGGAGGTCGCAAGCAGCGCACCGAGGCCGAGCATGGAAGCGGTCATCGCGGTGAAATCACCAAGCGCCACACCGGCGACTGTGGCGCCTGCGGTCTTGCGGCCGTGTCCGAGCGCATAGGAAATGACGAGAAGAATGGTGGGGCCGGGAATGGCGAGCAGCACGGCAGAGGCTGCGGCAAAGGCAAACCAATGTTCAAAGGACATGAAAGGGCTCCGCGTTCCTGCATAATTCTTTAAATCGGGATCGATCTAAGGATTGGCCGAGCCAGCCATGGAAACGCGGAGCCGTCAATCTCAAAATCAGGCGTTGTTGGCGGGCGGCATATGCGCCCGCCGGGAAGCGCAAATCAGTGCTTCTGGGCCTGCCACTTCTGGCCGATGACGTCCATGACTTCGCCGAACCACTTCGTCGAAGTGTCGAAGTGCTTGCCGCCCTTGATGCGCGGGAACTCGATCGTGCGCAGCTTGCCGCCCTGGTCTTCGTCGTGACCGGTGACGCCGGAGACCTTATTGAGCGCGCTTTCGACGGCGAGATCGACCATGCCCTGGATCAGGCGCAGGTCGTCGCCGTTGGCAGGGGCCGAGCGGGCGTAGTAGCCGGACTTCTGCACCATCGAGCGTTCGGCGCCGAGAAGGGCTGCGAACTGCTTGGAGAACCAGTTGCCGACATTGATGGTGTCGATCTTCACGTGGCCGAAGGCATCGCGCTTGATGGTTTCGCCCGCCGCTTCCCGCTCGGCGACGATCGCATCGAGGCAGGCGCCTTCGCTGACGAACAGCGTCACGAAGCCGGTGCGGTCCATGACCTGACGCAGACGTTCGGCTTCCCCCTGCAGGTCGAACTTCATCTCCGGCAGGTAAAGACCGTCGATGTTCTTCATCTGGCGGTTCATCATGAAGCCGTCGACGAATTCCTTGTCGTCGGTCATCTGAATGTAGGAGCGGGCGGTGGCGGCCGTCAGCCAGCCGCTATGGCGCCCCATGACCTCGTGCACGACGAGCGTGCGCGGGGCGGCGCTCTGTTCGTTGCTGACATTGTCGAAGAAGCGGGCGCCATATTCGGCCGCCGTCCAGGCGCCAAGCGTCTGGCGGATCGGCACGACATCGTTGTCGACCGTCTTCGGCAGGCCGACAACGGTGAGGTTGTAGCCGTTGGCGCCGAGATAGGCGGCAAGGTCGGCCGCCGTCGTGTTGGTGTCGTCACCACCGATGGTGTGGAGGATCGAGATGCCGTCATTGGCAAGCCGCTCCGCAGCGATGCGCAACGGGTTCTCGCCGTCCTTGACGAGGCCGCGCTTGACGCAGTCGGCCGCGTTGGTGAGCTTGACGCGGCTGTTGCCGATGGGCGAACCGCCGTGGCGATGCAGGATATGCGCCTTCTCGCGCATGTCGCGGGTGATCTCGATGCGGTCAGCCAAGAGCAGGCCCTGGTAGCCGGAGCGATAGGCGACCAGCTCATACTCGGGCGCGACGTCCGTATAGCGCTCGATCAGGCCCCCAACGGCGGATGACAGACAGGGTGCGAGCCCGCCGGCCGTCAGCATTGCGACTTTTTTCTTGGCCATGTTTCCTCCTCGGGACTTTGGCATGCGATGGGTGGGGCCTCCATAACGCAAATCAGATGGAAATTAAATGACGCGCCTGTGGATGTTGAGTCGAGACGATGCCGCGAGGCGCCCTGGAGCGCGGGATTGGCGAGGCGAGGCAGCGGGGCGCGGATTGTCGCAGGGCGTAAGCCCGGCCTGCGCCATTACGAACGGCGCGAATACCGGTTTTGCGGGCCTCGACGAGATCTTACTTTTATTGGATGGCTGTTCCCGCGGGAACAGCTTTCCGTCGGTTGGCTGTCGCAAGTTCCAATCGATGGATTGACAATAGTGAGGGGCCATCACAAATTCGTCATCCTCGTGGTTCGGGCCGCCCACCGCTTGCAATTTGCCACCACATTGGTCCATGCTATAGAGTGAGAGACAGGGAACCTCGCATGTCATTTTGGGACAGCCTCCTCAGGATCGTTACCGCCACCGGCAATGCGCTTGCCGGCGTGGTCGAGGCCGTGCGCACCCTGTTCGAGGGTGATCCGGAAACGCGGCGCAAGGTAGCCTTCTCGGTCGCCATGATCGCGCTATCGGCCAAGATGGCCAAGGCCGACGGCGTTGTGACCGAAGCCGAAGTCGCCGCCTTCCGCGATATCTTCCAGTTTCCGCCGGACCAAGCGCAGAACGTCGCGCGTCTCTATAATCTGGCGCGCCAGGACGTTGCCGGCTACGAGGCCTATGCAGAGAAGATGGCGTCGCTGTGTTCGTCCTGCGAAAAGAACTGCCCGATCCTCGAGGATATCATCGACGGCCTGTTCCATATCGCCAAGTCGGACGGCGCAGTGCATGAGCGCGAGCTTGCCTTCCTGTTGCGCGTGGCCGACATCTTCGGCATGGACGAGGGGCACTTCAGTCGGATCATGGCGCGCCACGTGCATGGCGATGGTCGTGACCCCTATCAGGTGCTCGGCGTTTCGCGTAAGGATGATTTCGCCGCTATCCGCAAGCGCTACCGTGTGCTCGTTTCCGAGAACCACCCGGATATGCTGGTTGCTCGCGGCGTACCGCAAGAATTCCACGCGATCGCCAATGATCGCATGGCGGCGCTGAACGCCGCCTATGAGGCGATCGAGAAAGAACGCCGAGCCGCATGACCTCGAAATACTGCGACTATCCGGGTGCACGCTTCATGCCGTCGCCCAATTTCGGTGACCGCGCCGACTTGCGCGCCCCGGATATGATCGTTCTTCACTATACCGGCATGTCGACGGGCGCTTCGGCGCTCGAATGGCTTTGTCGCGAAGAAAGCCAGGTCTCCAGCCATTACTTCGTCCACGAGGACGGCCGCGTCGATCAGCTCGTGCCGGAGGCGCGTCGCGCCTGGCATGCCGGCAAGAGCTATTGGAAGGGCGAGACCGATATCAACTCCTGCTCGATCGGAATCGAGATCGCCAACCCGGGTCACCCCGGCGGGTTGCCCGACTTTCCGGAAAAGCAGATCGCGGCAGTTGTAGAATTGTGTCGGGACTGCGGCGATCGCTGGTCGATTGCGCCCGAGAGAGTGCTCGCACACAGCGATATCGCCCCCATTCGCAAGGTCGATCCGGGAGAAAAATTTCCCTGGCACGTTCTTCATCACGAAGGCGTCGGGCATTGGGTGGAGCCGGCCCCAATCGGCGGCGGGCGTTTTTTCCAGCGCGGTGACCAGGGGCAGCCGGTTGAGGCCATCCAGTCGATGCTGTCACTCTACGGTTATGGCATTGATGTGACTGGCGAATTCTGCGAAAAGACCGAAGGCGCCGTGGCCGCGTTCCAGCGGCACTTCAGACAACAAAGGGTCGATGGCATCGCTGACATCTCAACCCTTGATACGCTGCACCGCCTACTGTCAGGCCTGCCGCAATTCACCGCCTGACGTGGAAGAATTTTTCGTCTAAACGGCACTTCTGCAGATATTCGTGGCATGTTTTTTTAGCTTTGCCACATGTTTACCATGATGCGGCATTCATTTCCCGCCCCATTGGAACTGCAGGAGCATCAGGGCGCAACGCTCACTTCCTGTGAATGAAACGATCGGGAAGTGAGGTTCGAAGCGGGGTGCGCTTCGGTCCATTCCCCAGACCGGAGAATTCAAACTACATGAGAATTTCGTCTGTTGCTGCGGTGGCGGCATGCCTTGGCATGTTCTTCGCCGGGATGGGTACGTCGTTTGCGGGGAGTGTCGACAAGACCATCAAGACCTCAGCCATCCAGTCCGTCACCCGGACCACGGGCTTTCCCAAGCCCGACGTCGTGCAGAACGTGGAGTACACATCGCTGATCAAGTCCTACGCCAAGCAATACGGCGTTCCGGTCGATCTGGCGCATGCGATCGTCAAGGTCGAAAGCAACTTCAACCCCAAGGCACGCGGCAGCGCCGGCGAAATCGGCCTGATGCAGATCAAGCCCGCCACGGCGCGCATGTTGGGCTATTCCGGTTCTTCCAAGGGTCTCTACGATCCGGAAACCAACATCAAGTTCGGCATGAAGTATCTGGCCATGGCGCATGAACTGTCCGGCGGCACGACCTGCGGCACGGTTCTGAAGTACAATGCCGGCCATGGCGCCAAGCGCATGAACCCGGTTTCCAAGCGCTATTGCGGCAAGGTCCAGGACATCATCGACTGATCGATCGGATGAACTGATCGATCGCATGACAGGCGCCGGCGCGTTCTTTCGCTTGGCGCCTCATCTCGGATCAAGTGCGTTCCGAGAAGCATGCACTCAGCGAAGAGCTTCATCCGCCAGCCGTATCAGGTGATGGCGGATGCTCCAGCCGGACAGGTCTCGCGTTCCGGCGCATACGGAAAATCACTACAACCACCGTGCCATACCGGCGCCGGCATGCTATCTCCCCTTGAGCAGAGGGACGAGGATCGACATGTCGGAAAGCTTTGATTTCATTGTCGTCGGCAAGGGCATGATGGGGGCTGCGGCCGCCCGCCACCTCGCGCTTTCGGGCGCCAAGGTCGCGCTCGTCGGCCCGGATGAGCCGACGGACTGGGCCAACCACGCCGGCGTCTTTTCCAGCCATTACGACAATGCCCGCATCACCCGCACGATCGACGACGATCCGGTCTGGGCGCGGCTTGCGCGGAGATCGATCGAGCGCTACGGCGAAATCGAAGGCGAGAGCGGCATTACCTTCTACCACGAAGTCGGCTGCCTGATCGCCGGACCGGCGCCGGGCGCTCCCTACGATTATATCGAGCAAGTCGAGAGGGCACGCGACGCGCTCGGCGTCGAGGCGCCGCTCTATGATGGCGAGGCGCTGTCGCAGCGCTTTCCCTGGTTCCACTTCCCCCATGGCACGGCCGGCGTCCACGAAAGGCGCGGGGCCGGCTACATCAATCCGCGGGCGCTGGTCGCTGCACAGACCGTTTGCGCCGAGAAGGCGGGCGCACGGATCGTGCGCAGCGAAGTTGCGGCCGTATCGGAAGAGCGCGAACGCGTGGTCGTCATGACGGTCGACGGTGAGCATCTCGCAGCGGGACGAGTGATCGTTGCCGCCGGCGGGTTCTCGATCTCCACGGCGCTGCTGCGGCGGCCGATCGATCTCACCGTCAAGGCGCGAACCGTATTCTTTGCCGAGGTGGCGGACGGCGATCTCTCCGGTTTCGAGGGCATGCCCTCGCTGATCGGCGCAGCGCCCGAGCAGGCGAAAAGCTACTACCTGCTGCCGCCGGTCGGCTATGCGGACGGAAAGCACTATATCAAGATCGGCGGCGATCCGACCGACAGGATTCTCGATGGTGAAGCGGCGGTCCGACAATGGTTCCGTGGGTCAGGTGGCGTGACGGCGGCCGAGCATCTGCGCGGGCTGCTGGCAGAGGTGATGCCAAGCCTCCAACCCGTTTCCACCCACTTTTCTCCCTGCGTCACCTCGTTCACCCGACACGGGTTGCCCTATATCGGTTTTGCCGAGGGCAGCCGTGTCGCCGTTGTCACCGGCGGCAACGGCCAGGCGGCGAAGAGCTCCGACGAGATCGGCCGCCTGGGCGCGGTCCTCCTGCTCAATGGGCGGATCGACGAGCCCGAATACGATGCGGATTTCTCCGTCGCCTTTCGCTAGGTGGCGGCAACATCCGCCAGGCTTCAGCCGATCTGCCCTGTTGGTGGCTCGAAAAACCCTGCCGTTTTTTCTGGCGCCGGGCGGGGGCTTGCGTTAAGGAGCGCCTGCCAGTTGGCCGGGCAGCCGCTCTCCGCAAGTGCCGAAAGGCCGCGGGGGGAGGAAAGTCCGGGCTCCACGGAAGCACGGTGCCGGATAACGTCCGGCGAGGGTGACCTCAGGGAAAGTGCCACAGAAAGCAAACCGCTCCGCTTGCGGAGTAAGGGTGAAAGGGTGGGGTAAGAGCCCACCGCGGACATGGCGACATGGACGGCACGGCAAACCCCACCGGGAGCAAGACCGAATAGGGATGACGCGGACGCGCAAGCGCCCAGCCTGTTTCCGGGCCAGTCATCCGGGTGGGTTGCAAGAGGCTGCGTGCAAACGTAGTCCCAGATGAATGGCTGCCACGTTCCGTTGCCTTCGGGTGGCGGGGCCATACAGAACCCGGCTTACAGGCCAACTGGCGATTTCTCTTTATGGTGGAACCGCGTCTTTACTACTTGGTTGTACCAGTGGTGTCAGCGAGTGCTGACAGGGGGGGCGCAGGTGACAGTCGCAAAAGCTTTCGGAAAATGGTGCGGTGTCGGTCTGGCGCTGCTTGTGCTGGTGCCGGCAGCCGTTGCTCCCGTTTATGGCGAAAATCTGCCGGACCTTTCGCCGAAGAGCTATCCTGCCGCCAAGGTCTACAAGGGCAAAGTAAAACTTCCGGACTTCAACGGCCGTGACAAGGATTTCCGCCTCTTTCGAACGACGATCGCCAAGGAAATGCTGGAAGGGGTGAACTTTGCCGGCGAGTACCGGGTGAACCAAGTCGGTTGCGGTGCGCAGTGCACTTTCGTCGTTGTCTCGAGCAACCGAACCGGGGAGGTCTTTGATTTCCCTCGGGGCGGCGACGACAACCTTCTGATGACGCTTGGGTTCGGGCTTGATAGCAGGCTGATGATGGCGCAATGGGGCTCCTACGAGCCAGACCGATGCGTGCTTGAATACCTGGTGTTCGATGCTGGTCGTTGGAAAGAGCTCTACAGCCGCCAGGTCGGTACGTCCGAAGCGTGTCACAACTCGATCGACGAGAATGTTGCGCAGTCCGACCCCGGGCGGAGGGCGCGCTAAACTTGATCTGAGGCGCGTCGTCGGGGCATCTCCGCGATGCGAAGTTGCGTTCGCGGCGGCGGGTGGCCGGCGCCTGCTGCGTCGGTTTTTTTGCCGGTTGGGTTCCGCGCGATTGCGCCCGGCGGTGGCAATGCGCATGTTCCTGCGCTTTTTCTCACATTCTGATTTTTCAACGATTTGAAGCCGTTCGACCGTCGCATTCCCGCACGGTGGGGGTCTCTTCGTAACCCTTCGTTAAACTTAACAACCTATCAATATTTGATCAGTCCGGCGGCTGTTTACGATCCATTCCCATTGACGCCCATATGGTCCCATGATATCCCATAATGGCACTGCGCAGGGGCTGCTTCGCGGCCCAACATCGCAAGATTCCAGTGCCTTCCGGCTTCGGAGGGTGGTCGGACATTCCACTGTTCGGCAGGGTTGTCTTGTGTGCGGGGTGACGTGTTCTCGCGGGCCAATGATCGTGGCCCGTCAGTCTTGGGCGGCCGTTTCGCGTTATGAACCGCTTCTTGTCACATGCTGCCAATCGGATCGATGCGAAGGGGCGGGTTTCCGTGCCTTCGGCGTTTCGTTCCGTGCTGTCGGATGGGGGCGTTCGGGAGCTATACTGTTTTCAGGATTTCGTCTTCCCGGCGATCAGTGTCGGCGGGCCGGAGCTCCTGGATCGGTTCGAGAAGCAGATGGCGGCCGAGGATCCATTTTCCCCGGAAGCCAACGAGATGTCGCTGCTCGTTCACGGGGGCGGGGTCTTCGTGAAGCTCGATCCGGAAGGCCGGCTGATGGTGACGGATTTCATCCGCGACTTCACCGGAATCTCGACCGACGTGATGTTCGTCGGGCGGGGCGATTATTTTCAGCTCTGGGAGCCGCAGGCCTTCATGAAGGCGCAGGCGGTGGCCCGGGAGGGGCGCAAGTCACGGGGGTTGCGTCCAGACTAGAATGGAGAGAGGGAATGGTGACGGAACAAGGCGGAGGTATTTCTGAAGCCGAAGGCGGACCGGTTCGTCACATTCCCGTCCTCTTGTCGGAGGTTCTTGCGGCCCTCGAGCCTGCGCCCGGCAAGGTCATCCTCGATGGCACCTTCGGTGCCGGCGGCTACAGTTCCGCAATCCTCAAGGCCGGTGCCGACGTGATTGCGCTCGACCGCGACCCTACGGCGATTGCCGCAGGGCAGGCGCAGGTCGCCGAGTGGGGCGGCCGGCTGAAGCTCCTTCACGCTCAATTCTCCGATCTTGCCGCCCATGCGCCCGAAGGCGGGCTCGATGGCGTCGTGCTCGATATCGGCGTTTCCTCGATGCAGATCGACGAGCCGGAGCGCGGCTTCTCCTTCCAGAAGAAGGGGCCGCTCGACATGCGCATGTCGGCTTCGGGCGTTTCGGCAGCCGATGTCGTCAATCGCGCCAAGGTCTCCGATCTCATCCGCATCTTCGGTTTTCTCGGCGAAGAGAAGCAGGCGGGCCGCATCGCCCGCGCGATCGAGAAGCGCCGGGCCGAGCAGCTCTTCGAGACGACCCGGGATCTTGCCGGCCTGATCGAGGTGGTGACGCCGCGCAAGGCGAAGGACAAGATCCATCCGGCGACCCGCGTCTTCCAGGCGCTGCGTATCTTCGTCAATGACGAGCTCGGCGAACTGGCAGAGGCGCTGTTTGCCGCCGAGCAGGTGCTGAAGCCCGGCGGCCGGCTTGTGGTGGTGACCTTCCATTCGCTCGAAGACCGGATCGTCAAGGCTTTCTTCCAGGATCGCTCCGGCAAGGCGAGTGGCTCGCGCCATTTGCCCATGGTTTCCGCGCGTGCCGCAACCTTCACGCCAGTTGGCAAGCCTATGGTGGCAGCCAGCGAGGAAGAAGCGTCCCTCAATCCGCGCGCCCGCTCCGCAAAGCTGCGCGCCGGGATCCGCACGCAAGCCGTGTCGCCGGGAAACGATCTGTCCATTTTCAATCTGCCGGAACTGGCAAGCCTTGCACGGCTGGGGGGCTGACAAGACATGCTTCGAACGCTCGACATAGTCCTGATCGTCGTCATGACCGCCGCCGCGACAGTGACCTATACGATCAAGCACCGCGCCGAAAACAAGCTTGAGGAAGTCCGCAAGCTCGATGTGGCGATCAAGCTTGAAGAAGACACGATCGATCTGCTGCGCGCCGACTGGGCGCTTCTGACGCAGCCGAACCGGCTGGAGCGTCTGGTCGGTGCTTTCGGCGCCGACCTGCAGCTTGCGCCGACCCCATCGACGCAGCTCGCTCAGCCGCAGGAACTGCCGATGCTGAAGGCGGATCTGCCGGTGTCCGAAGACGAAAAGGCTGCGAAGGACGGTGTCGCTGCCATCATCAACAAGACCGATAACATGGCAACTGGCTCGGTGGCGCGCTGATGTCGTTTCTCTCCCGCATCATGGTATTGAAGAGCAAGGCGCACTTCTCGGCAGGCGGCAACAACCGACCGTCGGAAAGCGGCCTCAATGTCACCTTTCAGGGGACGCGCAAGAAGACCACAAATCAGGCCAAGAACCGCGTCGCCATCGTGATCGCGAGCTTCGGCATCGTCTATGCCGTCATCGGCGGGCGCCTGGTGCAATACGGCATGGCACAACCCGAGACGGTTTCCAGCATCGGCCGCGCAGACAACCTGATGGCCTCGCGTCCTGACATTCTCGACCGCAACGGCGAGATACTGGCGACAGACATCCGCACCGTTTCGCTCTATGCCGAACCGCACAAGATCGTCGATGCCGACGAGGCGGTCGAGCGGCTGGCGACGGTATTGCCTGACATCAATACCCGGGAAATCTACAACAAGCTGAAGTCGAAATCGCGCTTCCAGTGGCTGCGCCGCCAGCTCACCCCGAAGCAGCAGAGCGAGATTCTGGCGCTCGGTATTCCCGGCGTCGGCTTCCGTCCGGAAAAGCGCCGCTTCTATCCGGGCGGCCACACCGCCGCGCATATTCTTGGTCACGTCAACATCGACAACCGCGGCGTTGCCGGCATGGAGCGCTACATCGATAGCCAGGGTCTCGCCGACCTTGCCGCGATCGGCATGACCAGCGACGCCAAGCTCGAACCGGTGAAGCTCTCGATCGACGTGCGCGTGCAGAACATCGTGCGCGATGTCATCGACGCCGGCATGAAGAACTATCAGGCGCTCGCCGCCGGCGCCGTCGTGCTTGACGTGCATACCGGCGAAGTGCTGGCGATGGCGTCCGTTCCCGACTACGACCCGAACAAGCCGGCCGAGGGTGCGGAAGAGGGCTGGATGAACCGCATGTCGAACGGCACGTTCGAGATGGGCTCCACCTTCAAGACCTTCACCATCGCCATGGGCCTCGACTCCGGCAAGGTGACGCTGAACGACAGCTTCGACGCCTCGGCACCGATCCGCATCGGCGGCTTCACCATCAAGGACTTCCACGGCAAGCGCCGCGTGCTGACCGTTCCGGAAATCTTCCAGTATTCGTCGAACATCGGCACCGCCAAGATCGCAGACCTCGTCGGCATTCCCGGCCACAAGGAATTCCTGACGCGCCTCGGCCTGCTTTCGAAGCTGCCGACCGAGCTGCCGGAAGTGAAATCTCCGAGCCAGCCGCGCGAATGGAAAAAGATCAACTCGGTCACCATCTCCTTCGGCCACGGCGTCTCGACGACGCCGCTGCAGACGGCGGTTGCGGGTGCTGCACTCGTCAATGGCGGCAAGCTGATCGAGCCGACCTTCCTGCCGCGCACCGAGGAGCAGGCCAACGCGGTCGCCACGCCGGTGGTCAAGAAGAGCACCAGCGACGACATGCGCTTCCTGCTTCGCTGGAACGGCATTGCCGGCTCGGGCAAACGGGCGCTGGTGCCGGGCTTCAACGTCGGCGGCAAGACCGGCACGGCCGACAAGGTGGTCAACGGCCGCTATGCCAGCGACCAGAACTTCAACGCGTTCCTCGCGGCCTTCCCGATCGACAACCCGAAATACATCGTGCTGACCTTCATCGACGCGCCGAAGACCGGCGAGGGCGGCGGGCGCACGGCAGGCTCGAACGCTGCTCCCATGGTTCGTGACATCATCAGCCGCTCCGCGCCGCTGCTCGGTGTCGAACCAAAGTTTGGAGAAGACGGTTCTGCCTTGCTTGTGTCTTATTAGACATGAAATGAGAAAGCGGACGATTCGCGATTCTCGCGGATCGAAATCGATGCGAGACGTGCGTTCATGAAGATCAAAGACCTGGCGGGAACGAATTTTCCGGAGCTTTCGGCGCAGCTGAACGGTGCTGCTGCCGATATCGACGTTGCCGGACTGACGGCCGACAGTCGGCAGGTTCAGCCAGGGGATCTCTTTGTTGCCGTTTCCGGCAGCAAGGCCAATGGCAGCGCCTATGTCGCCGACGCCTTGAAGCGCGGTGCGGTCGCCGTCGTCACCGAAGCGGACTCGGACGTGGATGCCCCGTCGGCGCCGGTCCTGAAGCTGTCGGAACCCCGCGCGTTCCTGGCGCGCGCCGCCGCTGCCTTCTACGGCCGCCAACCGGAGACCATGGTTGCCGTGACCGGCACCGCCGGCAAGACTTCGGTCGCCTCCTTCACCCGCCAGATCTGGGCGCATTCGGGCTTCGCAGCGGCGATGATCGGCACGACAGGCGTCATCGCTCCCGGTCGCAACGATTACGGCTCGCTGACGACGCCCGATCCGGTGTCGCTGCATAAGCTCTTGGCCGAGCTTGCCGATGCCGGCGTCACCCATGCGGCGATGGAGGCCTCCAGCCACGGCCTCGACCAGAGCCGGCTTGACGGCGTGCGCCTTTCGGCTGCCGCCTTCACCAATCTCGGCCGCGACCACATGGACTACCACCCGACGGTCGAGCACTACATGGCCTCCAAGATGCGGTTGTTCGATGCGCTCCTGCCGAAGGGCGCGCCGGCGTTGATCTTCGCCGACGACCAGTGGTCGGAGCAGGCGATCGCAGCTGCCCGCAAGGCAAAGCTCGACGTGCGCACGGTCGGCCGCAAGGGCGATTTCATCTCGCTGAAGCGGGTCGAGCACTTCCGCCACAAGCAATCGGCCGAAGTGCATGTCGGCGACGACATCTTCGAAATCCACATTCCGCTCGCCGGCGATTTCCAGGTGGCGAATGCACTGGTCGCGGCGGGCCTTGCCATGTCCACCGGCATCAGCGCCAAGGCTGCCTTTTCCGCGCTTGAAAAGCTGCAGGGCGCTTCCGGGCGCCTCGAACTGGTCGGCCAGACCAGGGACGGAGCGCTCGCCTATGTCGATTACGCCCACAAGCCGGATGCGCTCGAAAACGTGCTCGCCTCGGTGCGCCCGTTCACGACGGGCCGCGTCGTCGTGGTGTTCGGCTGCGGCGGAGACCGCGACAAGGGCAAGCGCCCGATCATGGGCGAGATCGCCACGCGGCTTGCCGACGTGACGATCGTGACCGACGACAATCCGCGCTCGGAAATCCCCGAGGTGATCCGCGCCGAAATCATGACTGCCGCCAAGGGCGCGATCGAGATCGGCGACCGCGCCACGGCGATCCGCACGGCGGTCGGCATGTTGAAGACCGGCGACACGCTGATCGTTGCCGGCAAGGGACACGAGGAGGGGCAGACGATCGGCTCCGTCACGCTGCCCTTCTCGGATCATGCGGAGGTCCGCAAGGCATTGGGAGGCTTGTGATTTGAACTGGCTCTGGACAAGCAGCGATCTCCTGGCCGCGATGAACGGCCGGCCGGTTGGCAATCTGCCCGAGGGCATCTCGGGGATCTCGATCGACAGCCGTTCGATCGGCAAGGGCGAAGCTTTCTTCGCGATCAGGGGCGACCGTGTGGACGGTCACGATTACGCGGGCATCGCGCTGGCCAATGGCGCGGCGGTGCTGGTCGTCAGCGAAGGCAAGCTGCCGGCGCTCGGACGGCTGAATGCGCCGATGATCGTCGTCGACGACGTGCTCGAAGCGCTGATCCGTCTCGGCTGTGCGGCGCGTGACCGCAGTGCGGCCAAGATCATCGCCGTCACCGGCTCGGTCGGCAAGACGACCACCAAGGAAATGCTGCGGCATGTGCTGCAGCCCCAGGGGCGCGTGCATGCTTCCGTCGCCTCCTTCAACAATCACTGGGGCGTGCCGCTGACGCTTGCGCGCATGCCTGAGGCAACCGATTTTGGCATCTTCGAAATCGGCATGAACCATCCGGGCGAGATCCGGCCGCTGACCGCCATGGTGCGGCCGCATGTGGCCATGGTGACGAGCATCGCCGCCGCGCACCTCGGCAATTTCGAGAGCCTCGATCAGATCGCCGAAGCCAAGGCCGAAATCTTCGAAGGTGTCGCCAATGGCGGCCACGCACTGATCATTCACGACAGCCCGCAATACAAGCTGCTGGAAAATGCAGCGGCCGCGGCCGGTGTCAGCCACATCCATTCCTTCGGCGCCAATCCGAAGGCGGAATTCCGGCTGGTCGAATTCAGTGGCGGCGCGGAGGGCTCGATCCTCTGGGCCGGCATCGGCGGGCGGACGCTGGAAGTCGCGATCGGCGCGCCCGGACGGCACATTGCGGAGAACGCCGTGGCGGTCCTGGCAGCCGTGAAGCTTGCCGGTGGCGATCTCGACCGTGCGGCTTCGGCGCTTGCAACCATGCAGGCCGAAACGGGCAGGGGCCGACGCCACACGCTCACGATCGGCACCGGCACGCTGAAGCTGATCGATGAAAGCTACAATGCCAATCCGAGCTCGATGCGGGCGGCGATCGCGCTCCTGCGTGACAGCGAGCCGCCGGTCGGCGGCCGTCGCATCGCCGTGCTCGGCGACATGCTGGAAATGGGCGAACACGCCGTCGATGTGCACGCGGCACTCGCACGTCCGCTGGTCGAAGCCGGCATCACCGATGTCTGGCTTGCCGGGCCCTTGATGGCGCATCTTCGCGATGCCTTGCCTCCCGAGGTCTCGGTTATCTACCGCGAGAGCGTCGAGGAGCTGAAGGCCTATGCGCTGGCCGCGGTCGCGCCGGGCGATGTCGTCATGATCAAGTCATCGAAGGGGACCGGTTGCGCCAAGATCGTGCAGGCGCTGATCGATACCTATCCGGCAGCGGAAGTCGAGGGACCTGAAGCCGAGGGATAAGCCGGCGACACTGCCCATGACGGGCGCGGTGGATACAGCCTGGCGTTAGGTGGGCGCGCCCTAACACTTTCGCATGCAAGCGCGTATCGTTTTTCAGATGATTCTGTTGGACGGGTTTCTGATTTTACGGCGCCGCGGGTCCTCGTAAGACGCGCAAAGGTCGCCGTGGCACTTTAAACTGCTGCATAATTTTATCCTTAGGAATTATGCAGGAAACCTTTGGGGAAAGGTCCCTTATGCTCATTTGGCTCGTGGAACTGGCGGACCACTTTCAGTTTTTCAATCTTTTTCGCTACATCACATTCCGCACCGGTGCGGCGCTTTTCACCTCGGCCATGATCGTCTTCCTGTTCGGCCCCGCGATGATCGCCTCGCTGCGTATCCGCCAGGGCAAGGGCCAGCCGATCCGCGCCGACGGGCCGCAGACGCATTTCAAGAAGGCCGGTACGCCGACCATGGGCGGGCTGATGATCCTGGCCGGCATCGTCGTCTCGTCGCTGCTCTGGGCCGATCTTTCGAGCGTCTACGTGGTCTCGACCCTGCTCGTCACGCTCGGCTTTGGCGCCATCGGCTTCTATGACGATTACCTCAAGGTCACCAAGCAGTCCGAAAAGGGCTTTTCCGGCAAAGCGCGCCTCGGCATCGAATTCGTGATCGCAGCGATCGCCGTGTTCTTCATGATGCAGGCCTCGCTTTCGAGCGGTGCATCCGGCTCTACCTTCGGCTCCTCGGTGACGTTCCCCTTCTTCAAGGACCTGATCCTCAACCTCGGCTATTTCTTCGTGCTGTTCGGCGGCTTCGTCATCGTCGGCGCCGGCAATGCGGTGAACCTGACGGACGGCCTCGACGGCCTTGCGATCGTGCCGGTCATGATCGCCGCCGCAGCTTTCGGCCTGATTGCCTACCTTGCCGGTAACGCCGTCTTCGCCAACTACCTGCAGATCCATTTCGTGCCCGGCACCGGCGAACTCGCCGTGATCCTTGGCGCCGTCATCGGCGCCGGCCTCGGCTTCCTCTGGTTCAACGCGCCGCCGGCTGCAATCTTCATGGGCGACACCGGGTCGCTCGCGCTCGGCGGTCTGATCGGCACCGTTGCCGTTGCCGTCAAGCACGAGATCGTCATGGTCATCATCGGCGGCCTCTTCGTCATGGAGACACTGTCGGTCATCATCCAGGTCTTCTGGTTCAAGCGCACCGGCCGCCGCGTCTTCCTGATGGCGCCGATCCACCACCACTTCGAAAAGAAGGGCTGGACCGAAAGCCAGGTCGTGATCCGCTTCTGGATCATTGCCGTCATCCTCGCGATGGTCGGCCTCTCCACCCTCAAGCTTCGGTGAGCGGACGATGATCCCGGTCAGCAGCTTCAAGGGCAGGAAGGTCGCTCTCTTCGGTCTCGGCGGATCGGGCTTGGCGACGGCACAGGCGCTGGTCGCCGGCGGCGCGGACGTTACCGCCTGGGACGACAATCCCGATAGCGTCGCCAAGGCTGCGGCCGCTGGCGTGCCGACGGCGGACCTGCACACGGTGGAATGGGCAGCCTTTGCTGCCTTCGTGCTATCGCCCGGTGTGCCGCTTACCCATCCGAAGCGGCACTGGACCGTGGATCTTGCCCACGCGGCGGGCGTCGAGATCATCGGCGACGTGGAACTCTTCGTGCGCGAACGTCGCGCCCATGCGCCCGATTGCCCTTTCATCGCCATCACCGGCACCAACGGCAAATCGACGACGACGGCGCTGATCGCCCATATCCTGCGCGAAAGCGGACGCGACACCCAGCTTGGCGGCAATATCGGCACGGCAGTGCTGACGCTTGATCCTCCGAAGGCGGGCCGCTTCTATGTGGTCGAGTGCTCGTCCTACCAGATCGATCTGGCGCCGACGCTGAACCCGACGGCCGGCATTCTCTTGAACCTCACGCCCGACCACCTCGATCGTCACGGCACGATGCAGCATTACGCCGACATCAAGGAACGGTTGGTTGCCGGCAGCGGCACGGCCATTGTCGGCGTCGACGACAGCTTCTCGGCGCTGATCGCCGATCGCGTCGAGCGTGCCGGCACCAGGGTCGTGCGGATCTCGAGCCGCCACGTGCTCGCCAACGGCCTCTATGCGGAAGGTTCGCGCATTCTGAAGGCGGAAGGCGGCACATCGGGCCTGTTCGTCGATCTCGACGGCATCCAGACGCTGCGTGGTGGCCACAATGCCCAGAATGCGGCTGCTGCCATTGCCGCCTGCCTTTCGGTCGGCGTCAGCGAGGCTGAAATCCGTGCGGGCCTCAAGAGCTTCCCGGGCCTCAAGCACCGCATGCAGCCGGTTGGGCGCAAGGGTGCTGTCGTCTTCGTCAACGACAGCAAGGCGACCAATGCCGACGCGGCCGCGCCGGCGCTTTCGAGCTACGAGCGCATCTACTGGATTGCCGGCGGTCTGCCGAAGGAGGGGGGCATCACGACGCTTGCGCCCTTCTTCCCGAAGATCGTCAAGGCCTATCTGATCGGCGAGGCGGCACCCGCCTTCGCTGCGACCCTGGGCGAGGCCGTTCCCTACGAGATTTCGGGTACGCTGGAACAGGCGGTGGCGCACGCGGCGGCGGAGGCCGGCAGGGACGAAGGCGGTCCTTCGGCGGTGATGCTATCTCCGGCTTGCGCAAGCTTCGACCAGTATAAGAACTTCGAGGTGCGCGGTGATGCCTTCGTCGGCCATGTGCGCGCGATCGATGGCGTGACGATGCTGATTTAGTCCGTCAGGCCGGTGCTGAAGGCACCGGTCGAAACGGAAGCGGGTGCGGGTATTCGGACGTGGGGCGCAAAAGGCGCCGGAGAAGGGGACTGACAAGATGGTAAGCCGAGCCGAACGTGGCCCCGTGGCCGACTGGTTCTGGACGATCGACAGGTTCTTTCTGGCGACCTTCATCCTGTTGATGGGGGTCGGCTTCATGCTGTCCTTTGCGGCAAGCCCGGCGGTTGCCGAGCGCATCGGCCTCGACAGCTTCCACTTCGTCAAGCGCCACGCGCTTTTCCTCCTGCCGTCACTGGTGGTGATGGTCGGCATTTCCTTCCTCTCACCGCGCCAGGTCCGGCGTGCGGCGATCCTGCTTCTCGCCGGTTCGCTCGGCATGATGGTGCTGGTGCTGTTCATCGGTGAGGAGGTGAAAGGGTCGATGCGCTGGCTTTCAATCGCCGGCATCTCGATCCAGCCGTCCGAATTCATGAAGCCCGCCTTCGTCGTCGTCTGCGCCTGGCTCTTTTCCGAGCATGCGCGCCAGCCGGAAATCCCGGGCAATCTCTTTGCCATCCTGCTTTTCGGCATCGTCGCCGCTCTTCTCGTCGCCCAGCCGGACCTTGGCCAGACGATCCTGACCACTGCCGTCTGGGGCGGCATGTTCTTCATGGCGGGCATGCCCTGGCTCTGGATCATCCTGCTCGGTGGTGCAGCCCTCGGCGGCTTCTTCGTCGCCTATACGATGCTGCCGCACGTGGCCGCGCGTATCGACAAGTTCCTGACCGGGGAGGGCGATACCTTCCAGATGGACACGGCGCGCGAAGCGATCATTCGCGGCGACTGGTTCGGCCGGGGTCCGGGTGAAGGCATCGTCAAGCGCATCATCCCGGACAGCCATACCGACTTCGTCTTTTCCGTTGCGGCCGAAGAATTCGGCATCGTCTTTTGCATGGTCATCGTGCTGATCTTCGCCTTCCTGGTGATGCGCGGCCTCAACCACGCCTTCCGCGAACGCAACGACTTCAACCGGTTCGCCGTTGCCGGCCTGGTTCTCCAAATCGGCATCCAGTCGATGATCAACATCGGCGTGAACCTCGAACTGCTTCCGGCCAAGGGCATGACCCTGCCGCTGATCTCCTATGGTGGCTCGTCGATGGTGGCGATCTGCGTCACCGCCGGTTTCATCCTGGCGCTGACCCGTCACCGTCCGGAGAAGCGCGCCGTGGAGCGCAGCCTGTTTCGGTCCGGCATTGGCGTGCCGGCGGAGTAAAATATGACCAAAGGCATCATCCTGCTCGCCGCCGGCGGCACCGGCGGCCACCTGTTTCCGGCGGAAGCGCTGGCCCACGAACTGAAGGCCAACGGCTATTCGGTGCATCTCGTCACCGACAGCCGCGCCGAGCGCTATGCCGGCAAGTTCCCGGCCGATGAAGTGCATGTCGTTCCCTCGGCGACGATCGGCTCGAAGAACCCGGTCAGCGTGGTGAAGTCGCTGTGGACGCTGTGGACCGGCATGCGTGCCGCCCGCAAGCTGATTGCCCGGCTGAAGCCCAAGGCCGTTGTCGGCTTCGGTGGCTATCCGACCGTGCCGCCGTTGCTTGCCGCCACCGGCATGGGCGTGCCGTCGCTGATCCACGAGCAGAACGCGGTCATGGGTCGGGCCAACAAGGCACTCGCCTCCCGCGTCAAGGCGATTGCCGGCGGTTTCCTGCCGGAGGGCACGGGCGCCTTTGCCGACAAGACCGTGACGACGGGCAATCCGGTCCGTCCGGCGGTGCTCGCCGCCGCCAATTCGCCCTATGCGGCGGCCAACGGCGACGCGCCGTTCCACCTCGTCGTCTTCGGCGGCAGTCAGGGCGCGCAGTATTTCTCCAAGGCGGTCCCGCAGGCGATCTGCCGGCTCGAAGACGACGTTCGCCAGCGCATCACGGTGACGCAGCAGGCGCGGCCGGAAGACAAGGACGGCGTGATCGCGACCTATGAGCAGCTTGGCGTACCGGCCGAGGTCTCGCCCTTTTTCACCGACATGGCCGAGCGCATCGCCGGCGCGCAACTCGTCATCTGCCGCTCCGGCGCCTCGACGGTTTCGGAGCTTGCGGTCATAGGGCGCCCGGCGATCCTGGTGCCCTATCCCTATGCGCTCGACCACGACCAGGCGGCCAATGCCGCTGCGCTCGCCGCCAAGGGCGGGGCGCGGGTAATCGCGCAAGGCGAACTGACCGCAGACCGCCTGGCCGGCATCCTCAAGGACGCGATCGGCAACCCGCAATCCCTCGCTCAAATGGCCGCAAATGCCCGGGAAACCGGCAAGCCGGACGCAGCAAGCTTGCTTGCATCCCTCGTTGAGGCTATTGCCAGCGGTTTGACAGTCGAGAAATTCAGGGAAACACGCTCATGAAAATGCCGAAAACCATCGGGCTGGTCCATTTCATCGGTATCGGCGGCATCGGCATGAGCGGCATTGCCGAGGTGCTGCACAATCTCGGCCACCGGGTGCAGGGCTCTGACCAGTCCGACAGTGCCAATGTGCAGCGCCTTCGCGACAAGGGCATCGAGGTCTTCGTCGGCCACAAGGCCGAGAATATCGGCGACGCCGAGGTGATCGTCGTTTCGACCGCGATCAAGAAGGACAATCCGGAACTGATCGCGGCGCGCGAGAAGTTCCTGCCTGTCGTGCGTCGGGCCGAGATGCTCGCCGAGCTCATGCGCTTCCGCAACGCAATCGCGATCGGCGGCACGCACGGCAAGACGACGACGACCTCCATGGTCGCGGCGCTGCTCGAGGCCGGCAACCTCGATCCGACCGTCATCAACGGCGGCATCATCAATGCCTATGGCACCAACGCTCGCATGGGCGAGGGCGAGTGGATGGTGGTGGAGGCCGACGAATCCGACGGCACCTTCCTGAAGCTGCCGGCCGATGTAGCGATCGTCACCAATATCGATCCGGAACATCTCGACCACTACGGCAATTTCGATGCGGTGCGTGCGGCCTTCCGCCAGTTCGTCGAGAACGTGCCCTTCTACGGTTTCGGCGTTCTCTGCCTCGACCATCCGGAAGTGCAGACGATGGTCGGCAAGATCGAGGACCGCAAGGTCGTCACCTACGGCGAGAACCCGCAGGCCGACGTGCGCTTCCACAACATCCGCATGGACAACGGCACCTCGATCTTCGACATCGAGATCCGCCGCCGCCGCACCGGCCAGGTGATCGCGATGAAGGATCTGCGCTTGCCGATGCCCGGCCGCCACAATGTCTCCAACGCGACTGCTGCGATTGCGGTTGCCCAGCGCCTCGGCATCAGCCCGGAAGCGATCGCCAAGGGGCTTGCCTCCTTCAGCGGCGTCAAGCGTCGCTTCACGCTTACCGGCGAGTGGAAGGGCGTGCGCGTCTATGACGACTACGGCCACCATCCGGTCGAGATCAAGGCGGTGCTGAAGGCGGCGCGCGAGGCCTGCCAGGGCCGAATCATCGCCGTGCACCAGCCGCACCGCTACTCGCGCCTTTCGAGCCTGTTCCAGGAATTCTCCGCCTGCTTCAACGACGCCGACACGATTTTGATCGTGCCCGTCTATGCTGCCGGCGAAGAACCGATCCCCGGTGCCACCGCCGAGGAGCTGGTGGATCGGATCAAGGCCGGCGGCCATCGCGACGCCCGTTACGTCTCCGGTCCGGAGGCAATTGCGCCGGTTGTCAGCAAGATTGCACAGCCCGGCGATTTTGTGGTTCTCTTGGGGGCTGGCAGCATCACCTATTGGGCAGCTGCCCTGCCAAAGGAACTCGCGGATATTTCAGGAAATTGAGCATGAAACAGGTCAACGGTCAGAAACTACTGGAGTCGCTTGGAAGTGGTGTCAGCGCGGTGCGCGGCCGTATCACGCCCGATGCGCCGATGGATCGCGTCACCTGGTTCCGCGCCGGCGGCCTTGCCGAGCTCATGTTCCAGCCGCACGATACGGATGATCTCATCACCTTCCTGAAGCTTGTTCCGGCCGAAGTGCCGGTCATGGTGGTCGGTGTCGGCTCGAACCTGCTCGTGCGCGACGGTGGCATTCCCGGCGTCGTCATCAGGCTCTCGGCCAAGGGCTTCGGCGATCTGGAACTCGTCGGCGAAAACCGCATCAAGGCCGGCGCCATCTGCCCGGACAAGAACATCGCGGCCATGGCGCTCGATCACGGCATCGGCGGCTTCTATTTCTACTATGGCATCCCGGGCTCGCTCGGCGGCGCGCTGCGCATGAACGCCGGCGCCAATGGTTCAGAGACCCGCGAGCGGGTCGTCGAGGTCCATGCGGTCGACCGCCAGGGCAACCAGCATGTGCTGTCGAATGCGGACATGGGCTACGCCTACCGCCATTCCTCGGCGGCGAAAGACCTGATCTTCACCCATGCGGTGTTCGAAGGCTACGCCGAAGACAAGAACAAGATTCGCACCGACATGGATGCGGTGCGCCAGCATCGTGAGACGGTGCAGCCGATCCGCGAGAAGACGGGCGGCTCGACTTTCAAAAATCCCGAGGGCCATTCGGCCTGGAAGCTGATCGACGAGGCCGGCTGCCGCGGTCTGATGATCGGCAGCGCGCAGATGTCGCCGCTGCACTGCAACTTCATGATCAACACCGGCCAGGCGACCGGCTACGAGCTCGAATATCTCGGCGAGACGGTGCGCCAGCGCGTGCTCGAACATTCCGGCGTGCGGCTCGAATGGGAAATCAAGCGCATCGGCAATTTCATGCCGGGCTACGAGATCAAGGAATTCCTCGGCCGCGGCATCGCCTGAGGCTGAGCGGGACAGTGCTAGAAAGGGCCGTGGCGGAGACGCCGCGGCCTTTTGTTTATCGGGCGAGCGGCATCACCACGCTCCGTGGCAGAACAATGGATCAAGACACGCTGGAGCGAATTGCAGCCACATTGAACGCGGCTTCAACCAACTATTCCGTCTTCCTGAAGCTGTACGAGGTTAAAGCCGTCGAGCCGACGGATTCAGTCGCGCTTGTCCAGATGGCGCTAGGAGCTGGGGCCACGTTGGGCGGGATAGAAGAAGCCCAAGCTGAGGCTGTGTGGCCGGGGGTGAAGGACGCTCTGCTCTATGTTGGGGACGCCGGTGCTGGTCCTTCCCGCGCGGTGTTTGAATCCGAACAATTCATGTCCCTGGTCGAGCGACTTGAGAAGCAGGTCGACACGACGATCAAGACATCGACGAAGGTCGAGTCCTTCTGGCTTAAAGCCGGGCATCCGGCATACCCCGTGTTTTGGGACTTCGCGCTTATCTTCCGACGTGAGGCAGGTGCCGTCATCTTCATGGGCGCGAGTTCAGACTAGATCGCGATCCTCGCCAGCATCCGCCAAACGAAAAGAGCCGCAGCGTTGCCGCTGCGGCTCTTTTCTTTTAGTGGCCGGCTGCGTATGGGGCGCAGCCGGTCGTGATCAGGCCGAAACCTCGTCTTCCGTCGACAGCACTAGGCACAGAAGCGTGATGGCGGCGGCGGCCAGCAGGTAGTAGCCGACATAATCCAGGCTGTAGTTGGTGGCGAGCCAGGTGGCGATGTAGGGCGCCAGCGACGCGCCGAAGATGCCGGCGAGGTTGAAGGTCATCGAGGCGCCGGTGTAGCGCACCGAGGTCGGGAAGGGGGCGGCGAGTGCCGCTCCGATCGGGCCGTAGGTAAGGCCCATGAGGCCGAGGCCGATGATCGAGAACAGGAATGCGCCGCCAAGTCCGCTCGAGAGCAGCGAGGCCATGAAGATGCCGAAGATGCCGATGCCGATGGTCGTCAGGATCAGGATCAGGCGGCGGCCGAAGCGGTCCGACAGGATGCCTGCAACCGGGATCATCAGGCCGAAGAAGACGACACCGGTCATCTGCACGACCAGGAACTGCTCACGCGAGTAGCCGAGCTTCGCCGTGCCCCAGGACAGCGAGAACACCGTCATCAGATAGAACAGCACGAAGGTCGCGAGCGCCACGAAGGTGCCGAGCACCAGGCTGCGCTTGTGCGAGCGGAAGATCTCGGCGATCGGCACCTGCACGCGCTCGTGCTTGTCGACGGCTTTCTGGAATTCCGGCGTTTCGGTGATCTTCAGACGGACATAGAGGCCGACGGCGACCAGCAGGATGCTGGCGATGAACGGCACGCGCCAACCCCAGGCGAGGAAGGCTTCGTCGCTCATCACTTCGCCGAGGATGAGGAAGGTGCCGGCCGAGAGGATGAAGCCGATCGGGGCGCCGAGTTGCGGGAACATGGCGTACCAGCTGCGTTTGCCCTCGGGCGCGTTCTCTGTGGCGAGCAGGACGGCGCCGCCCCATTCGCCGCCGAGGCCGAGACCCTGGCCGAAGCGGCACAGTGCCAGCAGCAGCGGAGCTGCGACGCCGATCGTCGCATAGGTAGGCAGGAGGCCGATGACGACGGTGGAGATGCCCATGGTCATCAGCGCCGCCACCAGTGTCGCCTTGCGGCCGACCTTGTCGCCGAAGTGGCCGAAGACCACGGCGCCGAAGGGGCGGGCGAAGAAGGCGATCGAGAAGGTCGCGAAGGATTGCAGCATCGCCGAGGTCGGGTCGGCGCCGGGGAAGAAGAGGTGCGGGAAAACGAGAACCGCGGCGGTGGCGTATACGTAGAAGTCGAAGAATTCGATGGTCGTGCCGACGAGGCTTGCGAACAGCACCCGGGCAGGGGAGTTCACTGCCGCGTGCTTCGACGCATTGTTCTTCGGCGACAGGGTGGTTGTCGCGTCTGTCATTTTCATAATTCCTGACATGGATGTGAGGCCGTCTTGGGAGGCGGTTATGGGCGTCTTAACGCAAGTTTCGGCATGACGAAACCCTAATATCGTAAGATATGCGAACGATCGCGGCGTCGTGCGCAGCATTGTTCCGCTCATGCATGGTTGCCCGGCGCGCTACCAGGGTTTGACCTTTCCTAGGCCAGGGAGCTGACACGTGTCAGTTCTTCTTCGCTTTTAACGGGCGTTTCCAGCGCCACTCAACCGCGCTTGACCGGAATCAAATTGTGGCAAACTCTCGGCAGCTGAAGCGATCGGCTTCGTTTTTCAGGAGCGAATGCATGTTTAAAAGGCTTTCAGCGGAATTTCTCGGTACATTCTGGCTCGTTTTCGGTGGTTGCGGCAGCGCGGTGCTGGCGGCCGCCTTTCCTGAGGTCGGCATCGGCCTGCTCGGCGTTTCCTTTGCTTTTGGTCTTACCGTTCTCACCATGGCTTATGCGGTCGGCGGCATTTCCGGCGGGCATTTCAATCCGGCCGTTTCGGTTGGACTGATGGTTGCCGGCAAGTTTCCGTCTCATAAGCTCGTCGGCTACGTCATCTCGCAGGTGCTGGGTGCAATTGCCGCTGCCGCCGTGCTCTATCTGATTGCCAGTGGCAAGGCCGGTTTTGAGCTCGGCGGGTTCGCGGCCAACGGCTACGCTGAACATTCACCGGGCGGCTATTCGCTGACATCAGCACTCGTCGCCGAAGTGATGCTGACCTTCTTCTTCCTGTTCATCATCCTCGGTTCCACCCATGGCCGCGTGCCTGCCGGCTTCGCACCGATCGCCATCGGCCTGGCGCTCACCCTTATTCACCTGGTCTCGATCCCGATCACGAATACGTCGGTCAATCCTGCCCGCTCAACAGGCCAGGCGCTCTTCGTCGGCGACTGGGCCATTCAGCAATTGTGGCTGTTCTGGGTGGCGCCGATCGTCGGTGCGGCGATCGCCGGCATCGTCTGGAAGATCGTCGGCGACGACGACTAATCCGGCTTCGGATTCGGTCAGGCAAGGAACCCGCTGCCCTGCGCAGCGGGTTTTTCATTTTTTTTGCCTGTTATGCATTCGATTCAGGATTACTTCGCAACCCTTTGATCTCTCGCTAAAATGCGTTTTCGCCCGTGTATGCGCAGGCGCCGCGCGTGTTTCGTTTCCCGACTAAGGTTAACGAAAGTAAACGGTTCGTTAACCATAATGCCGTTCTAGTGACCTCAATGGCGCCGGTGACTCGCGAAAACCGGAATCAGCCAGACGCAAGGAAACCTTGCGATAGTGGCGTATTGTCTGGGGGTTCGAATGAGCGGCAAGCATGTGGCTGTCCTGATGGGCGGATTTTCTTCGGAGCGACCGGTTAGCCTGTCGTCCGGGGCTGCCTGTGCGGATGCCCTCGAGGCTGCCGGCTACCGCGTCACCCGAATCGACGTCGATCGCAATGTTGCAGAGGTGCTGGCGGCACTCCGTCCGGACGTCGCCTTCAACGCCCTTCACGGTCCGTTCGGGGAGGACGGCACGATCCAGGGCATCCTCGAGTATCTGGAAATTCCCTACACCCATTCCGGCGTGCTCGCCTCCGCGCTCGCCATGGACAAGGCGCAGGCAAAGCACGTTGCTGCCGCCTCCGGCATTCCGGTCGCCGACGCGCAGGTGATGGATCGCCACGCTTTCGGCCCGAAGCATCCGATGAAGCCGCCCTATGTCGTCAAGCCGGTCCGCGAGGGTTCGAGCTTCGGGGTCGTCATCGTCAAGGAAGATCAGTCGCATCCGCCGCAGGTGGTGACGTCGAGCGAGTGGCGCTATGGCGACCGAATCATGGTCGAGCGTTATGTTGCCGGTCGCGAGTTGACCTGCGGTGTCATGGGTGATCGTGCGCTAGGCGTAACCGAGATCATTCCGCAGGGCCACGCCTTCTACGATTACGACTCCAAGTACGTAAAAGGTGGTTCTAGCCACGTCATTCCGGCACAGATTTCACCAAATATTTACCAAAAAATACAAACACTCGCTCTGAAGGCGCATCAGGCAATCGGTTGCCGCGGCGTCAGCCGATCCGACTTTCGTTTCGATGACAGTTCCTCCGGTGAGGGCGAGCTGATCTGGCTGGAAATCAACACCCAGCCCGGCATGACGCCAACCTCCCTGGTGCCCGAAATGGCTGCGCATGCCGGCTATGGTTTCGGTGAGTTTTTGAGTTGGATGGTGGAGGAAGCGTCGTGTTTGCGTTGAGGGGCAGAAGAGGCAAGAGGGTTCGTCACCTCGACGGTGCTGCTGCCGTCGACGTGGACGGTGGCCGCGTGCTGCCGCGTCCGCTGCGCCGTGCCGTTCGATTCCTGGTCAGTCTCGGGGCTGGCCGCATTCGCTTCCCCGCCCATACGGGCACGATCTCGGCGCTCGCATTCTTTGCCGCCACCGGTTTTTACGGCATGTCGCTTGGCGGGCACACGCAGAACTTCGCCCAGGCATCGACCACGGCCGCCGGTTTCGCCATCGAGGACGTCAAGGTTTCCGGCAACGACCAGACCTCGGAGATCGATATCCTGCAGCAGCTCGGCCTCGATGGCACGACCTCGCTGGTGGCGCTCGATATCGCCGAGGCGCGCAAACTGATTGCGGAAATGCCCTGGGTGCAGGGCGTCACCGTTCGCAAGGTTTACCCCGGCACGATCGAGGTCAGCCTCACCGAGCGCAAGGCGTTCGGCATCTGGCAGCACGGCTCCGACCTTTCGTTGATCGAAAGAAGCGGCAGCGTGATTGCGCCGCTGCGCGACAACAAGTTCGCGGCCCTGCCGCTCTTCGTCGGCCGTGACGCCGAGACGGCGGCCGCCGATTTCTACGACGAGTTTTCCCGCTGGCCGGAGATCCGCTCGCGGGTGAAGGCCTTCGTCCGTGTCGCCGGTCGCCGCTGGGACCTGCGCCTCGACAACGGCATCGTCGTCAAGTTGCCGGAGCATGACGTTGCCCGGGCGATGCAGGTGCTGTCCGACATGGAAAGCCAGCACCAGCTCCTCGAGCGCGACATCGCTGCCGTGGACCTGAGACTGCAAGATCGAACCACAGTTCAGTTGACGCCGGATGCAGTGACCCGGCGCGAAGTTGCCTTGAAGGCGAGGGACAAGATGCTGAAGGCGCAGGAGACCGAGAAGAAGAAAGAGGGGCGGATATGAGTTTGTTCGGGTCCTCCAGCTTTGGCCTGCCGCGCCTGAAGCCGCTTTCTTCAAAGCGGTCTCATGTCGTCTCGGTGCTGGATATCGGTTCGACCAAGGTGGTCTGCATGATCGGCCGGCTGACGCCGCGCGCCGAAAGCCAGATCCTGCCTAACCGCACCCACAACGTCGAAATCATCGGCATCGGCCATCAGAAGTCGCGCGGCGTCAAGAACGGCGTTGTCGCCGATCTCGATGCGGTCGAAAGCGTCGTGCGGCTCGCGGTCGATGCGGCCGAGCGTATGGCCGGCCTTACCATCGACAGCATGATCGTCAACGTTTCGGCGGGCCGTCTGCAGAGCGACGTCTACACCGCGACGATCGATCTCGGCGGTCAGGAAGTCGACGCCAACGATCTGCGCAAGGTCCTGTCGGCCGCCGGCCAGCAGTCGCTGCGCTCCGACCGCGCCATCCTGCACTCGTTGCCGACGGGCTTCTCGCTCGATGGCGAACGCGGCATCCGTGATCCGCTCGCCATGTTCGGCGACGTTCTCGGCGTCGACATGCATGTGCTGACGGCCGAGCGCGCGGCGCTCAAGAACCTGGAACTCTGCGTCAACCGCGCTCACCTTTCGGTCGAAGGTATGGTGGCGACGCCCTATGCCAGCGGTCTTGCCGCGCTCGTCGACGACGAAGTCGAGCTTGGCTGCGCGGCGATCGACATGGGTGGCGGCACGACGACGATCTCGGTCTTTGCCGAGGGCAAGCTGGTTCACGCCGACGCCGTCAGCCTTGGCGGCCATCATGTGACGACGGACCTGGCACGCGGTCTTTCGACCCGTATCGAGGATGCCGAGCGGCTGAAGGTCGTGCACGGCTCGGCGCTGCCCAACAGCGCCGACGAGCGCGACATCGTCTCCGTCCCGCCGATCGGCGAGGACGACCGCGATCAGCCGACGCATGTGCCGCGCGCGCTCGTTTCGCGCATCGTGCGTGCCCGCATCGAAGAGACGCTGGAACTCATCCGCGATCGTATCCAGCGCTCGGGCTTCAGCCCGATCGTCGGCAAGCGCATCGTTTTGACGGGCGGCGCAAGCCAGCTCACGGGCCTGCCGGAAGCGGCGCGCCGCATCCTCGCCCGCAATGTTCGCATCGGCCGTCCGCTCGGAGTTTCCGGGCTGCCGGCGGCTGCCAAGGGTCCGGCCTTCTCCACGGCGGTCGGCCTGATGATCTATCCGCAGGTCGCCGACCTCGAGACCCATGCCTCCCATGGCGGCATGTTCTCGGCGCTCGGTGCCGGCAACGGCCGCATCGCCCGCATGGGCCAGTGGTTGAAAGAGAGTTTTTGAGTAGAGCCGCCCGGCTCCGACAGGGACGGAACCGGGTGAATACAAACTAGGACTTTGAAAGATTTGGTCGGCTCGGCAAGGCGGCCAGAAAACAGAAGGAACGGGTACAATGACTATCAACTTGCAGAAGCCGGATATCACGGAGCTGAAGCCCCGCATCACCGTCTTTGGTGTGGGTGGCGGCGGCGGCAACGCCGTCAACAACATGATCACTGCAGGCCTCCAGGGCGTCGACTTCGTCGTCGCCAACACCGATGCCCAGGCTCTGACCATGACCAAGGCCGAGCGCATCATCCAGATGGGTGTCGCCGTCACCGAAGGTCTCGGCGCCGGTTCGCAGCCGGAAGTCGGCCGTGCGGCCGCCGAAGAGTGCATCGATGAGATCATCGACCACCTCAACGGCACCCACATGTGCTTCGTCACCGCCGGCATGGGCGGCGGCACCGGCACCGGTGCGGCCCCGATCGTCGCTCAGGCCGCCCGCAACAAGGGCATTTTGACCGTCGGCGTCGTCACCAAGCCGTTCCATTTCGAAGGCGCGCGCCGCATGCGTCTCGCCGACCAGGGCATCGCCGAACTGCAGAAGTCGGTCGACACCCTGATCGTCATCCCGAACCAGAACCTCTTCCGCATCGCCAACGACCGCACGACCTTTGCGGACGCCTTCGCGATGGCCGACCAGGTTCTTTATTCCGGCGTTGCCTGCATCACCGACCTCATGGTCAAGGAAGGCCTCATCAACCTCGACTTCGCCGACGTCCGTTCGGTGATGCGTGAGATGGGTCGCGCGATGATGGGTACCGGCGAAGCTTCGGGCGAAGGCCGCGCACTGGCCGCTGCCGAAGCCGCGATCGCCAACCCGCTGCTCGACGAAACCTCGATGAAGGGTGCCCAGGGCCTGCTGATCTCGATCACCGGCGGTCGCGACCTGACGCTGTTCGAACTCGACGAAGCTGCAACCCGTATTCGCGAAGAAGTCGACCCGGATGCCAACATCATCCTCGGCGCGACGTTCGACGAAGAACTCGAAGGCCTGATCCGCGTCTCGGTCGTCGCCACCGGCATCGACCGTACGGCTGCGGAGGTGGCGGGTCGTTCCGCCGACTTTCGTCCGGTAGCAGCCAAGCCGGTCGTTCGGCCGTCCGCCGCCATTCCGGCCCAGCAGCCGCAGCCCGTTGCCCAGCATCAGCCGGCCCCGGTTCACCAGCCGGTGATGCAGCAGCCGGTCGCTCAGCCGGTTCAGCAGCCGGTGCAGCAGCAGGCAACCGCCGACCAGATCGCAGCCGCCATCCGCGAAGCCGAAATGGAGCGGGAACTGGATATCGCGACCCGCGCTGCCCAGGCGCAGGCGCAGGCTCCGGTTCAGCCGATGCACGAAGAGAACTTTCGCCCCCAGAGCAAGCTTTTCGCCGGCGCAGCACCGGTAGAAGCCGCTCCGGTCATGCGCCAGCCGCAGCCGCAGATGCAGCCGGTTCAGGTCCAGCCGCAGCCGCAGCCGATCATGCGCCAGGAGCCTGTCGCTCCGGTCATGCGTCAGCAGCCGGAACAGGTTCGCATGCCGAAGGTCGAAGACTTTCCGCCGGTCGTAAAGGCCGAGATGGACCGCCGCGCCCAGCCGGCAGCTCCGATGCAGGAAGAGCGCGGCCCGATGGGCCTGCTCAACCGCATCACCAGCTCGCTTGGCCTGCGTGACCGCGAACAGACCCCTGCAGCCGCCGACATGACGGCGTCTGCACCGACCGCTGCTTCCCAGCAGCGCCGGCCGCTCTCGCCGGAAGCGAGCCTCTATGCGCCGCGTCGCGGCCAGCTTGACGATCACGGTCGCGCTTCGCAGCAGGCGCGCCCGCACGAAGATGATCAGCTCGAAATCCCGGCGTTCCTGCGCCGTCAGTCGAACTGATTGGAAGGCCCGTTCCTTCACCTTGCCGAATGCCCGGGCAACTGCCCGGGCATTTTTGCATTTTCTTCATCATTTCAGATGTTTGATCCTGTGTTACGGACCGTCGCAAATACGTAACAAAGCGAAACGAACAGTGATTTGGAATGGTGCCTCCAAACTCTTATTTTCAGACTCGAAATTGGGGACGCATGCGATTCGATCAAGCGCTGTCTGTTCGAAACGCAGAGGATCGGACTTTGCTCCGAGACTCTCGGGTGCCTTGCTTGTGCCCTGAAGATTGCTGCGTTCACCGGCAGGTTCTGGCCATCGGCCACAAGTATTGAAAGTGACGAGAATGGGAATCGAATTGCTCGGGTTTCAGACGACGATTGCAAGCCCGGTAACGCTGAAGGGTATCGGCGTTCATTCGGGTGCGGAAGTGTCGATCACCTTCCACCCGGCCGAAGCCGATGCGGGCATCGTTTTCCAGCGCATCCAGGCAAACGGCCGGGTTAGCGAATACAAGGCGGTTTCCTCGCAGGTCGGCAACACTGATCTGTGCACCGTTCTCGGCATGTCGCCGGCCACCTCGATCGCCACGATCGAACATGTGATGGCTGCCATCTACGCGCTCGGCCTCGACAACCTGACGATCGAAGTTCATGGCGCTGAAATGCCGATCATGGACGGCAGCTCCGAACCCTTCATCGACGCGATCGAGCTGGTGGGCGTTCGTGCCCTTGCGGTCAAGCGTCGCTACATCCGCATCGTCAAGCCGGTCCGCATCGAATCGGGCGCCTCCTGGTCGGAGTTCACGCCCTATGACGGCATGCGCTTCGAGGTTGAGATCGACTTCGATTGCCCGCTGATCGGCCGCCAGTCCTGGAAGGGCGACATGACGCCGTCGGTCTTCAAGCGCGAGCTGTCGCGCGCCCGCACCTTCGGCTTCATGCGTGACGTCGAGCGGCTCTGGGCCGCCGGCTTTGCACTCGGCTCCTCGCTCGAAAACTCGGTCGTCATTTCCGACGACAACGCCGTCATCAACGTCGAAGGCCTGCGTTACACGGACGAGTTCGTTCGCCACAAGACGCTCGATGCGGTTGGCGACCTCTCGCTCGCCGGTGCCCCGTTCATCGGCTGCTACCGCTCCTATCGCGGCGGCCACAAGATGAACGCCAATGCACTGAAGGCGCTCCTCAGCGATCCGACGGCCTACGAAGTCGTCGAAACGGCGACCCCGCGTCAGCGTACCCGCGCGCGCGATATGGTTGCCGTTGCAGTTCCGGGCTTCGCGCCTTGGTCCGCATAACAAAAAAAGTTACAATCTCCTCCAGTCGCCGGCCGAAAGGCCGGCATTTTCATGATAGGGCCGCCACAAATTTGCATGAATCACCGATCATGACGTTGCGGTCTCAAGGTAACTTGCTCTAAAAGCGCATGTCTGGCGGGGTCCAAGCCCGCAGAATGGAACGGGAATATCCGATGGTTCTTGCAGTTTCTGTTGATCTGAGAAAGTCAGCGCGCGTGGCGGCCGTGATTGTTGCGGCCATTGCCGGCAGCGCCCTGATTACCGCCTGCCAGAACGATCCCGATATCGACATCACCAAGCTGACGGCGGAAACCGATCCACCGGAAGTGCTCTACAATCAAGGTCTTGCCAACCTCAACGCCGGCAAGACGACGGAAGCGTCGCGCAAGTTCGAAGCGCTCGACCGCCAGCATCCGTTCTCGGAATATGCCCGCAAGGCGCTGGTGATGAATGCCTTCGTTTCCTACCGCAACGGGCAGTACCAGGAGGCGATCAACGCCACCGGTCGTTACCTCAATCTCTATCCGCAGTCCGAAGACGCAGCCTATGCGCAGTACATCCAGGGCCTGGCCTATACCAAGCAGATCCCGGCGGTAACGCAGGACCAGAAGCCGGCAATGCGGGCGATCGAGGCCATGCAGGCCGTCGTCGATCGCTATCCGGACTCCGAATATGTCGACGACGCCAAGTCGAAGATCCGTTTTGCCCGCGACCAGCTGGCCGGCAAGGAAATGCAGGTCGGCCGCTACTATCTCGAGCGCAAGGAATACCTTGCCGCCGTTTCGCGCTTCCGCGTCGTGATCGAGCAGTATCCGAACACCAACCAGGTGGAGGAAGCGCTGGCGCGCCTGACCGAGGCCTATTACTCGATGGGCGTGACCCAGGAGGCGCAGACCGCTGCCGCCGTTCTCGGCCACAACTATCCGGACAGCCAGTGGTACTCCGATTCCTTCAAGCTGCTGCAGTCGGGTGGCCTCGAGCCGCGTGAAAGCGGCAACTCGTGGATTTCGCGCGCTGCCAAGAACCTCATCGGCGCCTGATTTCGTCAGCGCCCGTCAAGGAAGATTTAACCCCGGATGCTCGCCCAGCTTTCGATCCGCGATATCGTCCTGATTGAACGGCTTGATCTGGCTTTTGACGCCGGGCTCTCGGTGCTGACCGGCGAGACCGGTGCCGGCAAATCCATCCTGCTCGATAGTTTGTCGCTGGCGCTTGGCGGCCGTGGCGACGGCTCGCTGGTGCGCCACGGTTCGGACAAGGGGCAGGTGACGGCGGTCTTCGACGTGCCGGCCGGTCATTCGGCGCGGCTGATGCTCGGTGAAAACGGCATCGACGACGACGGCGATCTGATCTTCCGCCGCGTGCAATCGGCCGACGGCCGCACCAAGGCCTATGTCAACGACCAGCCGATCAGTGTGCAGCTGATGCGCCAGCTTGGGCAGACGCTCGTCGAAATTCACGGACAGCACGACGATCGTGCGCTCGTCGATATCGATGCGCACCGCACGTTGCTTGATGCTTTCGGCGGCACCGCCGACGAGGCGCAGCATGTCGGCAACCTCTTCCGGGCCTGGAAGGATGCCGAGCGCGGCCTGAAGAAGCACCGCGAGCGCGTCGAGGCTGCCGCGCGCGAGGCTGACTATCTGCGTTCCTCCGTGGAAGAGCTGGAAAAGCTTAGCCCGCGCGACGGCGAAGAAGACGAGCTTGCCGAGAACCGGGCGCGGATGATGAAGGCCGAGCGCATCGCCGGCGACATCAACGAAGCCTCGGAGTTCCTGAACGGCAACGCTTCGCCGGTTCCGCTGATCGCCTCGCTGGTGCGCCGCCTCGAGCGCAAGAGCCAGGAAGCGCCGGGCCTGCTCGAAGAAACGGTCGAGTTGCTCGACGGGGCGCTGAACCAGCTTTCGGATGCGCAGATGTCCGTCGAGCGGGCGCTGCGCAACACCGAATTCGACCCGAAAGAGCTGGAGCGGGTGGAGGAACGC
Source organism: Ensifer adhaerens (assembly GCF_020035535.1). Classification (NCBI taxonomy): domain Bacteria; kingdom Pseudomonadati; phylum Pseudomonadota; class Alphaproteobacteria; order Hyphomicrobiales; family Rhizobiaceae; genus Ensifer; species Ensifer adhaerens. The sequence goes on along the minus strand of NZ_CP083349.1, from coordinate 2,386,298 downwards.
CTGTTCGCCCTTCGCGGCGCAAGCCGCAAATACTCCGTGCCGGTGGCCGAGTTGCCGGCGCTGGCTGCGCGCATGATCTCCGATCTGGCCGATCTCGACGCAGGTGAAGAAAAGTTGAAGCAGCTCGAAGGGCAGGTCGGCGTCGCCAGGTCAGCCTTCGACGCGTCGGCGCGCTCGATTTCGGAAAAGCGTCACCGCACGGCATCCGCCCTTTCCGCCGCTGTCATGGCCGAACTGCCGGCGCTCAAGCTCGAGCGCGCGCGCTTCATGGTGGAAGTTCAGAGCGACCCGGCCCAAGCGACGGCCGAGGGCATCGATCTCGTCGAGTTCCACGTCCAGACGAACCCCGGCACCCGTCCGGGGCCGATCATGAAGGTTGCTTCAGGTGGCGAACTCTCGCGCTTCCTGCTGGCGCTGAAGGTGGCGCTAGCCGATCGCGGCTCGGCGCCGACGCTCGTCTTCGACGAAATCGACACCGGGGTCGGTGGTGCGGTGGCGGACGCCATCGGCCAGCGGCTGAAGCGGCTTTCGGCGACCGTGCAGGTGCTTTCCGTCACCCACGCACCGCAGGTCGCCGCGCGGGCAGCGACGCACCTATTGATCTCCAAGGGGCCTTCGGCCGAAAAGTCGGAGATGATCTCGACCCGCGTCGCCCGTATGGACGACAAGGCCAGAACCGAGGAAATCGCCCGCATGCTTGCCGGTGCCTCGATCACCGAAGAGGCAAGGGCGGCTGCCGCCCGACTGCTCGCCGGTAACGGCTAGCCGCTAGCACTTTTCTGTTGCAGTGGTTGCTTACGGCGCCGCGCGCCCAAAGGACGCGACGAAGGTCGCTGTGGCACTTTGAATTCCTGCATGATGTTGTCCAAATCGATTCCGATTTAAGGAATCATGCAGTAAAAACGACTCCGAATCCGGAGTCCTTGCGTATGTCCAACGAACTGAAACCCGTCGAAAACCTCACCGAAACGGAAGCGGCGGCGGAGCTCGCCTTTCTCGCGGCCGAACTGGCCCGGCACGACGCGCTCTATCACGGTCAGGACGCGCCGGAGATTTCGGATGCCGACTACGACGCGCTGAAGCGGCGCAACGATGCGATCGAGGCGCTCTTTCCAGCACTCGTGCGCGAGGACAGCCCGTCTCGGAAGGTGGGGGCGGCGCCGTCCGTCACCTTCCAGCCTGTCGTTCACGCCCGGCCGATGCTGTCGCTCGACAATACGTTTTCCGACGAGGACGCGCGCGATTTCGTGGCGTCGGTCTATCGCTTCCTCGGCCAGCTACCTGATAATTCGATCGCCTTTACCGCCGAGCCGAAGATCGACGGTCTCTCCATGTCGCTGCGCTACGAGAACCGTCGGCTGGTGACGGCGGCGACCCGCGGCGACGGCACGACGGGCGAAAACGTTACCGCCAACATCCGCACCATCGGCATGATCCCGCAGACGCTGCCCGCCGATGCGCCTGACGTCGTCGAGGTGCGCGGCGAAATCTATATGGCGAAATCCGACTTTGCCGCGCTCAACGCCGAGATGGCGGCGCTCGGCAAGCCGCTCTACGTCAACCCGCGCAACACCGCTTCGGGTTCGCTGCGCCAGCTCGACGCCAAGGTGACGGCGAGCCGCAAGCTGCGCTTCTTCGCCTATGCCTGGGGCGAGATCTCGGAAATGCCCGCCGATACGCAGATGGGCATGGTCGAGGTGTTCAAGAACTGGGGCTTCCCGGTCAACCCGCTGATGCAGCGGCTCTCCTCGGCTGATGCGTTGCTTGAGCACTACCATCACATCGAGCGGGAACGGCCGGATCTCGACTACGATATCGACGGCGTCGTCTACAAGGTCGACAGGCTCGACCTGCAGGCGCGCCTCGGCTTCCGCTCGCGTTCGCCGCGCTGGGCGACGGCACACAAGTTCCCGGCGGAGCAGGCCTTTACCCGGCTGACGGCGATCGACATCCAGGTTGGCCGCACCGGCGCGCTGACGCCGGTGGCACGCCTCGAGCCGATCACGGTCGGCGGCGTCGTCGTCACCAATGCGACGCTGCACAACGAGGATTACATCAAGGGCCTCGGCAATTCGGGCGAGCCGATCCGCGAGGGCAGGGACATCCGCATTGGCGACATGGTGATCGTCCAGCGCGCCGGCGACGTCATTCCGCAAATCGTCGACGTGGTGATGGACGAGCGCAAGGAAGGGGCCGAGCCCTACCGCTTCCCGACCACATGCCCGGTCTGCGGCAGCCATGCGGTGCGCGACATCAACGAGAAGACCGGCAAGGTGGATGCGGTGCGCCGTTGCACCGGCGGCTTCGTCTGCCGCGCCCAGGCGGTCGAACATCTCAAGCACTTCGTCTCGCGCAACGCCTATGACATCGAGGGCCTCGGATCGAAGCAGATCGAGTTCTTCTTCGAAAGCGAGGATCCGACGCTTTCGATCCGCACAGCGCCCGATATCTTCACGCTGGAGAAGCGCCAGGAGGCGTCGCTCACCAAGCTTGAAAACATCGACGGCTTTGGCCGCGTCAGCGTGCGCAAGCTCTATGACGCCATCAACACGCGCCGCTCGATCGCGCTGCAGCGTTTCATCTACGCGCTCGGCATCCGCCATGTGGGTGAGACGACGGCCAAGCTCCTGGCGCGCTCCTATGGCAACTACGAGCACTTTGGAACTGCGATGAGCGAGGCGGCGACCTTTACCGGCGAGGCCTGGAACGAGCTCAACAGCATCGACGGCATCGGCGAGGTCGTCGCCCGCGCCATCGTCGAGTTCTACAAGGAGCCGCGCAACCTCGAAGTGGTCAACCGGCTACTTTCGGAAGTGACGCCAGAAGCGGCGGAAGCGCCGGTTGCCTCGGACAGCCCGGTCGCGGGCAAGACGGTGGTTTTCACCGGCTCGCTCGAAAAGATGACGCGCGACGAGGCCAAGGCCAAGGCCGAGAGCCTGGGCGCCAAGGTTGCAGGCTCGGTGTCGAAGAAGACCGACATCGTCGTTGCCGGACCGGGTGCCGGCTCCAAGCTCGACAAGGCCCGCGAACTCGGCGTCCAGACCATGGACGAAGACGAGTGGCTGGTGCTGATCGGCGGGTGATCCCGCCGATCCGCGTTGTCGTCAGGCCCGCTTGGTATCGTAGGCTTCTGACGCAGCTTTCAGGGCGGCGATATCGTCGTCGCAGATGAAGCGACGCAGCGCATCGAATTTCGACTTCTCCCACCGGTAAATGCCGAGTGCGAGCAGCGTCTCGACATCGGCTGTGGGGAAACGCTGGCGCACGGGGCGCGCAGGATTCCCCGCAACGATGGAATAGGGCGCCACATCCTTCGTCACGATGGCGCCCGATGCGACGACGGCGCCTTCACCAAGGGTGACGCCCGGCATGATCATGGCGCGCATGCCGATCCAGGCGCCGTCGCCGATGATGGTGTCGCCCTTGCCGATATAGGCTTCGCCGATCACGTCGAGGAAGGGATAGAGGCTCACCCAATCGGTGCGATGGGTGTGGTTGCCGCCCATGAGAATCACTGCCTCGGCGCCGATCGCGACATAGTCACCGATCCGCAACTGGTCGGTCGGCCATTGCGGCTCCCAGGCCTCGAGGCTGTAGTCGTCGCCATAGAGGTAGCGAACGACGCTCTCCTCAAAGGAGCCGGTCCAGGCGTTGCTGTAGTAGCTGTTGGTGCCACGAACGTGGATGTTCGAGTTACGCACGGTCTCGTGCAGGAGCTCGACTTTGGACCAGTGCTTGGCTTCGACCTTCGTGGACATGGGATTCCTCATTCTCAATGCATGCAAGCGAAGCTGCGCGTCGCTCGGCCTTTCTGTCGGCTCCCATCTACCGGATTTGCCGGACGCTTTCTTCTCAAATCGGGTACCGACGGAATGCTTCGCCCGGCACTGCGATCATTCGATCACACAAAAAATGCCCGCCGCTTTCGGCGGCGGGTGTAACACTGGTGGCATTGCTTGATATCAGGAGGCCTGCTGCTGAGCCGCTTCCTGGTCCATCCACATGAATTCCCAGACGTGGCCGTCGAGGTCCTGGAAGGAGATGCCGTACATGAAGCCGTAGTCGAGCGCGGGCTTCCACGGCTTGGCACCGGCGGCAAGCGCCTTGGCCAGCACCTCGTCGCATTCGGCGCGACTGCCGGCTGAAAGGGCGGTGATGACTTCCGTGCCCTTGCGGGCATCGCTGATCTCGCCGGTGATGAAGTCGCGGAACTTCGGCTCGGTCAAAAGCATGACGAAAATATTGTCCGAGATCACGGTGCAAGCGGCCGTGTCGTCGGAGAACTGCTCGTTGAAGGTGAAACCGAGCGCGGCGAAGAATGCACGCGAAGCCTTCAGATCCTTGACCGGCAGGTTTACGAAAATCATGCGCATGAAATGCTCCTTGGTATGGATTTGTGTTTTACGCTTCGGGTCATTTCACGCCATCCGTGAAAGAACCCAATTCCTGGAAATTGCTCAATTCCGGGGGAGAGCCGTCTCATGGCTTTCCTGGAACTGCCCTAAGGACGAATGCCGGTCGACGATCCCGACATCGGCTCAAAGATTTTTTTGAACCGGGCTGATGTGGGGCGCAACCGCAGGTTTTCAAGGACGAGCCGACCAAGGCCGCCGGCGAGATGTGTTGCAGACCGATGCGATCGTCGGCCTTTTCGCCGGTGGTTCTGGATGCGAACTCCGGTCAGCTTGCAACGATCGCGCGTCTCGGTGCGCGCACGGTCGCGATCGCGACGATTGCGGCGAGGATGTTGGCTGCGGCTCCCGCGAGGATAGGCAGTGTATAGCTGTGGCTGAAATCGAAGGCGAAACCGGCGGCGCTTGGGCCGATGAGCGTGCCGATCGCGACGCTGGTGTAGAGCGCGCCGATGATGCCGCTGACATGGCGCCCGCCGAAATAGTCCATGACCACGGCCGGCAGGATGGCGACCCAGCCGCCGTAGAAGACCCCGAAGACCAGCGCGAAGATGGCGAGCGGCCAGAAGCTGCCTGCAAAGGCCCAGATAAAGAGCGAGGCGGCCATGCCGGCAAACATGGCGACGAGGAAGACCTGTCGCCCCATGCGGTCGGCGAGGCTGCCGAGCAGGAAGCGCCCGAGCGTGCTGCCGATGCCGATGGCGCCGAGCAGGAGGACTGCGGAAGCCTGATCCAGGCCGTGGTCGAGTGCATAGGGCACCAGATGCACGAAGGGGACGAAGACGCCGAAGGCTGCGAGCAGGCAGGCGGCGTAAAGGCCGATGAACTGCGAGGTTCGGACGGCCTCGGCCACCGTCGCTCCCGAGGCGGGTTTTGCCGTGGCACGCGTGTCTATGGCGGTGCCATCGGGGCCGGTGCCGCGGTCCCGCGGATCGTTGACGATCAGGGCGGACATTGCGACGCCGACCAGGGCTGCGAGCACGCCGAGGACGAGATAGGCGTCTCGCCAGCCGAGGGAAGCGATCAGCCAGGTGGCGAGTGGCGGCATGATCAGGGTTCCGACACCGATGCCGCTGACCGCAAGGCCGGACGCAAGGCCGCGGCGCGCCACGAACCAGCGCTGCACCGTGCCAATCGCCGGCACATAGGCGAGGCCGACACCAAGACCGATGCCGATGCTGTAGGCGGCGTAGACCTCGACGATGCTGCGAGCCCGGCTGGCAAGGGCAAGGCCGATGCCGACGAAGAGCATGCCGAGCATGGCAAGCCGCCGCGCGCCAAAGCGGTCGGCAAGTGGGCCTGAGACGATGCCGAGCCCGAAATAGAGGAAGCCTGCGAGTGAGAAGACGAGCGCCACCGAGCCGCGCGAGGCGCCGAGATCGCGCTGCAGCGGCTCGACGAAGGCGCTGAAGGTATAGGCGCTGCCGAAGCCCACGAAGGTGATGCTGAAGGCGGCAGCGACCACCGCCCAGCCATAGAAGACGCTGTCGTTTCGCGCATGAGGGTGCATGTCAGATCCCCGGATGTCTGTGGTGCCAGAATGTGGCGGCCTGAAAGGCGGCGCCGCCGCGCACGAGGGTCGCCTCCTTAAGGTGCCCGGCCACAAGCTGCAGCCCGATCGGCATGCCGGCGTCGCTGAAGCCGCCGGGCAAGGTGAGCGTCGGGTGCCCGCTCATGTCGAACGGGCAGGTGTAGCGCTGAAGCATGGTAATCAACTCCGGTTGCTCGCCGAGCGTCGCGACCTTTTTCAGCGTCAGCGGCGCAAAGGGCTGAACCGGCGTCAGCAGCAGGTCGATCGACGAAAACAGCGCATCGACCTCGCCGCGAAACGCTGCGCGCCTGAGCAGGATCTTCTGGTAGTCGGTTCCGGAGAGGTTCTGGCCGGCTTCGATGACGCCGGCCAGAACCGCACCATATTGATCCCTGTGCGCAGCAAAGCTTGCCTCATGGGCAACAGCTGCCTCGACCGCACAATTGGGCACCCAGTCTGCGACAATTCGGGTGACGTCGGGAAACCGGACTTCGACGATCTCGGCACCCAGATCGGCGAACACGGCGAGGGCCGCAGCCAGCGCAGCCTGTGTTTGCGGATCGACATCGGCACCGTTCCAGGCCGGGTCGATGCCGATCCTGAGCCCTTGTCCACCGATCCCGGCGGAAGCGGAGTAATCCGGCACCGGATCGAGGAGCGCGGTCGGGTCGCGCGGGTCGGAGCCGGCAATTGCGGCGAGAAGCGCGGCCGCATCGACGGTGCTGCGCGCCATGGCGCCGACGTGATCGAGCGAGGGGGCGAGGGCGAAGCTGCCGTGTCGGCTGATGCGACCCCAACTGGGCTTCAGGCCGGTCACGCCGTTGGCCGCCGACGGCCAGCGGATGGAGCCGCCGGTGTCGGAGGCTAGCGCGCCGTAGCAAAGCCCCGCCGCCGTTGCCACGCCCGAGCCGCTCGAGGAGATGCCCGGCCAGCAATCGCCATTCCAGGGGTTTCGCGGCGGCGTCACCGAGGGGTGATGGTCGGAATAGGCGCCTTCGGACAACTGCGTCTTGCCAATCAGCACCGCGCCGGCTTCGCGCAGACGCCGCACCACCGTTGCGTCTTCGTCCGGCACGAAGGCCCGGTGGACCGTGGTCCCCGCCGCAGTCGGTTCGCCCTTCAGCCAGAACAGATCCTTGACGGCAATCGGCACGCCATGGAGCGGGCCGCGATACCGTCCTTCTGCAATTTCCCTGTCAGCCTCATCGGCCTGAGCCCGGGCCGAAGCCTCAAGCACGAGGACGTAGCTCTTGAGCTCCTTGTCGAGTGCTGCAATACGCCGAAGCTGGGCCTCGACCACTTCTCGCGAGGTGACAGCCCGATCGCGGATCATGGCTCCGACCTCCATCAGGCCGAGAAAGGCAAGCCCGGTGGTATCGGCCGTCATCGCCGTTGATCCTCCCGGTGCGGAGGGATCGAGACTGCTTTCTGACATTCGCATTATATTCCCTCACTCAGTTGCCGGACATCTTTGCGATGCGACCGGTTGCATGAGGCCATATGTTCCGGTTATTTTGGCAGGGTACAAACCATAAATAATGCGGACTTCAGATTAGAATTTCTAAATTATGCATTCAAAGCTGCCACCCCTGAACGCACTGCGCGCCTTCGAGGCTGCGGCCCGCCACCTCTCGGTGAAGGCTGCGGCCGAAGAGCTGTGCGTGACGCCGGGCGCGGTCAGCCAGATGTTGAAGGTGCTGGAACAGCATCTAGGCGTCAGGCTCTTCGTTCGGGTGAATCGCGGCATCTTCCTGACGGATGCGGGGCGAGATTACCTGCCGCCGGTGCGCAACGCCTTCCGTCAGATCACCGAGGCATCGAAGCGTGTCGCCAATTCGGCCGACAGCGGCGTGCTCACGGTCAGCGCCACGTCGTTCTTCGCGTCCGCATGGCTCGTTCCGCGCATGGCTTCGTTTCGCGATGCCCATCCGGAGATCGACCTGCAGATCGTCACCAGCAATGCGCTGGTCGACTTTTCGCGCAGCGGCATCGACGTCGCCTTCCGCCATGGTCATGGCTGCTATCCGGGGCTGCGCAGCGATCATGTGCTTGCGGTCGAGATGGTGCCTGTCGCCGCAGGGGCATTGGTCGAGCGCCTGGGACTGCCGGCGAGCCCCGCAGATTTGGCCTCCTGGCCGAAGGTGCAGGACGCCGACCGGAAAGGGTGGAGCCTCTGGCTGCAGGCGCAGAATCTCGCAGAAACGGCGCTGCCGCTCGGGCCTTCTTTCGATGACACCGGCCTTCTGTTGCAGGGCGTGATCGCGGGGCTTGGGGCCGGGTTGCTACCAGCGGCGATGGTGGCGCCGGACATCGAAGCGGGGCGGCTCGTCCAGCTGGCCGAAGAAACGCATATCGAGGCATTCGCCTACTATCTCGTCTATCCCGAGGCGAACGCCGCACTGCCTAAGATCGCAGCCTTTCGAGAATGGGTTCTCGATGCGATCCGCACAGATCTGTGTGCAGTGCCGCGGGGCTGATCACGGGACAGCCGCATCGGCTTTGTCGCGCTAGCCACCATTGGCAAGGCCTTACGCAAGTGCGAACACGTCCGACAGCCGGGACGGTCTGCATCCTTTGCAGCTTTCGGTGCGGTCGGATTTTCGATCCGGGTCGCAGCCGTTCTCGGTCGCCGTCGGGTTCGTGCGCCCTAGTTCAGCGTGCAGACGCCGTTGGCACCGCCTTTGCCGGTGTAGGAGACACTTGGCGATCCATCGGGATTGATGCTCAAGGAGATGGTAACGCCGGCGCCATGCGCTTCGTAGTAGTTGTCGTTGAATATCTTGAGCTTGACTTCCTTGCCGTTGATGTAGACCGGCCCGCCTTCATCGGCATGGACCTCGATTTTGCCGGGGCAGGTGGCGTTGACGAGCGGAATCTTGGCTTCGGCCGCACCGGCGATGGCGAGCGCCGGCAGCAGGATCCCAAGGGCGCGCAGGCAGGTCTTCATCTCGTTCTCCAGCGTGAGTTGCAGTCGCGTCGAGGGCCAACCGTGACAGGCTGCCGATGGAAGTCAAGCGCGGCACGGCTTCACGAAGCTGTCATCAATCCGATTGTTTTTTTGCGCTGCACAAGATAGAGGATTGCAGCCGAAATTTGTGCAGATGCCCACTGACGCAGCAGGCTTGCCGCTTGCCGCGGGGCAGGGCGCCGCTACCCCTTCGGGTCGGGCGTTCGCGGATTGGAGGGTCCGGAGATGAAGACTTTCACCACCATCGCCGAACTGCGCTTTGCGCTTGCGGAACATCGCCGCGCAGGCAAGTCGGTCGGTCTTGTGCCGACCATGGGCTACCTGCATGTCGGCCATATGGAACTGATGCGCCGCGCCCGCGAGGAAAACGACATCGTCGTCGCCAGCATCTTCGTCAATCCGTTGCAGTTCGGCGCAAACGAAGACCTCTCCAAATATCCGCGCGATCTCGCCCGCGACCAGGCGATGCTGGAAGCGGGCAGCGTCGACTATCTCTTCGCGCCCGGCGTTGCCGACATGTATCCGCGGCCGATGGAAACGGTCGTCGACGTGCCGACGCTCGGCAGCGAGCTTGAAGGGTCGGTCCGCCCCGGCCATTTCGCCGGTGTCGCTACGGTGGTCACCAAGCTCTTCAATATCGTTCAGCCGGACCGCGCCTATTTCGGCGAGAAGGATTTCCAGCAATTGCAGATCATTCGCCGCATGGTGGAAGATCTCGCCCAGCCGGTGACGGTCATCGGCGTGCCGACGGTGCGCGAGGCCGATGGGCTCGCCTGCTCGTCGCGCAATGTTTACCTGACGCCCGAAGAGCGCCGCGCCGCGGCGGTCGTGCCGAAGGCGCTGGAAGAGGCAGAACGGCTGGTTGCCTCCGGCGTCAGCGACGTCGCGGCACTCGAGAAGGCAGTCACCGAGTTCCTCGCGAGCGAGCCGCTGGCGAAGCCCGAGGTCGTTGCGGTGCGCGATCCCGATACTCTGGAGACGATCGAAACGATCGGCGACCGTCCGGTGCTGCTGCTGCTCTTCGTGCGCTTCGGCACGACCAAACTGCTCGACAATCGCGTGATCGCCCCGAAATCCGCGCATTTTGCAAAGGTTGCCTGACATGAGCGTGCAAACCGCCAAGCGCCGGCTCAGCCCCGCCAACATCGAAGCGCTGAAGGGCGAACGCCCGATCGTCAGCCTCACGGCCTATACGACGCCGATCGCCCGGCTGCTCGATCCGCATGTCGATTTCCTGCTGGTTGGCGATTCCGTCGGCATGGTGCTCTACGGGCTGGATACGACCGTCGGCGTGACGCTGGAAATGATGATCGCCCATGGCCAGGCGGTCATGCGCGGCTCGGAGCGCGCCTGCGTCGTCATCGACATGCCTTTCGGCTCCTATCAGGAATCGAAGGAACAGGCGTTCCGCAGTGCCGCGCGCATCCTCAAGGAAACCGGCTGCAGCGCGGTGAAGCTCGAGGGTGGCGCGGAGATGGCCGAGACGGTCGAGTTTCTCGTCAGCCGGGGTATTCCGGTTCTCGGTCATGTCGGGCTGATGCCGCAGCTCGTCAACACGACAGGCGGTTATCGCTCGGTTGGTCGCAATGATAAGGAAGTGGCAAAAATTCGCCGCGACGCCAAGGCGATCGACGATGCCGGCGCCTTTGCGATTGTCATCGAGGGCACGGTCGAGCCGGTCGCCCGTGACATCACTGCTGAGCTGCGCTCGCCAACCATCGGCATCGGTGCGTCACCCGCCTGCGACGGCCAGATCCTCGTCTCCGACGACATGCTCGGCCTCTTCAACGATTTCAAGCCGCGCTTCGTCAAGCACTTCGCCGAGCTCGCCCCGGCGATCTCCAAGGCGGCCGAGGCCTATGCGGCAGAGGTAAAGGCGCGCAGCTTCCCGGGCATCGAACATACGTTTCAGGCGAAAAAGTAAGGGCCAGGCGAAGACCTGAGGCCCAGGCGAAGCAAGGGCAGCGGTCCCCACGGGCCGCTGCCTTGAATAGGCAAAACGCGGCCATTTTTCGTGCGGTGCGCATTTCGTTCAAGCCTGCCGTCGTCAGGCATCATAAAATTCAATCATTGTATCAGCGCATTTGAATTGTTGCCGGGGGCGAGAGCGCCTATCAGTCCGGCACCGGCCGCACGGCGCACCTCATCGCCTCGGCCGGCGGAGGTTTCCATGAAAAAAGATGAATTCTGGGAAGGGGTCCGCGGGGGCTTTCCCATCATGCTGGCGGCGTCGCCCTTCGGTGCGCTGTTCGGCGCGCTTGCGGTGGACAACGGCTTTACCATCGCGGATGCCGTGTTCATGAGCGCGACGGTCTATGCAGGTGCCAGCCAGATGGTCGGCATCGAGCTCTTCGGCAATCACGTCCAGCCCTGGCTGGTCGTGCTCTCGGTCTTTGCCGTCAACTTCCGCCACGTGCTCTATTCGGCCTCGATCGCCAAATATGTCCGGCACTTCACCTTCGGGCAGAAGTTCCTTGCCTTCTTCCTGCTGGTCGATCCGCAATATGCGGAGACCGAGAAGCGCGGCGAGCGTGGCTTGCCAATCACCTTTGCCTGGTACCTCGGCTTCGGCCTCGTCATCTATGTCCCCTGGATCATCAACACGCTGGTCGGAGCGATCTTCGGGCAGATGATCGGCGATCCCAAGGCGATCGGCCTCGACGTGCTGCTGCCGGTCTATTTCATGGGGCTGGTCATGGGCTTCCGCAAGCGCGACCGCTTCCTGCCGATCGTTGCCGTCTCGGCGTTGGCGTCGGTTGCCGGCATGCATTTCGTCGGCTCGCCCTGGCATGTCAGCATCGGCGCGCTCGCCGGCATCTTGCTTGCCGCCATCCTGCCGCCGAGCGGACAGGCTGCCGCGCCGGCTGTCGAGAAGGAGGCTTGAGCATGGATCCGCAACATCTCAATCTCATCTACCTGATCATCGCGGCGGCCGTCGCGACCTTCCTGACGCGCTTCGGCGGCTACATCCTGATCACCCAGATGAAGCAGATCCCGCCGCGGCTGGAAGCGGCGCTGAACGCCGTTCCCGCCGCCGTCCTGACGACGCTGGTGGCTCCGGCCTTCGTTTATGGCGGGCTCGACGTGACGATCGCCATGTTCATCGCCTTTGCCATAGCGCTCGGGCTGAACCTCTCGACGCTGCGCATGCTCGTCATCGGCTGGGTCGTGGTAATGGTGGTCCGGCACTTGGTGATGTAGGGCTCGCCAGCATCCGATATCGGGAAAGCAAAACGCCGCGCCCAAAGAGCGCGGCGTCATCGTTTTTTGTAGTGACTGCCTGACTCAGCGTGAAAGCGCTTCCGTGGCGGCCTTCAGCCAGTCACGGGTGTCTTCGTTGGCGAGCAGCGGCGTGAGCTTTTCGCGCGTCTCGGCATGGTAGGCGTTGAGCCAGTCGAGTTCCTCGTCGGTCAGCAGAGCCGGCAGCACCAGGCGGCGGTCGATCGGGCAGTAGGTGATCGTGTCGAAGCCGAGCATCGGCAGGTCGCCGCCGTCGACCATCGCTGCCGGCTGCACCACGATGAGGTTTTCGATGCGGATGCCGAAGGCGCCGGGGCGGTAGTAGCCGGGCTCGTTCGAAAGGATCATGCCGGGCAGAAGCTCCTGCGTGGAAAGCCGGGCGATACGCTGCGGGCCTTCATGCACCGAGAGATAGGAGCCGACGCCGTGGCCGGTGCCGTGGGCATAGTCGACGCCTGCCTTCCAGAGTGCGATACGGGCCAACGGATCGAGGTCCACGCCGCGCGAACCCTTGGGGAAGCGAGCCGTGCTGATCGCGATCATGCCCTTCAGCACCAGCGTGAAGAAGCGCTTCTGTTCCTCAGGTACCGCGCCGATCGCCACCGTACGGGTGATGTCGGTGGTGCCATTGATGTACTGCGCGCCGGAATCGATCAGGAACATGGTGCCCGCTTCGATCGCCTGATCGGTGGCCGTGGTAACACGGTAGTGCATGATCGCCGCATGGGCGCCGGCACCGGAGATCGTGTCGAAGGAGATGTCCTTCAGCGGGTTCTGCATGCGCTCGCCGACGGTGGCGCGGGCGGATTCGAGCTGGTTGGTGGCGCCGATCTCGGTGACCGTGCCGGGCTGCTGCTTGTCCAGCCAGGCGAGGAACTCGACCATGGCGGCGCCATCCTGCAGGTGGGCACGGGTCGAACCGTCGATCTCGGCCTTGTTCTTTTGGGCACGGGGCAGGCGGGCCGGGTCGACCGCTTCGACCACCTTGCCGCCCTTGGCGCGGATCAGCTCGGAGATGGCGAAGGAGGCGAGGTCCGGATCGAGCATGACTGCGGCACCGGCGGTGCCCAGTGCGCGCAGGCGGTCGTCAAAGGTCGAAGGTGCGACGATCTCGGCGATCTGGGTGAGATAGGCTTCCTGCTCGATGCCGGTCTTGCGCTTGTCGAGGAAAAGCTCGGCGCGGCCGTCGGCGTGGATGATCGCGCGGGCGAGCGGATGCGGCGTATGCGGTACGTCGGACCCGCGGATGTTGAAGGCCCAGGCGACCGAGGAGGGATCCGTCAGCACCACGGCGCTCGCGTCGGCCTTGGAAAGGCCCGCAGCGATTCTTGCGATCTTGTCCTTGGCCAGTTCGCCGGCATGCTCGATCGGCTGGATGGTGACCTTGCCGAGCGGGGCTGCGGGGCGGTTCGCCCAGATCTTGTCGAGCGGGTTGTGATCGAGGAAGACGAGTGAGCCGCCGAGCGTCGCGAGCGCCTTTTCCAGCCGGCGCACTTCCGCGCCGGTGTGAACCCAGGGATCGATGCCGAGCTTGAAGCCCTTGGATCCATGGTTTTCCAGCCAGAGATGCGGCGGTTCGCCGATGAGGTCGCCACCGGTAAAGACGGAGCCGTCGACCTGCTCCTTCAGTTGGGTGACGTAACGGCCGTCGACGAAGACGACGGCTTCACGCTTGGTGATGAGGGCGACGCCGGCCGAACCGGTGAAGCCCGTCAGCCACGAGAGGCGCTCGGAGGAGGCGGGCACATATTCACCCTGGAACTCGTCGGCGCGCGGCACGAGAAAGCCGTCGATGCCGAGAGCTGCGAAGGACGCGCGCAGGGCTTCGGTGCGCTCCTTGCCGAATTGCGGCGTGGAGGTGACTTCAAAAGACTGAAACATGGGGGAATTCCGGTAGATTGAGCGGCAAACCGCGGGAAAGATGTGGGGCCATGTTAGCGGAAATCGCCCTTGCCGGGAAAGAGGCGATATCCTGCGGGGGCTTGATCACCTGACTTGTGCAAAGCTGCAGTTGTGTTGCGATAGGAGAGCAATTGCCCATTTACCATACATATGCGCTCAACGCATGGCACCCATGCTCAGAAAACCCTTTCTCTATCGGAATAATGGTTTATAAGCCGCCTCAACGAACACGGACGAACATCCGGTGGTTCAAAAAGCTGCGGTTCCGAGAATAGTTGGTCACTCTGTTCTCCTCCTCCCTCAAGGGTGGTCAGCTTCGGAACGGTAGACGCCCGCTCGAGCACTCCTCCTCCTCAGGCTCGCGGGCATGGTTGGCCACAAGCCAACCAGCAGGCGATGCCACTGGCATCGCCTTTGTTTCGAAAGGCCGCCCGTCATGATAGACGTGGCGGCCTTTTCGCTTTTTCCGGATGATTGGTCACGGCGAGGAGTGGCGGCGCATCGCGGAAAGGCCCTTCGTCGGCTTGCCCCGCCTGCGCTTGAAACCCTCCGAAATTGCAGAAGGCATGCATCTGCTCGCATTACATTCGGGTGGTATCGTTCCGACGAATCGATAGGGCCGTGAAGGGAGTTCGCGTGCCAAGCTTGAACTTCATACAACTCAACGCCAACTGGAATGCTGATCCGAATGTTCCGGCGGTGGAAGTCCGCGCGGCAGGAAGCGTAATCCAGCTTTGCTTTCGGATGGATTCTCGGGGGCAGGAGGCGCGCGAGGATGAGATCGGTTATCTCACGTTCAACGGATGCCAAGCTTGGCGGCTCGGGGCGACCAATGACGAGGGTTGGTTTCGGGGCCAGTGTCGTTACAGCATGCTCGCCCCGAATTGGGGTGAGTTCTACAAGCTGGTGGGCGACGATCCTCTCCGCGACCAGGTGCCGGACTTGCGTCCGGCACCGATGCCAGAGCCGGCGGACAGGCATTTCCTATTTTATCTTCGCGACGACACTTTCGAGTGCTTGGCGCGGGATTGGTCTTTCGAGCGACGGGCGCCGACGATGTTGATTCAGGATGTCGTGGCCGCGCAGGATTAGGGACCGCGCTAGCGGGATTGGCTGCTCGCTTGCGGCGCCGGTCCAGTGCCTACGGCCCTCACTTCTCCAGGTGAATCGTCACCCATCCGTTGCGCCAGATGGTACGCACGTGGCGCAGGTGCTGGCCGTTGTAGTGGGCGAGCACCTTCCATCGCTGTTCGGCGAGAATACCGGAGAGAATGACCGAGCCGCCGGGGGCGAGGTTGGCGACGAGCTGTGGCGCCATCTTCATCAGCGGGCGGGCCAGAATATTGGCGATGATGAGATCGAAGGGGCCGTTGGCGCTGAAGGCGGTGGAGTGGAAGCCGGGGGCGGTCGCAAAGGTCATGCCGGTGACGACGCCGTTGACCCGGGCGTTTTCTTCGGCGACGCGTGTGGCGATCGGGTCGATGTCGGTGGCAAGCACCGGCACGTGCATCAGCTTCCAGGCGGCGATGGCCAGCACGCCGCTGCCGGTGCCGAGGTCGAGCACGTTGCGCACGGTGCGGGTGCGCGCGACGGTGGCCAGCACTTCGAGGCAGCCGGCAGTCGTGCCGTGATGGCCGGTGCCGAAGGCCTGGCCGGCGTCGATCTCGATGGCGATCTCGCCGGTCTTGACCTTGTCGCGGTCATGGGAGCCGTGCACGACGAAGCGGCCGGCACGCACCGGCGCCAGGCCCTCGAGCGACTTGGCGATCCAGTCGATATCCGGCAGCACTTCGCGCTCGATCGGGAGATGGGCGAAGTCTTCGCGAAGCGCTTCGGCAAGGCGTTCGTTCACACCCTCCTCGTCGACCGCCATCATGTAGATCGAGGCTTCCCAGACGTCGCGCTTCTCGTCGACTTCCGTCGTGCCGATGGCAAAGTCTTCCTCGCCGAAGACCTCGCTCATGCGGTCGAGCACAGCTTCCGCCTGCTTCTCGGTGGTGGTGACGAAAAGTCTGATCTCGCTCAAGGCCCTGTCCTTCGGCTGGGAAATCCGCCGCCCGCATCAAACCGTGGAAGGGTGCGCCAAGCGTCGGCAATCGTGTGCTGTGCGCTATCACGATTGCCCCACAAAGGCAAAGCGCCGGACGGAGCCGGCGCTTGCAACTTCACATCGCTATCGAAGGGGTTCAGCCCTTGGTCAGGTTTTCCAGCTTCTTGACCGCCGTTTCCGGGTTTTCCTCGTAGGCGATCGTGCCGGAGAAATGGCCGTTGGCGTCGAGCAGGAAGACGGAGGCCGTGTGGTCCATGGTGTAGTCGCCATTCGGCTGGGCCGCGTCGACCGGTACCTTCTTGGCATAGACGCGGAAGCCCTTGACCATCTCCATTACCTTGTCAGCCGGGCCGGAAATGCCGGTGATGCGCTTGGAGACATTGGAGACGTACTGACCGAGGATTTCCGGCGTGTCGCGCTCGGGATCGACGGTGATGAAATAGGCCTGCAGCTTGTTGCCTTCGGGATCGACCTTTTCCAGCCAGCCGTTCAACTCGAACAGCGTCGTCGGGCAGACTTCCGGGCAATGGGTGAAGCCGAAGAAGAGGGCGGTCGGTTTGCCGGTGAAGGCCTTTTCGGTGATTTCCTTGCCGTCCTGGGCGACCAGCGTGAAGGGAACGCCGAAGGGGCCGGAGGCAGCCTGCTGCTTCGACTGGGTCATTTCATAGGTCAGCCAGCCCAGAATGCCCGCCATGACGACGACGGCGGCCCAGAGGACGATGCGGATGGTTTTCATGCTTGCTACCGATTTAGTTGGGGCCAGCGAAGGCCATGTCCGGTTGATCGCTTCTTGATACCGCCTTCACCGGGGGCGCGCAAATGGGACAATTGCCGCAGGTTGTGGTGCAACCTTGCGGATTTGCCTCTCATCCCGCTGCCGCGACCTTCTCCCCGTCATGACGGGGAGAAGGGCCGTGTGGCGATCGCTCACTTCAACATGGGCCTCGGTGCGCCAACATGAAAGACGCAAGAACGCATGGTGACGTTGAGCAGTGCTCGTACCCTCTCCCCGCATGCGGGGAGAGGGTTAGGGTGAGGGGTAAAGCCCGGCGTAAACTGGAAGCGCTCGTCCTGGCGGCGCCAGTCTATTCTAAAGGCACCAGGAAAGGCCGGACTGGGCAAGCGCCAGGAACATCTCGGCGCCGTTCTCCATCCAGCCGCGGAAGGCAAGCAGCATGACAACAGCGATCCCGGCCGCAAGGCTTGCGGCAAGGGGAAGGCGGATAGAGCGCTGGGTCTTCGTGTTCATGGCGACATCATAGCAGTTCATGGGGCAAGGGGAAGGCGGGTCGTATGCCAAGTGCCGTCGTGGATCGGTGGGGGCGCAGGAAATGGTGGATATGGTCTCGGGCCCTTGATCGATTGTGTCTGCAAGTGCCGGAAAACCAGGGCTTGCAGCGCATATGTGCAAATATTGAAATAGCCGTTTTCCCTGGGGATTGGGCGCCTGCCTTAGCGAATGTTTAAGGTCTGTTTGACAGTGTTTTTCCACGCGGGAGGAGTGTTCGCTCTCCGACATGACATGAGGTCAGCCGGCTTTATCGGCCCCGGTTTTCCGTATCGATCGTAGGAGGACTCCGCTTCACGCGGATCCGTGACCATGGACTCCCTATGACTGCCACATCTGCCTCCCTGAAACGCAATCTTTCCGTGAGCCAGCGGCTGGCGACGCTTGCCGGCGCCGCTTTTGTCGGCTTTGGTTCCGTGCTCGGGGTCGGCTGGTATGAGGGTAGTCGTGCGAATGACGCATTGCACGGCGCGATCGCGGCACAGAACGGCCTGACGACCGTCGACGAAATCCGCCTTGCGACGACCAATCTCGTGCTCAATGCGATGGACAGCATCATCGATCGTGACGAGGGCGCGATCCAGCCGGCGCGTGCCGCGAGCATTGCCGGCACCCTGAAACTGCTCGAGACGAAATCTGCCGATATCAAGGCGCTTGCCCAGCTGCTCGGCCGCACCGATGCGCTTTCGACCTACGACGCCGATGTCGCGGAACTGCGCCGGGCGATCGGCACGGACCTGAAGGCGCTGATCGAAGGCAAGGCTTCGGCCGACGATTTCGGCAAGATCGACGATGCGATCGATGGCGCCGGCGAACGGGTCGCCACCGCCTTGACCGGACTTTCCGAAGCCGCGACCGCATTGGTGCAGGCGCGCGTTGCCGAGGCGCGCACAGTGTCCGACCAGGCGTTCCGGCTTCAGGTGGCCGCGGGACTGCTGGCGATGGCGACGCTGCTTTATCTGCTCTGGTTCCACGGCAGCACGCTCCGCGCCGGCATTCTCAACCTGCGCAACGGCATGCAGCGGATCCAGAACGGCGATCTTGCAGCCAAGGTCGAGGCGCTCGACCGCGGCGACGAAATCGGCGCCATGGCGCGCTCCGTCGATCTCTTCCGCCTGTCGGCGATCGAGAAGCAGTCGCTCGAACAGAGTGCCGCACGCAGCCGGCGCGAAATCGAGAAGGAACGCGAGGAGCAGCAGAACGAGCGGGAGGCGGCGGTGCGCCGCATCCAGGCGGCGATCGACAATCTCGGCCGTGCCCTGACGCAGCTTGCCGATGGCGATCTCGCCGTTGCGATCGACCGGCCCTTCGACGGCAACCTCGATCAGCTCCGCCAGAATTTCAACCAGACGGTCGAACGGCTCCGTGTCGTGCTTTCGAGCGTCAAGGAAAATGCGCTCTCGATCGAATCCAACGGCCGGCAGATGCGCAGTGCCGCTGACGATCTGGCGCGCCGCACCGAGCGGCAGGCCGCTTCGCTAGAGCAGACCTCGGCCGCACTCGACGAAATCACCGTGACGGTGCACACCGCGACCCAGCGCGCCGAAGAGGCAAGCCGCATGGTCGGCGAGACGCGCACCAATGCGGAAGAGTCCGGCCGCATCGTCGGCGAGGCGATCGCCGCCATGGCGCGCATCGAAAATGCCTCGAACGAGATCGGCAAGATCATCAACGTCATCGATGAGATTGCCTTCCAGACCAACCTTCTGGCGCTGAATGCCGGCGTCGAGGCGGCCCGAGCAGGCGAAGCCGGAAAGGGCTTTGCGGTCGTGGCGCAGGAAGTGCGCGAACTTGCGCAGCGTGCCGCGGGCGCTGCCAAGGATATCAAGGCGCTGGTCAGCCGCTCCGGCAACGAGGTCGGCAGCGGTGTCAAGCTCGTCCGGGCGACGGGTGAGGCGCTCGGCCGGATCGGCACAGACGTGGCGCGCATCAACGAACACATGACCTCGATCGTCATGGCGGCGCGCGAGCAGTCGACCGGTCTCAACGAGATCAGTACCGCCGTCGGCCAGCTCGACCAGATGACGCAGCAGAATGCGGCCATGGTCGAACAGACCAATGCGTCGAGCCATACGCTGGCGCAGGACGCCGAGCGCCTCACCGGCCTCGTCGGCCAGTTCCACGAAGGCCACACGATGCAGCGCGTCATGCCCACCCTGGCGCCGGCGCCGGTGGCGCCATCGGCAAGGACGGCCGCCCCTGTTCAGGCGAAAGTATCTCCGGCTTCGGCCGTTCAGCGGCCGGCCGCCAAGGGCACCAGCGAAGCGGTGCCGCTGCGCAAGATCGGCACCGCCAAAATGGCGTCGTTTCCAACTCCATCTCCCGCAAAGGCCCTGATGGGCAAGCTGGCGGGCGCATTCGGCAACAAACCGGGCTCCGTGCCGTCGACGACGGCCTCCGGTGAGAACTGGGAAGAATTCTGACCATGACCAACGCAATCAAGCAGTCCGGCGCCTATCTCGAAATCGTATCGTTCCATCTCGGCGACCAGGAATTCTGCATCGACATCATGGCGATCCGCGAAATCCGCGGCTGGGCGCCGGTAACCCCGATGCCGCACACGCCGCCCTACGTGCTAGGCCTCATCAACCTGCGTGGCGCGGTGATCCCGGTCATCGACATGGCCGCACGGCTCGGCATGAAGATGACGGAACCTTCGGAACGCTCGGCGATCATCGTCACCGACATTGCCGGCAAGCTCGTCGGCCTTTTGGTCGAGCAGGTCTCGGACATGATGACGATCAAGAGCGAGGCGCTGCAGCCGGCGCCGGAGATCATTCCGGAAGCGCAGCGCGCCTTCTGCCGTGGCATCGTGGCCCTGGAAAAGACCATGGTCTGCTTCCTCAACCTCGATACGGTCATCGCCGACGAACTGGCACAGGCGGCCTGAGTTCGACTGCCGGTAGAATTGACAAGCACCCCGGTGGCATCGCCACCGGGGTGCTTTGCGTTTCGGCTGTGTTCGGGCAGTTTGGGGGAGTCTCCGGTCAAGTTAAACTTCAGCAATGATCTTCACGCTTGGGCGATGCCATTGTGACAAAACGTCATGTGGCTGGCAGCAATACTTGTACTAATTTAACGGTGTTGCTGGGTGCCCGAATGGAGGCCGGGTGCCTGTCCCCAAACAGGAGTTGAACTCATGACAATCTCTGTCAGGAAACTTTTAGCCGCGCTCTCCGTAACGATGTTGGTAGCCGGGCCGGCTTTGGCCGATAGCTATTATCCGGGCATCGACGTCAACAATCCTCCCGGAACGCAGAACATGCACAAGACCACGCCGATGACGAAGCGCTACGCTGCGCCGGTCGATACGATGGCGACGGGCAGCATCAGCAGAACCTCTACGCCGACCCCGATCTATCGTGAACGTCAGCCGTTCGGCGGTTATCAGGGCGGCGATGGCGATTACTATCAGGGCATAGTCCCGCCGACGTCCTATTGAGCACGCAGATCCGGGACGAGGTGCTCCCACACACTTCGCCTCGTTCCGCTCTGGCGAGGTTCCGGAAGCGTCCGTGAAGGGGTGGGCGCTTCACACCTCCATGACGGATTGCCTTGCAGGCCCGATACAGGCGGCAGGGCCGCTCCTACTGCGGCTTTCCGTTCTGCCAGGTGACCGTCTGTCCGTAGAGCGGAATGGTGGTGATCGACATCTTGGCCGAGCCGTCGGTCAATTCACGTGAATGCGCGAGATAGATCAACGTATCGTTCTTGCGATCGTAAATCCTTGTGACCAGCAGGTTCTTCCAGACGAGCGAAAGCCCGGCGCGAAACACTTCCTCGCCTTCCTTGGAGAGATCGATGTCGCCGATTTCGATCGGACCGGTCTGCCGGCAGGCGATCGAGTTGTTCGACGGGTCCTCGAACCAGTTGCCGTTCTTCAGCCTGTCGATGACGCTGCGGTCGAAATAGGTGACGTGGCAGGTGACGCCCTTGACCTTAGGGTCAGTGACGGCATCGACCATGATATCGTTTCCAAGCCAGTCGACACCGACCTCGCCGACCGTTTCGGCGCGCGCGGGCAGGGAGGTCGCCGCAAAGGCGGCGAGACCGGCAACGAAGAGAGCGCGAACAGCACGCAACATGATTGTCCTCCTGCAGCGACGCGCGTCTCTCAGACACGTGAGAGGTCGCCCTGGCGTTTCGAATGGCCGCGTGTGTCGGTGAACCGGTTGCGGTTCGGGGAGACATGCACTGGGCCAAGCTCACATAGGTTTAGGACGCGGCATTACAAGCCGCAGGGGGTGGGCAGCAGGGTTCGGGCCACAGGGGTCAGCCGGTATCGCGCAGCAGCCTCGGTTCGAAGCTGCGGCTGTCGGCCGCGCGCAACTGCGCGGCTGCACCAGCGAGCGCCCGCGCACTGGCGCCGGGCTGGAAGCGGCCGGCAATCGTGCAGCGATCGCGCCCGTCGGCCTTGGCGTCGTAGAGCGCCATGTCGGCGCGGATCATGATGTCGCTGATCGTGTCGCCCGGCACGGCCTCGGCAAGGCCGATGCTCACCGTCAGCCGGATCGGTCGATCGAAGCGGCCGATCGGCGTGTCGCGCACCACGCGGCCGATCTCTTCGGCGAGCGTGAAGGCCTTATCTTCCGTGTGATTGGGCAGGACGATTCCGAACTCTTCGCCGCCGATGCGCCCCAGAGTGCCGCGGCCGGTGAGGCAGGCAGCCACGGTGCCGGCAAAGTGGCCTAGCGCGGCGTCGCCGACCGCATGGCCATAACGATCGTTGATCTGCTTGAAGTAATCGAGATCGAGCAGCAGGAAGGACACCGGCTGTTGCCGTGCGAGACTGGTGGCAAGCGCCCGCTGGCCAAGATCGAGCAGGGCACGCCGCGACAGGGCACCCGTCAACTCGTCGCGCGCGATCGCCGTCTTGAGGTCGGCGATCACCCGGTTCTGGATCATCAGGATCACGCCAAGGAAGAGCGCCGGCAGGTAAAAGGAGCGCATCACGGCGCACGCGAAGTCCCAGCTGACGGGTTGAGGTGGAACCGATGCGGCCACATGGGCGGCTGGCGAAAGCACGGTGACCGCAAGCAGCGTCGAACAGCCGGTTGCCGCGCAAGCGATGACGCAGAGCCGCTCCACCGGGCCGGGCGCCTGGCGCCGGTGCTGCGAACAGACGGCGATGATCAGCACGAAGGCGGCGACGATGCCGATGACGGAGAGCGCATGCAAGGTGGTGCTCCGTGCGCCGAATGCCGCGATCAGCAGCGCGACGACTGCCAGGGACCCTGCTGCGACGAGGGCTGTCGAGGTGCGTTTTTGCACGCCGAGCGCATGGTGAAAACCGCAGAGCACGAGCAGGCAGGCGCCGGCCAGAAACACGAGGCCGATCAGCGACAGCGGCTGCAGCGTCGGAAACTCGGAGAGCAACATGAACAGGGTCGCCGCGCTTGCAAATGCGCAAGCCGTGGCGAAGTCCGTGCCGCCCTCGATCATCGAGGCCCGCAGCGAAACAAGGACCGGGAGCATCGCCAGAAGAGCGATGATCGATATGGCAGGGAGAAAGCTCATTTCGAAACGGCCTGTCGTGCTAAAATCAACAAAGGCGGCTTGCGTCTCAGCCAGATATGCGAGGCCAATTGGTAGCGAGGGCGCCTTAACGAAACCCGGCGAAATCCGTTGCAATTTTACCGATTGGTCGGGATTGGCACGGTTGTTCACAAGGGCACCCGGGCAACTGACGGATGGTGGATCGCCCCCGCTTTCATGCGTGGCTTCATGCCAGCTCCTCAGATGTCCTTGGGCCGGGCAGGGGCGCGGGAAACAGAGCCTTGAATGCAAGGCCAAACGTCGCGGAACCCGACCGGGTCTTCTTGTTCCGTTTCTGCGGGACCAAGTGCCTCCTCGTGCGTTGAATGGGATCCGACCCGCGGCGACGGGCGCAATCTGGGAGAGGTGAGGTGTTTACGGGAACATGGCTCTTCGAAGACAGGACGGACGCCGGACGGCAGCTCGCCGAGACGATCGCGGGGGAGACGCTGACCAACCCGCTGGTGGTGGCGCTGCCAAGGGGCGGCGTGCCGGTCGCCTATGAGATTGCCGTTCGCATCGGTGCGCCACTCGATATCCTGATCGTGCGCAAGATCGGCGCGCCCGGGCATGCGGAATTCGGACTTGGTGCTCTGGTCGACGGCGAGGAGCCCGAGCTTGTTCTCAACCGCCAGGCCATCCTGCTCGTGCGCCCCGCAAAAGGCTATGTGGAGGCGGAGACCGGGCGCCAGCACGCCGAAATCCTGCGCCGCCGCGCGCTTTATTTCGGAGATCGCCAACCGCTCTCGCCGAGGGACCGCGACGTGATCCTCGTCGATGACGGCATTGCCACCGGCGGCACTGTGCGCGCGGCGATCAAGGCCTTGCGCCGGGCACAGCCACGCCGCCTGCTGCTGGCGGTTCCGGTCGCGCCGAAAAGTGAGCTCAACGAGTTGCGCAGCTCCGTCGATCGCATCATCTGCCTCGCCACCCCCGCCGCTTTCCGCGCCGTCGGCCTGCACTACCGCGACTTCGAGCAAACGAGCGACGAGGAAGTGATCGCCTTGATGAAGAAGGCGCGGCGGGAGGATGAGGCTTGAATGGCTCTTGGAACAGGCCGGCGCGTCGGTTGCTGCATTTGCAGTCACCCATCCATATAGTTGCATGAAGCGCGTTCTGCCGTATTGCAACTGCGGGGCACGCGCGCCACATTCCCGGCGCGAGATGTTGGCGGAGTGGGCGCCGGAGGAGGCGACCCCGAGGAGAGGCTATGACCGCGAAGCTGGAAATTGGAAAGACGCTTGAGGATTTCTGCCGTCCGGAGCGCATGGCGCTCGTCGTCTACGACATGCAGGTTGGCATCACCGGACAGATGAAGAATGGCGCCGAGATTACCGAAAAGGTGCTGAAGGTTCTTGAGGCGGCGCGGGCAGGCGGGTTTCCGGTGATCTTCCTGCGGCATCTGTCGATGCCGAAGCCGCTGATGGGTGCCTTCCAGATGCGCCAGGCGATGGCCTGGCAGCGGACGGATGATCCGGATGCCGTGCATCCGTGGTTCCTGCGCGGCACACCGGGGTTCGAGCTGGTGCCGGAGCTGCAGCCTCGCGCGGACGAGGCTATCCTCGACAAGATCACTTTCTCAGCCTTTGAAGGCACGCCCCTCGCCATGATCCTGCGCGATCTCGGGCTCACTTCCTTTGCGATCTGCGGCATTGCCACCGAGATCGGCATCGACCCGACCGTGCGCCACGCGACCGATCTCGGCCTCGTGCCGATCGTCGTGCGGGATGCCTGCGGGGCCGGCCATCACGAAGCCGGCGAACGTTCGATGGAAAACATCGTCTTCATGGGGGACGCGATCATGACCGACGTTCAGGCAATCACGGCGGCGATGGCCAAGGGGCGATGACCAGGCGCCCGTGCTGCTCCATCCTCCAGAAGTCTCAGTTCGCCGCGAGCACGCGACGAAGAGATCACTTTCATCGGCGGTGCGTTCATGACCTATGTTCCGGCGATTAGATCAGCGACTACCGCGCCGATGACACGGCGTCATGTGCTCAGTGCCCCTCCATCCCATCTACCACAGGATTAGAAATGACCGACAATCTCTGCATCCGCCCGATAGCCCGGACAGACTACGAACAGTGGCTGCCGCTCTGGGACGGCTATAACGCCTTCTACGGCCGTTCCGGCGAAACTGCGCTCGACCCCGCGATCACTGCCATGACCTGGTCGCGCTTCTTTGATGCCTATGAGCATGTTCATGCGCTAGTGGCCGAGAGCGAGGGGCGATTGATCGGGCTCACCCACTACCTCTTTCACCGCAACACGACGGCGATCCAGCCGAACTGCTATTTGCAGGACCTCTTCACGAATGCAGAGGCGCGCGGCAAGGGTGTCGGGCGGGCGCTGATCGAGGGGGTCTACGACGCGGCGCGGGCAGCCGGTTCGCCGCGCGTCTATTGGCAGACGCACGAGACCAATGTGACGGCGATGGCGCTCTATGACAAGGTGGCGGAGAAGTCCGGGTTCTTGGTGTACCGCAAGATGGTTTGAGGTGTGGCTGGCCCGGCGAGCCGTACTTCAGGTTTCCGCCTCCGCCCGGCTGCCAGCCACGCTTCCATCGCGGCTCGGCAACTGCATGTCCCAGATTTCGGTCGGACCGAAACCCTTGATGTCCTCATGGCCGGAGCTGGAAAACTCGAAGCGGCCGTTTAGCCGCTGCCTGATCTCCGCGGTCGTGGTTATGCAGCCGGGCTTGCCGATCGCCTCCAGGCGCGCTGCAAGGTTCACCGGCGCACCCCAGACGTCATAGGCGTATTTCGTTCGCCCAAGCACGCCGGCCGTGACTGATCCCGATGCCATGCCGGCGCGCAGCTTAAGCGTGACGCCATAGCGTTCGCCGACCTCGCGGGCCGCTCCGATCGCGCCGAAGCCGAACGCCGCTGCCGCCTCCTCGGGCGCGGGGTGCCTGGTGGGCACGCCGGCCACGGCCAGATAGGCGTCTCCGATGGTCTTGATCTTCTCGACGCCGACTGTTGCCGCCAGGCGATCGAACGCGCTGAAGAGTTCGTTGAGCAGGCTGACGGTTCTTTCCGGTCCCAGGCTGTTCGACAGGGCCACGAACTCGACGATGTCGGTCAAGACCACGGTCGCATGCTCGAATTCATCGATGATCGTCTCCCGCTCGTTTCTCAGCAGCCGACCGACGATTTCATCCGGCATGA
The DNA here is from genome assembly GCF_020035535.1 of Ensifer adhaerens. NCBI lineage: Bacteria > Pseudomonadati > Pseudomonadota > Alphaproteobacteria > Hyphomicrobiales > Rhizobiaceae > Ensifer > Ensifer adhaerens. The sequence continues at coordinate 2,360,205 of NZ_CP083349.1, read as the reverse complement.
TCGACGCCATCAGGCGGGCGAGCCGGCCTTGCGCTTCTCGTGCGAGGTGAAAGGCATAGTAGATCGTGGCGAAGCACATGAGCGTGAGGGTGACGATCGACGACGAATGGAGAAGCTGCAGGAAGCGGTTGTCGTCATAGACGCCCGATTGCGCCTCGGGAAACGCGATGGATGCGGCGATGACCGTGATCGTCGTCACGGCGCTCAGGACCGCCACCAGGGCGATGTTCTGAAACCCGAGGATCGCGAAGGCGACCGGCGTCACGCCGAGCAGGGTCAGCAGCACGCCGGAATCTCTGCCGACATAGGAAGCGATCCACACCAGGATCACGACGCAGATCCCGAATTCCCAAAGCCCTGACGCGACGCGCCCGAACCGATGGAAAAGTGGCGTCAGCGCGGCCGCGACCGCCAGGGCGAGATTGGCGTAGACGAGCGGCACCAGGCTTGGTTCGCCGTAGAGCGCGTAGATGAGCGCAAAGCCGGTCGTGGTGACGACGATCACGCAAGCCGCGACATTCGCGACGAGGATGCCTTCGCGGTCACCCTCGGCGACATTTGCCGCGCCCAGCTCCAGCAGGCCGCGAACAGCGCTCGTCCAGGACATGTCTCCATCCACTTCTCGTCGAGGGAGATCGGTACAAGGTGTCGTTCAAACGCGAGAATTGCGCCTGCAATATTATTGCACTTCGCCGCTCAGCGCCATGAGATCGATGGTTGCGCAGTCTCTAGAGGGTGCAAGTGAGGAGGGTTTGACCTGCTCACACCTTCTCTACGAAACCATCCAGCACTCGCTTTTGTCCTGCCCGGTCGAAGTCGATGGTGAGCTTGTTGCCTTCGATGGCGGCGATGTTGCCGTTGCCGAACTTCATGTGGAAGACGCGGTCGCCGACCGAGAAGCGCGAGGGTTCGGTGGCCGTCGATTTCGCCACCAGCTCGCCGTCGATGGTGCGGCCGCGCGGGCCGCTTTCGCCGTAGCCGATGCGTTCGACCGCATGGCCGGAGCGCGTGCCCCAGTTGTCGCGGGTGGCATCGGAGCGGTGCTGCTGGGCACGCTTCCAGCCGGGTGTCGAATAGTTGTTCTGGAAGGGATCGGCCTTGTCGAAGCGTGACTGGCCGTAACCGCCGCGGCCATAGCCGCCATAGGACTGTTCGTTTTCGGCCACGTCCACATGGGCGAGCGGCAGTTCGTCGAGGAAGCGCGACGGCATGGTCGACTGCCAGAGGCCGTGGATTCGGCGGTTGGAGACGAACCAGATGTGGCAGCGGTGCTTGGCGCGGGTGATGCCGACATAGGCGAGGCGCCGTTCTTCCTCGAGGCCGGAGCGACCACCCTCATCGAGCGCGCGCTGATGCGGAAACAGGCCTTCCTCCCAGCCGGGCAGGAAGACGGTGTCGAACTCCAGGCCCTTGGCCGAGTGCAGCGTCATGATCGAGACGGCATCGAGGTTCTCGTTCTGCTCGGCATCCATGACCAGAGCGACGTGTTCGAGGAAGCCGCGCAGTGACTCAAACGCTTCCATCGAGCGGATGAGTTCCTTCAGGTTTTCCAACCGTCCGGGAGCTTCTGCCGATTTGTCGTTCTGCCACATGGCGGTGTAGCCGCTCTCGTCGAGGATCTGCTCGGCGAGTTCGGTATGGACCGTCGTCTCAAGCAGGCTCTGCCAGCGGCGGAAATCGGTGACGACATCGAACAGGGCTTTCCGCGCCTTCGGCTTCAGCTCGTCGGTCTCGATGATCTCGGAGGCAGCCGCGAGCATCGGCACATCACGGGCGCGGGCATAGTCGTGCAGCGTGCGCACGGTGGTGTCGCCAAGGCCGCGTTTCGGCGTGTTGACGATGCGCTCGAAGGCGAGGTCGTCGGCCGGCTGGCAGACCAGGCGGAAATAGGCCATGGCGTCGCGGATTTCGAGGCGCTCGTAGAAGCGCGGGCCGCCGATGACGCGGTAGTTGAGGCCGAGGGTGACGAACCGGTCTTCGAACTCGCGCATCTGGAACGAGGCGCGCACCAGAATCGCCATGTCGTTCAGATTGTGCTTCTGGCGCTGGAGCTGCTCGATCTCCTCGCCGACGGCGCGGGCTTCCTCTTCGGAATCCCAGGCGGCGTGCACCTGCACCTTTTCATCGTCCGGATCGGTACGGTCGGTAAAGAGCGTCTTGCCGAGGCGGCCTTCGTTGTGGGCAATCAGATGACCGGCAGCGCCGAGGATATGTTCGGTCGAGCGGTAGTTGCGCTCGAGCTTGATCACCTTGGCGCCCGGGAAGTCCTTCTCGAAGCGCAGGATGTTATCCACTTCCGCGCCGCGCCAGCCGTAGATCGACTGGTCGTCGTCGCCGACGCAGCAGACGTTCTGCGGCACGCCCTTCGGCCGCTGGGCCAAGAGCCGCAGCCACATATACTGGGCCGTGTTGGTGTCCTGGTACTCGTCGACGAGAATGTAGCGGAACTTGTCGTGATAGTCCTTCAGCACGTCCGCATGCATGCGGAAAATGCGGATCGGGTGCAGGAGAAGATCGCCGAAGTCGCAGGCGTTCAGGGTCAATAGCCGGTTCTGGTAGGCGGCGTAGAGTTCGCGGCCCTTGCCATTGGCAAAGGCGCGGGCGTCGCCCTCGGGGATCTGCGCGGGATCGAGGCCCTTGTTCTTCCACCCGTCGATCATGCCGGCGAACTGCTTGGCGGGCCAGCGCTTGTCGTCGATGCCTTCGGCCTGGATCAGCTGCTTGATCAGCCTGATCACGTCATCGGTGTCGAGAATGGTGAAATCGGAACGCAGGCCGACGAGCTCGGCGTGGCGACGCAGCAGCTTGACGCCGATCGAGTGGAAGGTGCCGAGCCAGGGCATGCCTTCGACCGCATGGCCGACGAGCACGCCGATGCGCTCCTTCATCTCGCGCGCCGCCTTGTTGGTGAAGGTCACCGCCAGGATCTGCGAGGGGAAGGCGCGGCCGGTGGAAAGGATATGGGCGATGCGGGTCGTCAGCACCCGGGTCTTGCCTGTGCCGGCGCCGGCAAGCACGAGAACCGGCCCATCGAGCGTTTCGACCGCTTCGGACTGTTCCGGGTTGAGGCCGGAGAGATAATCCGGGCGCGGCTGGGCGCGATCACGCGCCGCCATGGCGCGCGCAGCGATACCTCCGGCGGCTGGAATACCTCCAGGGGCTGGCGACTGCTTGCGCGGCGCCGGCTCCTCGTCGAAGAAAGGAATATCGTCGAAACCACTCATCATGCGGCTCAATGTAGTGATTCGGTGGGGAAAGGCCAGAAAGGATGTTCTTCTTTTATTCCGTTTTCTGCGCCCGGCGCACCAAGCCTGTGGAAAGACAGGCGATTTCGAAACCGCTTATTCTTGGTCGCCCGATTTATTCTGTGGTTTTGTCGAAGACGGCATCGACCGGCACCTGCAGAGCGGTCGCAAGCTGGTTGGTGCGGGCGGCAAGCGAGATCACCCGAAGCAGATCCGCGTGCTGGGCATCGCTCATGCCCTTGGCCTTCGCGGCCGCCGTGTGGGAATGGGCGCAGTAGCCGCAGCCATTGGTGACGGAGACGGCAATGTAGAGCATCTCCTTCACCAGCGGATCGAGGGCCGAAGGTGTTGCCATCACAGCCTTGACGTCGCGCCAGGTCTGCTCCAGCAGCTCCGGATCGAAGGCGAGCCACAGCCACATGTTGTTGATGAAATCGGATTTGCGCGTGGCGCGGATGTCGTCGAACACGGCTTTGACGCGCGGGTCGGCTTCCGGGTTTTGGGGCGGGGTAACGGTGCTCATGGGTGTCCTTCACTGTTGTCGCCTGGTGGCGCACGCGGGCGGGCCGGTCGCTTGATGCGATGACGATAGCCAAGGTCGCAGCGATTGCCAGCGTTGCGTTTGGGGCAGCCGTCGTCGATGCGTTCAATTGGGGATTTCGTTGCAGGGTTGGTTGTTCGCGCCGAATGGTCCTGATGTAAACAGCACGCCTTTGCTCGAACCCTGATAGGCGTTGCCGTTCTGCGTGACGATGAAGACCCTGCGTCCGCAGAAGCCCGTCGGCCGTGCGGCAACCACGCGTGTCTGGCCGCTGGCGTCAGTGACGGTCTTGGGGTTGCAGGCCCCGTAAGGCGTGTCGGCCATGCGAATGGTTGCGGTCGAGGCGCGGCTGAGCGGTGTGGAACTACCCGGCGGGAACGTACCCGAAGCCGTGCCTGCAGCGGCCACGGCCGATTGCGTGATCTGAAAGTCTGCGGTGCCGTCGTCACCCGCTTCGAAAAGCACAGCGAAAACGACCTTGCGCTCGTCAAACGTGTTTCAGCCAAAACCTGGTTGTGCTCCATAGGTCGGTAACCTAGAAGTAGCTTCGGACGCTCGAAGCGGCGTTCAGGCAGGAGCCCGATCATGATCAAGATGAGCGTCTACTATCCGGCCGATGGCGGCTCGAAGTTCGACCACGACTACTACCGCACCACCCACATGCCCTTGCTCGAGGAGCGGCTCGGCGATGCCTGCCTGCGCTACGAGATCGACAGGGGCGTTGCCGGTCGCGAGCCTGGAAGCGCGCCACAGTTTGTCGCGGCGTGCCACGTCTACTCGCCGAGCCTCGAGACATTCCAGGAGGCGTTAGGTCCGCACCGCGCCGAGATCTCCGCGGATGTCGCCAACTATACGGACATCACGCCCATCGTTCAGATCAGTGAAGTCGTTGGAGGGTAGGGTGCCTTGGCGCGTCAGGCGTAGCCGTTGACCTTTCCGCGATCGGCGTCGTGCTGGCGCACCGTGATTCATGGTGACGCAGCCGGTGCGGAACTGGTCGACGATCGGCAACATGTGGTTGCCATGGAAGCGAAAACGACCTTGCTCCCGTCAAACTCGCTTCAGCCAAAACCTGGGTGTGCTCTATAGGTCCGTGACCTAGGCCAGCGCGAAGACGCGCGCCGGGCCGCCGGTGCCGCCGCGATGCTTCGGCGCGCCGAGAATGAGCGTCGCGCCCTTGGCCGGCAGCTTGTCGAGGTTGGCGGCAGCCTCAAGCCCCCAGCGCCCTTCGGGCAGCCATGCATAGTGGGTGGCGAAATCGGGCGAAGGGCCGTGATCGAGCGACAGCGTATCGACGGCGATGCCGGCCGCCTTGCTCTCTTCGATGAGATACTTCGCCGCTTCCACGTGGAAGCCCGGGAAATGCAGCTTGCCGCCGCCATCGGCATTGCGGAACTTGTCGGTGCCCATATGCGCGCTCCAGCCCGAAAGCATGGCGACGCAGGCATTTTCCGGGATCTCGCCATTGGCGGCGACCCAGGCCTTGAGATCGTCCGGCGTCACCTGAGCGTCCGCATCTGCTGCAGCCTTCGCGCGGATGTCGACGATCACGAGCGGCACGACGAGCTTGTCGACCGGCAGTTCGGCAACGGAAAGGCCATCGGCGGAAAAGTGCAGGGGCGCGTCGACATGGGTGCCGGTGTGTTCGTTCACCCTGAGCTCGAACATGTTGAACTTGTCCTTGGCGTAGTTGAACTTCTCCTCGCGGAAGAACTGCTGCTGGCCGAAGAAGGTCGGGAAATCCTCATGCAGTTCGTGGGTCAGGTCCGTGACGCTGCCATGTCCCTGGGCGAGCGCGGGAGGTGCTGCGCCGGTGCTCGCCACGGCGAGGCCGGCGGTTCCAATTGCAGCGGCTTTGAAGAAGCTGCGGCGCGAGAGCATGCGCTCCTTCACCGTTTCCATCACACAGGCATCGCACATCGTTCTTGCTCCCCTTCAAGAAACTGAAAAACCAGACGGCGAAACCGCTCGGCAAAAGCGGCCAGCGGTTGCAGGATAGCGCGGCCGAAGCCGCTGTAAATGCCGGCTTGCGCAGCAAAGTGAGATTCACGCCGAAAGCTGCGGCACAATTGCTCCGCGCGTCATCATGCCGCCAACAAATTCGCTTTTATTACAATTGCGTAATGATGGCATTCCGTCATTGCCCCGACGCGCGCGAACAGGGATACTCCGCGCAATCGGAACGAACCGCCGGACGTGCCGCGCTGGGGCGTGTTTTTTGCTTAATTTGGAGACTTGAATGCGGGTTTGGAAACAGCTTGCGGTGAGCGCCGCTGTGCTTCTCGTGGGCGCAACCGTCTGGGTGCGGTTCGTGCCCGGCGCAGGTGAAACGCTCGCCGCCATCGGCGTTTCTCACCCGCTGATCGATGCCTTGTCGAAGCCCACGACCGGCGGTGGCCAGGGTGGCGAGCGCGGCAACGGCCGCGGTCAGGGCGGCAATGCGGCAATTCTGGTGATGGTTCGTCCCTCGGCAACCTCCGTCGTCAACGACCGGCTGAATGCCATCGGCAACGGCGAGGCGATCCATTCCGTCACCGTGACGCCGACGGCGACCGGAAACCTCACCGAAATCCTCGTGAGCTCCGGCGAGAAGGTGGCCGAGAGCCAGGTGATCGCCCGGCTCGACAGCGACGACCAGAAGATCGCCGCCGACCAGGCGCGGCTGAACCGCGACAGCGCCCGTGAAAAGGTGGAGCGTTACCGTAATCTCAGCACCGCCCGCGCGGTGACGGCCGTGGACGTGCGCGACGCAGAAATCGCGATGCAGACCGCCGAACTGGCGCTGAAGACCGCCGAACTCGATCTCAAGCGCCGCGACATCGTAGCGCCTTCGAAGGGTGTGGTCGGTATCATCACCGTCAATGTCGGCGACTATGTCACCACCACGACGCCGATTGCCGTCGTCGACGACCGTTCGGAAATCCTCGTCGACTTCTGGGTGCCGGAGCGGTTCGCCAACAAGATCGTCGTCGGCCAGCCGGTTACCGCCTTTGCGATCGCCCAGCCGGGCAACCAGCTCGATGGCGTAATCCACGCGATCGACAACCGGCTCGACCAGGCAAGCCGGACGCTGCGTGTGCGCGCGCGACTGGAGAACCCCGAGGACAGGTTGAGGGCAGGCATGTCCTTCTCCGTCACCGTGGCCTTTGACGGCGACACCTATCCGACGGTCGATCCGCTGGCGATCCAGTGGAGCTCGGAAGGCTCCTATATCTGGCGCGTGACGGGCGACAAGAGCGAGAAGGTGCCGGTGAAGATCATCCAGCGCAACCCGGACAAGGTGCTGGTGGATGCGGCCCTTTCGGAAGGCGATGAGATCGTGACCGAGGGCGTGCAGCGCCTGCGTGACGGCGGCGAAGTCCGCATTGCCGGCCGCGAGCGCAAGCAGGATGCAGCGCAGAAGGTTGCGGAGGAAACCAAGTGAGCGGGGGCGAGGGGCACAGCAAGCCATCCGCCCGCGAGCGCGGCAAGACCGGCTTTACCGCACTCTTCATCCGCCGGCCGATCTTCGCGCTCGTCGTCAACACGCTGATCGTCGTGGCCGGCCTTGCGGCCTGGAACGGAATCGAGATTCGCGAGTTGCCGCAGGTCGACCAGCCGGTCATTTCGGTGACGACGACGCTCGATGGCGCAGCACCCGAGACGATGGACCGCGAGGTAACCTCGGTGGTCGAGGGTGCCGTCTCGCGCGTTCAGGGCATCCGCGACATCTCCTCGACGTCCTCCTTCGGCCGCAGCCGTGTGACGCTGCAGTTTTCCGACACCACCGATATCGGCCAGGCCTCCAACGACATTCGCGACGCGCTCGGCCGGGTGCGCAACCAGCTGCCCGACAATGTCGACGAGCCGAGCATCGTGAAGGCCGATGCCGATAGCCAGCCGATCATGCGCCTGGCGCTGACCTCCGACACGATGTCGATGGAAGACATGACGCTGCTCGTCGAAAACGAGATCAGCGACCGGCTGGCCGCCGTCGAAGGCGTGGCCGACGTCGCCGTCTATGGCGACCAGGAGAAGATCTTCCGCATCGATCTCGACCAGGCGAAGCTCGCCGGGCGCGGGGTGACGGTCGCCAATCTCAGGACCGCGCTCGCCAACGCCTCCTACGACGTTCCGGCCGGCAAGCTGACCAGCGCCAGCCAGGATATCTCGGTGCGCGCCACGGCCGATCTGCAGACGCCGGAACAGTTCGAAAACCTGATCCTCGTCAACAATGTGCGCCTGCGTGACGTCGCCACCGTGACGCTCGGCCCGGATACGGGCACGACGGCGTTGCGCTCCAACGGTCGCCAGGGCATCGGCCTCGGCATCATCCGCCAGGCGCAATCGAACACGGTCGATATTTCCGAGGGCGTGCGCAAGGTCGTCGACACCATCCAGACGCAGATCCTGCCCGAGGGGACGCAGCTTCGGATCACCAGCGACGATGCCGTCTTCATCAACGGCGCCATCCATGAGGTGGAGATCGCGCTTCTCGTCGCCGTCTTCATCGTGACGCTCGTCATCTACATGTTCCTGCTCGACTGGCGGGCGACGCTGATCCCGACGATCACCATGCCGATCGCGCTGATCGGAACGGTGGCGGCGATCTATCTCGCCGGTTTCTCGATCAACATCCTGACGCTGCTTGCGATCGTGCTTGCGACCGGTCTCGTCGTCGACGACGCGATCGTGGTGCTCGAAAACATCGTGCGGCGACGGGCCGAGGGCCTGGGGCCGCGGGCAGCCGCGGTGCACGGCACGCTTGAAGTGTTCTTCGCGGTGCTGGCGACGACGGCGACGCTTGCCGCCGTCTTCGTGCCGCTGTCGTTCCTGCCGGGGCAGACGGGCGGTCTCTTCCGCGAGTTTGGCTTCGTTCTCGCCTTTTCGATCCTGCTTTCCTCCTTCGTGTCGCTGACGCTCTGCCCGATGTTGGCCTCGCGCATGCTGACGAAGGAGAAGCACACAGTGCCGGGGCCGATGGCCCGGTTCGGCGCCCGCGCCGCCGGCTTCTACCGGGTGACGCTGCGGGCCTGCCTGAATTCGCCGCTGATCGTCTTCGTCGTTGCCGGCTTCTTCACGGCCATGGGCGCCGCCGGCTTCCTGACCCTGAAATCGGAGCTGACGCCGAGCGAAGACCGGTCGCAGGTGATGATGCGCATCAATGCGCCGCAGGGCGTCTCGCTCGAATACGCCCAATCGCAGATGCGCCGCATCGAAGACGGGCTGCAGCCGCTGGTCCAATCCGGCGAGATCGACAACATCTTCTCGATCTCCGGCCAGGGCGGTTCGGTCAACAGCGGCTTCATGGTGCTGACGCTCGCCTCCTGGGAAAAGCGTGACCGCACGCAGCAGGAGATCGTTGCCGAGATCAACAAGGTGACGGCGCGCATCCCCTCGGTCCGCGTCTTCGCCATGCAGCCGAACAGTTTGGGCATTCGCGGCGCCGGCAGCGGCCTGCAGGTGGCGCTCGTCGGCAACGACTACAACAAGCTCGGCGATGCGGCGGCGAAGCTCGTGCGCCAGATGGAAGATTCCGGTCGCTTCGAAAACGTCCGCCTCAACTATGAAGCCAACCAGGCGCAGCTTTCGATCACCATCGACCGCGAACGTGCGTCCGATATGGGTATCGACATCGGCGGCCTTGCCTGGGCACTGCAGGCCATGCTCGACGGCAACAGCGTCGTCGACGTCTATGTCGACGGCGAATCCTATCCGGTGAAGCTCCTGTCTTCGACCAACCCGGTCAACGACCCGACCGACCTCCAGAACATTTTCCTGAAGGCCGGCGACGGCAAGATCGTGCCGATGTCAACGATCGCCAGCGTCGAGGAGAAGGCGGTGGCGCCGCAGCTCTCGCGCGAATCGCAGCTTCGCGCCGTGTCGCTCTCGGCCGGGCTCAAGTCCGACCTCGCGCTCGGCGAGGCGCTGACCATGGTCGAGCAGATGGCCGAGCCGCTGCTGCCGGCGGGCTCACGCATCATGCCGCTCGCCGAAGCCGCAACGCTCAACGAAAACGCCAATGGCCTGTTCGTGACCTTCGGCTTTGCGATCGTCATCATCTTCCTGGTGCTGGCGGCGCAGTTCGAAAGCTTCGTCAGCGGGCTCATCATCATGTCGACGGTGCCGCTGGGGCTTGCCTGCGCGGTGTTCGCGATGATCATGACCGGCAATACGCTGAACATCTACAGCCAGATCGGCCTGGTCATGCTCGTCGGCATCATGGCGAAGAACGGCATTCTGATCGTGGAATTCGCCAACCAGCTGCGCGACCGCGGCCAGGACGTGCGTTCGGCGATCGAGAATGCCGCCAACATCCGGCTGCGTCCGGTCATGATGACGATGATCGCCACCATCGTCGGGGCGGTGCCGCTGGTGCTGGCAAGTGGTGCTGGCGCGGAAGCGCGCATCGCACTCGGCTGGGTGCTTGTCGGCGGCCTGGGGCTGGCGGTGATCGTCACGCTCTACCTGACGCCGGTCGCCTACCTGGTGATTGCGCGCTTTACCAAGCCGCATGCGGACGAAGAGCGCAAGCTGCACGAGGAAATGGAAGCGGCAGCGGCGCTGGAGACGCACTAGCCGGTCTCTTCGACGCTATATTTCGAGCCAGGCGGCAATGAGAAAGATCGTTGCCGCCAGCCCGCCGAGCGCGGTTCGCCCGGCATGGAGCCTGCCCCAGCGCTTGAGCAGGGTGCGGCTTTCTTCCCCGGCCTCATCTGGCCGCGTTGTCTCCAGCTTGCGATTGACCGGCATGACGAAGAGCAGCGTATAGGGCCAGTTCAGGATGATGATCGCTGCTCCCATGCCCCAGAGCACGTGGCCGGTCCTTCCCCAGGCAGCAGCGCCGAGCAGGCCCGAGATCAGGGCGAGTGTCGCCTGCATCTCGAAGGCGCGGCGGTAGGAAGGTACCCATTGCGCGAGGGCCGCGCGATCGTCGAGATGGAGCCTTGCGGGCTGCTCGACCAGATTGATGTAGACGGCGGCGCCGAAAAAGATCGACGCGGTGAGCAAAGCGGTGAGACCCAACATTGCCTCTCTCCTTCACCCCGACATGATAATCCAACGCCCGCAATTGAGCAGGTGGTTTCTTCCGTTTTGCCCTCATAGGTGGGCGCGGATCCTCCGGAACTGATTCCGGTTTCGGTGGCAGCGCCTTGAAACAGAATCGCTTTCTCGCCGGGTGGATCGCCTAGCGTTTGCGCCGTTGTGCCAGGCCTTCGACGATCGTGGTGAGGCCGTATTCGAAGCTGGCGTCGGGGCCGCTCTCGTCGAGTTCCCGCATCGCGGCGGCCAGAAGCGGCGCCGTCTCGTCAGATGCCGTTTCGCCGTCGGTCCTTCCTTCGGTTGCTTCCAATGCGGCCTGCTGTTCCAGGACCGAGCCGACGACATAGTGGCTGATCACGAGCAGGGCGGAAGCGGCTTCGGCCGGGGTGAAGCCTTGCGCATGCAGCAGGCGGATCTGCGCTTCGACGGATGCCATCTGCTGTGCGCTCGGCCGGGTGCCGGCATGAATGCGCGCCCCGTCGCGATAGGCAAGCAGGCTTCTTCGGAAGCTGCGGGCGTTGCACGTGAGGAATGCGCGCCAGTCCTCGTCCGGCTCTGGCACGGAGCGATCATGGTTCTCGGCCATCATCCCCTCGGCCAGCGCCCCAATCAGCGCCTGCTTGTTCTTGAAGTGCCAATAGAGCGCCGGTTGCTGCACGCCCAGCCGCTCGGCAAGCCGGCGGGTCGTCAGGCCGTCCAGCCCCACTTCGTTCAGCAGTGTCAGCGCGGCGCGCACCACCGTATCCCGTTGCAGCTTCGTCATCGTTGTCTCCATCCGTCGCTTGACAATTTATCATTGATAAGTTTCCTGTGCATTAATTTATCAATGATAAGGAATCGGTGATGGCCCTTGAAAAGACGGATGAGGCAGCCCCCTGTGCAGGCGACGGCACAAGGGCAGGGTGCAAGGCGCTGTGGGTGCTTTTTGCGGCGGTGGCGCTCGATGCATTCGGCATAGGCCTCGTCATGCCGGTGCTGCCGGGCCTCCTGCGCAACCTCACCCATGCCGATCAGGTCGCCGGGCACTACGGCGTCCTGGTCTCGCTCTATGCCGTGATGCAATTTGCCTTCGCGCCGGTGCTCGGCTTCCTCTCCGACCGATATGGTCGGCGGCCCGTTCTGCTCGTCTCGCTCGCCGGTGCGGCAATCGACTATGCGATCATGGCAACGGCGCCGACGCTCACGGTGCTCTATCTGGGGCGCATGATCGCCGGCATCACGGGAGCGACGGGCGCCGTTGCCGGTGCGGCCATTGCCGATACGACGGAAGGTGAGGCACGGGCGCGGCACTTCGGCACGCTCGGGGCCTGTTTCGGTGTCGGCATGATCGCCGGGCCGGTCGCGGGCGGTCTGCTCGGCTCCATCGGCTTGCACGCGCCCTTCGCCGCTGCGGCTGTCATGAACGGCTTCGGCTTTCTCTTCGCCTTGTTCTTCCTGGCGGAGAGCCGCAAAGATGGCCCGGCGAATGCGCCCGCAGGCGGGCTCAATCCCTTGGCAGGGCTGCGACAGACCCTGCACGGTCCGCTCCTCCTGCGGCTCGTAACCGTATTCTTCGTCATGCAGCTGGTCGGCCAGGTCCCGGCCGTGTTGTGGGTCATTTTCGGCGAGCACCGTTTCGGCTGGGACGCACGCATGACGGGCGTGTCGCTAGCCGCCTTCGGCCTGCTGCATGCCGTGGCGCAAGGCGTGATCGCCGGGCCGGCGGCGGCGCGGCTCGGCGAGCGACGTGCAGTTGAGCTCGGCATCGTGCTCGACAGTCTCGGTTACGGGCTGCTGGCGCTCGCCAGCGCAAGCTGGATGGTGCTGCCGATCATGCTGCTGCTTGCCGCCGGCGGCATCGGTTCGCCGGCCTTGCAGGCGCTCCTGTCTCGCGCCGTCGACGAGGAAGGGCAGGGCAGGTTGCAGGGGGCGTTGGCAAGCCTCACCAGCCTCGCGTCGATCGTCGGGCCGCTTCTCTTCATCGGCCTCTATTCGCTGACGCTCGCTTCCTGGGACGGCTGGGTGTGGATTGCCGGCATCGGGCTCTATCTTCTTTGCGTGCCGGCGCTGAGACGGTTGCCGCGCTGAATAGTCCGTTGTTTTCCACGCTGTCGTACAGTCTTGTGACACTCCGGTCTCACGTCAGGCGTTTTCCTGCGCTAGGCTCGCGACCAAGAGCGCGAGCGTCTGGACAAAGTGATTCCGATTTGCACAGTAGCGCCTTGAAATGACTGCGCTTCCGAAGCATCGCTTCGGCAGGGAGGCGCATGCAACAGGAAGGGCGTTTTCCGTGGCATTGAAGGCGATCAGAGCTGGCGAGAGAAACGAGGCCGGCATCACGGCGGCGAAGCAGGAACTGGCCGCCCGCTTCGGCGACCGGCTCCAGACAGGCGAGGCGATCCGCGCCCAACATGCCCACACCACCACATATATCCCGGCGCAGCTTCCCGATGCGGTGGTATTTGCCGAAAGCGCCGAAGACGTGCGCGAGATCGTCCGGATCGCCGCCCGGCACAAGGTGCCGCTGATCCCCTTCGGCACCGGCTCCTCGCTCGAGGGGCATATCAATGCGCCCAATGGCGGCATCTCGGTGGATCTCGCCCGCATGAACAAGGTGCTGGAGGTCAACGCTGAGGATCTCGACTGCCGGGTGGAACCCGGCATCACCCGTGAGGAACTCAATACCTATCTGCGCGACACGGGCCTGTTCTTCCCGATCGACCCCGGCGCCAATGCCTCGATCGGCGGCATGGCTTCGACGCGGGCTTCGGGCACCAATGCGGTACGCTACGGTACGATGAAGGACAATGTGCTGGCGCTGACGGTGGTGACATCAGACGGGCGCGAGATCCGCACCGCCCATCGGGCGCGCAAGTCATCCGCCGGCTACGACCTGACGCGGCTTTTCGTCGGCGCCGAAGGCACGCTCGGCATCATCACTTCGGTCACGCTCAGGCTGCAGGGCATCCCGGAGGTGATTTCCGGCGGCGTCTGCCCGTTCCCGACGATCGAAGACGCCTGCAACGCGGTGATCCTCACTATCCAGTCCGGCATTCCGGTGGCGCGCATCGAGCTTCTCGATGCCCTGCAGATGAAGGCCTGCAATGGCTATTCCGGCCTTTCCTATCAGGAGACGCCGACGCTCTTCGTCGAGTTTCACGGCAGTCCCGAGAGCGTCGAACTGCAGGCGCGCCAGTTTGGCGAAATCGCATCGGAGTTCGGCGCCAGCGATTTCCTCTGGACGACCAATCCGGAGGAGCGGGCGCGGCTCTGGAAGGCGCGGCACAATGCCTATTGGGCGCAGAAAAGCCTGATCCCGGGTGCGGCGATCCTGTCGACGGACGTCTGCGTGCCGATCTCACGGCTGGCGGAATGCGTGGTGGCGACCCAGGAGGACAGCGCCGCCCATGGTCTGACCGCGCCGATCGTCGGCCATGCGGGCGACGGGAACTTCCATGTCGGCCTGCTGTTTGACGACAAGGACGCGGCCGACGTGGCGCGCGCGGAGGCTTTCGTCGAGCGGCTGAATGCCCGGGCGCTCGAAATGGACGGGACCTGTACCGGCGAGCACGGCATCGGTCAGGGAAAGATGCCGTTTCTCGACGCAGAGCTTGGCGATGCGCTGGACCTGATGCGGCAGGTCAAACGCTCGCTCGATCCGGACAATATCTTCAACCCGGGCAAGATCTTCGCCTGAGGCGGAACCCCGTGTGGGGGCGTCAGCATTTGGCCCAATTTTTCGGGCAATGCGCCGGCGCCAAAGTGTGGTACTGCATAGTTCCGAAGTCGGAATCGACCCCGAACGAATTATGCGTCAAATGAGAGCGCCACTGTATGTCTCCTTGGATCGTTTCCGATTTGAGGACGAAACATGCGGGACTTCAAAATGCTGCAGCGACCTTTGCGCGCCTGATGGGGCGCGACGTTGCAGGCGCCAATCTCTGGCGCGCAAACTGACATGCGGCGCACATATGCGCCGATGAACTGGATGGAATGTAGGCACGGTGCTTTCGCGAATTTTGCTTGCTGTCGGTGGACTTGTGGTCGTTGCGCTTTTTGCGGCGCTGATCGCCCCGTGGTTCATTGACTGGACCGATTTTCGCAAGGAATTCGAACGCGAAGCCAGCCGCATCATGGGCAAGCCGGTCGTCGTTCATGGCAGCGTCGATGCGCGGCTGATCCCGTTCCCGACCGTGACGCTCAATGACGTGCGCGTCGGCAGCGAAGACGGCGAGCCGCTGATCCAGGTGGCGCAGTTTTCGATGAGCGCGGAACTGGCGCCGTTCCTCAGTGGCGAAGCGCTGATCTTCGACATGCGGCTCGACCGGCCCAAGGCCAAGGTACGACTGCTGCCGGACGGTACGCTCGACTGGGCGCGCGGTCGCCGCACCTCGATCCCGGCCAAGACCGTCGTGCTTGAAAACGTCGAGATCACCAATGGCCAGATCGAATTCATCGACGAGCAGACCGGCCGCACCCGCCGCGTAAGCGGGCTTGCTGCCGACGTTTCGGCCCGGACGCTTGCCGGCCCTTGGAAAGTGGAGGGGCGCGCGGCGCTCGACGGCGAAGCCGGCAGCTTCTCCTTCACCAGCAACGAGGTGGACGCAGCGGGTGCGCTGAGCCTCAAGGCACGGGTAACGCCCGACAAGCGCCCCTTCGGCGTCGAAACCGATGGTGCATTGAAGATCGTCGACTTCAAGCCGGTCTATAGCGGTCGCTTCACCCTGACCGAAAACCGGCAGGGCGAGGAGAAGGATGACACGCGGGCGCCGTTGCGCATCAATGGTGATTTCCAGCTAACCAACGAAAGCATCCGCGTTCCGGACTATCGTTTCGAGGTCGGCTCGTCGGAAGACCCCTATGTGGTGACCGGCGAGGCGACGCTCGATACCGGCAAGGACCAGAAATTCCTGCTGATCGCCGACGGCCAGCAGATCGACGTCAGCCGCATCGGCCCCAACCGCAACACCAAGACCGGCCGCGACCCGGCGATTTCCATGCGCCAGCGGCTGGAGGCGATGCTTGCCATTGCCGCCGACATTCCCATTCCGCAGGTGCCGGGCCGGGCGAGCCTGAAGCTGCCGGCGATCGTCGTCGGCGATACGACGGTGCGTGACGTGCGTATCGACGTGCAGCCCGACGGCGCCGGCTGGGTGATCGACAATGTCGTGGCGCTGCTGCCGGGGCGCACCCAGCTCGAAGCCAAGGGGCGGCTGAACCTCAAGGGGCAGCGGAGTTTCCGCGGCGACCTGCTGCTCGCCTCCAACCAGCCGTCGGGCCTGGCGAACTGGCTGGCGGGCTCGGTCGACCCGGCGATCCGCAAACTGAAGACTGCCGGCTTTTCTGCCACGGTGAACCTGACCGATACGCTGCAACAGTTCGAGAACCTCGAACTGGCGGCGGGCGAGGCGAGCCTCAAGGGCCGGCTGGAGCGGCAGTCCTTTGCCGAGCAGCAGCCGAACCTCTCGCTGCAGCTCAAGGGCAACCGCATCGATTTCGAGGCGCTTCAGGCGCTGACCGGACTGGTGGCGGGCGACGCTTCCACCGACACGCTGCTGCAGCACGCCATCGCCGCCGACCTTTCGGCCGACGAGTTCTCCGCCTTCGGCGAAGAGGCGCAGGACGTGCAGGCGGTGTTGACGCTGAAGAACGGCCAGCTTCAGGCCGAGCGTGTGGCGATCGGCTCGCTTGCCGGCGCCCAGCTCGCCTTTTCCGGCCGGGCAAGCGGCGATCTGGAAAAGCCCGTCGTCTCGGCCAAGATGAAACTTGCCGCCAAGAACCTGACGCCGTTCCTGGAAATGATCGGACGGCACGCGGTCAACCATCCCGCCCTTCGGCAGCTGATCAAGGCTGGTCCTTACTACAGCGACACGGCTTTTGACGTGACGCTGACGGCCGGCAACAAGGAAGGCAATGCGCCGGCGACTTTCGGCATTTTCGGTACGGCGAACGGCACCAAGATCGCCGCCAGCTATCAGGCGCCGGACA
Organism: Ensifer adhaerens; assembly: GCF_020035535.1. Lineage (NCBI taxonomy): Bacteria > Pseudomonadati > Pseudomonadota > Alphaproteobacteria > Hyphomicrobiales > Rhizobiaceae > Ensifer > Ensifer adhaerens. The sequence goes on along the minus strand of NZ_CP083349.1, from coordinate 2,343,429 downwards.
TGGTGCAGGCGATGACCGGCAAGGCCATACTTCTCGAAGCGACGCTCGAAAACCCCGAAACCCGCCTTCTGCTTGGGCAGACCGGTTTCGATCCCTTGCCTTTTGATGCGGATGCCAACGGTATTCTCTCGGTCAAGCTGCAGAGCACCGAGGGTTCGAAGGCGAACGGTACGGTGACGTTCACGACCGAGAAGTCGTCGCTCGCCGCCAAGGGCAATGTCGATCTTTCGCGCGATCACTTCCTCGAAGGGCAGGCAAAGGTCACGCTCCAGACCCAGGATCTGGAACCCTATCTGCTCCTGCAGGGGGTGGCACTGCCGCAGATGGGGAGCGGCCTGCCGCTGACGATTTCGGCCGATGTTGCCGCAAGCCCGGAGGCGATCGCCCTGACAACGGTCGAGGGCAAGGCGGACAACAACAGCTTTACCGGCACACTGACGGTCGACCGCAAGGCGCCCGGTGCCGCCAGCGGCCAGCTCACCGTCGATACGCTCGATCTTGCCTGGCTGGGCGAGGCGATCTTGGGTCCGGTCGAGGATGCGAACGGCGCGTTTTCGAAAAGCGCTCTGGCGCAGCCGGCCTGGACGGGCCTCAACGTCGCGCTCGACGTGCAGGCCGGAAAGTTCTGGCCGGGCGTCTATGGCGCGGTTACGAGCTTTGCCAGCAAGATGGAATGGAAGGGTGACGAGCTTTCCCTGACGGACGCCACCGGCGATTGGCTGGGCGGCAAGCTTGCGGGCCGAGTGCAGGTCGGGAACGCCAACGGCTCCGGCTTCCTGCGCTCGCGCCTGGACGTCAAGGGTGGCGATCTGACCCAGGCGGGCTGGACCCATGCCGGCGCACCGGTGGCGACCGGAACTTTCGATCTCTCCGTCGCGCTCGAAGCATCCGGCGCGACACCGGAGGCGATGGCTCATTCGGCAAGCGGTTCCGGCACCGCGACCTTCAACGGCATGACCCTGAACGGCATCAACAGTGCGGCTCTGCCCCAACTGATTGCTGCGGCCGATGGCCAGAAGACGCAGATCTCGGCCGATAGCATCCGCAGCGTGGCGGAGGCGGCGGTTTTCTCGGGTCAATCGGTTGTCGGCGTCGTCAAGGCTCCGTTCAGTGTTGCCGGCGGCGTGCTGCGGGCGCAGAACGTGACCGCTGGCGACGGCAATGCCGCCTTGATGGGCGCTGCCGCCCTCGATCTTGCGGCCGGCCGGATCGATGGCGGCATCGACCTGACCTTCCGCCCCGGAGAGGAAGCGCTTTCCGGTACCGAACCGCGTGTGCGGATTGGCTATGCCGGCCTGCTGGAGGCGCCGGGCGTCAGCCTCGACGTTGCTGATCTCGCCAATTTCCTGTCGCTGCGCGCTTTTGAGCGCGAGCGTCGGCGGGTCGAGATCCTGCAGGCAAACGTATTGGAGAAGCAGCGGCTGCGCCGCGAAGTGGCGCTTTACAAGGCGAAGGCAGAAGCGCGGGAGATCGAACGGCGGCGTGCCGTTGCCGAAGAACGCCGGCGCGTCGCGGGGGCTGCGGAAGCGGCTCGGGTCAAGGCCGAACTGGAAGCGCGCGCCGAGGCCGAGCGCAAGGCCGAAGCCGAACGGCAGGCCGAGGCTGCGCGCCGGGCACAGCAGGGGCCGGCAAGCGTGCGCGGTGCCGGTCAGGAACAGCAGCCGGTCCTGCCGCCGAGCGGGGCGGACGACGCCCAGGGTGGCAGCACCGGGCGTGCCCCCAGCCAGAAGCTCGATTTCGATGTGTTGCCGGACGTCCGGGTGCAATAACCGACGCTCGGATCGTAACAGATCGGCGCGCCCCGCAACCGCCTTCCGCGCGTTGAGTCCGTACAACAGCCGCGCCTGCACAATCCGCGTAAGTAGCGGGCCCCCACATGACTGGAAGTGCGCCAATTTTGGGGTATCGGCAATAGTGCCGGATTTCGCTGGGGATTAACGCTCTCGCAGCGCGGGTTCAGAAAAAGTTTAGCAATTTCTGAAGTCATTTCTCCACGATTGATCACTAAATTAGCAATCTGTTTTGGAGCGCAGGGAGGGACGCGGCCAGCTGGTCGCATTTCGCTCCAACTCATTGGAATCGATGACGCCTTTTGCTTTGGAGCCGTGTGGCTCCGAAGTCGTCGTGATCTGTTGAGGGGCAACGAAGCAAGATGCGCAGCAATCTGAAGAACAATCTCATCCGCATCCTTAAGGATGAAACCGGCAATTTTGCCGTCCTGACAGCTCTGGTGATGGTGCCGTTGCTTACGGGAGCTTCCATCGCCATCAATCTCGCCCGGATCAATCTCGAGTCCGCCAAGATGCAGGATGCACTCGATGCTGCTGCATTTTCCGCGGTCAAGTCCTATGGCGAAGGCGGGGATGCGGCCGCGGCGAAGGACCTCGCGAACAACACCTTCTTCGCCAATTTCGGGGTGCCGGACACCGTCGAAGAGCTCGGGTCGGGGAGCTCGGCGCCGGTGGCGACCCAGGCAATCAAGGTCGCTTTCGGGGCACTCGGCATGGAGAGCACCGCAACGGCGACCTATCAGCTCAAATACGCGCCGCTCTTCTTCGGTCTTCAGCCCTATACGATCGATCGCGTCAGCGTCGCTGCGCGCATGCCGGGGCGGGAAGCGTGCATTCTGGCGCTTCATCCGACCGCAAGCCGGGCGTTCGAAGTGAGCGGCAGCGCCACCGTCGATACGTCCGGCTGTACGATCACGTCGGACTCGAACGATGCACAGTCGATCTATCTCAGCGGATCTGCGACCTTGAAGGCCGAGTGTCTGTATGCGACCGGCAAGGTGTCGGCGACGCTTGCCCATCTCCAGCTCGCCTGCGACAAGGCGGTGGAAGACGTTCCGCCGATCCCGGACCCGTTCTCGTCCAAGAAAATGCCGACGACGGGGAGCTGGGTGAACCTTGCGGGGTGCGGGCAGAATTTCGTCGCCGGCGGTGGCGGCAACGGCAATTGCAACGGCACGAGCAAAACGCCGAACAACGCACCCGCCAACTACACTGTCGAGCTGAAGCCCGGCACCTACGGCGGCTTGGAGATCAAGGGCAAGGTTCTGCTGCGGCCGGGTTCCTACATCATCGATGGCGGTACCCTGAAACTCGCCAGTCAGTCGGTGCTGACGGGTGAGGGCGTTACATTCTTCCTGATGAACGGTGCCCAGCTCGACATTCACGGCGGCTCGACCTTCAAGATCACGCCATCCCAGACTGGGGACTGGGCAGGCTTCTCGATCGTTGCCGCCAGGAACAATACGGCGACGGCGACGATCAACGGCAACAGCGCCTCGTCGCTTGCGGGCATCATCTACATGCCGGCATCGCGTGAGATCCAGTATGCCGGCAGTGGTACCACCGGCGGCGAATGCGTGCGCATCGTCGCGCAGGAGATCACCATGATCGGCAACAGCAGCTTCAAGCTGGATTGCAAGGCAGCGCTTGCGAACAACACCATCAACAATCCGGGTGCAATCCGTCTGGTCAGATAACAAAAAACAATCAGGCGGCTGGGGGCAGCGCGGGGCGACGCTCTGAGGGTGTTGTGTCGCCAGGCATCAACGAATGCTTTGCGTTGCGCGTGAAAGCCCGGCTGCCCTGCGGCCGGGCTTTCCTTATGTCGGGACCTCTTGCCGTACGGCGGCGGCGTCACGCCTCGCCGGGAGACGCCGGGGGCGATTTCAGCCACTCGAGCACGTAGACACGCAGCGCCGAGGAGAGATTGCTGTCGGGTGTGCGTTGGTCGTCGATTTCGGCGATAAGCTGCGCAAGCGGCATCGCCCTCATCTCGGCGATTGCCTTCAGTTCCTGCCAGAATGCGTCCTCGAGCGAGAAGCTGGTGCGGTGGCCGTGGAGCGTTGCGGAATGCTTACGGATCATTGTCCGGTCTCTGGATCAAAATGACTTTGGGACGGGGCGCCCCATAAAGTGCGATCGATTGTAATAATCTGGAGCGGGATGCCGGCAGAAAATCGCGCGCAGCGGCGCTGCGAGATCGCTTCAACTTCCTGGCAATTCGATTCGGAAAGCGGTCGCAAGTCCTTGCTCCGGAATCGATTTTGTACGGGGAGGGCGGCTCAGTCCTTGCTGTCGCCGCCTTCGTCCTTGGCGGGCCGTTCGAGGCGGCCCTGGTCGAGGCGGTCCTCCGCCTTGTCGTTCAGCGCCTTCGTCAGGGACTTTTCAGCCTTGGTGCGGCCGAAGGAGATGCGGTTCTGTTCGGCCTGCTTTTCCTTGTCCGTGCGCTCGCGGCGCTTGCGGAACTGGCGCAGATTGACGACGTCGCCGGTCATGATCCGATGCTCCTTCAGCGCTTACGCGTCTTCAACGCACTCGGTCGCTGTAGCACTGCGCGTGGCCGCATGATCCCGCTCCCCCGTCGGCTGCGACGAGAGGAGGCATGCAGCCGGTGGTGATCAGTTCTTCTTGCGGAAGGAATCGAGCGAAACGACGGAGCCGCCACCGTTCTTCGGTTCGGTGGGCTTGTCGTCCTTGGCCGAGGCTTCGCCGTTTTCTTCCGGAGCCGGATAAGCGGTGATTTCGGCCGATTCCACTTCCTCTTCCTCGCCGGCGGCGACATCGAATTCCAGCTCGAAATTCACCGAGGGATCGTAGAAACCGCGGATGGCGTTGAACGGGATGACCAGGCGTTCCGGCGTGTCGGAGAAGGACAGGCCGATCTCGAAGCCGACGTCAGTCACCTTCAGTTCCCAGAACTGGTGCTGGACGACGATGGTCATCTGCTCGGGATACTTGGCTTTCAGGTGCTGCGAGATACGTACGCCCGGCGCGCCGGTCAGGAAAGTGATGAAGAAGTGGTGCTCGCCGGGCAGGTGGCCGGTCGTCGCGACCTCGGTCAGGACCTTCCGGATGACGCTGCGGAGCGCGTCCTGTGCCAGAATGTCGTAGCGGATGTGGTCCTGGCCCATGAGTGTCCCGTCTTTCCTCGAACTCAATCTTACTGCTTTGCTGCCGGCTACCCTGCCGTCGACTTTTCATTGCCCGTCCACAGGGGACGAGTCAATTATTTGAGCATCTATAGACCATTTCGAGGCGGGGGAGAAGGTGAAGGCTTCTGTTGCCAGGTGCCTTCGGACCCCGCCTTACGGTGCTACCCGGAAGGACTTGATTTGAAGTGTCGCACCGCCGTTAGGCAGCGAGACGTGCTTCAGCATAGTTGTCGTTTGCAACTATAAGTTTAGCCCGATAACGGTGGTACAATGCCGAGCAAAAAGTCGATCTTTACGCCCTTGTCGATCCTATTTCGCCCCCATCAAAAGCCGATCGGTCAATGATCGGCTTTTGGTGGAGGCGCCGGGTACCGCCCCCGGGTCCAATGGGTTTATTTCATCGCCCGTTTATTGCCATAGCCGCCCGAAGACGGCACGGTTCATATAGGTCTTTCCGGTCGCCAAGAAAAGGGGGATGTGGCGGATATATGACTTTGTCCCGCACCGTGCGGGTGTCGAACTGCCTTGACTTGCCCGACATCCATGAAAAACTCCCGCTGCTGCCACGCGGCCGCCACCTGCGGCCGCAATTTCGAAAAGCAAAGCAAGCTGGAGGCCTCATGACGGACTACCTCGCAGATGTGCAGAAATACGACAGCGGCGCCGACGAAGCGATCGTGAACAAGATCGTGCGTCACCTTGGCATTGCCCTTCGCAACCGGGACTCTTCGCTCGTTTCGGCGACGGATCCGAAGGAGCTCGACCGGGTCAAGGAAAAATGGTGCGAAAAGAAGCTGGGCATCAGCGGCGCCGATGCGGATACGGCGATCGCAGCGACCGTCAAGGCGATGTCGGCCGATCGCTCCAAGTCGCGCGTCACCTTCTATTACTTGGTGGCCAAGAACCTCGGGAAGCTGCAGGCGCTGTAGCTGCGCCGATTTATCCGGGATAATCACCCGGAGGTCATTGGTTCGCCGCCGGCTTCGTCCTAAATTTGGGTCATTACGAATCGGCGGCGCCAGACCATGCAGCAATATCTCGACCTTCTCGACCATGTGATGACCAACGGAACCGACCGGGGCGACCGGACGGGAACGGGCACGCGCTCGGTCTTCGGCCACCAGATGCGCTTCGATCTCTTCGAGGGCTTCCCGGTGCTGACGACGAAGAAGCTGCACCTGCGCTCGATCATCCATGAGCTGCTGTGGTTCATGAAGGGCGATACCAATATCCGCTACCTCAAGGAAAACGGCGTCACCATCTGGGACGAGTGGGCCGACGAGAATGGTGACCTCGGCCCGGTCTACGGCTATCAGTGGCGCTCCTGGCCGGCGCCGGACGGACGCCATATCGACCAGATCGCCGGCCTCGTCGAAAGCCTCAAGACCAACCCGAATTCGCGCCGTCACATCGTTTCGGCCTGGAACCCGGCGCTGGTGGACGAGATGGCGCTGCCGCCATGCCACTGCCTGTTTCAGTTCTACGTGGCGGACGGCAAGCTCTCCTGCCAGCTTTACCAGCGCTCCGCCGATATCTTTCTCGGCGTGCCATTCAACATCGCGTCCTACGCGCTTTTGACGATGATGGTGGCGCAGGTGGCCGGCCTCAAGCTCGGTGATTTCGTGCACACGCTCGGCGACGCGCATATCTATCACAATCATTTCGACCAGGCCCGGTTGCAGCTGACCCGCACGCCGAAGGGGCTGCCGCGAATGGAAATCAATCCTGACGTGAAGGACCTGTTTTCTTTCCGCTTCGAAGACTTTACGCTCGTTGGCTACGAAGCTGATTCAACCATCAAGGCGCCGATCGCCGTCTAGGCACCGGACGAGGCGGGTATCGTCTGCCGGAAGATGCCGTCGCCGAGGTTCTGCTGGTGCTGCCGCAAGGCTGACTGCCAGGGTTGCAACGGGCAGGGACCGGGGAGGGTTTGTCCTCCAGGGAGGTATGATGCTCACATTGATCCATGCGCCCTTGTCGCGGTCGTCTCGCATCGTCTGGCTGCTTGAGGAGCTGGGCGCCGAATACGAGATCCGTTATGTCTCGATCCGCCGTCGGGACGGCTCAGGCGCCCCCGACGATGACAACCCGCATCCGCACAAACAGGTGCCGGCGCTGCTGCACAATGGCGCGGTGATCTGGGAAACGGTGGCGGTCGTGCAGTATCTCACCGATCTCCATCCCGATTGCAGCCTCGGCCGCCCTCCGGGCCACAAGGAACGCGGCGCCTATCTTTCCTGGCTTGCCTATTATGCAGGGGTGATCGAGCCGACGGCGTTCGCCCATATCTCCGGTGCCACCATCAACAATCCGGCGCAGGCGCAGCTTTATAGCGAAATGTGCGCGCATGTGATCAACGTGCTCACCCGCCAGACCTATCTGCTCGGCGAGACGATCTGCGCGGCCGACCTGCTGCTTGCCAGCGCGCTGCAATGGATGCGCAAGATCCTGCCGGAGAGCTCGGTGATCGATCGCTACATCCGCGTGGTAACGGACCGGCCGGCCCATGATCGGGCAAGGGAAATCGACAGCAAACCGCAAGGTTTCCACGACTGAAAAGGCTTCCATGACCGAGACGAAGAGCACCCATCCGAAGATATCGATTGTCGTCGCAGTCGCCGCCAACGGCGTCATCGGCCGTGACGGCGATCTGCCGTGGCGCCTTTCGACCGATCTCAAGCGTTTCAAGGCGCTGACGATCGGCAAGCCGGTGATCATGGGGCGCAAGACCTGGGCCTCGCTCGGCCGTCCGCTGCCCGGTCGCGCCAATATCGTCGTCACTCGCAATGCGGAATTTGCCGCTGAGGGCGCTGAGGTCGTGCCGTCGCTCGATGCGGCGATCGCATTTGCCCGCCGCGAGGCTGAGGCGACGGGCGTGGATGAGATCTGCGTCATTGGCGGCGGCGAGATCTACCGCCAGTCGATTGCGCTGGCCGACATTCTGCACGTGACCGAGGTCCAGGCCGAGGTCGATGGTGACACGCGCTTCCCCGATATCGACCCGCAAGTCTTCCAGAAGGTGTTCGAAGAGGATCTGCCGCAGGGCGAAAAAGACAGCCACGCCATGCATTTCGTCACCTGGCGGCGGCGTGCGACAGCCTGACGCGCCGGATCGTCAACTATTTTGAACCATTTACGGTGAACTCGGGCCTACCGCGTTGAAAGCGGTGCAGGTGATACCTATAACGGTTTCACATCATAAACGACCGTGCGGTGGCGCGGCTGTTTGGCGTGGGAAGTTTCAATAGAGAGGTTTTGATGCCCTGGAGCAATCAGAATGGCGGCGGCGGCCCATGGGGCGGCGGTGGCGGCGGCAATCAGGGGGGGCCCTGGGGCCAGGGGCCAAACCGGCCGCGTGGCGGCAAGGGCGGCCCGCCGGATCTGGAAGAGATCATTCGCCGTGGCCAGGACCAGCTTAAGAACGTCGTTCCCGGCGGTTTCAACGGCGGCGTTTTCGCCATTGTCGGTCTGCTGATCGTCGGCTTCATCCTGATCAACTCGATCTACACCGTCCAGCCGGACGAGCGTGGCGTCGAGATGCGCTTCGGCAAGCCGAAGGACGAGATCTCGATGCCCGGCCTGCATTATCATTTCTGGCCGTTCGAGACCGTCGAATTCGTCAAGATCACGGAGCAGCAGCAGAATATCGGTGGGCGCTCGAGCGGCCAGGCGAATTCCGGCCTGATGCTGACCGGCGACCAGAACATCGTCAACGTGCAGTTTTCGGTGCTCTACTCGGTCACCGATCCCAAGGCCTACCTGTTCAATGTCGAGAACCCTTCCGACACGCTGCAGCAGGTTTCTGAAAGCGCCATGCGCGAAGTGGTTGGTCGCCGTCCGGCACAGGACATCTTCCGTGACAATCGTCAGGCGATCGCTGCCGACGTGAAGAGCACGATCCAGGCGACGATGGACACTTACGGTGCCGGCGTTTCCGTCAACACGGTCGCGATCGAAGACGCAGCACCGCCGCGCGAAGTGGCCGATGCGTTCGACGAAGTGCAGCGTGCCGAGCAGGACGAAGACCGCTTCGTCGAAGAAGCCAACCAGTATGCCAACCAGGTACTGGGCAAGGCACGCGGTCAGGGTGCGCAGATCCGCGAAGAAGCGGCCGCCTACAAGGACCGTGTCGTCAAGGAAGCACAGGGCGAAGCGCAGCGCTTCATCTCGGTTTACGACGAATATTCCAAGGCGCCGGAAGTGACCCGCAAGCGCCTCTATCTCGAAACGATGCAGGGCGTTCTCGGCAAGTCGAAGAAGGTGATCCTCGACGAGAAGAACGGGCAGGGCGTTCTGCCCTATCTGCCGCTGAATGAAATCGGCAGGCCTCTCCAGTCGGGAGCAGCAGCAGCATCGGGAGCAGGCCAGTGATCAACAATCGTACCTCCGTCATCCTGATCCTGCTCGCCGTCGTCTTCGTCGGCATCTATTCCTCGGTCTTCGTCGTCAACGAACGCCAGCAGGCGATCGTCGTGCGCTTCGGTCAGATCAAGGACGTCAAGAGCCAGCCGGGTCTCTACTTCAAGCTGCCCTTCGCCTTCATGGACGCCGACCGTGTCCAGTATGTCGAAGACCAGGCGCTGCGCTTCGATCTCGACAACATCCGCGTCCAGGTTTCGGGCGGCAAGTTCTATGAAGTCGATGCCTTCGTCGTCTACAAGATCGCCGATCCTCGCCGCTTCCGTGAAACCGTATCGGGCGATCGCGATGCTGCGGAGTCGCGTCTGAGGACCCGTCTCGACGCTTCGCTGCGTCGCGTCTACGGTCTGCGTGGTTTCGAGGCAGCGCTTTCGGACGAGCGCGCATCGATGATGCGTGAAGTTCGCGCCGACCTCAAAGGCGATGCCGAGTCGCTCGGCCTCAACATCGAGGATGTTCGCATCCGCCGCACCGACCTGACGCAGGAAGTCTCGCAGCAGACCTACGACCGCATGAAGGCCGAGCGTCTGGCAGAAGCCGAACTGATCCGCGCTCGCGGTAACGAAGAGGGCCAGCGCCGTCGCGCTATCGCCGACCGTCAGGTCGTCGAGATCGTCGCCGACGCCCAGCGCGATTCGGAAATTCTGCGCGGTGAGGGCGAAGCCGAACGGACGAAGACCTTTGCCGACGCTTTTGCGCGCGATCCGAAGTTCTTCGAATTCTACCGCTCGATGACGGCTTATACCCAGTCGATCGCGAGCCCGGATACGACGCTGGTGCTTTCGCCCCATTCGGAATTCTTCCGTTACTTCAACGATTCCGAAGGTACTGCACCGGCTGGTCCGGCGCCGCAGCCAACCACCGGGAACTAGGCGAGCGATGTCGGATTTCCTGACGGGAATCGCTTTCTTCCTGATCATCGAGGGGCTGGTGTACGCACTGGCCCCTTTGGTTTTGGTGGAAATGGCGAAGCGTTTGCCGTATGTCCCCGAACATCAGCTTCGACTGGCGGGGCTCGTTTCCGTGGCTGCCGGGGTCGGACTTGTATGGTTGCTTCGAGGATAATGCGAAATGCCACATAAACTGCTGATCCGGCTGGTCGATGCCGAATACGCCATCACCCGCCTCAATATCGGTTCCAGCATACCGGAATGGTTGCCGGGGCCAGGCTTCTGGACCGTGTCGAGCTCCCGCGAGGAGATGACGCTGGTCTGCCGAGCCGCCCGCGTGCCTTCCAGCGTCCAGAGCTCGCTCGGCTGGCGCTGCTTCCGCGTCGAGCAGCACTTTGCCTTTGACGTGCCGGGCGTGCTCTCGTCCGTGCTCCGGCCGCTTTCGGCCGCCGGCGTGGGCGTCTTCGCCAATTCGACCTTCAGCACCGACTATATCTTCGTCGCCGGTTCCGATCTCGACAAGGCGGTGCAGGCTCTGAAAGACCACGGGCACGACCTGACGACCTGACACGTCGCGCCTCCTTCCAAGAACGCGCAGCCGGGACCTCTTGACCTCCAGCAGTCATCTGCGCGGGGATCAGGAAATCGTGTGTGGACGCTTCCGAATTCCGCCTTATCTTCAGGTGAAAATCGCAAGCCACGCGGTTTGCGGATTGCGGTGACGGTTCTGACTGCATAAGCGCTGTTGCCGGTTCCGGTCGACGCGAAATTATGCGAAGAATCAAAGTACTATGACGCCTCGGCGCATAGGCAGGAGAGGTGGGAGGCCTAAGGAAGTGGCCGACCATCGAAAAGCCAGAGGAGCTTAAGCGACTTGTCCACGCGAACGAAATCCCGAGCGCACTCGCTTGGCACCGCCTTGGGCGTTCTGGCGCTCGCAAGCGCGCTGGCCTTTAGCTCCACCGCGCTCGCCCAGAACACGGCCATCCGCCCGCCGACCAACGGCCCTGCTTCCGTTGCCGATCTCGCGGCCGGACTGTTGGACGCCGTTGTCAACATCGCGACCTCGCAGAAGGTCAAGAACGACGACAATGCGCCGGCGCCGCAGGTGCCGGAGGGCTCGCCCTACCAGCCCTATTTCGACGAATTCTTCAAAGGGCAGGGTGGCCAGGGCGGCAGCCGCCAACGCACGGTCGATTCGCTCGGCTCCGGGTTCGTCATCGACCCCTCAGGCTTCATCGTCACCAACAACCACGTGATCGAAGGCGCCGACGACATCGAGATCAACTTCGCCAATGGCAGCAAGCTGAAGGCCAAGCTTGTCGGCAAGGACACCAAGACCGATCTCGCGGTCCTGAAGGTGGAGCCGAAGGCGCCGCTGAAAGCCGTGCCTTTCGGCGATTCCCGCAAGATGCGCATCGGCGACTGGGTGATGGCGATCGGCAATCCCTTCGGCCTCGGCGGCTCGGTTTCCGTCGGCATCATTTCGGCACGTGGCCGCAACATCAATGCCGGCCCCTATGACAATTTCATCCAGACCGACGCGGCGATCAACCGCGGCAATTCCGGCGGACCGCTCTTCAACATGGCCGGTGAAGTGATCGGCATCAATACGGCGATCATCTCGCCCTCCGGCGGCTCGATCGGCATCGGCTTCTCGGTTCCGACGGAGCTTGCCGCCAATGTCGTGCTGCAGCTCAAGGATTTCGGCGAGACCCGGCGCGGCTGGCTTGGCGTGCGTATCCAGCCGGTGACCGACGATATCGCCGAAAGCCTGAAGATGGCGACGCCGCACGGTGCGCTCGTCTCCGGCATCATCGAGGGCGGACCGATCGCGAACGGCGAGATCAGGGCGGGTGACGTCATCGTCAAGTTCGACGGCCGCGACGTCACCGAGATGCGTGACCTGCCGCGCGCCGTTGCCGAAAGCCCCGTCGGCAAGGCGGTCGACGTGGTGGTGGTCCGCGATGGCAAGGAGCAGACGGTCAAGGTGACGCTCGGCCGCCTCGAAGATGGCGCCGATGTCGCCAGCGCACCGGCGGCGACATCCAATGACGAGACGCAGAAGCCGGACAAGCCCGAAGCCGCGCCGCTGCCCGCGACCGATGTCGTGCTCGGCATGAAGCTTGCGACGCTCAACGAAGAGACGCGCAAGAAGTACGGCATTGCCGACGACGTGGACGGCGTTGTGATCACCGAGGTCTCGCCGAATTCTGCCGCTGCGGAACGCCGTGTCGAGCCGGGCGACGTGATCGTCGAAGTCGGCCAGGAGGCGATGGACACGCCCGGTGACGTTGCCGATCGTGTCGAGGAGCTGAAGTCGGACGGTCGGCACAACGCGCTCCTGATGCTCTCCAACAAGACTGGCGAACTGCGCTTCGTCACGGTGCGGGTAGAGTAGGGCGCGTTGCGCCTTTGCGGGTTTTGCGGTCGCGGCATCGGATCGATGCCGCGACGTTGTTTCAGCCGAAGGCAATTGAGCGAGTCTTTTCAAGGGTGTCGGGCAGTGGGCTGGCAGGCTGAATCCGCTTCTTGAGGTTTTGATTCAAGCGTGCGCTCGGCTGATAGTCTGTTGCCAACGTGAGCAGGCAAGCGCCTGCCCCTCATCCCGCTGCCGCGACCTTCTGCCCGCAGGCGGGGAGAAGGGGCATGTCGCGTCCGCTCGCAACATTGCGGCGATCCCATCCCGGCGCCTCCATATGCCCCTCTGTGACTTCTCGGGCTGTGCCGCCAGCCGAGCGCCTGCGGCGGAGCGCGTTTCCTCTCCCCACTTGCGGGGTGAGGGCGAGGGCGAGGGGCGGCTACGGGCACCGCGTGGCGAGCAAAGCGTGGTAGTTCTCAGCGGTCGTCGCCGACTGCTGTGGGGGCGGATGAACGGGACTTTCGTGCCGGCTGGAAGGTCATCAGCCGCAGGGCTTCGAGCAGGATCTCGATGATAGCAAGCATGGCCAGACCTCCGTTCGTGGGGCGAGCGTCATGCGCTCGGACGAACGCACGCGGGACGCTCTGGCGGTGTGATTTTAAAGCACCTTCTCCGCCACCGTTGGGTTCATGCGAGGGCGGAATGCCTCAGTATTTCACCGCACTTGCCCGCGGCCCTCAAACGAGTTTACTGTCGCCTTCGGATAACTTGAGGTTATGCATGAAGCGCGGACGGTTGCCTCTGACGGCGTTGCGGAGTTTCGAGGCGGCCGGGCGGCTGGAGAGCTTCACGCTGGCTGCTGCCGAGCTTTTCGTCTCGCAGGCCGCGATCAGCCGGCAGGTGCGCGAACTCGAGGAGCTGATCGGCCGGCCGCTGTTCGAGCGGCGCCACCGCAGCGTTCGGCTGACGACGGACGGCCGTGCGCTGCTCGGCACGTTGACGGCGGCCTTCGATATGGTGGGCGAGAGCCTCGACGCGCTCTCCGGGCGGCGGCTGTCGCAGACGCTGAAGGTCAGCGCCGAACCGTCCCTTGCCGGGTGTTGGCTGGTGCCGCATCTGCAGGACTTTCAGGAGCAGCATCCGGATATCGATCTGGTGATCGACGCGGACCCTCGGCTGGCCGAGTTTCGCAGCGGTGACGCCGATATCGCCATCCGCCACAGCCTGGCCGCCCGCTCATGGCCGCGGGTGGAGACGCGCCTGCTCGCCAAGGTCGAGATGGTGCCGGTGATGGCGCCGGCGCTCGCCAGTGCCGGGCGGACGCTCGATCGACCCGAGGACCTGCTGCAGCACGCGCTCTTGCATGAGGATAACCGACAGCTCTGGGCGCAGTGGTTTGCGGCCGCCGGTACCGCGCCTGTGCAGCTGGATCGTGGTGCCATCTTCGCCGATGGCTCGATGGTGCTGCAGGCGACGCTCAGGGGCAGCGGCATTGGCCTGATCGACCGCGACCATGCACGCGATGACATCGATGCCGGGCGGCTGATCCAGCCCTTCGAAATTTCCGTGCCCTATGGCGCGTTCTTCATCGTGGCGCGGCGCTTCGATGCGCTTTCGGATGCGGCGAAGGCATTTGTTGACTGGCTCGAGCGGAGCTACCCGGGGGCGGGGCAGGAAAGGTGAGCTGCGGTGGAGGCGTTGTGGTTTTTCCTTCGCTGTCCTGCCGGACGTCTCTCCCCTCCGGGGAGAGAGCGCCTAGGAGCCAGCACGCCACCACGTGCCGAGGGCGCGGAGCCTGCCGGATCGTTGCATGACAATTGGAGGCGCGTTCTGACGTGGCGATGCCCGGCAACGGGGCTGTCCCTTATCCCGCGGCGAGGGTTCGCCCCTCATCCGCCTGCCGGCACCTTCTCCCCGCAGGAGGGGAGAAGGACCCATGGCGTGAGTGCACGGCGCTTATCAACGTTGAATAGGGCACCACGTTGCGACTGGCGTCTCTCGTGCCGCTTGTGGGGAGAGATGTCCGGCAGGACGGTGAGGGGCTATGGCCGACTATTTCTCGGCCTTCGCCCGCCAATCGGCGGCGCTGATCGCGTAGAGCACATGCCGCACCAGCGTCGGGTAGTCGGCCGAGACGCGGGGGTGGTCGAAATCACGGCTGGCGTCGCGGTGCATGCCGATCCGTTGCATCACCGCCGTCGAGCGGGTGTTGGCGGCGACGGCGAAGGAGACAACTTCGTCGAGCCCCTTTTCCTCGAAGCCGTAGCGCAGCAGGGCGGATGCGGCTTCCGTGACATAGCCCTTGCCCCAATAGGGCGTCGCCAGTCGCCAGCCGATCTCGACCGTTCCGTTGGGCAGGTGCGGTTCCAGATCCGTCAGCGCCAGACCGCAGAAGCCGATCGGCCGGTCTTCGGCCTTCAAGGCCACGGCGAAGAAGCCGAAGCCGGTCTCGGCGATGCCGCGGCCGACGCGGTCGAACAATGCGTCGGCTTCCGCACGGCTGCGGCGGAAGGGAAAGAACTCCATGACCCTGGGGTCGCTGTTGATCGCGAAGAAGAGATCGCGATCGCTTTCCTTCCAGGTCCGGATTCGCAGCCGCTCGGTCTCGGAGATGATCATCCGACGAAGTCCGTCTTGCGATAGCCCTGCAGATAGAGAAGAGCGGTCAAGTCGCCGTGGTCGATGCGCACCTTCGCCTGCTCGGCGACCACGGGCTTGGCGTGCAGCGCAACGCCCGTGCCGGCAAGCTGGATCATGCCGAGATCGTTGGCGCCGTCGCCGACGGCAAGGGCATCGTCTGTCGAGATGCCGAGGCGGTCGGCAATATCGATGAGAGCATCGACCTTGGCCTGCTTGCCGAGGATCGGATTGGCGACCTCGCCGGTGAGCACGCCCGCTTCGGCGATCAGCGTGTTGGCGCGGTTCTCATCGAAGCCGAGCATTTCGGCGATCGGTCCGGTAAAGACGGTGAAGCCGCCGGAGACGAGCGCGGTATAGTGGCCCTTGCTCTTCATCGTCGCGATCAGTTGTTTTCCACCCGGCGTCAGCGTGATGCGCCTGGCAATCACCTCGTCGACGACGCTGAGCGGCAGGCCCTTCAAGAGCGAGACGCGCTCGATCAGCGCCGGCTCGAAGGCGATCTCGCCGTTCATGGCGCGGGCGGTGATCGCAGCCACCTTGTCCTTGAGGCCGACTTCGGCGGCGAGTTCGTCGATGCATTCCTGGCCGATCATGGTCGAATCCATGTCGGCGATCAAAAGCTTCTTGCGACGGCTCTCGGCGTCCTGCACGGCGACATCGACCGGGGCGCTGCCGATCACACCGCGCAGCAGGGCTTCCGCGGCGCCCGTGTCGGTGCCATCGGTAAGCGCGATATCGCAGGCGACGCCATCGGCCAGCCAGTAGAGGCCGGATGCCTTGACGGCATCGGCGGCGGCTTCCGCCAGTGCTGGCGTCAGAACAGGATTTGACGGATTGGCGATAAGCGTGGCAACGAGAGCCATGGACAATAACCTTGAAACCGAGAGCGACGCGATCCTGATAACCGGGCCGACCGCCAGCGGCAAGTCTGCGCTTGCTGTCGAACTGGCGCGCCGGCATGGCGGCGTGGTCGTCAATGCCGACAGCATGCAGGTCTATGATACGCTGCGGCTGCTGACGGCGCGGCCGGACGAGGCCGACATGGGCGGCATAGAGCACTGTCTCTACGGCCATGTGCCGGCGGCATCAGCCTATTCCACCGGCGCTTGGGCACGCGAGGCGCAGGCGCTGGTCGAAAGGCTGCGCCAGGAAGGCCGGCTGCCGGTCTTCGTCGGCGGGACCGGGCTCTATTTCAAGGCGCTGACCGGCGGCCTCTCCGATATGCCCGAAATCCCGGCCGCGATCCGCGAGCGGCTGCGCGAACGGCTGAAGGCGGAAGGGCCGGAGGCACTTCACCGCGACCTGGAGGTCAGGGATCCGGAAACGGCGGCGACGCTGAACGTCGGTGACGGCCAGCGGATCGTCCGGGCGCTCGAAGTGGTGGAAGCGACCGGCAAGCCGATCCGGTTCTTCCAGAAGCAGAACGGCCCCGTCATCGTCGATCCGGACCGGGCGGCAAAATACGTGGTGCTGCCGGAACGCAAGCTTCTGCACGACCGCATCAATCGCCGCTTCGCATTGATGCTGGCCGGCGGCGCGATCGACGAGGTGCGGGCACTGCTTGCGCTCGACCTGCCGCCGGAAATGCCCGTGATGAAGGCGATCGGCGTCAGCCAGATCGCGGCACTTCTGAAGGGCGAGCTCGACGAGGCCGATGTGATCGAGATGGGTGCCGCAGCCACGCGGCAATATGCCAAGCGCCAGATGACCTGGTTCCGCAACCAGCTCGACGAGAGCTGGCGGCGCATCGAGAGCGCCGACGAAGTGCTCTGAGCGGGACGAGGAAAAGTGTGCGCGGCTTTCCGCCCGCATCCCGCTCCAAGTGTTTCGGTCGATCAGTCGGCGAGGTTCAGTTGCCAGGACACGCCGAAACGATCGTTGATCCAGGTGAAGCGCTGGCTGAAGCCGTAATTGTCGAGCGGCATCAGTATGGCGCCGCCCTCGGCCAGCATGGTCGCGAGCGTGATGATCTCGTCCTCGCTCTGGCATTCGACGAAGAATGAGAAGGACGGGGTGAATTCGAAGGCGTGCTTGACCGGGCTGTCGATGCACTTGACCCGCTGCGCGCCGAGCCGGAAGAGCGCCACCTTGATGCTGCCTTCAGCTCCCTGCTCGCCCGGGCCATAGTGCTCGATCTCCAGCACCTCGGCGTTCGGGAACAGCGAGACGTAGAAGGCCATGGCGGCTTCGGCCATGCCATCCTGAAACATCAAGAAAGGGGTTATGCTTGTGACCATGCCAGCCTCCGATCGATGCGTGCGCTATTCAAACAAGACAAGGGATGCCCGTAGAGCCATCCTCAGCAACGATGCGTCCAGCGCAAAAGTTCCCCAGGGATCGGTCCTGAGGACCGACGGCTGTTGTCGGGACGCGCCGAGGACAGTCTTCCCGCCATTCCTGTCAAGCCGCAATCCAGGAGCTGGGCTCAAGCCTTCGCCGCCGAAAAGAAGAGGAAGCGCGGCCTGGTCGTCAGGCTCTCATACGCCTCGGGGAAGAGGGTGCGGGCGCGCGGGTCGGGCTGGGGTTCGCTTATCGTCTCGATGCGAAACCCTGCAGAGGTGAGCGCCTCGACCATGGCGTGGAGCGGCCGGTGCCAGAATCGCATCTCGATCGTCCGGCCACCGCGTTCCCAGGTGTCGTCGAAACTGTAGGTCTCGAAATAGTTGTCGTGGCCGGAGAGCTGGTGATCCATGAACGGGTGATGCGTCGAAAGCACCAGGCGCCCGCTCGGCGACAGCACCCGCCTGAACTCGAGGAGAGCGGGCGACCAGTCGTGCAGATAGTGCATGACGAGGGACGCAAGCACGACGTCGAAGGCGCCGTCTTCGAAGGGCAGAGGGTCGTTCAGGTCAGCGACCAGCAGGCGTGCGCGTCCTTCGAGGCGGCGGCTGGCGATCTCCAGGAGGCCGGCGCTTCTGTCGATGCCCGTCAGCGTCGCGCCGCGCGCGAGCAGTGCTGCAGCATGGGCGCCGCCACCACAGCCGGCGTCCAGCACCCGAAGCCCGGCGACATCGCCGACGAGGGCAAGGGCCGCCGGCCGCTCGTAATAGGCGTTCCAGGCGTTGTTCTCGTTGTCGGCATCATAGGAGGCCGCAAACGCATCATAGTCATTCTCAGGCAAGATCTTCCTCCGCGCGGGCCCCCCCCTTTGGGCGAGCACTCGGATCACGAGTCAATCAAAACCTGAATTCTACTGCATGTTGCCTTCAATCGTAGCCGGTCGAAGGACAAAACTTGCGGGCTTTCAAAGTACCACAGCGACGCTTGCGCGTCTGACCGGACGCGCGTCGTTGAATGGCGGCTCAATTGCCAGGTATCGCGCCAGAACGGCCAGGCGTTCGCGCTAGGTCTTGCGGATGATGCTGCCGAGCGGACGCTTCAGCAGGCTTTCGCGGAGCGAACCTTCGCGTGGCCGATCGCTGCCGGTGGCCGACGAACCGTGTCCGGTTGGCGACGCTCCGAAGCGGGGCGCCGGCTGCTCGGCGGCGGGCTTCTCGTTCAGAAGCTGCTGGCGGATCAGGTTGAAGCGCTCCAGTTCCGGATTAACGGCTGGAGCCGCACGCGGCAGCATGTCCGGGCGATAGGGTTCGATCTCGGGCGGCGCGTCGTGGGGGGCCGGATCGGGCGCGGCGTCTTCCGCAGAAGCGCCGAGTTCGGCGTCCCAGAGGCGCGCCTCGCTGCCGGATTGCGCCGCCATGTAGCTTTGCTGGAAACCGGAAATGTCGGGGCCGCTGATCGAGCGCATGCGGCTGACGATCGAGCGCAGGTCGACGATCGGTGGCGCGTCCTCGTCGACGCGATCGATGATGCCGTGGGCGCGCGGAAGGCGCTCTTCGGAGATGCGGGAAAAGCGCATGCGCATCGGCACGGCGACGGCTTCACCGAAGGCGATCGCTTCGCCGTTGCCGATCGAGGAGATGAAGCTGGTGGTGGAGGTCGACGAGTTCGGAATGGCCGAACGGATGATCTCCTGGTCGCGGTCGTTGGCAAGGCGCATGGCAAAGACCGTCGAGCACTGCGACAGGATCGTCGGGTCGAGTTCGCCGGGGCGCTGGGTGATGACGCCGAGCGACACGCCGTATTTGCGGCCTTCCTTGGCGATGCGGGCGATAGCCTGGCGGGTCGGCAGGAAGCCGAGCGAGGGATCGGCCGGCACGTAGCGGTGCGCCTCTTCGCAAACGACCAGCATATGGATGCCGCCATTGCTCCACAGGCCGATTTCGAAAGCCATGCGGCAGAGCACCGAAGCAACGGAATTGACGACTTCCGAAGGGATGCCGGCAAGCTCGAAGGTGGCGATCGGCTTGCCGTCGCCGGGAATGCGGAAGATCTTGGCGATCGTATCCTGGATCGTGTCGGTGATCGTGTTCGAGGAGAACATGAAATGGTAGCGCGGGTCGTTGATCGCGGAGACGATCTTGACCTTCAGCGAGCGCAAATGCGGCTTGTCGTTGCGCCCCTCCAGCCGGCCGATGCGTTCGTCGATCAGCGCCAGCAGGTCGGCGATGCGGTAGGGTACCGGCGTATCCGCGGTAATCGAGCTCTTCTCGGTCTGGCGCCGCATGAGCCCCGATTCCCCACCCCGGAAAGCTTTCTTCGCTTCGGGGATGATGTCGCGCAGCATGTCGAGTTCGTCCGGCGGCGCCGGGCGGCCGCGGAAGATCACCTCGGCGAATTCCTCGAGGCGGAAGAACCAGAAAGGCAGGTCGAGCGTATCGGTATCGATGACAACCGCGAGCTCCGGGAAGGCGGCGGCGAATTCGTTGTGCGGATCGAGGATCAGCACGCGCAGCTTCGGATCGGAAGCGATCGCCTTGTTGAGCAAGAGCGTGACCGCGGTCGACTTGCCGACGCCGGTCGTGCCGACGATGGCGAAATGCTTGGCCAGCATCGAGGGCACGTGGATCGTCGCGTCGAGGCTCTCGTCCTGGGTGAGCTTGCCGATGATGCAGCTGTCGTTGCGACCGTTGTCGTAGATCCGCGCCAGGTCGGACCCGCGAATGCGGTGCGCGATGGCGCCGAGAAAGGGATATTGGCTGATGCCGGCGGAAAACTCTTCGCGGCCGTCCGGCCCGATGTGGACCTCACCCATCAGCTCGACTTCGATGCGGAAGGTGTTGTCGCTGTCTTCGCCCCATTCGGCGGAGGCGGTCTGCATGGAATAGACCAGCGCCACGACGCGGTTTCTACCGACGGAGATGGAGATGAGCCTTCCGACGGACCAGAGTTCGGCCAGGGACGTCTCGCCGCCTTCGGAGACGGCGGCAATCGTGGCACGGGCGCCGTTGCAGGCAACGACGCGCCCCAGAAAGCGGTTTCCAGGTTTCAGCCCGTCACGGCGATCCTGCTCTCCTGCGCGGATGGAAGAATGGAGATCATTGTTCAGCAACGCAAAAAACCCCGGCTTCACGGCCCGCTCATGTTAGCCGGGGGGATTTAACAAGTGGTTTCACGGATTTGCCTGTCGCTCAGCCGAGAAAATGGCGGAGGAAGCCGGCCGAAGCGATGCCGATCAGCACGGTTGGGAGCAGCGAGAACCGGGTGGCGGCGACAAGTGTGATGACCAGCGCGATCAGGCTGGCGGGCTTGTCGGAGACGAAGTCCGGGGCGATGACGGAAATCAGCACGCAGCCCGGGGCCGCCTCCATCACGGCGGTTGCACGATAGCCGAGCGTGCGGCCGCGGAACGCCAGATAGCCGAGCGCGCGGGTCGTGTAGGTGACGGATGCCATCAGCAGGATGGTGAGGAGGGTGACTGTGTCGATCATGGCTGCTTCGCAAGGAGATAGCTGGAGACGAGGCCGGAGAGCGCACCGGCGGCCACATACCAGGCGCCGGGGACAAGCAGGTAGACGAGGGCCGCGGTCACGAGACTGACGAGCCAGGGGCGGGCTGCGCGAAGCCCGGTCCACATGCCCTTCAGCAGCACGAGGAAGACGGAAGGAAAGGCCATGTCGAAGCCATAGGCCTCGACATTACCGATCATCGGGCCGATCGCCGCGCCGACGGCGGTGAAGGTCATCCAGCAGGCCCAGAGCGCAATACCCGCGCCGAGGAAATAGGGCATGCTGAAGCAGGACCGGGCGCGGGCGTCGGCAAGGGTCATGGCCCAGCTTTCATCGCACATGAAGAACAGCGCCGGCAGAACCTTCCGCTTCGGCAAGGCGCCGAGAAAGGGCGCGAGCGCCGCGCCCATCAGCAGGTGCCGGCTGTTGATCAGAAAGGTGATGGCGACGATCAGCGCGATATGTGGCGGCGAGGTCCAGAGATCGATGGCCGCGAATTCCGAGCCGCCGCCGAAATTGAGGCCGGTCATCAGCGGAACCTCCGCGTGGCTGAGGCCCTTCTGCTGAGCCTGTGCCCCGAGCACCAGCGCGAAGGGAACAAAACCGATCTGGACCGGTACGGCTGCGGTCAGCCCCCGGAGAAACTCGCTGACCCCGACCGGCTTTGCGACCTCGCCGAGGCTATCCAATTCTATGCTGCTCATGGTGTCTCCTTATGCCGGCGGAGACTAGTCAAGCGGCCGCGCAATTGGGTTGCTTTTATGCTTCCAAGTTGCGAAAATTTGGCATCAGAATGTCAAAATAGAAAGATAAGAGGCGCGCGATGCCAATCGAATTGGATGCAATCGATCGGCGCATTCTTGCCGCCCTGCAACGAAACGGCCGCCTGCAGAACGTGGAGCTTGCCAAGGAAGTGGGGCTTTCGCCTTCGCCCTGCCTCAGGCGCGTCAAGCTCCTGGAAGACGCCGGGGTGATCAGCCGTTACGTCGCGCTGCTCGACGCTTCCAAGGTGGGCATGGGCCTCACGGTCTTTGCCCGGGTATGGCTGAAGGGGCAGGACGCCAAGTCGGTCGACGATTTCAACGAGGCGGTGAAGCGGCTGCCGGAGATCGTCGAATGTCACCTGATGGCCGGGGAGTGCGACTTCCTGCTGCGCATCGTCGCCCGCGATCTCGATGATTACCGGCGCTTTCAGATCGAGCACCTGACCCGGATCAAGGGGGTACAGAGCGTCAAGACGGATGTGCCGATGCAGAAGGTGAAGCTTTCGACGGAGTTGCCGCTCTAGTTACGCGCCATTGCTGTTGCTGCCGGCCCGGATCAGGCTTGCCGCGCAGTCGACGATCGTGGCGCTGGCCGTGCGCGGCGAGAAACCCAGGACGTTTCGGGCCTTTTCCGCGCCAGGTGGTCGGGTTCGAGGCGCTGAGCCGGGACAAGGACGAGGACCTCGAGCGTCTGCTTAGCGATCTCGTGGCACGGCTGGTGGACGAATAGGCGAGGGCTGGGACACGCGGTCCGTGCCTTGCGCCAGATTTGCACGTCGGCTGCGTTGACTTGACAAAAGTCAATGCGCCTTTGCCCGAAGCGGCATAATCATGGGGCATAGCCAACCGAATCCGGCCGGGCGCGACCGATCACGGATGCTTGCCGGTTGGAGCTGGGGAGGCGGCCTTGGGCAGTGCATTTGATTATGTTCGCCGGACACCCATTCTCTGGCTGCTCGTCTTCGTACCCGTCGTCATCGCCGGAGAGCATATCTGGCCGGGGGCGCACACGTTGCTCTTCCTGCTCTCGGTCGCCGCCATCGTGCCGCTCGCGGCCCTGCTCAGCCAGGCGACGGAGGCGGTTGCGGCGCGGACCGGCGACACGATCGGCGCACTTCTCAACGCGACGCTCGGCAACCTGACGGAACTCGTCATCGCGCTGATGGCGCTCCAGGCCGGCCAATATCTGCTGGTCAAGGCATCGATCGCCGGCGCGATCGTCACCAACACGCTGTTCATGCTCGGCGGCTCATTCCTCTTCGGCGGCCTGCGCCATCACCTGCAGGAATTCAACCGGGTGAATGCACGCTTCCAGGCGAGCCTCCTGTTTCTGGCGACGGTCGCCGTGCTGGTGCCATCGCTGATCGGCAGCGCCGACAGCCAGCCGCAGACGGCCTTCACCCAACAGCTCAGCGCCGGCCTCTCCGTCGTGCTGATCGTCGTTTACGCGCTCTGGATGCTGTTTTCGCTGAAGACCCACCGCGAGCTCTTCGCCTCGGCCGGTGGCGGGCATGGCGAGGAAGAGGTGCATTGGCCGCTGGCGACGGGCATCGTCGTGCTTTTGGCAGTTACGGTGCTGGTGGCGCTGGTCAGCGAGGTCTTCGTCGGATCGGTGCAGGTGGCCGCCCAGGAACTGGGCATGACACCGGCCTTCGTCGGTTTCATCGTGGTGGCTCTGGCCGGTGCCGCGGCCGAGATGGCGACGGCCTTTTCGGCCGCGCGCAAGGATCGCTTGGACCTCAGCGTTGGCGTTGCGCTCGGCAGCGCTGCGCAGATCTCCCTGTTCGTGGCGCCGTTGCTGGTTCTGCTGAGCTATGTCATTGGCCCGCAGCCGATGGACCTGCAATTCTGGCCGGGTGCTGTCGTGATGATGCTGATCGCGACGATGGCTGCGACGCTGCTTTCCAACGGCGGGCGTTCGGCCTGGTACATGGGCGTGCTCGCGCTCACGGTCTATGTGATCTTCGGCATGACCCTGTTCCTGCTGCCGCCGGTACAGCCGTGAGGCACGCCTCCCGGCTGCTTGGCAATATCCAGGGAACTTTAGGTGGGATGGCCGGATCTACGCTGTAAGCGAGGGGCGACGCTGTAAGCGCGCGGGGCGACCGTTATTTGGGGGAGTTCATGTCGAACACGACCCAGCGAAAGAACAGATAGATCGCGGCAAAGCTGATCACGAGCGGCATCAGCACAGGAAGGTCAAGCATATCATTGCCCTTGGTTTGAAGCTGCTTCATGCAGCAATGCTAATTTGCATGCGAGTTGTTAATGCAAGGTGCACGCGACAGGCTCGGCCACTAAAATCTTTGTGGTTCCGCGAGTATTGATCTCAACTGTAGTTAGGCTCTTCCAAGCCGCTTCGGACTTGGGCGTCCTCGGGGAATGACGGCGTGAATCGGGCCGAGCGCCCGCTTCATTTCGGCAGCCCCGCCTTCAACAGGCCCTGGCGGAACAGGTCACGGTGTTCGTCCCGTTCGAGCAACAGGCCGTGCCGGATGAAATCTTCCGTCGAGAAGTCCGGACGCGCTTGCAGAAGTCGAGCCTTCGTCTCCTCGGCGGCGACGCTGTTGCCGGCCTGCGTATGGCAGGCGACGAGACGGGCGAGCGTGAACGCGCCGGGATTGGGCAGTTCCTTGAGTGCTGCCGCGGCCTCATCGTAATGGCCGAGAATATAGAGGGCGTTGCCGAGGGCGGCGCTGTACCAGGGCGGCGGAAACGGGTTCAGCCGGAAGCCCTCATTGATCCACTCCATCGCCTCGTCGAGCTTGCCGCGCCGGGCAAAGAGGCCACCCATCTGCACCAGTGTATTGGCGTCGTTGGGGTTCAGCAGATAGGCGCGGCGATAGTGCCGCTCCGCCAACTCGAATTCGCGGCGATTGACGTGAATGAGTGCCAGCAGCCGCTGGCAGCCGCCTTCGGCCTCATCGAGCGACACGGCCTTGCGGGCCATCGCCATCGCCGCGTCGAGAACATCCGCCGGCGCGTTGCCGTAGCCCTGCTCGGCGATGGTGGCGAGCGCCAGATAGGCGTGGGCCAGGGCAAAATGCGGGTCGCGTTCGATCGCCGCCTGAAACATGGCCCGGGCCTGCCGGTTGTCGTCCGGCTCGTAGCCGCGAATATGGGCAAGCCCGCGCAGGTAGAATTCATAGGCCGCAAGGCTCGTCGGCGGTTTGCGCAGCACCTGGCGCAGGTCGGCGCTTTCGATCTGGCCGACGAGGGTCGACACGATCGTCTGCGTCACCTCATCCTGGACTGCGAAAATATCCGTGAGGCTCCGGTCGTAATGGTCCGACCAGAGGTGCGCGCCGGTTGCGGCTTCCACCAGTTGCGCGGTGATGCGGATCCGCTCGCCGACGCGCCGCACGCTGCCCTCGACCAGGTAGGTGGCGCCGAGCCTGCGGCCGGTTTCTCTCCTGTCCGTATTCTTGTCGCGGAAGCTGAAGGACGAACTGGCTGACGTGACGGAAAGCGAGCGGAAGCGGGCAAGGCCGCCGATGATATCCTCGCTGATCCCGTCGCTGAAAAAGGTCTGATCCGGCGCGCCGCCGAGGTTTTCGAACGGCAGCACCGCGATCGAGGTGCGCGCGCAGGCTTGCGAGGCTGCCGGCCCCATCGTCGGTGCGTCCGTCCAGTGCCAGACGTGGGCCGGGCGCGAGATGTTCTTCAGCGCGATCTCGCCGCCGTCGAGGAAGGCTGATCGGCTCTTGGCGCTCAGTTGCCGGTGGACGACATCGGCGATGCAGATGCCGCCGGGCGATGCCGACGCCTGAAGACGGGCGGCGACATTGACGCCATCGCCGAGCAGATCGTCCCCCTCGATGACGACGTCGGCAAGGTTGATGCCGATCCTGACGAGGATGCGGTCATCGGCCGGTTGCTCCTTCTGGTCGCAGGCGAGCGCCCCCTGAAGCGAGATGGCGCAGTCCACCGCATCGACGGCGGAGTTGAAGACAACCAGAGAACCGTCGCCCATGAGCTTGACGATCCGGCCGCCGCGGGCGGCAATTTCCGGGGCGAGGATCGCGTTCTGCAGCCGCTTCATCGTGCCGATCGTGCGCAGTTCGTCGGCCTCGGCCATGCGGGAATAGCCGACGATGTCGGTGGCCATGATGACCGCAAGTCGCCGCTCGACGTGCTCGTTCGCCATCCCGTTCTCCCCAATCGCTTATATTTTAGCGTGTTCTCATGGGGGCAGGAAGACGACGCCATCGCGGCTAGGCGCGGGCCATCTCCTGCTGCAGAAACTCGATGAAGCGTTGGGTCTTGGCCGGCAGCAGACGCGTCTCGGTGATGGCGTGAATGGCGATGGAGGTGCCCTCCCAGCCGGGCAGCACGCGTTTCAGCCGACCTTCAGTAAAGTCGTCGCCGGCGATGCGTTCGGCCAGGAGCGCGATGCCCTGGCCGTTGACGGCGAGCGCGCGCATCATGCCGACATTGTTGACCGTGAAGCGGCCGGTGACCGAAACGTCGATCCTGTTGTTGTGGCCATCATGGAGCGTCCAGTCGGTTGCCCTCGGCATGGAGATGCAGTCGTGACGGCCGAGGTCCGCCGGCTCCTGCGGCTCGCCGTGGGCTGCCAGATAGACAGGGGAGGCGTAGAGATAGCGTGCGTGACGGCCGACAAGTCGCGCAATCAGGCGTGAATCCTGCAGCTCTCCCGCGCGGATCACCACGTCGAAGGGCTCCGTCACCAGATCGACGCGCCGCGGCGTCAGGTCGAAATCGAAGGTGATGCCGGGATAGCGCCGGGCGAATTCGGCGATCAGCGGTGTCATGTAGATGGTGGCGAAATCGACCGGCATCGACACGCGCAGCAGGCCGCTCGGCTGCTCCAGCATGGCGCCCAGCTGCTCGTGCGCCAGGCGCGCTTCATCGACGATGCGCTTGCTGCGCTCGAAGTAGAGCTGGCCCGCTTCGGTCAGCTCGATCTTTCGCGTCGTGCGGTGAAGCAGCCTCAGCCCGATCGCCTTCTCCAATTCGCTGATTCGTCGCGACAGGGTAGAGTTGGGCATGCCGACGATGTCGGCGGCTTTGCGAAAGCTTCTGGCTTTCGCCACTTCGACGAACAGCGCCATGTCGTTCAGATGGCTCATCCGATTGCTCCATTAATGGAACTGTAATTCCAAATTGCCCGTATTTATCCCGAATGCGGAATAGTGGACAAGGGTATCAACACTTGGAACTCTCGAAGGAGACCCCGATGAGCCTGCTGTTCACCTCCGTTCGTATCGGCCGCCACACGCTTGCCAACCGGCTGGCCATGGCGCCCATGACCCGCAGCCGCGCCGACTACGATGGTACGCCCGGCGCGCTCGCCGCCGAATACTATGCCCAGCGCGCCAGCGTCGGCCTGATCGTGACCGAAGGCACGCAGCCTTCGGATGACGGGCAGGGCTATCTCACCACGCCCGGCATCTACACCGATGCGCATGTCGCCGGCTGGGAGACGATCACCTCCGCCGTACACGCGCGGGGCGGTCGTATCTTCATCCAGCTCATGCATGCAGGACGCATGTCGCACCCCGACAACACGCCGCACCATCGCCAGGGCGTTGGGCCGTCGGCGATCGCGCCCGGCAGCACGATGTTCACCGCGACGGGCATGCAGGACATTCCGACGCCGCGGGCGCTGACCTCTGAAGAGGTGCGCCAGACCATCGCCGACTTCCGCCATGCGGCCCGCCGCGCGATCGAGGCCGGCGCCGACGGCGTCGAGATCCATGGCGCCAACGCCTATCTGGTCCACCAGTTCCTGGCGCCGAGCGCCAACACCCGGACCGACGAGTATGGGGGCTCGATCGAGAACCGCGCGCGCTTTGCCATTGAGGTCGCCACGGCCATCGCCGAGGAGATCGGCGCGGACCGCACGGCCATCCGCCTCTCTCCGGGCCTCAAGATGTGGGGCATCGACGAAGGTGCGGACGGCCCGGATCTCTACCGCTATCTGGTTGCCGAACTCGACAAGCTCGGCCTTGCCTATCTGCACATCATGCACGCGGGCGACGAACCGCTGCTCGCTTCGATCCGCAAGCTCTGGTCGCGGCCCTTGATCCTGAACCGCCCCGGGCGCGTGCGCGACGAGATCGGTTCCGATCTCCCTTCGGGGCTCGCCGATCTGGAAGCCTACGGTCAGATGGTGCTGGCCAATCCGGATTTCGTTCACCGACTGAAGGCCGACGCGCCGATGAACGAGGCCGATCGCATGACCTATTTCGGCGGCACGGCGAAAGGCTACGTCGACTACCCGGCGCTCGCCGCTTCGGCCTAGAGCGCTCCGCTTCGGAGCATGAAGCGTCCGGTTGCGGAGCCGATCGACCCCATCCGGGGTCGATCGTATTTTCGTCAGGACACCCGGCCCGCAGCGCCGCGCCGCCGCGCCGCCTGCCACAACACCAGCATCGCGACCGCGAGCAGCAGCGCTTCCGCCGTCGGCGTGGCAAACCAGATGCCGGGTTCGCCGAAAGTCGACGCGTAGAAGGCGACCAGTGGCATGGTGAAGAGATAGGGCTTGGCAAGCCCCAGGACCGCCGCCCGGCCGGCATCACCGATCGCCTGGAAGTAGCTGCCGAGCATGATCAGCGGTCCGGACAAGACATACATCGCGACCATCACGGGCATGATGCGCGCGACGTCTGCGATGACCGCATCACTGTCGACGAAGGTCGCGCCGATCGGCCGGGCAAAGCCGACGAGCAGCACTTCGACGGTGAGGCAGTAGGCCAGCGCCACAAGTAGCCCGAGCCGCAGCATCCTTTCGGCCCGATCCGCAAGGCCGGCGCCGACATTGTTGCCGACGATCGCCTGCATCGCCTGGCTCAAGCCCAAGAGCGGCAAAAGGGCGAAGGTCATGATGCGGGTGACGATGCCGTAGGCGGCGACCGTGGTGTCGTAGTTTTCGGCCGCAGTCTTCTGCAGCGCCGCCATGATCGTCACCGAAACCAGGGCCATGCCGATGAAACCGAGGCTTTGCGGGCTGCCCAGCGCAATCATGCGGCTCCATCCCGTCAGTGGACTGTACCGGAGTAGGGCGGAGAGCCGCAGTTCCGTGCGTCCGAACAGGCGGAAGAGGGCGATGAGGCCAAGGGCCAGGACCTGCGCCAGCACGGTGGCGGTGGCGGACCCCGCAACACCCAGGTCCAGCAGCGCGATCAGCACATAGTTGAGGACGAGGTTCGCGACCGAGACCAGCACACTGAGGCCGGCCATCAGCCCGGCGCGTCCCTCGCATCGAAGCGCATCCGATTGCACCGCCAGAAGGAACTGGACGGGCGCGCAGAAGATGATGATCGCGATATAGCGCTCGGCCATGCCGGCGAGCGGACCCGGACCATTGGTGAGCGTCAGCACCAGTCGTTCGCCGAAGACCACGAACAGCGCGATCAGCGCTGTGGCGATCGTCAGCGCCAGCATATGGGCGCCGGCAAAGACGCTGCGGGCTTCGGCAATGCGGCCGGCGCCAAGATGACGGGCAAGCAGGCTCGCCATGCCGCTGACGACGAGGGTCGCCAGCGCCACCGTGAGAATGAAGATCGGAAACACCGTGGTCACGGCGCCGACGGCTTCAGTGCCGACATAGATCCCGAGCACGATGGCATCGACGACCGTCAACAGCCCGTTCATGCTCATGACGAAGATGATCGGCAGTGCTGTTTTCAAGAAGATCGCGCCGAGCGGCGCGGTCAGAAAGATATTCTGGCTGGAGGTGTCCTTGGACATCCCGCACTCCTGTTCTTCGCATTTCAAGAAGGAGGAGGGGCTCGCATTGCCTGCCACACGAAATGCGATCGGGGCGAGAGGATATCGTCAGAAGTCAGATTTCACCGAGACTGGAAGCCTGCGAGCGGCGGGGATCTGAAGCCCGGAATGGGAGGTAGCGCCAAGCCGCATCGCCGTCAAGCCGGCGCTTCGATGGTCTTCGCCCGTCCGCAGACGTGCGGCTTTCTCGGGCCGGCCCCGGGGAGGCGAGCGCTTCGGCTGCGCAACAATGTTCCGCGGCGAAGCCCGGTCGTGTAACTAAAAGCCGTTGACGCCTTCCGCATTTGTGGTTATCAACTCGCCCCATGAAAAATTTTGCGGTTATTCTTGTGGTGGGACGGCGCATGGGCAGGATGGTGTAACCATCCGGCGGTAGCCACCCATGCGCTGAACGAGGCTCCTGACGGGGCCTTTTTTTATGCCTTCAAACAAGCTAAGCACCCAACTGGGAAAAGGGACGGAAGCAAGTCAATGAGCGGTACAGAAAACCAGATGACAGGCGCGGAGATCGTTCTCCAGGCTCTGAGAGACAACGGCGTCGAGCATATCTTCGGCTATCCCGGCGGCGCCGTGCTTCCGATCTATGACGAAATCCACCAGCAGGACGATATCCAGCACATCCTCGTTCGCCACGAGCAGGGCGCCGGCCACATGGCCGAAGGTTATGCCCGCTCCACCGGCAAGGTCGGCGTCATGCTGGTTACCTCCGGTCCCGGCGCCACCAATGCGGTGACCCCGCTGCAGGACGCGTTGATGGATTCCATCCCGCTCGTCTGCATCTCCGGCCAGGTTCCGACCTCGCTGATCGGCTCCGACGCCTTCCAGGAATGCGACACCGTCGGCATCACCCGGCCGTGCACCAAGCACAACTGGCTGGTCAAGGACGTCAACGATCTCGCCCGCATCATCCATGAGGCCTTCCGCGTCGCCCAGTCCGGCCGCCCAGGCCCGGTTGTCGTCGATATCCCGAAGGACGTGCAGTTTGCGACCGGCACCTACACGCCGCCATCGGCCGTCCCGACCCAGAAGAGCTACCAGCCGAAGAAGCAAGGCGATCTGAAGAAGATCGAAGAAGCGGTCGAGTTGATGCGCACCGCGCGCCAGCCGATCATCTATTCCGGCGGCGGCGTCATCAATTCCGGACCGGAAGCCTCGCATCTGCTGCGCGAACTGGTCGAACTGACCGGCTTCCCGATCACCTCGACGCTGATGGGCCTCGGCGCCTATCCGGCTTCCGGCAAGGCCTGGCTCGGCATGCTCGGCATGCACGGCACCTACGAGGCCAACATGGCGATGCATGACTGCGACGTCATGATCTGCATTGGCGCCCGCTTCGACGACCGCATCACCGGCCGCCTCAACGCGTTCTCGCCGAACTCCAAGAAGATCCACATCGACATCGATCCGTCGTCGATCAACAAGAACGTCCGCGTCGACGTGCCGATCCTCGGCGATGTCGGCACCGTTCTCGAAGACATGGTTCGTTTGTGGCGCGCGGCCTCCAAGTCGGCCGACAAGGCGCGGCTTTCGGACTGGTGGGAGATGATCACCAAGTGGCGCGCCCGCAATTCGCTCGCCTATGCGCCGAACGACGACGTCATCATGCCGCAATATGCGATCCAGCGGCTCTATGAGCTGAGCAAGGACCGCGACACCTACATCACCACGGAAGTCGGCCAGCATCAGATGTGGGCAGCGCAGTTCTTCGGCTTCGAGCAACCGAACCGCTGGATGACCTCGGGCGGCCTCGGCACCATGGGTTACGGCTTCCCGGCGGCCATCGGCGTGCAGGTCGCGCATCCCAACAGCCTCGTCGTCGACATCGCCGGCGACGCCTCGATCCAGATGTGCATCCAGGAAATGTCCTGCGCGGTCCAGTACGGCCTGCCGGTCAAGATCTTCATCCTCAACAACCAGTACATGGGCATGGTGCGGCAATGGCAGCAGCTGCTTCACGGCAACCGCCTGTCGCATTCCTACACCGAAGCGATGCCTGACTTCGTCAAGCTGGCGGAAGCCTATGGCGGCGTCGGCATCCGTTGCGACAAGCCGAGCGAGCTCGATGCAGCGATCCGCAAGATGATCGACACACCGGCGCCGGTTATCTTCGATTGCCGCGTCGCCAACCTCGCCAACTGCTTCCCGATGATCCCCTCGGGCAAGGCCCACAACGAGATGCTGCTGCCCGACGAAGCCACGGACGAAGCGGTCGCCAACGCGATCGACGCCAAGGGCCGCCAGCTGGTCTGAGATAGGTAGAGGAACCAACCGAAATGAACGCACACCTTCAACCGACCGGCTCCGCCTACTTCATCGCCAAGGAGACCGAGGTCGCCGAAACCCACACGCTCTCGGTCCTCGTCGATAACGAGCCGGGCGTCCTTGCCCGCGTCATCGGCCTGTTCTCCGGCCGCGGCTACAACATCGAGAGCCTCACGGTTTCGGAAACGGAACACGAGGCGCACCTGTCGCGCATCACCATCGTCACGCGCGGCACGCCGCACGTGCTCGACCAGATCAAGAACCAGCTGGAACGGCTGGTTCCGGTCCACCGCGTCGTCGACCTGACCGTGCGCGCCGCGGGCCTTGGCCACGACCGGCCGATCGAGCGCGAACTCGCGCTCGTCAAGGTGCACGGCTCGGGTGACCACCGCGTCGAGGCGCTTCGCCTTGCCGACGCATTCCGCGCCTCGGTCATCGACGCCAACATCGATCACTTCGTCTTCGAGATCACCGGCAAGCCGTCGAAGATCGAGCAGTTCATCGCCATCATGAAGCCGCTCGGCCTCATCGAGGTCTGCCGTACCGGCATCGCGGCGATGAACCGCGGCCCGCAGGGCATGTGATTTCGGGCAGACGGGGCCGCTTTCGCGGCTCCGGCGCCGGTCGCTGCGCATCAGAATTCAAACTTGGGCAGCCCCTCGCTTCACGCGGGGGCTGCCTTTGTCGTTTGAGGCGGGGTCGCCTCTCTTTCTCGGGGAACGCCCCTCACACCTTCGCGCCGGACTTGCCCCTCACCCTAACCCTCTCCCCGCAGACGGGGAGAGGGGACTGGCGCCGAACATGCAATTCCCTTCCAGACCCTCCAAACACATCGGTCTCTACAATCTCGGCGGTGCATTTGTGCCGGGCGTCCGCCGCACCTTTCCTTCTCCCTGCAGGTGGGGAGAAGTTGGCCGGCAGGCCGGATGAGGGGCAGGCCTTCCACGGGGGGATGAGGGGCAGGCGAAGCGGCCGCTGAAATTGCCCGCCGCCACGCGCGGTTGACTCTGCCGGGACTTCTCGCCGACTAATCGCGGACAGAGAGATATCAGGTGGCCCGGATGAGCACGACGACGATGCAGGCATTCGTTCTGACCCGCTACGGCGGCTCCGACGCTGCTGAGTTGCGAGAGGTGGCGCGTCCGAGAGCGGCACGCGGCGACGTGCTCGTGCGGGTGCAGGCCGCAGGGCTCAATCCTGTCGATTACAAGACACGGGAGGGCATGCTCAAGGTCGTCCAGCGCTACCCACTGCCTGTTGTCATGGGCAATGAGCTAGCGGGCGTCGTCGAGGCGCTGGGAGAGGGCGTCACGTCGTTTGCGCCGGGAGGCCGGGTGTTTGCGCGTATGCCCAAGGGGGCCATGGGCGCTCTCGCCGAATATGCGGTCGTGCCCGAAAAATTCCTGGCAAAGATGCCCGCGTCCATCGACTTCAACACCGCAGCCGGCGTGCCCCTTGCGGGCCTCACCGCATTGCAGGCGCTACGCGACGAGCTCCGCGTTCGCCCGGGGAGCCGGATCTTCATTCCCGGCGGCGCCGGCGGTGTCGGCACCTTCGCCGTCCAGCTGGCCAAATGGCTAGGTGCGGAGGTGACGACGACGGCATCGCCCCGCGGCCGCGCGCTTGTCGAGGAACTCGGCGCAGACGTGGTGATCGACTACACCAAGGAGCGGTTCGAGGAGCAACTGCGCGACATGGACGGCGCTTTCGACCTGCTGGGCGGCGAAACACTTCTAAAATCCTTCGGCGTCGTCAAACGCGGCGGCAAGGTAGTTTCCATCGCCGGCATGCCCGAGCCGGAAACCGCGCGAAAGGATCTGGATCGGGGCATGCTTCTAAGGACGCTTTTCTGGCTTGCGTCCTACAGGATACGCGCCGTCGCGCGAAAACATGGCGTCTCCTACCGCTACCTCTTCATGCATCCTGATGGTGTCGAGCTTGCCGAGCTCGGCGATTTGATCGATGCCGGGACGATCCGGCCCGTCATCGACAGGGTGTTTCCGCTCAGGGATGTGGCGCAAGCCTTTGCCTACCTGGAAGCCGGCCACGCCAAGGGCAAGGTGGTCGTGGAGATTGCGAGCCGGCAGGCGTGATCGAAATCTGCCGTCCCGGGAACGCCGAAATATGGGCCTCGCAGGGCCAGGCGCGTCGTGCGGGCTTTGCGGCCATCACCTGTTTCAGCCTAATCCGGTAGCTGCTGAACAACCTCGACGATGTCGCGCGTGCGTGTTGCCCGCCCGCCCCATTTGGCATCAAATTCGTTGCCCGGCGATTGAATGGCAGCGTTCGCCGACTCCATGTTCGAGAACTCATAGAAGGCAGTGTGCTTCGAGGGATCGGTCCGGCTCCAGGTGCGCCACGCCCGACGTGCACCAAATGCGCGCAATGCCTCTGGCATATGGCGATCATACCACTCGTCGAAGGGCGCTCGGTCCACCTCATTCGGAACATCCGCATGCACTATTAGCAGCACGTGAGTGGACATTTCGGCCTCATTTCCCGGATCGCATACGACGTGACGCGCTGCGAAAAGCATACAGGAATTCGGCGCGGTTCACACCACGGCGCAAATCGTCCGCCGGTTTGCGGGGCGCAGCTGGTGGCATCTGTTACACGGATTTCCTGCTCCCCGGAGGCAGGGCCGGATGATGGGGCAGTTTGGCGCGAAGCGAGAGCCCTCAGATCATCTCCAACGACCGCTTGCGCTTCGGCGGCGGAAAGGCGCGGTCGAGGTTGGCGAGGTCTTCCGCCGTCAGATGGATGTCCATCGCGTCGCGGTTTTCGCGGAGGCGGTCGGCCGAACCGGTCTTGGGGATCGAGATCACGCCGGGGCGGGTCTTGAGGAAGGCAAGGGCGATCTGCGACGGCGTCGCCTGATGCGCCTTGGCGATGTGGATGAGATCGGGGTTGCGCAGCAGCCGGCCTTCGTCGAGCGGCGAATAGGCCATGATGGCGATGCCTTGGCTCTGGCACCAGGAGAGCAGATCGAACTCGATGCCGCGGCGCGAGAGGTTGTAGAGCACCTGGTTGACGGCAACGTTCTTTCCGTCCGGCACGCCGAGCAAGTCCTCCATGTCGTCGACGTCGAAATTGGAGACACCCCAGGCGCCGATCTTGCCGGCCTTCTTCAGCGCCTCGAAGGCGGCAACCGTTTCCGCCAGCGGGTAGCCGCCACGCCAGTGCAGAAGGTAGAGATCGATGTGGTCGACGCCGAGATGCTTCAGGCTGCGCTCGCAGGCGGCCTCGGTGCCAATGCGGCTGGCGTTCGACGGCAGCACCTTGCTGACGATGAAGGCCTCGTCGCGGCGCCCGCGCACCGCTTCGCCGACCACGCGCTCCGAGGCGCCGTTGCCATACATCTCGGCCGTGTCGATCAGCGTCAGGCCAAGATCGAGGCCGAGTTGCAGGCTCTTCACCTCATCGGCCCTGCGCGCTGCGCTGTCGCCCATACGCCAGGTGCCTTGGCCGAGAACCGGGATCGCGCGGCCGTCGCGAAGTGTCGTCGTCGGGATCGGATCGTGCATGCTGTTCTCCTCGCGGCCAAAATTGCCCACAGCGGGCGCGCCTTTCAAGATACGCCTCAGACGCTGTAGCACTTTGACGTGTGCCCTGTTGCTATCCTTAAAGCGTAAACGCTTTCAGGAAATATGCGGGTAGCGGGCAATCTAGTGCATCCTGTCGGTCTTTCGAGCCATGGCCCGTCAGGCAGCGAGCCGCCCGCGCTCCTTCTCCATGCGCTGCAGGATTTCGACAAAAGCGCGCACGCGCGCCGGACGGAAATGGGAGGGCGGATAGACGACATGGATGCCGCCCGAGGGCAGCGACCAGTCGGCGAGCAAGCGCACCAGGCGGCCTTCGGCGATGTCGGTTCGCACCTGATAGTCCGGCAGCACGGCAAGGCCGATACCGGCCACAGTGCAGCAATGGGCGGAATCGGTGCTGTCGGCGGTCACCAGCGCTCGGCCGACGACCATCGCCGCTTCGCCGGCTGTGTCGGTGAAGGTCCAGTCGAGCGGCGCTTTCAGCGCGCCGTTGGCGATCCAGTCTGCGTCGGTGAGTTGCTCAGGGCAGGTTATGACACCAAGCCTTGCTACGTAGGCGGGCGATGCGACGAGGTGCTGCTGAAATGTGCCTATGCGCCTTGCCCGCTCGCTGGAGTCGGTGAGCCAGCCGGCGCGGATGGCGAGATCGAGGCGCTTTTCGATCATATCGAGCACCGTGTCGTTGAAGCTCAGCTCCACCCGCATGGCGGGATAGGCCGCGAGATAGGCGGCGACGGCGTTGGTCACGACCTTGGCGCCATAGTCGAGCGGCGCCGTCAACGTCAGCGTGCCGCTCGGGATCTCGGTTTCGGCGGAGACCGCGCCGACGGCTTCGTCCGCATCGCGCAGGATCAGCACACAGCGCTCGTAGAAGCGCTGGCCGGTTGCGGTCGGGCTCAGCCGCCGGGTGGTGCGCACGAGCAGGGTGGTGCCCAGCTCCTTTTCGAGCTGGGCGACCTGATGGCTGACGGCGGCCTTGGCAAGGCCCAGCCGTTCAGCAGCCGCGGTGAAGGAGCCGCACTCGACCACGGCAACGAAGTGGGAGAGCCTATTTAGATTTACAGTCATCCGAAAATTTCGTGATTGTCTGAATTTATCGGACAGTTTGTTCGGAGTGTCGGGCTTTTTCAAGAGCGCTCCTGTCGGCATCCTCCCGGGCACGACAAAAGCCCAAGGAGACCCCATGCAGATCCAGTTGACCCGGCGGAGCGCGCTCACGACGGTGGCGGCGGCCGGCGCCGCCATGCTCATCCAGCCCATTGGCAGCAGCCTTGCCAGGGCTGCCTCGAAACTCGAATGGCGCTATTTCCAGGCGGATGATGCCGGCTTCAACCGCACCCCTGTCCTCCTGACCGGCAAGAGCGAAGCGATCCTGATCGATGGCGGCTTCACGCTTTCCGACGGCCGTGCCGTCGCCGAGGCGATCAAGGCAACCGGCAAACGGCTGACGACCATCTATGTCAGCTGCAACGATCCGGATTTCTATTTCAGCCTCAAGCCGATCGTCGAAGCCTTTCCGGATGCCAAGGTCATCGCCGCTTCGGCTACCGTCGAGGCGATCAAGGCCAATGTTCAGGGCAAGCTTGAAACCTGGGGGCCGCAGCTGAAGGACAACGGCCCGCAGACGCTCGCCGATGTGGTGATGCCGACGCCGGACGACCGCGCCGCGTTAACGCTCGAAGGCAGCACGATCGAGATCGTCACGATTGAGGGGATGAAGGACCGGCGCTATCTCTTCGTGCCGGAACTGAACGCCATCTTCGGCGGCGTGCTCGTCTATTCCGGATCGCATGTCTGGGTGGCCGACGAGTCGACGGTGGAAGGGCGGCAGAAGTGGATCGAGGCGCTCGATGCCATGGCGGCGCGCAAACCCGCGGTCGTCGTGCCGGCACACAAGAGTGCGGGCGGGCCGGAAGGCGTCGAGGCCGTCCGCTTCACCCGCGACTATCTCGCAGCCTTCAACGAAGCGGCGGCCGCCACCAAGGATAGCGCCGAGCTGATTGCGGAGATGACCAAGCGCTATCCGGATCTCGCAGGCGTCTCGACGCTCGAACTCGGAGCCAAGGTCGCCAAGGGCGAGATGAAGTGGGGCTGAGGTCGACCACCGTTCTTGCACAGGCGAGGTGGCGACCGGTCACAGGAGCGTACGGACGCTGAAAACGGTGCG
The DNA here is from genome assembly GCF_020035535.1 of Ensifer adhaerens. Taxonomy (NCBI): domain Bacteria; kingdom Pseudomonadati; phylum Pseudomonadota; class Alphaproteobacteria; order Hyphomicrobiales; family Rhizobiaceae; genus Ensifer; species Ensifer adhaerens. Next base: position 2,305,900 of record NZ_CP083349.1, on the reverse strand, counting down.
CACCAAGACCAAGGACACTGTTACTTTAGGAGTTCAAAGGCGCGAACAAATCCCGGAAACGCATTGGTAGCGACGCCCGTCGCGTAGATTTCGGCTGTGCCGTCGCTGCTGCATGTGATGGCGATTGTGCCGTCGATTTGGAGAAATAGAGCGACTGCGCCACCCTCCCACGGCACCAGCTTCCAGTCCCTTCCACCTGTGACGAGCCGCATGACCTCCTGCTGCACCTTCTGACATTCGGTGAAGGATGGCGTTGTCATAGACTGCCTCTCCTCTGATCGCGCCATGGCTGGGGCCGCAAACACGAAGGTGGCGAGAGCGGCAATAATCGTCCTCCTCATCGTGGCCTCCTACCCACATCTATGACAGCGAGAGTACACACGCGGCTACGGCTGTACAACAAGGGGCTTGGGGCGTTTGCCATCTCATTGCCACCCCATCAACCAGGCCTCTCGGCAAGCCGCTCGATCGACCCGACTGTCGCTTCCTTGCTCCGACCATCTACCGGTAAGCCGGAGCCCAAGAGGCGTGTAGAGACCTTGACGGCCCCCAGCAAGATCCCGCCGGCCCATCGGGGCTGGGTACGGCATAGCGGGGTGTGGGGGCGCTGGGCGCAGGCGGGTATCCTAGATGCCCTACGTCCATGGTCGCACGGACGTTGATAGCCAAATTGCTGTATTATAATGGTTATTTTGCAAATCTTCGCCGTGGGGAAACTTGTCACCATGACAAGTTCGCGGCTGATGCCGGCAAATAGGTCAATTATGTTGACCCAATTGAGCCGGAGGAAACCATGCAGGCCGATACGCTGCTGGCGCTGTTTTTGTTCGCATTCACCACCTCGATCACGCCGGGGCCGAACAACATGATGCTGTTCGCATCGGGTGTGAATTTCGGCTTCGTGCGCACCGTTCCGCACATGCTGGGCATCGGTGCCGGGTTCTTCCTGTTGCTCATCGCCGTCGGGTTCGGCCTCGGCGCGCTGCTTCACTCCGTGCCGTTGCTCTACACGGCGTTGAAGTTCGCCGGCGGCGCCTATCTCGTCTGGATCGCCTGGAAGATCGGCACCTCGCGTTCTCTGAGCGAGGGCAAGGCAGGCGCCAATCCGATGACGTTCCTTGCTGCCGCAGCCTTCCAGTGGGTCAATCCCAAGGCCTGGGTCATGGCGGTTTCGGCGATGGCCACCTATACAAGCAGTGACAGCTATCTCATGAGCGTGCTCGTCGTCGGCCTCGTCTTCGCGCTCGTCAACGTGCCGAGCGTTTCCACCTGGGCGGGCTTCGGCTCGGCGCTGCGCCAATGGCTGTCGGAGCCGTCGCGGCTGAAATGGTTCAACATGACCATGGCGGTGCTGCTCGTCGTCAGCCTCTGGCCGATGCTAAAATAGTGCGAACTGCGGCTTCACCAGCATCAGCCAGAAGATGCCGGTGACGGCAAAGAAGGCCGGGAAGCCGCAGGCAAACCAGATGGCATAGAGCCGGTCGAACTCCGGTGGCAGCGGCGCACCGTTTGCCGTTGCAAGCCGAGCGAGATCGCGCAACCGCAGCTGGATCCACACCACCGGCAGCCAGAAGAGACCGGTCACCACATAGAGGATCAGCGACAGCGTGATCCATCCCTCGGTCAACGACCAGCGGATGCTTTGCGCCAGCAGATAACCGGTGATCGGCTGGATCACCACGGCGGTCGCGGTGAAGACCGTGTCGGCAATCACCACAGTGCCGGCGACATGGGCGATCAGTCGGGCATCGCGCGTGCGCCTGGCCATCACCATGAAGAAGGCGATACCGGCGCCGGTTCCGAGGAGCACGGCGGCACCGATCACATGGGCAAGGCGCAGCAGATCTTCGAGCGGCATCAGCGTTCATCCAGAACAGCCAGCGTCGCCAGCGTGAGAAGGAGCGACGGCAGCACCTTGACGAGCGGTCCGAGCGGATCAGCCCAGAGCTCGGGTTCGACGAGGGTGGCAGAGGCGAGATAGGTCACCGTCAAGCCAATCATGCCGACAAGCGCGCGTCTTGCCCACGGGCGGACGAGCACGGCGATGCCGAGCGCGATATCGGCAATGCAGGTTGCAAGCGTCAGCGTGGTTGCCGGGCCATCGCCAAGAAACCGCAGGAAATGTTGGCGGGCTGCGTCGAGATCGAACAGCGGGATGAGGCCCGAGAGCAGCCAGAAGAGCGAGAGCCCGACGATCATCGCCGGTTTCAGGAGGTAGAGGCGGGCAAACCAGAGGTCTTGCACGCCCGATGGATTGGCGGAGAGGCTCTGGCGCGCCGAAAGAAGTGGGACCTTGGCGCGAGCGCCGTCCTTGGCCGAGACGCCGCCGGCCATGACCGAGAGCGCGGTCGAGCGCAACGGAGAACGCCAGCCGAGCCTTCCGGCAATATCGGCGAGGAGGCCGACAGGGGCCGCAAGAGCCGGCGGCAGGGAAATGGTCCTTGCCGCCGGAAGGCCGAGCCATTGCCGGTGCAGTGAGACGAGTTCGGCGAGCATCGGCGGTTCCCCATGGCCGAGCACGAAATCGCTGCCTTCAGGTATCAGGCCGGCGACGGCGGCGCTGACGGCCTCGGCCACATCGCTCAGGGCAACGGTCTCGACACGGGCCTCCGCATGGACGAGCGGTGTGACGAAGGGCAGAGCCGCGAGCGCGCGCAGAAGGGCGGTGCCGCCATGGGCGTTGCGGCCAAGCACCAGCGTCGGCCGCAGGATGACATGTGGTATGCCGCTTGCCGCCAGCGCCTCGTCGGCGCGAAACTTGGTGGCGAGGAAGGCGCTGTCGCTGCCGGCGCTGCCACGCGGTGCGGAGATCTGGACGATGCGGACGGGAGACGCCTTCGCTGCCGCATAGAGCGCCAGCATCGCCGTCTCTTGCGTTGCGGCAACATCATCGGCAAGACCATCCTGCAGCGCACCGGCGCAATTGACGATGACGTCATGGCTCTCGATGAGCGGCCGCCAGTCGCCGGCGTCGCGCATGTGCGCAAGATTGGCGGCAAGCCATTGCGCCTCCGGCCGCTTCAGCCGGGCGCGGGTCACATTGCGGCCAAGCCCGGTCACCTTGTGTCCGTCGCTTGCCAGTCGATCGAGGAGGGCCGAGCCGATGAAGCCGGTGGCGCCGAGAATCAGAACCTTCATCGTGCTAGAATAGAGGAGGCGGTTGCGTGCGACAGCACCACGTGTCGTCAAAGTTTAGTGGGCGGGCGGCCACGCCAGATTCCGAAATGCGGACCAGACTTGTTACGGTGACAATTGCGGGTACCCGCAGGCGTTGAAATCGATTTCGAATCCGGGGTTTATGCGCTACGACTTTAGGAGGAGGCAGCGCCATCTTTGTGCCTGTGATGGCACGGCGTTGTGAGGAGCCAGGCAATGTCCGAACACGATTACGGCCACGACCACCACGATCACGACCATCATCACCACGACAACCATTTCACCGACATGGAAGCGCGGGTGAAGGCGCTGGAAACGGTGCTGACGGAGAAGGGGTTGATCGACCCGGCGGCGATCGATGCGATTGTCGAGACCTATGAGACGAAGGTGGGGCCACGCAACGGGGCACGCGTCGTGGCGAAGGCCTGGGCGGATCCGGATTTCGCCGAACGGCTGAAGAGCGATGCGACGGAGGCGATTGCCAGCCTCGGCTTCACCGGCCGCCAGGGCGAGCACATGCGCGCCGTGTTCAACACCGCTGATACCCACAACCTCGTCGTCTGCACGCTCTGTTCCTGCTATCCCTGGTCCGTGCTCGGGCTGCCGCCGGTCTGGTACAAGGCGCCGCCCTATCGCTCGCGCGCCGTCATCGATCCGCGCGGGGTGCTCCAGGAATTCGGCGTGACCTTGCCGGAAGCGACGCGCATCCGCGTCTGGGATTCGACAGCGGAGCTGCGCTATCTCGTCGTGCCGGAACGGCCGGCCGATACGGGCGGGTTCAGCGAGGAAGAACTTGCCGCGCTGGTGACGCGTGACGCGATGATCGGCACGGGCCTGGCGCTTTCCGCGGAGGCGCTTCGATGAACGGTCCCCACGATCTCGGCGGTGCGCATGGCCTCGGCCCGGTGGCGCCGGAAAAGAATGAGCCCTATTTCCATGCCGAATGGGAAAAGCGGGCGCTCGGCGTCACGCTCTCCTGTGGTGCCTTCGGCGCCTGGACGATCGACGAAAGCCGGCATGCGCGCGAAAACCTGCCGCCGGCGACGTATCTTTCGGCGAGCTATTACGAGATCTGGACCCGCGCGCTGGAAACGCTGTTGAAGCGCCACGGCTTCGTGAGCCAGGCCGAACTCGATGGCGGCCACAGGCTGGAGCAGGGCGCGGCGCCCAAGCGGGTGCTGAAGGCCGACATGGTGGCGGGCGTCCTCGCCAAGGGCGGCCCCTGTGATCGGCCGGTGGAGGAGCTCCCACGCTTTGCCGTCGGCGACCGAGTGCGCACGAAGAACTTCAATCCGGAAACCCATACCCGCCTGCCGCGCTACATCCGAGCCAAGCTTGGCCGGGTCGAGGCGGTGCAGGGCTCCTTCGTCTTCCCCGACGACAACGCCCATGGCCGCGGCGAGAATCCGCAATGGGTCTATACCGTCGTTTTCGACGGGTCCGAGATCTGGGGCGAGGGCGCCGACCCGACGCTGACGGTCTCGATCGATGCCTGGGAGAGCTACCTTGAACACGTGTAAGGTGACGTCACCGCTCGTCGCCTCGGCCGAGCTGCCGAAATCGCCGGAGGGCGACCCTGTCTTTGCCGAGCCCTGGCAGGCGGCCGCATTTGCCATGACCGTGCGTCTGCACGAAAAGGGCGTCTTTTCCTGGCCGGAATGGGCCGAGGCGCTCTCGGCCGAGCTCTACAAGCCCGGCCGCAAGGCCGATGCCAGCGACTATTACGATTGCTGGGTGGCGGCCCTCTCGCGCCTCGTCACCGAGCTCTCGATCGCCTCCGGCCGCGAGCTCGAGCACCTGACCGAGAGCTGGCAGCGCGCGGCGGAGGCCACGCCGCATGGGCAGCCGATCGTGCTTGCCAACGATCCCGAGAGGGCCTGATTTCAAAGGCGCCGATCCGCTGGACCTGGCAAGTTGATCGCAGACCGTTTTTCACGTAGAGGCTGCTAATCTTAACGATCTGGAGCTCGTCGTGGGCGATACGCAATATCCTTTTCCCTCCATGGAGGCGGCGGCGGAGATGTTCAAAAGAACGCCGCTCGAACGCCTCAGCACATGGCTGGAAACGAAAAGGATGGCCCGGCGCGAGAGGAAAAAGAAGCGCCGGCACGAATTGACCTGCCTGAACGCGCGGGGGCCGGCGACCTTGTCGGCCGACGATATCCCGCTGATGTTCATTACCCACAACGACCTCAAGCTGTTGCCGTCGTTCCTGGCGCATTACCGCAAGCTCGGGGTGACGCGCTTCATCTGCATCGATGACGTCTCGGCCGACGGCACGCGCGAATATCTGGTGTCGCAGCCGGACGTCGACGCCTGGTCGTCCACCGTCCGGTTCAAGGAGGCAAGGCGCGGACGCGAATGGCGGGAAACGCTGTTCGAGCGCTATGGCACCGGCCGGTGGTACGTCAATGTCGATTCCGACGAGTATCTCGTCTATGACGGCTATGAGGAACGCGGGCTCAGGTGGCTCATTCCGACGCTGGAGCGGATGGGCGCGCGCCGCCTGCTGGCGCCGATGCTCGACATGTATCCGGTCGATCTCGAGCGGGCGGACGTGGAAAAGCTGAAGCACCAGGCCCCCTGGGAGATCGCCGATCACTTCGACTCCACCGGCTACACCATGCACGCGATGAAGCGGGCGTTCAGCGTCAAGGGCGGGCCGCGCCACCGCAAGTTCGGCACGGACCTGGAGATGGTCAAATACCCGCTGATGTTCTGGGACGGCGAATGCTGCTTCGGCCCCAGCATCCATCAGCCCTTGCCCTATGACAGGAATTTTCCGGCCGCCATGGGCGTGCTGCTGCATTTCAAGTTCTTTGCCGATTATGCTGAGGTCGTCGATGCGGCGGCGGCGGGCGGGCAGTATTTCAATACGTCTGCCGTCTATGTGACGATCAAGGAGAGCATCGCAAGCGCCGGCGGCCTGCAGTTGACGTCGGACGTCTCGGTGCGCTTCACCGGATCGAAGCAATTGCTGAATCTCGGATTTATAACGCGGCTTGAGCGCGCCTGAGGCGCTGCTCGGCAAATGGTTTGGAGTGAGAATGGAGAAGGCGAAACTCGTCGTTCTGTTTCCGGTCTTCAATGGTGCGAAGACGCTGGAAAAATGCCTGCAGTGCATTGCGGACCAGGATTTCAGGGATTTCCGCGCCATCATCGTCGAAAACAAGTCGACCGATGGCTCGCTGGAAATCGCCAGGGCCTTCGCGGCGAAGGATCCTCGGTTCGAGGTGCTGGAGAACGAGGTCCATCTCAAGGCCGACGACAACTTTCTCAAGTGCTTCCACCTCGGCACCGAACTCGGCGAATACTTCTGCCTCAGGGCTTGCGACGACTTTTCGACGCTCGACTATCTGTCGCGCCTCGTTGCCGCCCTGGACGCGGACAAGACCAAGCTGCTCGGAGTTTCGGACGTCAGGCGGTTCAAAGACGGCAAAGGGCGCCTTGCCAGCCCCAACCGCGATGTCTTCAATTTTGCCCAGCGCGTGCGCGACGGCACCATCCCGCGCAATCTGAGTTATCCGTCCGAATGGGTGTACGGCATCTACCGCTCGCAAGGCAGCCTGGAGATCCTGCTTCGGCGCTATGCGGAGTTCAGCTATCCCTGGACCGGCGCCTCCTACATCGTCACGGAGTTCGTGGTGCGCGATCTCGTCGCCTATGTGGAGGGGCCCGAATTTCACTTCATCGAGGGATCGGGATCACAACAGCGCTATGGTGCAAAGACCTTCCGGGAAAAGTTCTCGCAGCGCTGGGAGTATACGGTCGGCTGCTACCGGCTGAAGGACAAGCTGCCGCCGATGTCGCCGTGGACGAAGTTCCTGCTGATCCGCATGTTCTGGAACGACGCGCGTCGCAAGACCCGCTACAAGCTGCTCGGCTTTTTCTGAGCGGGCCGGAACGCGCCTGAGGCGGCACGCCGCCGTCTCAGCTTCCTGTCGCCTCGTTCTTGTCGAACTGACGGTAGCATTCGTCAGCCACCTGCTGCAGCAGATTGCGCGGCACCTCGCCGGTGACGGCGTAGCCGATCGGGCCGTCGATCCAGTAGAAGGTTTCGACGCCTTCGGAGCTGTCGATGCGGAAGCTGGTTTCGCGGTTGTCGTCGTTGCGGCCGAGAAGAACGGTCAGCCTGCGCCCGGTGCCATCCTCATACATGAACATCGCGCCCGCCTTGCCGTTGACCGGCAGCAGCCGGCCGCCGACCAGCGAGAAGCCGAGCGAGGAGAGGTCGGGGATCGTCAGCGGATGGTCGAGGCGTTTTCCGAGCCAGGTGGCAAGATGGCTCTGATCGTCGGCGCCGACTTCGACGGCGTGGCGTACTTCGCTGGCATAGACCAGGAAGGCCGATTGCGCCTGTCGCGGCAGGCTGTCGGCGGTCTCGATCGATCGGTCGGCGCCATCTGCTGAAAGCAGGGACGGCGCGTAGAGGCCGGTAAGCCCGCCGGCGGCAAAGAGGGCGAGGCCGGCGGCGATGGCGCGCAGACGGCCGGTGACGGATCGGGTGCCCTTGCTCGGGAGCGCCTGCGAAGGGTCGTTGCTGCTGCTTGAAAGCAAGGCGCGATCGCGTGCGTCGCTACGCGCGTAACCGCCGAAGAGCGAACGAAGGTCTACCGCCTGCGCCTGCCATTGCCGGACTTCTTCGGCGCGGGCGGGGTTGCGCTCCAGCCATTGCTCGATCCGTTCGCGTTCCTGTGGGGTCGCGAACCCGTCGACATAGGCGTGCAGGTCGTCTTCGGAGACAGTGTTGAGATCTTCCGTCATTTCGGTCTCCGCATGCTGATCACATTGTCGTCCTTCATGGCTTCGGCAAGCTGGCGTCGGGCGCGTGACAGCCGCGACATCACGGTGCCGATCGGAATGGCCATCATCTCGGCCACGTCCTGGTAGCGGTATCCTTCGATCACCACGAGCATCAGCACCGAACGGTTATCCGAGGAAAGGCCGTTCAGCGCCCGTTCGAGCCTGGAGCGTTCGAGCGGATCGCTTTCGCGGTTCTCCGCCTCCAGCCCCAGATCTTCATCCAGTGCGACCTGCGGGTGCATGGCAAGGTAGCGGTGCCGGTTGCGCCCGAGATTGGTCATGATGGTGAAGGCCCAGGCGCGCAGGTTGACGCCGCGCCACTGTGCGCGGCGCGCCAGCACCTTCTCCACGCAGTCCTGCAGCAGGTCCTCGCCATCCGGGTCCGAGCGCACGAGGCTGCGCGCATAGCGCCTCAGCGCCGGCACCAGGGCCAGCACATCCTCCTCGAACCGGTCGGATGCGGGGCCGTCGGCCCCCGCATCCGCATTTCCGCCACTACGGCTTGGCGACATTCCACTCGCCCTTCTTCATGCCGTCGCCGGCAATGTCACCCATCTTCTTGTCCTTGACGAAGAAATAGAGCGGCATTCCATCCTTGGCCCATTGCTTCTTGCCGTCCTTGCGCTCGACGAGCGTATAGGCGCCGTCCGCCTTGGCGCTGGCTTCCGCCAGGAACGGCGGCCAGTTCTTGGCGCAGGCGTCGTAGCAACTGGACTTGCCACCATGGTCGTCCTTGTAGGTATAGAGCGTCATGCCGTTTTCGTCGGCCAGCACCTTGCCTTTGGCCGATTCAACTTCCTTGACCGGCGGCGCGGCAAAGGCCGTGACAGTGGCGGCAAGCAGCATGGCGATCGTCAGTGGAAACGTTCTCATGGCAATTGTCCTTCCTCAAGATGATTTTCCTATCCGGAAACGGCCGAATGCCTCCTCGTTCCGCTTCCGTGAGAGCCGCATGGTGCAGATCCAGCCGTAAGACACGGTGCGTGGCGGATTTATTCCCGGAGAACTGGTGAAAAGGCGAGAGGAGGGGAATGCTGCCGGAAAACCACGATCGGCGGCGGTGCCGCCCGTGTTTCAACCCCAGGATAGGCGTGCAAGCGCCAATCGGCGCGCCTCAGGCGCGATCGGCGACGAAGCGGGCGAGCGCCGGGCCGATCATGGTGATGATCAGCAGGCGGGCGGTCTGCAGCGCCATGACGAAGGACAGATCGACGTTGCTGGAAGCGGCAATGACCGCGATCGAGTCCAATCCGCCGGGGCTGGTGGCGAGATAGGCGGTGAGCGGATCGATGCCTACGACCTTGATCAGGAGGACGGCGAGCAGGCCGGAAAAAGAGATCAGCACGATGATCGAGATGACCGTCGGCACCAGAGCGCGGCGTGCGTGGACGAGGATCTGCCGGGTGAAGCCGAGGCCGATGTTCCAGCCGAGCAGGGCATAACAGAGCCCCAGCAGCCATTGCGGCAGCACGGTTGTCATCACGCCGCTGACATTGAGCGCCGCGCCGATGAGGAAGGGCAGCAGGAAGGCACCGGCGGGCACACGCAGGAACCGGCCGGCTAGTGCTGCCCCCAGCCCGACGGCGATGGTTTCGAGGAAAGGCAGGCCCGCGACCGGCGCGAACCAATGGGTGGTCTGTTCGGCCTCGGTGCTGGTGACCCACATATGCGCCACCACGGTCGCGGTGCTGGCGACGAAGACGACGCGCAGATATTGCATGAAGGCGACGAGGCGGGCATCGGCGCCATAGGCATCCGCCATCAACAGCATGGTCGAGGCAGCACCGGCAGAAGAGCCCCAGATCGCGGTCGTGCCCGGCAGGATGCGCATGCGGGTGATCACCCAGCCGCACAGAGTGCTGACGGCAATGACCGACAGGACGACGGCGAGGAACAGCGGCCAGTTGCCGGAGAAGGTGACGAGCATGCCCGGGGTAACGGCGCCGGCGATCATCATCGCCAGGATGAACTGCACGCAGAAGAAGAGCTGGCGCGGCAGGCGGATCGTGCCGCCGTTCAGGCCGACGAGAACGGCTGCGAGCATCGGCCCCATCAAGAGGCCGGCGGGAATGCCGATGAACTCGAAGCAGGTGGCAAAGACGAGGGACACGACCGAGAGCAGGCACCACTGCAGCCACGGCGCCAGCCGTCCGATGCCGACCTTTTCCGGAGAGGACGCGGCTTTGGGCTTGTCGGTCGTCACAGGCATTCTCCGGCGTGGCCCCGAAAGGCGGGAGCGGCCATCGGTGGCCGGCCTCAACGGGCTTCGAGCAATGGTGATCACGGCAGCGCCACGCTATAGCGGCGGATCGCGGCGCCATCACGCCTTGCTCGTTAGCAACAATGCGGCGGTGCATTCAAGGGGCAAGGCAAGAAAGTGCCACAGCGATCGTCGGCCGCAAGTGCGGGTGATGACGCCGCCGCCCCTGCCGCAGAGGCTCGTGGCCGCGTAACGAAGCCCGGTGATGAGAAAAAAACGTGAACAAAGGATCTTCGGCGTGAGCGAGGCGATAACTGCAATCACGTCGAAAACCATTGATTTCACGAGGAAAACTCCCACGGGAACGGGAGACATCCTCAAAGCCGCCGCCAGGTGGTCCGGGTCGCCCACAAATCCGGGCTTGCTTGTGCCGCCCGAATCCTGACACTCAGCCTCATGCAATTTGCACCGCAACAGGATGAGGCCCTCAAGGCCGTTTCGCAGTGGCTGAAAGAGGGCCGCTCGCCGCTGTTCCGGCTGTTCGGCTATGCCGGCACCGGCAAGACGACGCTTGCGCGCTATTTCGCCGAACATGTCGACGGCGAGGTGCTGTTTGCCGCCTTCACCGGCAAGGCCGCGCAGGTGCTGCGCTCCAAGGGCGCAAGCAACGCCAAGACCATTCATTCGCTGATCTATCGTCCGCGCGGCGAAGAGGAAGTTTCCGACGAGGAGACCGGCAAGACCTCGATAGCGCCGATGTTTTCGATCAACCGCCAGAGCCCGGTTGCCAAGGCGGCGCTGATCATCGTCGACGAATGCTCGATGGTGGACGAGGCGCTCGGCAAGGACCTGATGAGCTTCGGCACGCCGATCCTGGTGCTCGGCGACCCCGGCCAGTTGCCGCCGGTATCGGGCGGCGGCTACTTCACCAATCAGGAGCCGGACTACCTGCTGACGGACATTCACCGCCAGGCGCGCGACAATCCGATCATCCAGCTCGCCATGCAGGTGCGCGAAGGCAAGGAGATCATGCATGGCGACTACGGCACCACGCATGTGATCGGTCGCGGCCAGGTCAACCAGGAACTGGTGCTCGAAGCCGACCAGGTGCTGGTCGGCACCAACAAGACCCGGCGGCGCTACAACCAGCGTCTGCGCGAACTCAAGGGCTTTACCAGCGACTACCCGCAATCCGGCGACAAACTCGTCTGCCTCAGGAACGACCCGGCCAAGGGCCTGCTCAACGGCTCGCTTTGGCAGGTGATGAGCTCTTCGAAGGAGACGGTGAAGCCGGGCATCAACCTGATGATCCGGCCGGAAGACGACGACATGGACCGGGGGGCTGCCAAGATCAAGCTGTTGAAGGCTGCCTTCGAGGATGTCGAGGGCGAGATTCCCTGGACGACGCGCAAGCGCTACGACGAGTTCGACTACGGCTATGCGCTGACGGTGCACAAGGCGCAGGGCTCGCAGTGGAACAATGTCGTGCTCTTCGACGAAAGCTGGGCGTTTCGCGATACGCGGGAACGCTGGCTCTATACCGCGATCACGCGGGCAGCAGAGCGGCTGACCATCGTTCGCTGACGGCTGTTACGGGGAAGGGCTGCTTCAGCGTTTGGTCGCCATCCACAACACGTGGCGGGCACCGCCACGTTTGCCGTTGGCGCGCACATTCACCTCGTCCGTGGCAAAGCCGACTTCACGCAGGCGGCGGGTAAAGGCGCTGTCCGGCGCGGACGACCAGACGGCCAGAACACCATTCGGGCGTAGCGCAGCCTGCGCGGCGCGAAGACCGGTATGGCTGTAGAGGCTGTCGTTGGAGGCGCGCGTCAGGCCATCCGGGCCGTTGTCGATATCGAGCAGGATGGCATCATAGGCCGCCTTCTTCGCGCGGATCAGCGCGCCGACGTCACCGATATGGATATCGACACGGGGGTCGTCGAGCGTGCCTTTGTGGAGTTCGGCCATCGGCCCGCGTGCCCAGTCGACCACGGCCGGCACGAGTTCGGCGACGGTCACCCGGGCATCTTCCGGCAGAACGCCGAGGGCAGCCCTGAGCGTGAACCCCATGCCGAGCCCGCCGATCAGCATGCTCATGTTTTTTCGGCCGGCGATCCGCTCGTAGGCGAGCGTCGCCAGCGCTTCTTCCGAACCGCTCAGCCGGCTGTTCATCAGTTCAGTCGAACCGAGCATGATCGAAAATTCCTGGCCGCGCTGCTTCAGGCGCAACTCGTCGCCGTCGCCGGGAATGGTTGCGCGGTCTAGCTGGATCCAGGGAAGCATCGGGGTATCTCACGTGTGTCGTTTCAGCGCCTCGTAACATGAGCGTGCCGTTGAAGACATCCCATTGTCGCCGTTCCCGCGAGAATCGCGACCCAAACGGCAGTGCGACCGGCCACCAGGAGGAACCTTGGTCGCTCTACGAGCTGCGCACAACGGCACTGCGCCGCGACGCGGTTGGGCGAGGCGTCGACCGCTGAAGGCCGCTTCGGCTACTCCGCCGTGATCATGCCGGCGATCACGGCCTTGGCGATTGCCTGGAAGCGGTTGTTGGCGCCGAACTTGCGGATGATGCCGGCTTCGAGCGTGAGGGCCGCCGCGACATCCATCTCCATCAGGCGGGCGATGCGCGGGGCCGGATAGCCTTCGGCCATGAAGGTCAGGCATTCGCTCTCTATCGGAGACAGGTGGACATGGTCATCATCGTCCGCCTCGGGGCCGCTGCCATCGCCGCTTTCGAGCAATTCGGTGATGCGCTGCATCTGGCGGCGAAGGTTCGCCTGCTGGGCCGCCAGTTCCCGGCGCCGCGCCAGGAGCGCTTCGCGAAACAACCGGTCGGCATCCGCCTGATCCTCGGTCGCGGCAAGGCCGGTCAAAAGCTCCAGGATGGCGGCGATCGGCATGTCGATCTCACGACAGGCGTTGATGACGGCCATGCGGCGGATGTGTTCTTCGTTATAAATCCGCATCGGCCCCATGCGGGCGGCGGTCAGAAGTCCCTTCTCCTCGTAGAAGTGCAGGGTGCGATGGGTGACGCCGAAGGCATCGGCCATGTCGGCAATCGCCAGCGGCGTCGTCGGGTCGTGGTGGGGAAGGGGAAGAATGGGCAGGAAGCCGCCGCGGTCAGGCGCGGCCAGCATGCCTTCGTATTTCCAGTGATCTCGCGGCATATCGATTGTCCCCGGTCTACAGGCCGCGCCTATCCAGCGCGTTGTCTCTGTAACGTTTGATTTTCCGCATATTTTGCCTGGATCGAGACCGACCCAGGGAGGCGCAGTCCACGTCCGGAAGCGGCGGCAATCACCGGGTTTCTCACAGGTGCGGATCCTTGTCCGCGTGCTGAGCCACTCGTTGACCGACAACGACAGTGCCTGCTGCTCGGCTGGGGCATCCCGCGTGGACGACGCGGCGTTACTCTGGACTTCGATGCTTGCCTGACGAGCAACCAGGCATCCATTCCCAACGCATGCGTGCACCGTATACGCGAATCGAATACATGACCAGTCTTTAATATTGTAGGCTGACGACCGCTCCCCGAATGGCCGAACCGTGGCCGTTGCCCGTCGTCGATGATCCGGAAAACATGCATCAATTCATGGTGTTACGGTGAAAATGCCGCGTCCTCGAAGACGCGGCCCGCGGGCTGACAAGGTCAGTGCCCGATTACCTTGAGCGGACTGTTGGAGCTCAGGATGAACAGCGGCTCGTCCCCGCGCAGTGGCGACAGCTGCTGCTGGCAGGACCAGGCCGCCTCGAAGGCATCGCGCGTCAGGTGCTTGCGATAGCGCTGGGTGGCGGCCATGCAGCCCATCAGCGGGCTTTCGATCTGCTCCTGGCGGGCGTGCTGGTAGATCTCGCCGTCGAGTGAAAACAGTTCCGACGCCAGCGACATGCTCTCGTAAAGCAGGTCCGGCTCCGATTCCAGCCGCTTCCAGGTGATGAAGTCCTGACGCAGGGGCACGTTCTCGCCATCATGGGAGAGGGTAACGCGGATGCCCTGTGCCGGCGCATCGTACCAGGTCACCTGCACGGTGAAGGAGAGGGCGGAATTGCGCGATACGGGGCGGCCGGTGTCGCCATCGGTGGCGCGGGCCAGCGTCTTGTGGCGCTGGGCCGCAAGGCGAAGCGCCGTGGCAAAAGACTTGGCATCGTCATTTTCGACGCCGGCTATCGTCACCTGCACCGAGGGCAGTACCCGCTCGGTCGCGTGGCGCGCGTTGAAGAGCTTTGCCTGCGCGTCGATGTCCAACGTCATCTCCTGCGAGGGCATGGGCGCGAAAAGGAGCAGCGGCAGCACGGTCAGCACCGAAAGCGGCGAGGAGAAGGGCGCCGGCGGCCAGGCGGGCCGGTGCCCGGCGAAGCGTCGCTTCGTCGGCTTCGGCTGTCGGGGCGACGCGGCGGCCTGATGCTCTTCCTCGTTGCGGGCGCGCTGGTACTCCGGAACATAGGTGCCCTTGGGAATGGCGATCCGCCATTCGTCATCGGCCCCGTCGCCCTCGTAGAAGGCCTTGAGCAGCTTGCGCAGTTTACCGGCGTGCACGCGCACGAGCGGGTCGCTGTCGGCGTTGAAGGCCTGGGGGCGGTCGAAGACGTCGATCGCGATCGAATAGCCCTTGAGCTGATGGCCTTCGCCGGCCATCTCCTTCTCGACCACATAGGAGAGGAAGGCCCTGAGGCGCTCTGAACGCGCGAAAGCCTTGCTTTCGAGGATACGGCGGAGCGCCCGCCGAATCGTCTCGTCGCAGGGTCTTTCGACCGTCATCATCGGTTCTTGCTCCAGGGTCATATGAATTAAAATCTATGAAATGCGATCGCGGCACGGGCTGGGCCATTCGATCTGATTCGGAAAGTTAAGCCCAAAAAAGGTGGTTGTCAGGGGTAGTAGACGCCAAGTTTGAGTTTTTTCTGAAATAAACCTGAAAATTGCGCCTGTTCGTCCTGTGGCAGATGGTAGCGGAGGCCCACACGGCCATTTTCGCCGCTCATGATTGAGCCTTCTCGCATATTAGAGATGGCGATTGTCAAGACTTGGTCAAGACAAAGCCGACAAACGAACCGCGCGCAAACGCCGCATCGTGCTTCTGCGACCTCGTTGGAATTGCTGCATAATCGGACCTCAAACCGTTTCTGGTTTCGGCAATTATGCAGTAGAACATTGCAACCACATTGCCTGCGTCCGGGCCGCTTCAGGGTCCGCTTTCTGGAAAGTTCAGACATGCCTGCAAAACTGTCCGTGAATCTGAATGCCGTCGCAATGCTCCGCAACCGGCGCGATCTGCCCTGGCCCTCCGTCACTGCGCTGGGCCGGATTGCGCTCGAAGCGGGGGCTGCCGGTCTTACCGTGCATCCGCGTCCCGACCAGCGCCACATCCGCTTCAGCGATCTGCAGCCGATCCGCGACCTGATCGACGGGGCGTTTCCGGAGACGGAATTCAACATGGAAGGCTATCCGAACGAGGAGTTCCTTGGCCTCGTGGAAACGCATCGGCCGGAGCAGGTGACTTTGGTGCCCGACGATCCGGCGCAGGCCACCTCCGACCACGGCTGGGACTTCCACAAGAACCACAACCTGCTGGGCAACGTCGTCGGCCGGCTGAAGAAGAAGGGCTTCCGCGTTTCGCTGTTTGCCGATGGCGACGAGGACCAGGAGGCGCTGCGCATCGCCAAGGAAACCGGCGCCGACCGCATCGAGCTCTATACCGGTCCCTATGGCGGCTGCTACGACGATCCGGAAAAGGCGGAGAAGATCGCCGGCGAACTCGGCCGTACGGCGGCGATGGCGGCCGAGCTTGGCCTCGAGGTCAATGCCGGGCACGACCTGACGGTCGCCAACCTGCCCTTGCTTGCCAGACACATTCCGAACCTTGCCGAAGTCTCGATCGGCCACGGCCTGACGGCGGATGCGCTTGAATATGGCATGGCCGAAACCGTGCGCCGCTTCCGCCGCGCCTGCGGCCAGGAAGTCTGAGGCGCACTGCGCCTCCGCATCATGACAGTCCGGCGTTCCATCGCGATTGGAGCGCCGGCAGAGTTTGGCACGGTTCAGCGCTCTTGTGCGGTGGCGCCGCGCTTTTTCGGGTACCCGTCCGCAACGCCTTGAACGCTCAGTCATGAAGGACCTCTTTGTCGTCACCCACACGGAATCCGTCCATCACCTGGAAGGCAAGGTGGGCGGTTGGTATGACACGGGCCTGACGGCGCGCGGCAGACGGGATGCGCAAGCGACCGCTGAACGCCTGGCGACTCTCGTCGGTTCGTGTGATTTGGAGATCCACAGTTCGGATCTGTTGCGCGCTGCAGAAACCGCGGCGGCGATCGCCGCGCGCCTGTCGCGGTCGGTCACGGAAACCGCCGATCTCCGGGAAATCAGCTATGGTGTCGCGGGCGGCAAGCCGCAGGCCTGGCTCGATGCGCGCTACTCCCCGGCGCCTGACGACAATCGGCTGGATCATGATTGCGGAATAGAAGGTGCGGAAACCCGACGAGATGTGGCGCTTCGCGTCTATCCTTGTGTCGAAGCGATCGTGGCGCGGCCTTGCGAAACACAGATCATCGTCACCCATGGCTTCACGCTGACGCTCGTCATCGCCGCCTGGATGCGGGTTCCGGTCGAGGCGACGGGCTTTCTCAGTTTCCCGGCGAAATCCGGCAGCATCACGCATCTGCGCCAGGATGATTTCTTCCGGAATCGGGCAGTTGTACGTCTGGCGGATGTTGCACACCTGAGCGCGTGAGCCCGCAGATATCCTGCAGCGGAGGTCGACCTTCCGGCAACGCCAGTCGCAAAACAGCTGTAAAACCCAGATTCTCGCGGTCGACCTTTCGACTGGCGCGCGCAAACCCGCGCGCGGACTGCTATAGGTCGAATCCAGATTTTCCCTTGTGTGCCGCCCATGACATCTCCCACCAGCTTCCGCGAGCGCATCGCCCTCTATGCGCTTTTGACCTCGCTCACCTCGATCAGCATCGACGCCCTGTTGCCGGCCTTGCGGCAGATCGGCGCCGACGTTGGCGTCGCGCCGCCACTCTCCACCCAGCACATCATCTCGCTTTTCATCCTCGGCATGGCGTTCGGAGAGCTGCTGCTCGGGCCGCTCTCGGACGCGATGGGGCGGAAGAGGGCCCTTGTTCTGGGGCTCGGCGTCTATGGGATCGGAACCGTGATCGCGTTTGCCGCGGGTTCGTTGGAGATGGTGATCCTTGGCCGGTTCCTGCAGGGGATCGGGGTCTCGGGGCCGAAGATTGCGACCAGGGCGATGATCCGCGACCAGTTCGAGGGGGACGCGATGGCGCGCGTCATGTCCTTCATGTTCACGCTGTTCATTCTCGTGCCGATGCTCGCGCCGACGTTGGCGCAAGGCATCATCACTCTAGCCGGCTGGCGCAGCGTCTTTGCCGTCTATCTCGGCGTGGCGGGGTTTCTCGGGCTGTGGCTGGTGATGCGACAGCCCGAAACGTTGCCGATGGACAAACGCATTCCCTTTCGGCCGCGGCTTCTGCTCGCGAATGGGCGGCGCATCCTGTCGCATCGGAGGGTGTCGCTGCTGATCGTGGCGACCGGGCTCGTCTTTGGCGCGCAGCTTCTTTATCTGAGCACGGCGGCCGACCTCTTCTTCGACGCCTATGGGATCGGCCAGACCTTCCCGCTCTATTTCGCCATGCTGGCGACGGGCATCGGGCTTGCTTCGTTCCTCAATGCCAAGCTCGTGCAGCGCTTCGGTGCGGAGGTCATGGCGCGACGGGGCTTTCTGGGGTTGGCCGCCGCAGGACTGGCGATGCTCGCGGCATCCCTCTTCTGGGGCGGGCGTCCGCCGCTGACGGTGCTGCTGATGTTGGGCTTTGCCGCCTTCTTTGCGGTCGGCGTGTTGTTCGGCAATCTCAATGCCATGGCCATGCGCTCCCTGGGGCAGGTTGCAGGGCTCGGCGCGTCGCTGATCGCCTCCGGCTCCAGCCTTGTGGCGACCGTGTTTTCGATTGTGGTGGGCGCTTTCTATGATGGCACGGCGCTCAATCTTTCGGCCGGCTTCTTTCTGGCTGGCGTCGGCGCGCTCGTGCTTGCTGAGCTTGCGCTCAGGGCCGATGCCGCGCCGGTGGAAGCCATACGGTAGGCGGTGGCAACCGCCGGGCAGGGCCACGTGACGAGCCTTCCCACACCGGCCTCGCTGATGCGGATCCTCGGTTCGTGCCCTGCCAAGGCGGCGATGCACTAACCGTTATAGACGACGGAAATCTTGTTTCCGGAGGGATCGCGCATGTAGGCGGCGTACCAGTGCGGCCCATAATGCGGCCGCGGGTTGGGGGCGCCATCATCCGTTCCGCCATTGGCCATGGCGGCTTGGTAGAAAGCGTCGACCTCCCGACGGGACTGGACCATGAAACCGACCATCGAGCCATTTCCAGCGCTCGCCGGTTCATTGTTGAAGGGTTTGCAGACCCACAACACCGGACCATTGCCGGTTCCGCCTTCGGAGTAGGCGCGCCAGTCCGGAAATTCCGTGTGCGTTTTCCAGCCGATCGTCGCCAGGGCGGCATCGTAGAAGGCATTGGACCTGGCAGAATCCAATGCGCCGACGGTCAAGTAAACGCTCATGATTTCCCCTTTTGCAGCGGTGAAGTCGGGGGGATTCATAGAACGCAAACGTGAACAAATCAAGAACAAACTGCGGCGGAGACCGCGACGAAATTGTCTCGCCGGCAGGAGCGGCGCGCGCGCCAGGCAGCAGCGGCATAGGAGAGGTCTTTCGAGAGCCCGGCGCAAACGGCCGGGCTCTTATCATCGTGGTCGCTATCACTCAGCCGGCAAGACGCGCCTTGCTCGCCTCCAGGAAGGCGCCGAGCTTCACCGGCGTCGCGCCCGTCAGCGATGTCACGTCGTTCGTCACCATGGCGATGTGGCCTTCGCGGGTGTTGGCGTCGAAGGAGACGACGATCGGGATCAGGAAGTCCGGAAGGCCGGCGCCCTTCAGGCCACCCGCAAGGGCATCGTCCGAAATGTGCACGACGCCAAGCGGCTTGCCGGTTGCCTTGGCGACGAGGGCTGCGATCTCGTCAGTCGAGCGCTGCTCGCCGCCGGTCAGAGTGTAGGTGCGGCTCTCGTTCGTGCTTGCGGCAAGCGCTGCTGCAGCGGCCTTGGCGGCATCGGCGCGGGCGATATGGGCGAGGCGGCCTTCACCCGAGGAGGAATACCATTGACCGGTTTCAAGCGCATGCGGCAGCGCCATGAACAGGTTTTCCATGTACCAGCCGTTGCGCAGGATGGTGTAGGGGATGCCGGTCGCCTTGATGGCGTTTTCGGTGCCGAGGTGGTCGGGCGCAAAGGGGATGACCGATGTCTCGGGGCTCGGCATCGAGGTGTAGAGGATGTGCTTCGCACCTGCCTTCCGTGCGGCCGCTACGGCGGCCAGATGCTGCTTCAGCCGCTTGCCCGGTTGGTCCAGCGCGTCGGTCGAAATGATCAGGATCCGGTCGGCGCCGGCAAAGGCCTTGTCGAGCGACGCCGCGTCGTCGAAATCGGCGACGCGGGCCTGAACGCCCCTGGCCGTGTAGTCGGCAAGCTTTGCTGTGTCGCGGCTGGTGGCGATGATCCGGCCCGGCTCGACGCCGGAGCCAAGAAGCTGATCGAGCACGAGCTTGCCGAGTTGGCCGGTTGCACCGGTGACGAGCAATGTATCGGACATGTCTTCCTTTTCCTCTTTCGGAATTGAGCGGCGAGATCGGGTTTGCCCACCCCGCCGGTTACGGCCGGCCGCCTGGGAGGAGGTGCTGGCCGCATGGTCTCTTTTTGAGACTTGCTCTTATCTAGTAATCTCGATAGAGCTGTAAAGGAGGCAGTTTTTTCTCTCGTGGTAACAGGAAGGGTACCGCCTATGAACAAGGTGACGGGCGAGGTGAAGGGCAAGCGCGTGGCGATCATCTGCGGCGTGCCGATGGATATGGAGAATTGCCCGGTTCGCGATGTCATGGACAATATCGGCGGCAAGTGGAATTCGTTGATGATCCTGTCGCTGGCCGACGGTCCCTTGCGCTTCTCGCAGCTTCGCCGGCTGATCCCGGACATCTCCCAGCGCATGCTGACCCAGACGCTGCGCGACCTGCAGCGCGACGGCTATCTCCAGCGCACCGTCTACCCGACCCAGCCGCCGAGCGTGGAATATGCGCTGACCGATCTCGGCCGCTCGCTGCTCGGCCTGCTCAAGCATTTCGTCGATTGGTCGGTGGAAAACCACGGAGCGATCCGCGCCGCACGCGAGGTTTATGACGCGGAGGCGTAGGCGCGTTCCTGAGGCGCTGGAGGTTGCAGGGGCAGCTCGCTCGCTCCTCTCGGGCGCCGTCATCTCTCGTTTCCTGGCGATCGTTCGCGGGAGTTGCCCCTCACCCTAACCCTCTCCCCGTAGGCGGGGAGAGGGGACGTGTCCCGCTTTTCGGTGTTGTCAAACTGAGCTGCCGTCAGGGTAACCGAGGCGCCCACTGCATAGACGAGGCGGTTGCACTTTTGCGGCAAGCGAGGATGAAGCGAGTGGATGCCGCGAGTCTTCTTCGCCCCGCTTGCGGCGAGAAGGTGGCCGGCAGGCCGGATGAGGGGGCGGTTGCGACGCGCGACGCCGTGTCCCGTCGTGCAGGCTTGCGCTAGCACCTTGATTTTCCCTATAGTTTGCCAATGAAGCGAGTCCGTTTCGCCTGATAGCGCGCCCAGCTCGAGGGATCATGAGACCATTGAACATCGGCATTGCGGGCGCCGGCCCGGCGGGGCTCGCGGCGGCGCTGATGCTGTCGCGGCAGGGGCATCGGGTGGAAATCCTCGAGCGGTTCGCCGAGGCGTCGCCGGTCGGTTCCGGCCTGATGCTGCAGCCGACGGGACTGACGGTCCTGAACGCGCTCGGCCTGTTGCAGCCGATGCTTGCGCTCGGCAGCCGGATCCACCGGCTCTATGGTGCCGATGCCAAATCCGGCCGCACGGTGCTTGATGTGCGCTACGACGCGCTGGCCGGTGGCCGCTTCGGGTTGGCGGTGCAGCGCGCTGCACTGTTCAATACGCTTCATGACGCTGTGGTCGCCGCCGACTTGCCGGTTCGCACCGGCGTCACGCTGAGCGATGTTCGCATGGCAGGCGACAAGGCCGTACTGCTGGATGAAGGGGCGCGCGAGGCGGGCGCCTATGATCTGGTGATCGACGCGAGCGGTGCGCGCTCGACGCTTTCGGCCGGCTCCACTGTCGCGCCCAAGGTGCGCGAGCTCACCTATGGTGCCTTCTGGGCGACGCTCGACAGCGACGGGCTCGTCCATGATCCCCACGCCCTGGTGCAGCGCTACGACCAGGCGAAGGTGATGATCGGGATCCTGCCGGCGGGCCGGGCTCGGGTCGGCGAAAAGGAGCGGGTCGCCTTCTTCTGGAGCCTGAGGGTCACGGACGCGGACGCCGTGCGGCAGGCCGGTCTCGACCGCTGGAAGGCGCGTATCCGCGATTACTGGCCGGATTGTGCGCCCTTGCTCGATCAGATCACCGACTGGGAGCAACTGACGCTGGCGCGCTATGCGCATCGTACGATGCGCCCGCCCGTCTCCGGCCGTATCGCCTTTGTCGGCGACAGCGCCCATTCGACCAGCCCGCAACTCGGGCAGGGGGCGAACATGGCGCTGCTCGACGTCGCAGCGCTTTCGCATGCGCTGGAGACCGCTGGCGATCTCGATGCCGCACTTGCCGCCCATGCCGCGGCACGCCGCAATCACGTCGCGCTGTTCCAGCTGCTGTCGCTCCTCTTCACGCCCTTCTACCAGTCGGACGCCACGGCTCTCGCCTGGCTGCGTGACAGGCTGGTGGCCACGGTCGCGCGCACGCCGCCGATGCAGGCGCTGCTCGCCTCGATCGTCTCAGGCACGCTGGTCGATCCGTTCAAGCCGGCGGGACTAGCCGAATGCGACTGGCCGGCGATCGGCACGCGCCCGCAGCGCCTGTCGGTCGGACCATCGAAAGCGGTGAGCGCCTAAGAGGTGGGGGGCGCAGTTTCCACCGTGAAGGTGGCCGCGAATCCTGTAGGGAGGTTTGGACGGCAGGGGTTGCCGGTCGGAATTGTGAATGCGGAGCGTGCGATGACCAACGGTGTGGCGGCAATTCTCGTGCATGTTCCGGATCCGGAAGCGGGCCTTGCCTGGTACGCCAGTGCCTTCCCCGAAGCGGAGCGGTTTCGGCTCGACGAATTCGATTTCAGCTACTTGCGGATCGGCGCCGTCGATCTCGAAATCGTCCAGGCGGACGAGAAGGTGACGAGCGGTGCTGCAGGCTCCGTCGTCTATTGGGCGGTCGACGATCTCGACCGTGCGCTTGCGCATTTCGAAGCGCTCGGCGCGCATCTGTATCGCGGGCCGATGGTGATACAGGAGGGGTACTGGATGTGCCAGGTGCGGGATCCCTGGGGCAATTGCATCGGTCTTCGCGGGGCGAGGCCTGGGCACAAGGGAGACGAAGCCTGATGGTAGAAGGTCCCGTCACCTGCGAAATTCGCTACCGGCTCGATGAAAGCCGGTTGGCGGAATTCGAGGCCTATGCCCAAACCTGGATGACCCTGATCGAGCGTCACGGCGGCAAACATCACGGCTATTTCATCCCGCGCGAAAAGCCCGAAGGCATCGCGACGAGTTTCCCCGGCGTCGGCGCGGAGGGCGGTGGTGATGTCGCCGTGGCGCTCTTCACCTTTCCGGACGAGGAGGCGTATCGGCGCTATCGCCGTGAGGTTGCTGAAGATCCGGATGGCATTGCGGCCAATGCGCGGTATGCGGATGATCCGCCTTTCCTCAGCTACGACCGCATCTTCCTGCAGCCGCTTCCAAGAGCCGAATGACCGGACGCAAGCAAAGGCGGGGTTGCGCCCTCTTTGCTTGCGCCTTTTTCGTTTTTTCGTTCAGGCAGCCCATGCCAGCGCAGGGCTCTTCAATGCGAACTCGACGGCGGCTTCCGCGTGGATCGCGGTGGAATCGAAGCCCGGCAGCGGCAGGGCGCGCGGGTCGAGGGTCAGGCAGATCTCGGTGCAGCCGAGGATGACGGAGTCGGCGCCATGGGCTTCCGCCTTGTCGATCAGGTCGATCAGCGCCCGGCGGGAAGAGCGCAGCACCTTGCCGGCGCAGAGTTCGTCGAAGATGATGTTATGGGTTAGTGCCCGGCCTTCGGCATCCGGCACCATGATGTCGATGCCGTGGCTGAGCATGCGCTCTGCATAGAAGCCGTGCTCCATGGTGTAGCGGGTGGCAAGCAGCAGCGGCCTGCGGCTGCCGGCAGCCTTCAGGCGCACGGCCGTCTCATCGATGATGTTGATCAGCGGAATGTTGACCGCCGCCTGCACTGCGTCTGCGATCAGGTGCATGGTGTTGGTGCAGATCAGCACGCAATCGGCACCGGCCGCCTCGAGACCGAGGGCGACATCGGTAAGGCGCTCGGCGGCATCGGCCCAGCGGCCGGCCTTCTGCAGGTCGACGATCGACTGGAAGTCGACGGAATGCAGCAGCACTTCGGCCGAATGCAGGCCGCCCAGGCGTTCGCGGACGGCCTCGTTGACCATGCGGTAGTAGATTGCCGAGCTCTCGAAGCTCATGCCGCCGATCAGACCAATCTTGCGCATAACCGTTCCTTTTTCACTCTGGGGCGTGCCGGGCACGCCGTTGTTCGATGGCCGGAACTATGCCGCCGAAGCCGCCGGAATGGTTCGCTTTGTTAGCGACGAAAATGCGGTTCCGCGCGAAAAATTTGCGCGCTGAATTGGATTTGTGCAAACATGGGCGGCAATGAGCGACAATGGGGGGAGGGATCGGCGTGCTTGACGAGAGAGACAGGAAGCTGCTGGCGCTGCTGCAGCAGGATGCAAGTGTCGCCGTCGGCGAATTGGCGGAAAGGGTCAATCTTTCGCTGTCGGCCTGTTCGCGGCGCATCCAGCGTCTGGAGGAGGCGGGCTACATCGCCCGGCGCATCGTCGTGCTCGATCGCGAACGCATGGGCGTGCCGACCACGGTCTTTGCGCTGATCAAGACGGCGCACCATTCGGACGAGTGGATCGAGACCTTCCGACGGGCGATCAGCGATATCCCCGAAATCGTCGAGGCGCATCGATTGACCGGGAATTACGACTATATCGTCAAGGTCGTGTTGCCGCGCGTCGAGCACTACGACGTGGTCTACAAGCAGATCGTGCGCAAGGTGGAACTCTTCGACGTCTCGGCCTCAATCTCGATGGAAATCCTGAAGAGCGGCACGGCGGTGCCGGTCGACTATGCGGAGTAGGAAGCAATGACGGGTGAGGCAAACGACGCGGGTGTGGCGAATGACGGCGACGTTGCCGATGCGCTGCTGCTGGTCGATGTCCAGCGCGCCTTCATCTCCGGGCCGGAGGCCGTGCCGGGTCATGTCGACCTCCAGCGGGCCGTTGGCGTCCTATTGAGGCAGGCGCGGGCGGCTGGCGTGCCGGTGATCTTCCTGCAGAACGATGGGCCCGAGGGTGCCCCCGACGAGCCGAAGACCGACGGCTGGGAGCTCTTCTTCCCCGCAGAGGCAGGAGAAGCGGTGGTGCGCAAGCGCAAGGACGACGGTTTCGACGGTACCGATCTCGAAGAACTGCTTCGGGCAGGGAAGGTCGAGACGATCGCGATCTGCGGCATGCTCTCCGAAATGTGCCTGGCGGCGACGGCCCGGTCGGCGATGGCGAAGGACTTCACCGTGATCCTCGCCAACGACGCGCACGCGACCTATGACGTGCCGCCCGGTCCCGGCCGTTCGCCGATGGTGCCGGCGCGTCTGGCAGCACGGGCCGCCGAATGGTCGCTGGGCGACGAGATCGTGCTGGTGGATGGTGTCGAGGACATCGCTTTTGCGGTAGCGCCTTCGTCTTCCTGAGCCTGCCGCCCGCGGCGTCGCCCCAGCGGCTCAAGATGCGCTCGGCAGGCGGCCTGGCCCGAAGCGAGCCGCGTAGTCCGAAGGCGAGATGCCCTTGCGGCGCTGAAAGGCGCGGCGCATGCGCTCGGCATTGCCGAAGCCGAAAAGGAACGGCGCTTGCGAGACGGACGCGTCGCCTCGCTGGATCGCCTCGCAGGCCGCATCGACACGCAGTTCCTCGATGAACTGCGCCGGGCTAGCACCCATCGTCTGCGTGAACAGGCGCGAGAAGTTCCGTTCGCTCATGCGCGCCATCTCCGCAAGGCGAGGCACGGAAAGGTCGGCCGCGGGATCGGAGCGGATCTCCGCCACCAGCGCATCGAAGCGGTCGCCCCGGCTCGTCATCTGCTGATGCAGGGCGGCGCTGAACTGGCGCTGGCCGCCGGTTCTTTTGACGTAAAGCACCAGGGAACGCGCCAGCCGCAGGGCCTCGCTGCGGCCGAGGTCCTCTTCGACCATGGCCAGCGCCATATCGATGCCGGCGGTGACGCCGGCGGAGGTCCAGATGCCGCGATCCTCCTCGAAGATCGAATCTTCCCGCACCTCGATTGCCGGGAAATCCCGGCGAAACTGCTCGCAGTCTTCCCAATGGGTCGTTGCCCGCCGCCCATCGAGATGGCCGCCCCGCGCGAGAATGAAGGCGCCGAGGCAGATGGAGCCGAGGCGCCTGCATTTGCCGGCCATGTCGGCGAGAAAGGCGAGCAGCGCATCCGAATTCGCTGCTTCCAGCGCGCTTTGACCGCCCGAGACGAGCAATGTGTCGGGCGGGGCCGATGCGCAAATGGAAAAAGGCCGCGTTTCAAGGGCAACGCCCGTGTCGGTGGCGATCGGCCCGCCGGTCTCGGAGACGAGCGAAATGGCATAGGCCGGCGATCCCGAGGCGGTGCGCGCGTCGTTGAAGACCTGCAGCGGGCCGGTCACGTCGATCAGCTTGGTGCGATCAAAGAGCACGAAGGCGACATTTCGGGTCATTCGATCCGGCTTGGCGTAAAACGAGGGCATATTGTCATTTATGCCAGTGCGTGCCCATGGCAGCAAGGAGGAAGCTTTCATCCGCAGCCAAAGGAGGTGGCATGAAAGAGGCCACGCCCGCTGAGAGAACGGATCATTGAGATGGCGATGATGATCGAGGGACAGTCACGCTTCCAGCCTTTCGGCTTATCCTGTTGGGGTTTTGCAGATCTCAACACGGGAGTTGGAAGCATGACTGCGTCCTATGATTACCATATCGGGGTCGACTACCACAAATCCTATAGCCACCTGGTGGTGCAGGACAGCAGCGGTAAGACGCTCAGATCCGGCCGGGTGAAGAACGACCGCCAGTCGCTGGACAGCTTTCTCGAGCGCTACCGCGAGAACAGCCATGCGGTTGTCGAGGCAACCCGCAACTGGATGGTGATGTACGACTGGCTCGACGACATTTGTGATGATGTCGTTCTCGCCCATCCGTTGAAGGTCAAGGCGATCGCCGACGCCAAGATCAAGACCGACAAGATCGACGCGACGGTGCTGGCGCATCTGCTGCGCGCCGATCTGGTGCCGGAGGCTTGGGCACCGAGCGACAAGGCCCGCGCGTTGCGTGTCGCGCTGCGCGAGCGGATGTTTTACGTGCGGCTGCGCACAATGACGAAGAACCGCATCGTCACGGTGTTTGATCGTTATCCGGAGCAGACGGCCCAGTTCAAAAAGCTCGGCGACCTGTTTGGCAAGGCCGGCCGCATCCAGCTGGCGCAGATTGAGCTCTCCGCGATCGACCGCGTCCAGATCGACCGTGGCCTCGCCTTCATCGGCGACATCGATGGGCGGATCAAGCAGTCGGAGACAACGATCCGGGCACTGACCAAGGCCAATGCCAACGTCAAGCTGTTGAAGACGATCCCCGGCATCGGCGAATTCTTCGCCCGGCTGATCGAGGCGGAGATCGACGATATATCCCGCTTTCGCAACCCGAAGAAGCTGGCCGCCTATGCGGGACTGGTGCCGTCGACCTATTCGTCTGGCGGCAAGACCTTCCACGGCAAGATCATCAAGCAGGGCAACAAGTGGCTGCGCTGGGCCTTTGTCGAGGCGGTAACGCCGGCCGTCGCCAGTGATCCTGAGCTGCGCGCCCACTACGAGCACCTGAAGATCAGAGGAACCAACAAGGCGCGCGTGGCGATTGCGCGCAAGCTTTTGACGATCGCCTTCCAGATCCTGCGTGACCAGCGCGCCTATGAGCCGCGCGGCACCCCCATGGAAAGCGCGTCGACGATATCCCGGTTGTCCTGATGTTCGTCTAGCGAGCCCGGCAGGACTGGGCTGCGCTCTTTCAGGAGAATGGGAAACCGGGAGCCGAACGCCACTCTGTGACCGAAGCC
Organism: Ensifer adhaerens; assembly: GCF_020035535.1. Classification (NCBI taxonomy): domain Bacteria; kingdom Pseudomonadati; phylum Pseudomonadota; class Alphaproteobacteria; order Hyphomicrobiales; family Rhizobiaceae; genus Ensifer; species Ensifer adhaerens. The sequence continues at coordinate 2,278,470 of NZ_CP083349.1, read as the reverse complement.
AAGGCATCAGGTCACGCATTGGAGACTGGTTCAAGAACCGAAGGACGGAAACAACCGTCCAGCGGAAGGAGCATCTTTAGCCGATCGGCAAAAACGCCGGTCAAAACTGAACCGCACCCAAGGAAAAGCCGCCAGTTCAAGGCGTTTTGCCCCTTGCATTCTTTCATTGGAGACGGACATGCTTGAACTCAGGCCGAACTGCGAGCTTTGCGATTGCGAGCTGCCGCCGGAATCGGAAGATGCGCGCATCTGCAGCTACGAGTGCACCTATTGTGCAGGCTGCGTAGAGGGGATTCTCGAAAATGTCTGCCCGACCTGTGGCGGCGGGTTTGCGCCGCGGCCCATTCGGCCCACGAGATCCTGGCGACCGGAAAAGCGGTTGGGCCTGGGTTTCGATCCGGCAAGCGAGGTCCGCCGCCACTCACCCTTCACGGCGCAGGAGATTCGGTCACATGTGGCGCGGATCCGGCATCTTGCTCCCGGCGAACGCTGACGGCTGGGCAATCCGGCAAGATGCGTCGAGAACGCAATCAGGGGCCGTTCTTGACTTTTTGCAAGGGTGGCATGAGGTGGTTGCGCTTGTCCTTGGCCGCCACAACCCCAATGTTGTGGCATGTCCAATAGGAAGGCCGGCTGGGCAGCCAGCTGGAAGCAAACATGCAGGACAGGCATCACGTGGTCGTCGTCGGCGGCGGGTTCGGCGGATTGCAGCTCGTCAAGGGGCTTGCCGGCGCGCCGGTCAGGATCACCCTCATCGACCGGCGCAACCATCATCTCTTCCAGCCCTTGCTCTATCAGGTCGCAACGACGCTGATCGCGACGTCGGAAATCGCCTGGCCGATCCGCAGCCTCTGGCGCGACCGGCCGGAGGTGACGACGCTTCTCGGCGAGGTGAGCGATGTCGACGAGGCCGGAAAGGCCGTGGTGCTCAGGGACGGAAAGCGCATTGGTTACGACACGCTGGTGCTGGCGACCGGGGCGACGCATGCCTATTTCGGCCATGACGAATGGGAGCCGTTCGCCCCCGGGCTGAAGACGCTGGAAGATGCGACGACGATCCGCCGCCGGGTGCTGCTCGCCTTCGAGCGCGCCGAGCTGGAAGAGGATCCGGTCGCGCGCGCTGCACTGCTGACCTTCACCGTCATCGGTGCCGGGCCGACCGGCGTCGAGCTCGCCGGCATCATCGCCGAGATGGCGCACCGCACGCTTCCGGACGAGTTTCGCCGCATCGATACGCGGCAGGCCCGCGTCATCCTGGTTGAAGCGGGGCCGCGCATTCTTGCCGCCTTCAGCGGGGATCTCTCTGCCTATGCGGTCAAGGAGCTGGAGCGGCTCGGCGTCGAGGTTCTGACCGGCACGCCGGTGACATCCTGCACCGAAGAGGGTGTTGTCATCGGCGAAGAATTCGTCGGCAGCCGCACGCTCGTCTGGGCCGCCGGTGTCCAGGCGTCGCCCGCCGCCCGCTGGCTGGATATCCCGGCCGACCGCGCCGGCCGGGCAATCGTCGGGAATGACCTCACGGCCCCAGGCCATGCGGATGTCTTCGTCATCGGCGATACGGCTTCCGTCACCTATGACGGCGGCAAGCCGGTGCCGGGCATAGCACCCGCCGCCAAGCAGCAGGGCGCCTATGTGGCCGATGTCATCCGCGCGCGGCTTTCAGGCGACAAATCGCCCGCCGATTTCCGCTACCGCCACCAGGGCAGTCTCGCCACCATCGGCCGCCGTGCCGCGATCATCGATTTCGGCCGCTTCAAGCTCAAGGGCGCGCTTGCCTGGTGGATCTGGGGCATCGCCCACATCTACTTCCTGATCGGTACCCGCAGCCGCTTCGCCGTTGCCTGGAGCTGGTTCTGGACCTATTTGAGCGGCCAGCACAGCGCCCGGCTGATCACCCAGAAGGAGACGTTGAAGGAAAAGGGTTGAACTAGTCCTGGATGCACTTTCTAGGTGGTGTCTTCCTCGTTATGTTCCCGCTCTGCGATTGCGTGAAGCCGAAGAACCGATGACGAAATACCAGCACCTAAACTGCCTCTCTGCCGCTGTCTTCCTGTTCTTTGCCTTTGGTGCAGCGGCGGTAGAGGCCGCCGGCGCCTGCCCAAAGATCAGCTATTCCGCCGAGCGCAGCAAACTGCAGCAGTTCTTGTCCTCAAGCGCGGTTTCCGGCGACGACGTGCGGTTTCTGGTGAAGGGCGTGGAGCAGCGGCTCAGGGAAATCCCGCAAAACCGCTTGAACGCGCGCGGTCTCGAATGCGGGGTTCAGACGGTGCGTGCCCTTGTCCTCGGCTGCGTGAATGAAACCATGCCTGCGTCCTTCCGGTCTCTCACCTCGCCAAACCGCAAGACCGGAAAAACGCTTTGGGGAAAAGCAAATGTTTCCAGTGGGGAAGCAGTTGTGATCGGGACGTTTCATGCCTGCCGCGGCGGCGCCACTGAGGCGTTCCTTTCAGCCAACTGACTGCAAGCCAGGCTGGGAGATGGCCTCCCTACTTCTGCACCTTCACGATCAGGATCATCGGGCGATCGACCTCTTCGGCCAGTGCCGGGATTTCGGCGATCTGCGCTTCGGTCGGGCGCCACTCCTCGACATGGCGAATGGCAAAGCCTGTTGATATCAGCGTGTTGAGCGTGGTGCCGAGCGTGCGGTGGTGTTTGATCACGCCCTTTGCCAGCCAGTCGGTCGTTCGCGGTCCTTCCTCGGAATAGTGGTCGATCGGCCAGGTGCGTTCGCCGTTATCGATCCGCCAGCCGGGATTGTGGGAGGCCATGTAGATCGGGTGCTCGATGGTGAACACGAAGTGGGCGCCCGGCACGAGCGCCCGGTGGATGGTGGCGACGAGCCGGCCGAAGTCCTCGACATAGTGGAAGGCGAGCGAGCTGTAGGCGAAGTCGAAGCTCGCTTCGGGGAGGTCGAGCTGGTCGAGATCGGCGATGCGGTAATCGATCGCAGCATCGGACGTGTCGGCCTTGGCGCGGGCGATCATCTTTTCCGAGAGATCGAGCCCGACCACATGGGCGGCTCCGGCCTCGCGGGCATAACGCGAAAACCAGCCATAGCCGCAGCCGAGATCGACGACGCGATTTCCCGACAGATCCGGCAATTGGGCGCGAATCGCCGGCCATTCGGCAGCGCCGGCAAGGCCATGCAACGAGCGCCCGAGCTGGCTGTAGCCTTCGAAGAATTCCGGCTTGTCGTAGATATTCTGGGCCATGGCGGTCTCCTTCTTGCGGCAATGGGCGGGCGCGACACTGCCGCGCGCGTTAGGGCGGGCGGACATGCAACGCCGTTCCCGAGGGAACAGCAAGGGCGCTTTGATCCTGCTCGAACCCGGCGGCACTTCACCGTGGCAGTGCGCCGATTTGTTAGGGTGCGTGACGTCGCAAGGTCAAGTTGTGGTTGATGTGCAAGCTGTTGTTTTGTTTTTTTTTGGGGGTGCTAATGTGCGATTCTATGGTCCATCTTCTCTCGGGGAAGACATGATGTCCGACAGCATACATCCGACTGCCATTCATCACTTACCAGCATTCATCACAGCGCCGGGACAGAGCGACGTCCTGTTCAACGTCGTTGTCATCTTCATGGTCCTGGCGATCTTCGCCCTCGGCACCTTCTATCTCCGGCTGCATTCGCTGCCGGAAACCATGGCGCACAAGAGCCACAAGGTTCAATACGAACTGGTGGCGGTGCTGGGGCTGATCTCGCTGCTCACGCACAACAACATCTTCTGGATCGCGGCGCTGATTCTGGCGTTGATCGACCTGCCGGATTTTTCGTCGCCGCTCTCGTCGATCTCCCGTTCGCTGGAGAGGATCGCCGGCAAGGTGGATCCAGCCAGTGAACCGGTGCCGGGTGAGCCCGAGCCGTCCGCGGACCATCCGGCCGCACCTGCAGAACAGCCGTCGGTGGAAGGGAAGGTCTGAGCCATGTTCGAATTCATGCTTTGCTCGATGTTGACCATCCTGCCGGATTATCTCTTCCGCCGCTATGTCCAGGGCAGGAGGTTCGGCAAGGAGATCACGATCTACTCCGTCTGGTTCGAACTGCGTTACGGCATCACAGCCTGCATCATCCTGACGATCTCGCTGATCACGCTGATCTTCTACTTCCACCCGTCGACGAAGAACGTCACCGCGGCGTTCCGTACGGTCGCGGTCCTGCCGGAAACCGGCGGGCGCGTTGCCGAGATCTACGTCTCGCGCTTCGAGAAGGTGAAGGCCGGCCAGCCGCTGTTCAAGCTCGACAGCTCGGAAGAGGAAGCCGCCGCCGAGGTCGCGCGCCGGCAGATTGCCGAAGTCGATGCCGAGATGACCGTCTCGCGTACCGAGCTCATCGCCGCCGATGGCGCGATCGTGCAGGCCCAGGCGGCCGTGCAGCAGGCCCAGGACGAGTACGACACCCAGGTCGAACTCAACAAGTTGAACCCCAACGTGGTCGCCCGGCGCGAAATCGAACGCCGGCAGGTCGCGCTTGAAGGCAGCAAGGGTGCGTTGACCGCGGCCCAATCCAACAAGCAGACGCTGGAGACCAAGCTGCAGTCGCTGCTGCCTTCGCAGAAGGCGAGCGCCGAAGCGGCGCTGAAGGAGGCGGAAGTCGATATCACCAAGGCCACGGTGCGCGCCGGTGTCTCAGGCTCGTTGCAGCAGTTCACGCTCCGCGTCGGCGAAGTCGTCAACCCGCTTCTCAGGCCGGCGGGCGTCCTGGTGCCGGAGGATGCCGGCCGGGCGCGGCTCGTGGCCGGCTTCGGCCAGATCGAGACGCAGGTGATGAAGGTCGGCATGATCGGGGAGGCGACCTGCATCGGCAAGCCCTTCACCATCATTCCGCTCGTCGTTACCGAAGTGCAGGACGTGATTGCCGCCGGCCAGGTGCGCGCCAGCGACCAGCTGATCGATATCACGCAGATCTCGCAGCCCGGCACGCTGACCGTCTTCATGGAGCCGCTTTATCCGGGTGTGCTCGATGGCGTTCCTCCGGGCAGCAGCTGCATCGCCAATGCCTATACCAACAGCCACGACGAGCTGGAGTCGGCCGATATCAGCACCGGCCGCTGGATCTATCTGCACGTGGTCGACACCGTGGGTCTCGTCCATGCGATGATCCTGCGCATGCAGGCGCTGATGCTGCCGGTACAGACGCTGGTGCTCGGCGGGCATTGAGGGGCGCACAAGCCTCTGAAAGGCCCTGTGGCAGTCAAAATGAAAAGGCCCCGACCGCAAATGGTCGGGGCCTTTTCTCGTTCCCCATTTCTCAAATGAATTGGGCCTCCGCGGGGAGCGGAGGCCCAAGCGCGCAATAAAAATAAATAATGCAACTGCACGGCAATAAAAACGCAACCATACGAACTCTTCCGGGGATTGTATGTCTGCGGTGTGCAATTACAGGTACAGTTTGGCAAAAGCGGTGCCTGAAATCAATAAAATTTAAGTGGCATTTGAGTAGTCAATTTGGGCTAGGCAAAACCGCGCGCTGCCCTACCCAGGCGGGTTATCAAGGCTTTGACGGGATTAGACGCCGTTCCGGTGCCGTGGCCCGTGCGATCACTGGCTTTCGTTACCGCCTTGAACGTCCGATCGGCATCGTCCAGGGTTCCCAGGTGGCGTCGTGGCTGCCGCCTTCGCGGCGGTAAAAATGCTTGGCAGTTTCGTTGGTCGCCAGCACCGTCCAGTTGATGCACGGGGCGCCGATGTTGGCGGCATGGCGTTTCAGGCCGTCGATCAGTGCGGCGCCAGCGCCCGAGGAACGTGCTGTTTCATCGACGAAAGTTCCTTCACCACCAGCGTCGGCTTCAGATCGTAGGTCCAGGGGATGACATAGTACACGGCGATGCCGACCGCCCGGCCGCCGCGCTCGGCGACCAGCACGCCGAACCGCGGGTTTGCGCCCAAGCCATGCCCGACCAGATCCGCTTCGGTAACGCAGAACTTGTCGATGTAGCCTTCGAACACCGCAAGTCCGCGCATCAGCCGCAGCACGTCGGCCACGTCGCGATGCTCGAACGGCCTGATGGTGAGGGGTGATGCCTGCATCTCGATCGCTCGTGCAAAGGGGTTAATGGGAAGGCGCGGGTTACGCAAGGCCGGCGAAAGACCGCCCGCACTGCACCATTTGCCGGGATCGCGATCGATTTCAGGGTGAAATCAAGCGCGATCCCGGATGCTGCAGCGCCGCGCGTCCGACAAGGCGCGCGGCGCGGGAATGAGCACCGTCGCGCCTGGCTCAGGCGGCGAGCAGGGCCTGTGCTTCGCCCGGAGCCGCGCCGCTGGCGAAGGCAAGGTCCTCGTCTTCCCAGCCGGTGATGCCGCCGATCATGATCTTCACGGGACGACCGAGGCGGGCGAGCTTGAGCGCCGCCTGGTCGGCGCCGTTGCAATGCGGACCGGCGCAATAGGTGACGAAGAGGGTGTCTTCAGGCCATTCCGCCATGCGCTCCGCGGTGATCTGCCGGTGGGGCAGGTGGATGGCGCCCGGCACATGGCGGCGGGCATAGGCGGCGTCCGATCCGACCACGTGCAGAAGTACGAAATCCTGCTCGCCGCTTTTCAGCGCGTGAGCAACGTCCGCGCAGTCGGTCTCGACGCTCAGGCGCTTGGCAAAATGGGCGATGGCGATCTCGGGGGAAGCGGCAGGGGTTTCGGTGACAAAGCTCATGGGGGCTCTCCTTGGCTCGGTGCGGGTTGACGAGGAGATGTGTAGCAGCGGTCGAAGGGGGCTGGCAGTTGGCAGCTTTGCCATATATGCTCAAGATCATGCCAAAGTCGTTTTCCACCGCCCAACCGCTTCAGAACCCGCTCGTCGTGGCGCTTGCCTATGACGGGCTCTGCACCTTCGAATTCGGAGTCGCGGTCGAGATGTTCGGCCTGCCGCGGCCGGAAATGGGCGAGGGTTGGTATTGCTTCGCCGTCGCCTCGGTCGATCCCGGAGAGCTCCGGGCAACCGGCGGCGTGCGCTTTGTCACTGATGGCGGCATCGAGCTTTTGGGGCAGGCCGGCACGATCATCGTGCCCGGCTGGCGCGGGGCCGACCAGCCGGTACCGGAGGCGGTCTGTGAGGCGCTTCGGCAGGCCCACGCCCACGGCGCGCGCGTCCTTTCCATCTGTTCCGGCGTCTTCGTGCTGGCGGCGGCCGGACTGCTTTCCGGCCGGCGGGCGACGACCCACTGGCGCTATACCGACAAGCTGAAGGCGCTCTATCCCGATGTCGAGGTGGTGCCGGATGTGCTCTATGTCGACGGCGGTCAGGTCTTGACGTCGGCTGGCAGTGCGGCCGGCATCGATCTCTGCCTGCACTTGATCCGCCGCGATTTCGGCAGCGAGGCGGCCAACCGCGTGGCGCGTCGCCTCGTCGTGCCGCCGCATCGCGACGGCGGCCAGGCACAGTTCATCGAGCGGGCGGTGCCGGACGTGCACGAGAGCGCCCGGCTCGGGCCGCTGCTTGACCGGATGCGCGCGCGGCTTGGCGAGGATTTTTCGATCGCCGCGCTTGCAAAGGCCGCCGGCATGAGTGAGCGCACCTTCCTGCGCCGCTTCGAGGCGGCGACCGGCACGACGCCGGCGCGCTGGCTTTTGTCCGAGCGGCTGTCGCGCGCCCGGCAATTGCTGGAGGAAACGGCGCTCGGCATGGAGCAGGTGGCTGAGGCCTCCGGCTTCGGCTCCACCCAGACGCTGCGCCATCACTTCCGCCAGCAGCTTTCGACGACGCCGGCTGCCTACCGTGCCGCCTTCGGGCGGATGGGACATAAGGTGGGGTTGGCTGTGGGGGTCGCTGCGGAATAAACCGCAGCGACCCGCCGGCCGCTACGCCTCCGATAGCGCCGGTTCGGCGCCGTCCTTGCGGAAGAAGGACCGGAAGAACACGGCGTCGGGTGCTGCGGCGATCACCCGGGCGACGATGGCCGTGGCGATGATGGCAAAGACGAGCCGGCCGAAGAAGACGCTGGTGAAATCCGCCCCCAGCGCCACGACAACCAGCGTGTCCTCGATGAGGCTATGGCCGAAGCCCATGAAGACGCAGGCAAGGAACACTTGGCGCGGCTCGACCTTGGCCTCGCGCGCCTCTCGGATCAGAAGCGCACCACCATAGGAGATGCCCAAGAGAACGCCGACGGCGGCAAAGGGCACGGTCTCGGTCTTGACGCCCGCGAGGCGAAAGAGCGGCGCCATGCCCCGGTTCAGCCATGCGAGGATGCCGACGAGCTTGAGGATCTCGATCGTCCAGCTGAGCACGAGCAGCACGACGAGCATGGTCAGAAGCGTCTTCAGGGTGCCGAAGGCGAAGGCGACCCAGCCGGAGCCCTCGTTGGCGGGGATCCAGGTGGGGGCGAGCGGGGTTGCAAGCCATCCGGTGAAGGCAAAGGTCTGATGTAGGAGGGCTGCGAAGATGAGGCCGCCGCCGATCCTTATCGCAGCGGTGACGAGGAAGCTTGGGCCTGCCTTCTGGATGATGCGCTGTTCGATCGGGATGGCATGCGCCACCAGCATCAGCGCTGAAAACACCGTCATGTCGGCGGTCGTCAGTTCCGAGACCGGCACCAGCGCGAAGACCACGACGACGGCGCCCCAGATGCCGACGAGCAGGCCGGTGAGCCACGCGAAGGCAAACTCGGGCGGCAGGCCGATCACCGTCATGATCGGCTCGAAGGCCGGTGCGACCGCGCGGATCACGCCGAGTTCCTGCAGCACGTGGGTGACGATGGTGACGGGAACGATAATGCGCACCAGGTCGAAGTAGACTTCGAGGGTGGCAAGGGTCTTGCGGTAGAGGATGATCAATACGGTCATGGCGGTCTCTCCTTGGGATGTTGTCCAAGGACTAACGCGAGGCCGTTCGCAGTTGTGGTCAAAATATGCATGTTTGTGCAATAAAATTGCAAGAGACCGCAACAGGGGGCAAGGACGGGGATGGACAAGATCGACAGCAAGCTCTTGAGGCTCTTGCAGGTGGATGCCTCGCGCACCAATGCCGAGCTTGCGGAAGAGGTCGGCCTTTCGCCATCGAGCTGCCTGCGCCGCATAAGGCGGCTTCACGAGACCGGGGTCATCGACCGGATCGTCGCGGTGCTTAATCCCGCAAAGGCGGGTCGCACCATGAAGGCGATCATCACAGTCGAGCTCGAGCGCCATGGCGAACAATATATCCGCCGCTTCCTCGACATGGCGGAAAAGGAGCCGGCGGTGATCCAGGCCTACAGCGTCAGCGGCGAGACCGACGCGATCTTGATGCTGCGGCTGAAAGACATGGACGAACTCGACGCGCTGACCGAACGGCTGTTTCGCGAGGAAACCAATGTCGCGCGCTATTACACCGCCTTCGTGATCCGCACCGGCAAGGAGACGACGGAGATACCGGTGTGAAAGTGGTCGCCGAAAGCGTGTCGCGGCCATGACGGGCGAAGGCTATCGGGCGTGAAGAAGCGCCGGGACCCGTCTCCCCGGCGCTTTTGCTGTCGTCACTTCACCGCTGCGTTGCCGCCATCGGCAAAGAGTGCCGCGCCCGAGACGAAGCTTGCCATCGGGCCCGACAGGAAGAGGGCGGCCTGGGCGATTTCCTCCGGCTGGGCGATGCGCTTCATCGCGTGCAGGCCGGCCGCCCATTCCTTGTTCTCCTTGCTGCCGGCTGCCGGCGTGTCGACGCCGCCGGGAAGCAGCGCGTTGGCGCGGATGCCCTGTGCGCCATAGTCGGCGGTGATGCCCTTGACGAGGCCCATCAGGCCGGCCTTTGCCGCGCCATAGGCGGCCATGCCGGGGATGCCGACGCTGGTGCCGACGAAGGTGGAGGTGAAGACCAGCGAGCCGCCGTCACGGGCGAGCATCGCCGGGATCTGGTGGCGGGCGCCGAGGAAGGCGGAGGTGAGGTTGGTGGCAAGCGATTGCTGCCATTCCGCAAGCGTAATCTCGGCGACCGGCTTCATGACGTTGACCGCGCCGGCATTGTTGACGGCGATGTCGAGGCCGCCGAAATGCTTGAGCGCCGCTTCCACCAGCCGGATATGGGTTTCTTCCGCGGTAACGTCGCCGCCAACCGCGATCGCTTCGCCGCCGTCCTCGCGGATCGCTTCGACGACGGCGTCGAGCTGCTCTTCGCCGCGGGCATTGGCGACGATCTTTGCACCCTCGGCGGCAAAGAGCCTGGCGACCGCGCGGCCGATGCCGGAGGAAGCACCGGTGACGATCACGATCTTGTCTTGCAGCATGGTCATGGACTTTTCCCTTCTCTTGATTGAGGCGCCCTGACTACTGCCGGCTGGGTCCAGCGCCCACCCGATTTCCGATCGGTGATTGTGACGGTGCAGATTTTCAATCGCGCCGGTGGCATAATCCGGGCCGACAACGAGGGCAGGGAGCAAGGGATGCTGAAGACCTACAGCGGCAGCTGCCATTGCGGCGCGGCGCGGACGGAGGCGGACCTCGACACCAGCGCTGGCACGGAGAAATGCAACTGCACGGCATGCGTTAAGATGCGGATCCGGGTGCGGCGGCGAAGCCTGACGCCTCCCGGCTGATCGCCGGGGAGGCGGCACCGACCGACTATCGCGGCCGCAACCGGCCGCCCAGTCCGGTCAGCCTTCGTCGGCCGCGCACACGACGTCGGGGCGTTCGCCGGAGTGGTCAGCCGTCTCGTGCAGATGTGCCGGCGTCCGGGCCATGGTCGGTGCAGCCAACCAGAACCCGAGATCGCCAGAGTGCAGATCGCGCATGCATGCGCCACCTGCCAGCTTCGAGTGGCTTAGTCTTTATCCGACGCAGTCGACATATCGCGCAAGACTGCCTCAGCCGCGACTTCGGCATTGCGTCTCGAGCCCGAGATGGTCCCGGACTTTAGGATCTGCTTGCCATCAAGCAGGAGCTGCCAGTTCCATGTGTTCAGGCCGCGCCCCTGGATGCGGAGTTTCAATCTATCGGGATCGTACTTCGTCACTGCTTGCTCCTTCGACTTTGACAGACCAATGGCCAAACCAAAACTAATCGATGAGGTCAAGGCCTACACTGCGCAGGCCCTGGCATGCTTCCACAGCCCGCCCGTCGTCGCTACGGCCTCTCTAGCGGCCCTGCACCCGGCCTTTGGGCTTATCTAGTCCTGTTCAAGCGACGCCGTTGTCTTCAGCGCCGCCAGTGTTTCGCGCAGCGCCCGGTCGAGCCGCTTGTCGCTTCGAAGCACGATGGCGAAGCGGCGAAAGAGCGGGGGCGATAGCGGGCGCACCACCAGCCGTTCACGGTCGTTCGGTCGCAGGGCGATTTCCGGGACGAGGGCTGAGCCGAGGCCGACGGCGACCATTTCCTTGATCGCGTCGACGCTGCCGAGCGACATCACGGGCTTGACGGTCGTGCCTGTGGTGGCCAGCCATTCGTCGGTGATCCTCCGCGTGTTGGCGCCGGGCTCGTAAAGGATCAGCGGCCGTTCAGCCAGGATCGCGGGCGTCACTGTCTCGGGCAGGGCGGTTCCAAACGGCGCAACCGCCACGAAGCGCTCGTCGAAGAGCGGCATGATCTCGAAGATGCGGCCGGAGACGGGCAGGCTGACGAGGCCGATGTCGAGGAGGTTCTCGTCGACCGCGCGCACGATGTCGGCGCTGTTGCCTGTCGTCACCGTGATGTCGAGGTCGGGAAAGCGGCGCTTGAGATCGGCAAGCAGCGGTGGCAGCAGGAAGGCGCACGGGGTGGCGCCGGTGCCGAGCCGCACGCGGCCAAGAACGCCCCTGGCATGGCGCGCAACAGCCTCGATCGCCCGGCTGGTGGCAGCCTCGATGCTGGCGGCATGGGCGAGCAGTTCCTCGCCGGCCGCACTCGGCCTCGCCCTGCGGCCGACCCGTTCGACCAGGCGCACGCCGAGCTGCTTTTCCAGGACCCGCACCTGCAGGCTGACTGCTGGCTGGGTCAGGCCCAGGCGCTCGGCGGCGGCCGAAAAGCTGCCGAGCTCGGCGACCAGCGCGAAGGTTTTGAGATAGTCGAGGTTGAGAGCACTCATATCAAAGTTTCTATTATGCGTTGAATAGGAATGATAAGCTTCTTTTATGAAAAGTCGAGGTGCAGACTGTGCCCATGGTTGGAAGCAAAACATGGGTGCTCGACATGATCCGGGAACTCGGTCTCTATCTCGTCGCCTCGCCGCGCTCGCGGTACTGGCAGTTGCAGCATCTGCGCGAACTGGACGCGGAGCGCCTCGCCGACATCGGCATCACCGCGAAAGAGGCGCGGGCCGGGAGGCGCAGGGCGGATCCGCTGCCGGTGCCGGCGGCCGTGAGACAGAGCCAAGCCGCCCGGGCGGGCGCGATGTGACCTTGCGCGATAAGGCGCCGTTGTCGGCCTGAACGCGATGGGGCGGATGCGATGGGGCGAGTGCGGCCCGTCAGGCGCTTGGAGGGCTCGCTTCAACCCGGCTGCCGATCCCAGCTTTCGACCGTCAGGCCCGGCCAAACGGCGCGCCACCGCTCGACCTTCTGTTCAAAAATTTCGCTCGTGATCTGGCGCCTGTTGGCCCGCACGACGAGCGACATCAGGTCGGCAAGGCCAAAGGGTGCTGAGATCTCCAGCCCATGGCGGGAAGGGCGGATGCCAATGGCGGTCGCGGTCGTCGGGAATGTCGCGATCGCGGCTCGGGTCGAGACATAGGGCCTGATCGGCGTGCCGAACTTCTCCTCGTACCAGAGGTGAATGCGCGCCTCGTTCTTGACGTCGATCCGGACGGGCAGGTCGCAGAACAGGTCTCCAATGCGGGCGGCGTGTCCGGCCTCCGTCTCTTCGGAGAGGTCGTCGCCGTCGAAATAGACGATGTCGATGTCGCTGATGCCGTGCGTGGGCGGCAACCCGAAGGCGTGGTTCCAGACAGTTTGCGCGATGGCCCCGGCCACGAGCCAGCCATCCGGCAGGGCGATCCTCTCCCAGTTTGCGAGGATCGGAGAAAGCAGCGGGCTCTTGAGGACGATGGCCCGCAGTTCCTCGCGCTCGCGTATTGGATGTTGCCTTCGGTGTGAGAGGGTCTCGGGATCTGCCATGTCACGCCCTGGATACCGAGAATCCGTCTATCCTGATATTGACCGCCGTCTGCACGGTTCCAGCGGCGATCCACACGGGATCTCCAAAACATTCGATCCGGGTGCCCGAAACGACGATGCCGTCGCCGTCGTTGCAGGCAAGGATCGTTCGCGGCGTCGACAGGCTGTAGCGCAAAAGCGCGGGCACGTAGGTGTCGTCGTCGCCGAGATGCGGGAAGAACTCGAAGGGCGTGAGACCGAGTGCAGCGCCGTCCTCGATGTCCTCGGGCCGTTCACCGATGAAGATCGCGTCGGTCGCGATCGTCGGGGCCATGAGAATGGCGCCGGCGCTGACGCCGATGAGGATGCCGCCGGAAAGCGCCCAGTCGCTGAGGGGCCCGAGCATGCCGCTTTGCTTCAGCCGTTGGAGAAAGCCGCCGGTATGCCCGCCTGCCAGGTGAATGGCGTCTGAGGCGAAAAGCGCCGCAATGTCGTCCGCCGAATGCGGTTTGTCCAGATCGAAGAACAGCGCGAGATCGAGACCCAGCCTGCCGTAATAGGCCTGCCCGGCGAGGAAGAAGTCGCGTTCCGGTTCCGGGCCGGAGGCGACATAGGCGATGCGTTTTCCGGCGCCGCGTGCCGCCATCAGCTCGCCGAGCCTGAGATCGATCGCCGCGCAGGCGGGGACGATCTGGTCGCTGTAGAGGACGAGGTTGAGCATGTCTTTCCTATCGTGACGAAGGGGTGCGGGCCGGTTTACTCGGGTTAGCCCGCGATCGCCTTCACACGGCGGCCGTAGCGCCAGATCCCGAGCCAACTGAAATAGTTGACCAGAAGGGACAGGCACAGCCAGAGCAGAGGGGTGAGGTCGTCACTGCCTTCGAACTGGCCGGCAAATCGCACGACGCTGATCAGCGACAGCCCGCCGACAAGGATGCCGAACAGCCAGCTATAAGGCCGCCAGAACCCGATGGGAGGGACCTGCAGGTCAAAGGCGTAAGCGATGAGGCCAATTGCCGTTGCCAGCGCCATGATCAGGCTGATGCCGCCGAGGATCTTGATCGCGTATGCCATCTCGTCCCACAGGCCCAGGAGCAGCGTCGCGCCTAGGACCAGGCCGAAAGCAAGGCTGAGCACGTAGAAAATTGCAAATGCCTTCCACATCGCGAATCATCCTCTATCTGCGTTGGTGGCAGCTTCGGTGGTGATCGGCGCCTTGTCTATCGTTCGGCGGGCGAGGTTGTCGCAAGGCCTTACGCCTCAAACGGCGTGCATGCCGCCCGCTCCCGCATTCGTTCACCGGAGTGCTTGGCGCGCTGACGTTCCGCTGTCAGCCCATGCCGGCCGGCTGCTGCTCCATGCGGCGGCCATAGCGCCAGACGCCGAGCCAGCCGAAATAGTTGAGAAGGAGCAGGAACAACAAACCGAGGGAGGCCGACAGCAGGCCTTCGTCTCCGGGCTGGGGGCTGGTGATGAGCGTGACGAGATCCCAGGCATTAGCCAGCGACGTGTAGAGACACCAGCAGGCGAGAACCCAGCTGAATGGCTGCCAAAATGACGAGGGCGGGACCCTCAGGTCGAAGGCGTAGGCAAAGACGCCTATCATGGCCGCAAATTCCACGGCCAGGCCCGCATGGAACAGGGCTCGGTCGGCGGACGACAGCTGTACCGCGATTTCAGGGGGCGGCGTGACGAAAGCCAATGACAGCATGAACATGAAAATCAGCCCGTAGAGAACGGCAAACGCCTTCCACATCGCGATCAGTATCTCCGAACCAGCATGCTTCGTCCGTCCTCAGCAGGAACGAGGTCTTGCCGCAGCATCCGCACCAGCGTGAAGTAGATGCTGCAACGCCTGCCTCTACCGCGCTTGCGCCGGTTGCTGCGCCATGCGCTGTCCATAGCGCCAGACGCCGAGCCAGCTGAAATAGTTGAGAGCCAGGCCGAGGACCAGCCAGATGAGGTTCGTGACGCCAACGTCGCTCCCGGCCGGGATGGTGGCGAACATCTGTGCGAACCGCACGACGCTGAGCACCGACACCAGCAACTGATAGACGCCGATGAGCCAGCTCAGCGGCCGCCAGAGCCCATAGGGTGGGGCATTCAGGTTGAAGGCGTAGGCGACGAGCCCGACGGCGGTCAACAACACCATCACGAAGGCCACGGAAGCCAGGCCAAGGCCGATAGTCGACATCGGCACTGACCGGCCCGCCATGATGTAGCCGCCAAGCAGAACGCCGAACGTCGCCAACAGGCAGTAAAAAACGGCAAACGCCTTCCACATCGCGAATCATCCCCCAAGCGAGCAGTGCCTGCTATCTTGGGTCGTGTCGCGATACTTGTCTACCGTCTGACGGGCAAGAACATCGCTCTTGCCTAGTCCGCGCTCAGCGCCACCGCCGGCTGCAGGCGCGAGGCGTTGCGGGCGGGGAGGAAACCGAAGACAAGGCCGGTCAGGAAGGCGCAGGCAAAGGCGAGCGCCACCGGGCCGAGGGTGAAGGACACGGGCATGCCGAACTGTCCTGCAAGCGCGCCGGTGCCGAGCCCGAGCGCCACGCCGAGCGTGCCGCCGATCGCCGAGACGACCAGCGCCTCGATGATGAACTGCAGCAGGATATCGCGCTGGCGGGCGCCGGTCGCCATGCGCACGCCGATCTCGCGGGTGCGCTCGCTGACCGAGACGAGCATGATGTTCATGACCCCGATGCCGCCAACCAAAAGCGAGATCGCGGCGACCGAGGCGAGGAACAGTTTCAGTGTGTTCGAGGTCTCGGTGAAGGCCTCACGCACGGAGGACATGTTGGTGATCTGCGTGTCCTGGCGCTTATGGCGCTGGTCGAGCAGCGCCTGGATCGTCTGCTGGGTGATGTCGATCGCCGACCCGTCCTTCACCTGAACGGTGATGGTGCGGATGTTGCGCTGGCCGAAGAGGCGGATGCTGCCGGTGGTCAACGGCACCAGCACAACGTCGTCCTGGTCGTTGCCGAAGGAGGTGGCGCCCATTTCGGCCATCACGCCGATCACCTGGAAGGGGATCTTGTTGACCAGCACATATTGCCCGATCGGGTTGTCGCCATCAGGGAAAAGCGTTTTCACGACTGTCTGACCCAGAACGGCGACCGGCGCATAGGTGTCCATGTCGTTCTGGTTGATGAACTCGCCCCTGGCCATCTTCCAGGATTTTGCCGTCGTAAACTGCGGCACGGTGCCGTTGGCGGTGGTCTGATAGTCGACATTGCCGCGGCGAAGGGTGACGGAACTCGTCATCTCCGGCACGGCGAAGGCGACGTTCGGCACTTCGAGGATCGCATCGGCATCGGCTGGCACCAGTGTCACGTTGCTGCCGCCCGCACTGCCGCGGAAATTCGCCATGCTGGGGCGTACCACCAGCAGGTCCGAGCCCATCGACGAGATGCGGCTCAGAACCGAATCCTGCGCGCCGGTGCCGATCGCCAGCATCGCGACCACCGAGCCGACGCCGATGACGATGCCGAGCAGCGTGAGGATGGTGCGGAAGAGATTGGCCTTCAGCGCGCGAAACGCCATTTTGACCGCCTCGGTGACATCGGCGATCGCGGCCGAGCCTTCGCTGACATGACGGGCGAGGGCGGCCGCACCCTCGGCATTCACACGCGCTTTCTTGGCGCGATCGGCGACGATGCGGCCGTCATGGATCTCGATCAGCCGGTCGGCCTGTTCGGCGACCTCGCGCGAGTGGGTGATGACGATGACCGTGTGGCCCTGGTCGTTCATGTCACGCAGCAGCGCCATCACGTCGGAGCCGCTCTGGCTGTCGAGCGCGCCGGTCGGCTCGTCGGCAAGGATCACGCGGCCGCCGTTCATCAGCGCGCGGGCGATCGAAACACGCTGCTGCTGGCCGCCTGAAAGCTGGCTCGGCCTGTGGTCGAGCCGCTCGCCGAGCTTCAGTGCCTCCAGGAGCGCCTCGGCGCGGTCGTGCCGGTCGCGCGCCGACATACCGGCATAGACGGCCGGTACTTCGACATTCTCCTTCGCGCTGGCCGTCGGGATGAGATTGTAGCTCTGGAAGACGAAGCCGAAGGTGCGACGGCGCAGCGCCGCCAGTTCGTCGGTGTCAAGGTCCGCGACGCTCTCGCCGTCGATCAGGTAGTCGCCGCCGGTCGGCTGGTCGAGGCAGCCGAGAATGTTCATGAGCGTCGACTTGCCGGAGCCGGACTGGCCGACGATCGCCACGAACTCGCCCGCCTCGATATCGAGCGACAGGCCGTGCAGAACCTCGACGGCGAGGTCGCCGTTGAAATAGGTCTTGCTGACGTGCTTGAGCGAAATGAGCGGGGACATGGCCATTCTCGGGAGCTGCCTCAGAACATCGGCGGCATGCGCATGCCGCGCTGGCTGCGGCTGTCACGGGCGTTGCTGCCGCTGCCGGAACCGGTGGTGACGACGATCTTCTCGCCTTCCTCCAGGCCGCTCCTGATTTCGGCGCTGACGCGGTTGCGGATGCCCACTTCGACTTCGCGGGTTTCGAGCGCGCCGGAGGCGGTGACGACGGTCACCTCAGCCTTGCGCGGCTCGCCGCGGGCGCCATCCGTCTGGTTGCCCCTCTGGCCATCACGCCGGCCGCTGCCCTGGCCTGCCGCTTCGTCGGTGCCCTTGGCCGGGTGGCTGAGCGCAGCACTCGGCACGATCAGCACATCCTTGGCGGCAGCCTGCACGAAGAACACCTGCGCGCTCATCGACATCATCAGTTCGCCATCGGGATTGGGAACATCGAAAAGCGCGTAATAGAGCACGACATTGTTGGCGGTGTCGGGCATCGGCTGGATCTGCCGCAGCTTGCCGACGAAGCGTTTGCCGGGCTGGCCGAGCAGGGTGAAATAGGCATCCATGCCGACCTTCAGCCGGGTGACGTCGGCCTCCGACACCTGCGCCTTGACCGTCATGGTCGATAGGTCGGCGATGGTGACGATGGTCGGCGTCGTCTGGTTGGCGTTCAGCGTCTGGCCTTCCTTGGCCGGATTGGCGACGATGGTGCCGGTCATCGGCGCATAGATCTTGGTGTAGCCGAGATCGACCTTGTCGCCCGCGAGCGTCGCCTGCTGCTTGCGGATCTGCGCCTCGATGGCGTTGACGTCGGCCTCGGCCGCAGCGAGGTCGGCAATCGCCTGGTCGAGTGTCGACTGCGCCACGCTCCTGGTTTCGACGAGATTGCGCTGGCGGTCGATATTGGCCTGCTTGAGGACGAGTTGCGCCTTCTTGGAGATGAGTTGCGCCTGGAGGTTGGCAAGCTCCGCCTGGTCGATCTCGATGCGGTTTTCGATCGTTGCCGGGTCGATCTCGGCGACCAGCGCATTCTGCGTGACCTTGTCGCCGATCTCGACATGCAGCGCCTTCAACTGGCCGGAGACCTGCGCGCCGGCATCGACGGATTTGACCGCATCGAGCGTGCCGACGGCGGTGACGCTGTTTTCGATGTCGCCGCGCATCACCACGTCGGTGACCATCGCCGCCGTTGCCGGCTCGTCGCCATAGCGCGTCCAGCCGTAATAGCCGGCACCGATGACCGCGAGCACGACCGGGATCCACAGCCAGGACCGCGAGCGCCGCTTGCGTTTCACCTTCTTGACCGCACCGGGAATGAAGGTGACGTTGGGGGCCGCGTCGTCGCGGGGCGTGGTGTCGGCTCGCGCCGTCTTGGCTGTCTTGTTCATCGCTTGCGCCTAACCGGCATCGTCGATGCCAAAAATGGATAGGTCAAAAATAGAAGCGAATGGACGCGGCGAAAAGCATTGAGATCATTATATTTTCGTAATCTTCCTGGTTCCGGCTGCGGCAAAGGGCGCCCGCGATCGGCGGGCGCCCGAAGATTTCTCATGCAAATGACCGGTCGCTCAACCGCGCGGGCCAACCAGGGCGGCGACGTCGACGACGGCGCCGTGGTGGTCGGCAAGGCCCGCAAGCTCGGCCTCATGCAGGGCACGGGCGGAAATCGTGCCTGCCGCTGATGGCAGGTCGCGGGTGGTGCAGGCATCGGCCGCAATGGTGATGCCGTAGCCGAGATCCTTGGCGGCGCGTGCGGTCGAGGAGACGCAATTGTGGGTCATGAAGCCGGCGATGATGACCGGCGTTCCGGCCGGGCCGACGATCTCTGCAAGGTCTGTGCCCGAGAAGGCGTTGGGCCGCGGCTTCTCGACGACGGCTTCGCCTGGCAGCGGGGCCAGAGCATCGACGATCGCGCCGCGATGTTGGGCCCGGTCGAACACGCCGCCGGCAGCACCGCGATGGGCGACATGGATGATCTTCGCGCCGGCGGCCCGAGCCGCAACCAGCAGTTCGCGCGCCTTTTCGATCGCCGCTTCCGGTTCGGAAAGCCGCAAGGGGCCGACGAGATATTCGTTCTGGTAGTCGATCAGGATCAGCGTCGCCTGATCAAGCGGCGGCGGGGTGAGCGTGACGCCGGCGAGCGTGAAGAGGGTCGCGGGGGCAGCGGGCGAAAGGGTGGCGGCGGTCATCGTCAGGCTCCTTGCTTTTTCGAAGCGCGGTTGTTGATGGGCTTGATCTTAGCGGCTGCATTGACGCAGAGTGATCCGAATTTATCGGAGGGAAATCTGCATGAATGCAGGGCGGTGGGCAGATCTCGAACTGCTGGATCATCTGGTGCGCGGCGCGACGCTGAGCCAGGCGGCGCGCTCGCTCGGCGTCGACCAGACGACGGTGTCGCGGAGGCTTTCGGCGCTGGAACGGCGGGTAGGGGCGGCGCTCTTCGACCGCATCGATGGCCGGCTGACGCCGACGCCGGTGCTGGCCCCGGTCGTCGAGCGACTGCGGACGATCTCCGAGGAGGCCTCGCTATCGCTTGCGACGCTCCTGCGGCGAACGGCGGAGCTGAAGGGCCAGGTGCGGGTGACCAGCATCGGTTTCGTGCTCAGCGCCATACTGGCGCCGTCGCTGTCCCGGCTCGAGCAGCGCCATCCAGGCCTGACGCTCGATCTCATCGCCGACAACCAGATGCTGAGCATCGAGCGGCGCGAGGCCGACATCGCCATCCGCATGGCGCGCACCGGCGAAGACACCGTGCGGGTGAAGAGCCTCGGCACGCTCCGTTTCCGGCTGTTCCGGCCGAAGGGGCAGGGAGACGGCCCATGCCCGGTCGTGCGCTACGGCCCGGCGCTGGCGCATGTGCCGGAGATGCAGGCGCTGGACCGGCTGCGCCCCGGGGCGCGCGTGGCGCTGACCGCCGACAAGCTGGAGATCCTGATCGAGGCAGCCCTTTCGCTTGGCGCCGAACTGATGCTGCCGGAAGTCTCGGCGATGCGCGATCCGCGTTTCGAGGCGGTGAACGAGCCGGGGGCGACCGCCGAGCGTCCGGTCTACCTGATGATGCATCCCGAGCGGGCGCGCGTGCCGAGCGTGGCAGCGGTTGCGGCCTTCATCGAAGAGACGATGCGGGCGTGGCGGTAGGCGCCCGCTTCTGCCACGCTCTGCAACTCTTCCGGGCTAGGCTTGAAAATTCTACGCCAAATGGGAGAATGTATTCGGCACGTGGCGAAGGAAGCGGCTGGACGGTACAGGCGATGATTGCTGCGCTACCTGGACACGGCAATGGATACCAATAGCCCCAGCGGCCAACTTGCTGCACTATCTTTTCTGGTGTTCTGGGTACTGTTTGCGATCCCGCTCTTTAGCGCCGTTCGTACTGGACTTGGTGCCGGGCCAAGTGACGATGATCTGGCCCGCGCGCAGGATCGTCCCGGTGGACGAATAACCCGGTTTTTGAATGAAAATGCCCGGCAAGCTGGAGCCGCAAGTCGAGCCATCGAGGCGAGGGCCAGTTCCTATTTCGCGCGTCGCATCGGCAAAATACACCTGACAGCGCTGGCATTTTTCGCAATGGCGACTTTGTTTCTGATTCTCTGGAATCTGCATGAGGTCAAACTGCAGCGCCCGCATCAAATCCAAGTCCCATCGCCGTCCGACCGCGTCTGATGGCCCGCAAGCCGAAGGCCCGGCATCTCGAGAGGAGGCTGGTGCCGAGTGTGGCGGCGGTGGCAGTTTTGTTCAGGGGACGATGCGCGGGTGGAAATAGGTGGCGCGTGCGGGCGTCGCACGGCTTTGCCCCTCTCCCCGCAGGCGGGGAGAGGGATTCAGATAGCAACTGCGGTTCTTACTTGGGGCAGTTGTCGGCGCATGTGGTAAACGCAGACCCCCTAGGGGCCAGAGCAGGCGCGGCGTCCGTCCTTCGCCCCGCTTGCGGGGAGAAAGTGCCGGCAGGCGGATGAGGGGCGCCGTCGTTGGACCACCAGAACCAAAACCACGCATGACCGCCTACAGGCGATCGTCGGCCGTGATCGATCAGTCCGCCGAAAGCTCCTTCGTCAAAGCGTCGAGCGCGCCCGGCACTGCGACATCGACACAGCGGATGCCGGCTGTTCTGGCGGCTTCGAGCATTTCGCTGTTTTCGCGCAGCGAGCGCTCGATGAATTTCTCGACGATCCCGGCTTTCTGCTCGTACGCTTCGTCACGGCGCGCTTCGTCCATCATCCGCCGGCGCAGGAAGTCGTCATCCGCGTATAGGAACAGGGCGGTGACGCTGCCGGGGTCGAGCTCAGCCACATATTCCGGCCTCAGCGCGGCCCCTTCGAGCACAAACGGCCTTGCGACTTGGCGATGGCTGTCGATGATCTGGCGAATGCGCGGCCACATGTTTTCGTGGTGCACCTTCAGGAACCAATGGATCGTCTCGTCCGTCAGGCTGGCATAGTACTCGGTCACCTGCGGGCGCACCGACGGCCATGGCCTGCCGGGATGGCGGCCGAGCGCGTCCGTCGAGATCAACTCGCGGCCAAGCGATCGTGCCAGGGTCGCAGCGAGCGTCGACTTTCCGACATGCGAGCTTCCTCCGATCAGAATACCAGGGGTTGGCTGCTGCATGCGTTGAACTCCTTCACATGATCGAGTGATCTGTTTTCCCGGGTCAGGCCTCTTCGGTATGTCGCTTTCACACTGACGGCATTCGCGCGGGCGGCGCATATACTCAGCCCCAGGCGACGTAAAAGAAGCGGGCAAGCGCAAGCGCCCCGCCAAGACCGGCTAGCCCCCAGAACCACGCAGCGATCGCGTCTCTCTCGCGCCGCGAGCGCCTGGCCACGTTGATGCAGGCCGCGACGAAGAAACTCACGACGATCAGGATGTATGCCTTGTGAACGGGCGGCACCGTCGACCTCTCTCCGGGTTGCGCCGCCAGCCTATTGGCTCTGGCTTTCGCCGTCACCGCCGAAATTTTGCCTGCTTATGAGAATCGTCTTGACGCCCCGGAGACGCTTCACTAGAAGGATGCGAACCGTACCGTACGGTACTGATCGGGAGCGAGGCGACGTGCAGATGGCTGTGGCGATGCGGGAGGCGAATGCCGGGGAGGGGCTGACGGAACGTCAGGGCGCCGTTCTCGAGCAGGCATTGCGTCTTCTGGTCGACGGCGGCGAAAAGGCGTTGACGACGGCCGGCATCGCGCGGGCGGCCAATTGCTCCAAGGAAAGCCTCTACAAGTGGTTCGGCGATCGCGACGGCCTGATCTCGGCGATGATCGGCTTCCAGGCGAGCAAGGTGCGCACGCAGGATGTTGCCGCCCGCACGCTCGATGCCGGGAGCCTGCGCGGCCATCTCGTCACCTTCGCCAAGGACCTGCTGGAGGTTCTTGCCGGCGACGTGTCGCTGGCGCTCAATCGCCTGGCGATCGGTCAGGCGAGCCGCGACGGCTCCAAGCTCGGCCACATGCTGCAGGAGCGCGGGCGTCGGCAGATTGGCCGCCGGGCGGCAGCGCTGCTGGAAGCCGGCCGCAAGGCGGGGCTGTTGACGTTTGACGATGCCGACGAGGCTTACGGCGCACTTTACGGCCTGATCGTCTCCGACTGGCATCTGAAGATGCTGCTCGGCGAAGAGGCCGGCGAGATGAAAAAAGGTTTTGGCCGCAAGGCGGAGCAGGCAGTTTCAGCCTTCCTCGCGCTTTACGGTACGAAAGGGTAACGGCGGGGCAAGCCTCGTCTCAAGCAACTGAAAAGCAACGGGAAGGACCACAAAAATGCGCGTCTATTACGATCGTGATGCCGACATCAACCTGATCAAGTCGAAGAAGGTCGCCATCGTCGGCTACGGCAGCCAGGGCCGCGCCCATGCGCTGAACCTGAAGGATTCCGGCGCCAAGGAAATCCGCATTGCGCTGAAGCCGGGCTCGGCAACGGCTGCCAAGGTCGAGGCCGACGGTCTCCAGGTTCTTTCGGTTGCTGAAGCTGCCAAGTGGGCCGACCTGATCATGATGGCAACGCCGGACGAACTGCAGGCCGAAATCTACAAGGCCGAAATCGCCGGCAACATCCGTGACGGCGCTGCGATCGCCTTTGCCCACGGCCTCAACGTTCACTTCGGCCTGATCGAGCCGAAGGCTTCGCTCGACGTCGTCATGATCGCGCCGAAGGGCCCGGGCCACACGGTTCGCGGCGAATACCAGAAGGGCGGCGGCGTTCCCTGCCTCGTTGCCGTTCACCAGGACGCTTCGGGCAACGCCCTCGACCTCGCGCTCTCCTACGCCTGCGGCGTCGGCGGCGGCCGTTCGGGCATCATCGAAACCAACTTCAAGGAAGAGTGCGAAACCGACCTCTTCGGCGAACAGGTCGTTCTGTGCGGCGGTCTCGTCGAGCTCATCCGCGCTGGCTTCGAAACGCTGGTCGAAGGCGGCTACGCCCCGGAAATGGCCTATTTCGAGTGCCTGCACGAAGTGAAGCTGATCGTCGACCTGATCTATGAAGGCGGTATCGCCAACATGAACTACTCGATCTCGAACACGGCCGAGTGGGGCGAATACGTCACCGGTCCGCGCATCATCACCGAAGAAACCAAGGCCGAGATGAAGCGCGTCCTCAAGGACATCCAGACCGGCAAGTTCACCTCGGAATGGATGCAGGAATACAAGTCGGGTGCGGCCCGCTTCAAGGGCATCCGCCGCGTCAACGACAGCCACCAGATCGAAGAAGTCGGCGCCAAGCTTCGCGGCATGATGCCGTGGATCGGCAAGAACAAGCTGGTCGACAAGGCGAAGAACTAAGCCTTATCGAACGGTCGAATGAGACAAGCCGGGGCAGTGCCCCGGCTTTTTTCGTGAGGCCGACATGCGTGTCGCCGGCGCGGGGTGCGGCATAGGCGGGAGCTAGGCAAAAACAAAGCTCAAGAACATGTCCAGGAAAAACGAAGGGAAGGCGGCCAGCGCCGAGCCGGTGCCGAACCCGACGAGGCCGAAGCCGACGGCTCCACCCCAGCCACTGCTGTGCCACCCGATCATGGCGCCGATGGTCGTCGCGGCTGCGATGACGGAGACGCTCCATAGGCACCGAGCGGTAAACCTGAACATCTTGCTCATTCCTGGCTCCCAGCCGATAGCGGAACAATCTGCGGTTCCAAATTGCAGATAAGTTCGCGTGGGCATGTTCGCCAGGGGCGTCCGTTCCGATTTCCAGCAATGCGAATGGGGCAGCTTGCCGCTCAGGCCTGCCAGGCCTGCAGCCGTTCGACGGTCGTCGTCGCGCCGCCGCAGACGATTATCAGCACGCGTTCAAAGCGCAGCAGCTGACCGGCATGGCCATAGGCGATCGCGAGCGCGGCGCCGCAGGCGGGTTCCACCAGTACCCGGTGATCGTCGAGGAAGCGGATGCAGGCGTCGACCGCCGACTGGTCGTTGACCACGACGCATTCGACCGGTCGGGTCTGGCTAATCTCGAAGGCTTGCTCGCAGACCTTTCGGGCGCCGAGCGAGGTGGCGACGCCGGTGACAGAGGGAAGCTCCACCAGCGTGCCCGCCTTGACGGAGGCGACGAGGGACGCGGTGCCTTCGGTCTCTGCGGTGATGATGGGAATGTCCCGCAGGCCATTGCGCTCCAGCCCTTCGGCAACGCCCGACAGCAGTCCGCCGCCGCCGACCGAGAGCGCGACCGCATCGAAGGAAAGGCCGGATCTGACGACCTCGTCGATCATCGTCGCATGCCCGGCCCACAGCAGCGGATCGTCGAAGGGGTGGATGAAGGCGGTCTCGGCATCGACGGACGCCAGCGCGCGGGCGTTTGCTTCGTCCCATGCACCGCCGTGCACGATCACTTCGGCACCTTCCTGGCGGATGAGCGCCTTTGCCCGTTCTGTCGTCGTTTCGGGAACGAAGACGGAAACGGGGATCGAGAGGCGCCGCCCGGCATAGGCGACCGCCATGCCGGCATTGCCGCCGGAGGAGGAGACGAAGCGCCGTTTGCCGTTTCGCGCATGGTGCTCGCAGGCAGCGCCGACGCCGCGAATCTTGAACGAGCCCGATGGCTGCAGTGCATCCATCTTCAGCCAGATGGAGCGCTCCGAAGCGAGGCTCAAGGGGCGGGATTCAATCAGCGGAGTTTCGAGATGCAGTGCCATGGGACGTTCCGTAAAAGCGCAATACCGGCTCGCGCCGAGCCGGCAAAAGGTGTCTCGGAGATTCTTGAGGGTGGAGTTTGCCTGAGATCGCGGCCTTGCCGCAAGTCGCTCGGCCATGTCATCGGCAACGGTGGTGTGCGCCCGGCGGTCCGGGGTTCAAAAGGTGCGATCTGGCAATGCTACCAGAGAAGCCCGCTGAAGATTACGAATGCGACGAACAGCAGGGACAAGACGAGCGATGCCTTGATTGCCGCAAGCGTGTAGTCGTATCGGCGAATTCTGTGTGCGAGGGCCTGGAACATGTGGTCGTCCAATCGTGTGTTGCCTGCGACGCGTCGTTGTACAAGCGGCTTGCGTCGGGGTCGACCGTCCGAATGGAGGCGTTGCAGATCGTGCAGCGCGCCCTCGTTCCATTGGGCAGAAGCGCATCCGTCTCAAGCCGTCCTGAGCCACTGTTTCCTGCCGGGTCAGCCTAAGGAGCGTTGCAGGATGTGGTTCAGATCTGCCGGTGAGCCTGCGCTCGCGCACGGCTTTCCAGTCGGTCGCGCAAGCCTCGCCGTCGATAAAGGGAAATTGGCGGGCCGTGGACCTCTGACGCCGCGAAAAGCCAAGTCGGCCTATCTCGATTGGTCAAAGATGCGCTTCAAATGCGCCCAATACAAGGTCGTTCTCTCGCCCGGCGGGCGATCGCGCGAAAGCGGCGGAGCCTGCGGCGGCGGATTACGGCCGCTGCGATTTGCCGGCTCTTTTGGGGGCGGGAGGTGCTGCCTGCGGTTCGGCGGCGGCGCGTTCGAGGCGGAGCGCTTTCAGCTTCTCCGTCTTCTTGTCGCGCGCGATCTTCTCGGCGGCGATGATGGTTTTCGCCGAATGGTCGCTGGCGCTGGCCTTGTCGGCGGCCGAAGCCTTGCCGGGTTTGAAGAGATTGCTGCCGGTAGAAGTCATGGCTTGTCTCCGCGGGATGGGCGTGACGCCGTGAACGGGCAGACACGCCGCAGGAGTGCTGTCTTCGCTTCATAAACGCTACGCGGTCGCGCAGCGCTGTAGCCTTTTGATTCTCCGGGTAATTTTACCTGCAAATTGCGTCGGGCCTAAAGGAATTATGCCGACGGTGCGCAGGGTTTGTTCAGGCGGTTTCGCTTCGCCCCTGGACCCGCTCAGTTGCCGGTCCCGGTGGCGCCGACGGCGCCACCGTTCTTGTCATTTCGCAGTCACCGCAATGCGGGACCGAAGCGCAATCAGCGCGACTTTACAGCGCGCTTGGGTGCCGGCAGCAGGCCTTCGCGCTGAAGCTTCTTGCGCTGCAGCTTGCGCTGGCGGCGTACGGCTTCCGCCTTCTCGCGGGCGCGCTTTTCCGAAGGCTTTTCGTAGCTGGTGCGCGCCTTGAACTCGCGGAACAGACCTTCGCGCTGCATCTTCTTCTTCAGGACGCGCAAAGCCTGGTCAACGTTGTTGTCTCTGACAAGTACCTGCAAAATACGTTCTCCCTTATCAATCCTGGGCAGCATCAAGGATGCCGTGACTATCTGACTGTCGGCCTATCGAGCGCTCAAAGGCTGAGCCAAGGTCGAGCGGTGATGGCGGTCCGACCCGTTGCTTCGGGAAGGAAGGCCGGCGTGGCGCTTGCCGTGAGCGAGGCTAAGTCACTCATCTCGTAGGCTTGCGGCGCACGTTGATCTCCGAGGACGAAGATCGAAGGATCCATAGACGCAAAAAGGTCGGGCTGTTTCCCCGACCTCTTCCCGTCATTCAAGCGCTTCCCTGCCAGTACATCCGTGGTCAGAGGAGAGCGAATGACAAATCATGCCGTTCTGAGGTTGTCAGCCGAGCTCTTGCCGGTGCGACGGTCGGCGACGACGTCGAAGGTGACCTTCTGGCCTTCGGCGAGCGAGCGCATGCCAGCGCGTTCTACAGCAGAGATATGCACGAACACGTCGGTGCTGCCGTCATCCGGCTGAATGAAGCCAAAGCCCTTGGTGCTGTTGAACCACTTTACGGTGCCTGAAGCCATGATGATTTCCTTTCATTCGTTGAGTTATCCGGAAGATGGTCTACCGGCCGTAATCGATATTTGAGAGGAAATCTGGCCGCGCGGAAGCGCTTCGTCAAAGGTCACAAGCAATATTCGATGCGACGATATATAGGCGATACTTTTTTCAGATCAACAAAAATCTCCGGAATCGCGATTGCCGGTGCTTGTGCGGACCAGGCTACGAACCTGGAATGCCAAGCTTTTCGTCCGATAATTTTTCTCTTTTTGAACCGGCGCGGCGTTCATCGCCAAGGGGCGGGGCGCTGGAGATGGGGCTGCCCGCTTCGCCGTGGCGGCTTCGGGCGGTTGCGACCGGATCGCTGGCGGATGGGGTGGGAGGAAGGCGGCGGCGCGCTTGTCTTTGGCGCACCGCCGCCGCTTGTCAGGCGGCGTTAAAGGTCTGCGGCGAGACCTGCAATGCGGCGGCGATGCGCTGCAGCTTGGCGGGATCGGTATCGGCGCCAAGCTCGATCTTTGAGATTTCAATTTCCGTCAGGCCAGTCGTTACCGAGAGATCGTCGACCGAATAGCCGGCGGTTTCACGCGATTGCTTGATGGTGGCTCCGATATTGACGCGGGACAGAGATGCGCCGGGGGCCTTGGTTAGGTCTTTCTTAAAGGACATGAAGTGTCTCCTTCGTTGGTCCACCGACAAAGAACATTGTCGGTTGAAGGGGGCCCAAAACTGAAATGCGACTCGGACAGATGAGCGCGAACCTAGGGCGTCGCTAATATAAGCGAGAAGTCCCCGGGCGCAAGTTTGCGGCCGAATTTTTGTGAAATATCTATTTCAATCAATGCCTTGCCCTGTGATTTCCGCGATTGGGCGCAAGCGAAGTGCGGAAATCCGGGGCATGATTTTCGCGGCACGCCGGGCTTCGACTCAGCGCAAAAACGACATGGATAATTACACGAGGCGCGCCTCGATCAGGAACGGTCCGCGGCGCGACAGGGCGGCGTCGAAGAGCGCGGCAAAGGCCTCGCAGGATGTGGCGACGGCGGCTTCGACGCCGAAGCCGCGGGCGAGCGAGACCCAGTCGAGTGCGGGCTGATCGAGGTTCAGCATGCGGCGCGCGTTGGTGCCGATCTCCTCGACGCCGACATTGCGCATTTCTGCGTGCAGGATCGCGTAGGTCCGGTTGGAAAAGATGACGGTGACGATGTCGAGATTTTCGCGCGCCTGGGTCCACAGGCCCTGGATATTGTACATGGCGCAGCCATCGGCCTGCAGGCAGATCACCTTGCGTTCGGGACAGGCGATCGCGGCCCCGATCGAAAGCGGGATGCCTTCGCCGATGGCGCCGCCGCTTTGCATGATGAAGTCGTGGGGGGCCGAGAAGGCGGAGAGGGCGAAGAAGCGGCGGGCGGAAGTCGCCGCCTCGTCGCAGACGATGGCGTTTTCCGGCACCTTGTGGGCGACGATGACGGCGACCGCGTCTTCCGTCAACGTGCCGGAAGGTTCGCCCTCATCGATGGGTACGCCTGCCGCGGGAAGCGGGTGGGTCGGGCTGATGCCGAGTTCGTCGCGCAGTGCTTCGAGCGTCGCCTTGAGGTCCTCACCGTGGCGGCCAAGTGTTGTGACCGTGCAGCCTTCTGGCACCAGACGGCCGGGCTTTCCCGGATAGGCGAAGAAAGCCACCGGCTCCGGTGCGCCGACGAGGATCAGAACCTTGACGTCGCGCAGTGCCTCCAGCGCCATGTCGATTGGGTAGGGGATGCGCCGCGGCGCCACCCGTCCACGACCCCGATGGGTGTGGGCGACAAGCACCTCGTTGAAAAGCTGGATATTGCAGGCCGCCGCGATCCGCCCGGCGATAGCGAGGCTCTCTGCCTTTGCGGCAGCGCCGCTCAAGACCATGGCGACCCCCGCAGGATTCGCACGGATGAGGCGGGCAATTTCGCGCACCGTCTCGGGGCTCGCAGGCTGGGGCGTATCGAGGAGCACCTTCTGCGCTGGCGCCTCGGTGGAGAACGCGCCCCAGGACGCGTCTGCCGGCAGGATCATCGTGGCGACACCCGGTGGCGTCAACGATGCGCGATAGGCTTCCGCCGCCGTCGGCCCCACGTCGGAGGGATCTTTCGCCCGCCGCACCCAGTTCGACATCGGGCGGGCCAGTCCCTCGATATCGCTGGTCAGCGGTGCATCGAGCGCAAGATGGTAGGAGGCATGGTCGCCGACGACGTTGATGACGGGTGTGCGTGCGCGACGCGCATTGTGCAGGTTGGCAAGGCTGTTGGCGAGGCCGGGGCCGGTGTGCAGCAGGGTCACGGCCGGGCGGCCGGCCATGCGCGCAAAACCATCGGCGGCACCGGTGACGACGCCTTCGGAAAGGCCGAGAATGCAGCGCATCTCCGGCTTGCGGTCGAGAGCCGCGACGAAGTGCATTTCCGACGTGCCGGGATTGGCAAAACAGACGTCAACGTCGTTTGCGAGCAGCGTGTCGACGAGGATGTCCGCGCCGCTGGTGCGAATCCGTTGGCCGCCTTCTCCCATGCGCGTATCCCCCGATGACCCTCGGGGGCATGATAGCGGCTCGCCGCACGCGTGCAAGGTGGGTTTCGGGGGGCTTGGCCCCCGTCGGCGCCGGCCTCAGGTCCGCTGCCAGGCGAGGTGGGCGCCAAGCCCGATCAGCACCGTGCCGCCGGCGCGCTGCAACAGGCGCTGCGCCCGGGTGGAGCGGCGCATCTTGACGACGACCGCATCGGCGAGAAACACGCAGACGAGATCGGCGGAGGAGAACATCAGGTTGACGACGGTGCCGAGCAGCAGGAACTGCACCCAGACCGGGAAGGCGGCGGAGGCATCGGTGAACTGCGGCAGGAAGGCGACGAAGAAGATCGCCGTCTTCGGGTTCAGCACCTCGACGGTGATGCTTTCGAAGAAGGCGCGACGGGCCGACTTTGCCTCGACCTGAGGCATGTGGCCGTTGCCATCGCCGCTTGCCTTGGCGCGCATCAGCGTGAAGCCCAGCCAGACGAGATAGGCTGCACCCGCAAGCTTCACCGCGAGATAGAGCGTCGGCACCGCATGAAACAGGATCGAAAGACCGGCAGCCGCAGCAAAGACGTGCACATAGCCGCCGAGATGGATGCCGAGCGAGGCCATGAGCCCGGCGAAGCGGCCACGCGCCATGGTCTGCGCGGCCGCATAGAGCATCGCGGGGCCCGGGATATAGGCGAAGATCGCCGTGGTGACGAAGAAGGTGAGGAGAATGTCGAGCGATGGCATGTGGGTTATACCTCGTCTGCTGGTGCGCGGCCTCTTTCGGGAGTCGTTGTAAGGTTTTGCGCGGGAAAGTTGAAGGAAAATGGCAGCGCCTCATCGGACAGGTCGAGAGGCGACGGGCGTCGCGGCGGGGCGTCCGTCGAGCGTCAGACCGGTATCTCCTTGGCGACGAGCCGATCCTCCGGCCGGGCGCTGGCCGCAAGCCCGGCGGCAACGCCTTCCCTGTCCTCGGCACTGCGGTTCTGGCTGAACTTCCGCTTGCCGTCGAGGCGCTCTATCGGCAGCCTGAGGCCGACGATGCCGCGGAGCTGGGCCTTGACGAAGGCGGCGGGCGCATCGCTCACCTGCCAGGGTTCGGCGTGGGCCGTTTCGTGGCGATTGGTCAATCTCGTGACGACATCGAGAAGCCGGTCCTCGTCGGTGAAGAATTCGACTTCGCCATAGGCGTGCACGGCCGAGTAGTTCCACGTCGGGACGACCTTTCCGTGCTCTTGCTTGGAGGCATACCAGGAGGGCGTGACATAGGCGTCCGGACCCATGAAGGTCGCCATGGCGGCACCGATCGCCGGCGTCGTTGCTTGTGGGTTGGCGCGGGCGAGGTGGCCGTAGAGCGTGCCGTAAGGGCCCTCGCCCCGATTGAGCAGCAGCGGCAGCGGGGTGGCAATCAGACCGTCGGCCGTTGCGGTGACGAGGGTCGAAAGAGACGCGGCCTCGATGATCGCGTGCAGCACGCTGAGCGTCTCTTCCTTGAAGGCCGGGGGTGTGTACATGATCTCGCTCCTTGTGCTCCCCGTTTCATAGATGCAAACTGGACGGACAAGAATATCCAGTTCCTGCATAAATGAGTGGGCCAGTTGGTAACGGAAAAGGATAAGCCCAGGGGCGGGACCACCCGGCGGATTTATGGGGCGCTGAAGGCGCAGATCCTTGCGGGCACCTACGGTCCTAAGGACCGGTTGCCGTCGACGCGGGCGCTGGCGGCCGAGCTCGGCGTGTCGCGCACCACCGTGACGGCGGCCTACGAACAGCTTCTATCGGAGGGGTTTCTGGAGAGCCGACAGGGCGCGCCTTCCAGGGTGGCTCTGTTGCATGATCAGCAGACCGTCAAGCCGCTTGCTGAAGGGACACCTTCAGGGGCGGTGTCATTGCCGGCGACACCCGTTCGCCTTTCGCGTTTTGGAGCCACCCTTGCGGAAGGGCCGGTCTGGGCGCCGCCCCAATCCGATGCGCTGATCGCCGATTTTCGCTATGGCGATCTGTCGGCGCCCGATTTCCCGGCACAGGCCTGGCGGCGGTCGGTCAATGCGGCTCTGCGCCGCCGGCAGCCGCGCCTTGCCTATGATGACCCTGGCGGGTCCGCGCACCTGCGCACGGCACTCCAGGCCTATCTCTGGCGGGCACGGGGGCTCCGGTGCGAGCCCCAGCAAATCGTCATCGTCAACGGCTCGCAGCAGGGGCTGGATCTTGCCGCCCGCGTGCTTGTCGATCCCGGCGACCGGGTCGCGGTGGAGGACCCCGGCTATGTCATGGCACGCCGGGTTTTTGCGGCGGCCGGCGCCGAGGTGGTTCCGATTGCCGTCGACGAGGAGGGGCTGCGGACCGAGGCGCTTGCAGGGCTCGACGCCGTCAGGCTCGCCTATGTCACGCCCTCGCATCAGTTTCCGCTCGGCAGTGTGCTCTCGGCCCGGCGCCGCCAGGAGCTTCTCTCCTGGTCGGGGCGAACGGGCGCCTATGTGATCGAGGACGATTACGACGGCGAATATCGCTACGACATCCGGCCGATCCCGCCGCTGCAGACCATGGCCCATGCGGAGAATGTGCTTTACCTCGGCACGATCTCCAAGAGCCTGTCGCCGATGCTCCGGCTCGGCTATCTCGTCGTGCCGCCGCCGCTCTACCCGGCCTTTGCGGCCGCCAAGCAGCTGGTCGACCGCCATTCGCCAAGTCTCGATCAGGAGGCGCTGGCAGAGATGATCGCCAGTGGCGCCTATGAGCGCCATATCCGGCGGAACCGACGCAGCAACGGCCGCCGCCGTACGGCGTTGCTTGCAGCGCTCAAGGCTGAGCTTGGCGACCAGGTGACGATAACGGGCGCCGATGCCGGGTTGCACGTCGTCGTCTGGTTCGATCGGCTGGAAAAGGCAGAGGAAGGTGCGCTGATCGCGCGGGCGCGGGCGGCGGGTATCGGTCTCTATCAGGTCTCACCGCTCTATGCGGATTGCGAAGCCGGCCACCGACCGGACCGGGCAGGGGTCCTCATGGGTTATGCCAGCCTCGACGTCTCCAAGATCGGGAAGGGTGTTGCGGCACTTGCCAGGGTGTTGCGCGGCTAGGACGGCCATCCGCGAGTGCTTGTCTTCTTGAATCCTATCCGGCCCAAGGAAAAACCTGCATCAGTTCAAAGTGCTTCAGCGACTGCTGCGCGTCTTGCGGTGCTGTAGTGTGGCGCTGCCATCTCCGCTATAGTCCTGTCGGCGCCGCCACAGGCGCGAGGTAGCCACGCGCAAAGGGGCGGCGGTGACGGTCGCGCGGCCGGCGTGTCCGAGCCGGGATCGATTTTCGAGGGTTTGCCGAAGAGCGGCGTAATCAGGAGGCGAGGCCGATGGCAGAACCGAGGGCACGGCCGTTGCAGCCGGGAGAGCCGGCTCCCGACTTCATGCTTGCGAGCGCCAATCGCGATGTGCCGATCTCGCTTGCAAGCCTGAGCGGACGTCCGTTTCTGATCGGCCTGTTCCGCGGATTGCATTGCCCCTTCTGCCGCCGTCAGCTCCGGCAGTTTTCCGCTGTCGAGCCAGCTCTTCGCGCCGTCGGCGTGGAGACGTTGGCAGTCGTCAACACGCCGGTGGAACGCGCGCGCCTCTACTTCCGCTATCAGCCGACACCGGTCACGCTCCTCTCGGATCCGGAATGTCGGACGCATCGGGATTTCGGCGTGCCGCACGGCGTATTCCTTTCGCCCGAAAGCGACGAGCCGCCGCAATGGCCCTATCGTGCGAGGCTGGCCGATTTCGAAGCGGCGCGCATCAACCCCACGGGCGAATTGCCGCAAGCGGTGCAGCCGATGCAGGCCAATGATCTGCTCAATGCCAAGGACGGATTCGAGCCCGACGAGACCGACAGCCGCATCTACGCCGAGCACGGCACGCAGCTTGTCGGCCACTTTCTGATCGATGCAGCCGGCATAGTGCAGTGGAGCGAGACCGAGGCGCGCTTCGGGCCGGAGGAGATCGGCATCTTCCCGACGACGCGCGAGATCATGCTCGCCGCCGGTAAGGTCGCCGGCTAGCGGCGCGAAGCGGTCATGGAGTGGTCCCCGCCTGCGCGGGAACGCAGCGATGTGTCCGGCGCGGCGTCCATGGCCGCGCGTTACGGTTAGCTGCTTGCGCCCTGGCGGCGCCCACTCATAGCAAGGCGACAAGAAGCGGGCAGGACCAGAGGGCAAAGGCTGCGGCGACGCCAAGGCCGAACAGGAGGATCGCCAGCAGATAGGCCGGCGGCTGCTCCTTGCCGAACACGTCGTGAAGCTGGGGATGGATGCGAAGGGATCTCATGAAGGCCACACCGCCACACCGAAGGGTTGCCCACTCCGCGGCGCCTACAACGCGATCGCAGCCTTGCAGCACGGCGGCCAGAAGCGGGGCGTCGTTGCCTTCTCGTCCGGCAACCATGCGCAGGCGATTGCCTATGCCGCGCGGCTGCAGGGTGTCGCCGCGACGATCGTGATGCCGAAGGATGCGCCCGAAATGAAGGTGGCTGCGACCCGCGGCTATGGCGCCGATGTGGTGTTCTACGATCGCTACACCGAAGACCGGTCGGCCATCAGCGCCAAGCTTGCGGCCGAGCGCGATGCCGTCCTCATTCCGCCGTTCGACCATCCCGAGGTCATAGCGGGGCAGGGTACCGCGGTTCTGGAACTGATCGAGGAGGTGGGCGAACTCGACCTGATCGTCACGCCGCTCGGCGGCGGCGGGCTGCTCGCCGGGTCCGCGCTCAGCGCTCAGGCGCGTTCGCCGGGTGCGGTCGTCATCGGCGTCGAGCCGGAGGCGGGCAATGACGGCCAGCAATCGCTCAGGAAGGGTGAAATCGTCCATATCCCGGTGCCGAAATCGATCGCCGACGGCGCATTGACCAACCACATCGGCGAGCACAATTTTCCGATCCTCCGGCGCGAGGTCCGAGAGATCGTCACCGTGAGCGACGCCCAGCTGGTCGAGACCATGCGCTTCTTTGCCGAGCGCATGAAGATCATCGTCGAGCCGACCGGGTGCCTGGCGGCGGCCGCCGTGCTGCAGGGCGTGTTGCCTTGTGCCGGGCAAAGAGTGGGCATTCTGATCAGCGGCGGCAATGTCGATCTCGCGACGTTCGGCGCGCTGCTGCGCGAGGGCTAGAGCTTCCGGGCCGAACGCCATGTATATGCGGCCGGAGCGCAACCCGAGCGTTGCAATGGCGCGTCTTTCCGGTTGCCTTCAACGGCAAAAGTGGCACACTGTGCATCGCGCTTTGGCGCCGGGCTCCCCGGCACGGTCCAGGGCTACTGTAATATCTTGATTTTCTAAAGGAATTTTTGCTCCGGCCGTTTGCCGTCGGAGCGTGAACAATGGAAGAAAGCAGAGAGTTACAGCGGCCTGTCGGCGCCCTGCCGGATGCGGCGCTGTCAAGAAAATAGAGCGCTCCCATCGCGCCCGGACGGGCGCGGCGCTCGCACACAATTGGAGGGTATCGTGACGCTTGCAATCAATGACCTCGCACCGGACTTCGAGGTCGGAACGACCGACGGCACGATCCGGTTTCACGACTGGATCGGCGACTCCTGGGCCGTGCTTTTCTCGCATCCGAAGGACTTTACGCCGGTCTGCACCACCGAGCTCGGCTACATGGCGCGCATCAAGCCGGAATTCGACCGGCGCGGCGTCAAGATCATCGGTCTTTCGGTCGATCCGCTCGACCGTCACGCCGGCTGGGCCGCCGATATCGAGGAAACCCAAGGCCATGCGCCGAACTTCCCGATGATCGCCGACGTCGACTACACCGTGTCGAAGCTCTACGGCATGCTGCCGGCCCCGGTTTCCGGCGACCCGACACAGCGCACGCCCGCCGACAACCAGACGGTGCGCAACGTCTTCGTTGTCGGCCCGGACAAGAAGATCAAGCTGATCCTCATCTATCCGATGACGACCGGCCGCAACTTCGACGAAGTGCTGCGCGTCATCGACTCCCTGCAGCTGACGGCCAAGCACAAGGTGGCGACGCCGGTGAACTGGAAGCAGGGCGACGACGTGATCATTGCCGGCTCGGTCAGCGACGACGATGCTCGCAAGGTCTATCCGGACGGCTGGAAGGCACCAAAGCCCTATATCCGCATCGTGCCGCAGCCGAAGGGCTGAGGCGGGGCAACTGGCATGAGGTGAGGGCATCCTCTCGTTGAGGGATGCTCCCCCATCCCCGCGGTGAGGGGCGTCTCCTCACCGCGAGGATGAGGAGCCTCACCGTTAAGACGATGGGCGTCCACCGTCGCTTGCCGCGAGGCCGAAAGGAAGCTGCGTTATCCTCCGCAAAGGGAGCCGCCGATGATCTTCCGCCAATTGTTCGACAGCGTGTCGGGCACCTACACCTACCTGATCGCCAGCCGCCAGGGCGGCGAGGCGTTGATCATCGATCCGGTGCTGGAAAAGGTCGAGCGCTACCTTCAGCTTGTTCGAGAACTCGACCTTCGGTTGGTCAAGGCCGTCGATACGCATCTGCATGCCGACCACATTACGGGGCTCGGGGCGCTGCGCGACCAGACCCATTGCATCACCGTGATGGGCGAGCAGACGGCGGCCGACGTCGTTTCCATGCGGGTGGCGGAGGGCGACCGGGTGTCGATCGAGGGCCTGAGTCTCGACGTGCTCTACACGCCCGGCCACACCGACGATTCCTATTCCTTCCTGATGGGCGGCGACATGGGCCGGCGGGTCTTTACCGGCGACACGCTGCTGATCCGCGGCACGGGCCGCACCGATTTCCAGAACGGCGATCCGCGCCAGCAATATGACTCGATCTTCAACAAGCTCCTGAAGCTGCCGGACGAGACGCTCGTCTATCCGGCACACGACTACAAGGGCGACACGGTCTCGACCATCGGCGAGGAGAAGCACTTCAACCCACGCCTACGGGTGAAGTCCGTCGACGAATATGTCGACCTGATGAACAACCTCAATCTGCCGAACCCGAAGATGATGGATGTCGCGGTGCCGGCCAACGTCCATATCGGCCTGCACCAGGACGAGATTGCGCGCCGCGGCTGGGCGCTTTCGGCCAAGGAGGCGCTGGTGCTTTGCGGCCGGGCGAAGATCGCGCTCGTCGATCTCCGGGAAAAGGCCGAGCGGGAAAAGCACGGCGTCATTCCGGGCTCGCTGCACGCGCCCTATCCGGATCTCGCAGAAAACATCGCCGCCGGCGGTGTGCTGCACGAGTTGGCGGAGGCGACGGGCAAGCGCATCGTCTTTTACTGCGCCTTCGGCGAGCGCTCCGCCATGGCGGTGGAAGCGGCCCAGGCCGCCGGCCTCACGACCGCCTGCCATATCGAGGGCGGCATCGCCGCCTGGAAGAAGGCGGATGGGCCCGTGACCCATTGATGGTGACGCATTGACCTTCCGCGCCGGCGCGCCATGTCCTAACCAGGTCGAAGTGGGTCGAAACGAGCAAGGGCAGGTCTCGCCATGCACAAGTTCTCCGTCAGCGTCGTCAGGGAGTTCGAGGCCGATAGCGCCGAGGAGGCGGCGCTCCTGATGTACCAGTACCTGACCCGCGAGCCGGCGCCGCTTTCCTACACCGTCATTGACGAAACGAAGGATATCACCAGCCTGACGCTCGACCGGGAGAAGGCGGACGAATTCGCCAGCGCCGATCACACGGCGGACCCCGGTAACTGGTAGTGCCGCTGGCCACGATAGCTGTGAGGCCACGAATCCGACATGATCGGTTGCAAATCCTCAAGCATTCGCGTCACGACTGTGCCTGCGAGAGGCGCTGATATCGCGTGATTGCGCTTCGGGAGGAAACTGGTCTTGTTCATTGCCCATCTGCCGGCAGGCTATCTGCTGAGCCGCCCCTTTGCGCGCCGCAGTCCCTCGCAGGCCCGCGCCATCTTGGGTACTGGGCTTGTCTGTTCCGTTCTGCCGGATTTCGATCTTGCCTATTTCTACCTGATCGACCAGCGCCGCACGCTGCATCACGATTACTGGGTACACACACCCGTTTTCTGGCTGGTGCTGGCGGCGGCGATCGCGCTTCTCCTCATTGCCACCGGACGGCGCAACCAGCTCGTGCTCGTCGGCGTCGGGCTCATCAGCGTGCTTCTGCATCTGGTGCTGGATTCGATCGCGGCGGATATCCGTTGGTTCTTTCCCTTCGCCGATCTCCGGGTGAACCTGGTGCATGTCCAGGCGGTCTATCGGCCCTGGTATCTGAACTTCCTGCTGCACTGGACCTTCGCGCTCGAACTGTTGATCTGGCTGGTCGCCGGTCACTTCGCCCTGCGGGATTTCAGGGCGAAGCCCGCAATCGGGACCGGGGCCGCCTGAGAGCAAAAGCACTGCAATCTTAGGGGTTCTATCGCACTCGAAAACAATCGCTTAAGGAATTTATCATACGAATAGCTACAATTCGCATGTATCCCTTTTCGATTTGTTAGCTATAGGTCCCGCCCTCCATGACTGGCCTGCCGTCTCTTTTTTCGTCCGATGCCAAAGCCATGCTCGATGCGATCAACCGGTCGCAGGCGATCATCGAATTCGATCTCACCGGCAATATCCTGACAGCCAACGAGAACTTCTGCCGTGCCATGGGCTATGAGCTCAGGGAGATCGTGGGCCGGCATCACCGCATCTTCGTGCAGCCGGAAGAGGCGGCGTCGGCTGCCTATCGCGACTTCTGGGCACGGCTTGCGCGCGGCGAATATGACCGCCAGCAGTACAAGCGCATCGGCAAAGGTGGCCGCGAGATCTGGATCGAGGCCTCCTACAATCCGGTGTTCAAGGGCAAGACGCCTTACAAGGTGGTGAAGTTCGCGACCGACATCACCGCGACCAAGGCAAAGAGCACGGACGACCAGGGCAAGATCGACGCGCTTTCGCGGGCCCAGGCGATCATCGAGTTCACGCCTGCCGGCGAGATCATCACCGCCAACGAGAATTTCCTGAAGACGATGGGGTACGAACTCCATGAGATCGTCGGCCGGCATCACTCCATGTTTTGCCAGCCGGACTACGCCCACTCGCCCGACTATGCGGCCTTCTGGCGCGATCTTTCGGCCGGGCGCTTTGCCACCGACCAGTTCATGCGCCTCGGCAAGGGTGGGCGAAAAGTCTTCATCCAGGCCTCCTATAATCCGATCCTCGACGATGCGGGGCGGGTACTGAAGGTGGTGAAGTTCGCGCTCGACGTTTCCGATCGCGTGTTGGCGGTCAGGGAGATCGGCGCCGGGCTCGGCCGCCTTGCCGAGTGCAATATCCGCATGACGCTGGACGAGCCCTTTGTCGGCGAGCTCGAAGGCCTCCGGCGCGACTTCAACACCTCGATCGGCATGTTCCAGGAGACGCTCTCGGCGGTGCTGCGCCAAACCCGCGAACTGAACGACAACAGCAAAGAGATGAAGGATGCGGCCGAGCACCTGTCCGAGCGCACGCGCCAGCAGGCAAGCGCCCTGGAGCAGACCTCGGCGGCGCTGGAACAGGCGACCGTTTCCGTGCGCACTTCCACCGAAAACACGCAGCAGACGCGGACGCTCGTGCAGAATGCGCGCCAGTCCGCCCATGCTTCGTCCGGCGTGGTTCGTGATGCGGTGACCGCGATGCAGCGCATCAAGGCGGCGTCCGAAGAGATCAGCCAGATCATCGGCGTGATCGACGAGATCGCCTTCCAGACGAACCTTTTGGCGCTCAACGCCGGCGTCGAGGCGGCGCGGGCGGGTGATGCCGGCAAGGGCTTTGCCGTCGTGGCGCAGGAAGTGCGCGAGCTTGCCCAGCGGTCGGCCAAGGCCGCCAAGGAAATCAAGGATCTCATCCACAACTCGGTGACGGAAGTGGCCGAAGGCGTGCGTCTCGTTGGCGACACCGGCAACGCGCTCAAGGAAATCGAAGATTTCGTTGCCGCGATTGATACGCGGATCGAGGCGATCGCAATGGCTGCGACCGAACAGACGACCGGCCTCGGGGAAATCAGCCTTGCCGTCAACGACATCGACGCCATGACGCAGCAGAACGCCGGCATGGTGGACCGCACCGCCGATGTCAGCGTCCGGCTGGCCGAGGGCGCGCAGCGGCTGACGGACCTCGTCAACCGCTTCCAGCTGAACCGCCGCGCCGAGCGGCGCGAGGCGGGCACGGGGGCAGCGATGGGCGGAATTGGCGACCGGCGCCGCGCAGGCGACGCACGGGCGGCCTGAGACTTTATGGAGCGACGGGCAGGGCGAAGATGCCCTGTCGTTGCCGGGCAGGCGGGCCGGGGGTGCGGCCCGCCGCATCCCGTCTACAGCGAGCCGGCAAGAAAGAGCGGGCACTGAGCGCCCTTCGGCAGGCAATCCCTTGCGAGCCAGCAGGCACTTCCGCTTCAACGATCGGCGGGCCGGCCATGCAACGTGCGGTGTAGCTAATACGTTGACGAAGCCTGCCGTTCTATGCATCCTGCCGGCCAGAAATGAAGATGCCGGTTACGGCACGGGGAATGGCAGGGCCTGAGGGCCAAAGCATTGATAAGCTTCGCATTCACGCGCGGCGCCGGGCGTCCCACGAGACGCGAGAGGCGGCCGAAGCACTTTGAATGACTGCATGTTTGTCCTTCGGTCGGCTGCGATCCAGGGAAACGTGCAGAGCACCGGCACGCTCCAGCGTTGCCCGGAACACGACATACGCATTCACGACGTCATTCGCATCGATTGCTCGAGGCCGGAGGGGACTGTGAAGGGAAAGTCGAGGTTTCTGCCAGCGGCGCTGGCTGCCATATTCGCCGCATCCGTGGCCCTTCCGGTCATGGCCGCCGACCTGGTGATCGCCATGCCGAACTGGCCGTCCGGCCAGGCAACGGCCAATATCCTGAAGGTGGGCATCGCCAAGAAATTCGGTCTCGACGCCGAGGTCAAGGAGCTTGGCACGCTCAATGCCTTCGTCGGCTTCGAGACGGGTACGGTCGATATCCAGCCGGAAGTCTGGCGGCCGAATTTCGAGGATGTCGTGCGCAAATACGTGACCGACAAGGGTGTCGGCCAACTGACCGAGCGCAGCGTACCGGCCTGGCAGGGGCTCTGCGCCACGCCGGAAGCGGCCAAGACGATCAAGTCGGCGGCTGATCTCAGCAATCCTGACAAGACCAAGATCCTCGACACTG
The DNA here is from genome assembly GCF_020035535.1 of Ensifer adhaerens. Classification (NCBI taxonomy): domain Bacteria; kingdom Pseudomonadati; phylum Pseudomonadota; class Alphaproteobacteria; order Hyphomicrobiales; family Rhizobiaceae; genus Ensifer; species Ensifer adhaerens. Next base: position 2,237,459 of record NZ_CP083349.1, on the reverse strand, counting down.
ACGGCGACGGCAAGGGCGAGATGTGGATCGGCGCTGCCACCTGGCTTTCGACCGGGATCGAGCGGGCGCGGGCGGCCGGCTACGGCTACGACAAGACGCTGACGCTGTTCGAGGCGGAAGAGGAGGTGGCGATGGCGGCCGTCGATGCCGCGGTCGCGACCGACCGGCCGATGGTCTTTTACTGCTACGCGCCGCATCACGTGTTCGAGTTGCACCAGATCGCGCGGCTCGAAGAACCGCCGCACGATGCCGCCAAGTGGAAGATCCTGCCGCCGAGCGACCCGCTCTGGGTCTCGAAGTCCAGCGCCTCGACGGCCTGGGAGGCGGCGCATTTCCAGATCGCCTATGCCACCGCCTTCGGCAAGAAACACCCTGACGTGGCGAAGTTCCTGGAGAAGGTGGATTTCTCGCCGGAGGAAGTGACGAAGATGAGCTACGCGCTGGAGGTCGAGCGGCAGACGCCGGCCGACTATGCCAAGAAATGGGCCGAGGACAATGCGGCGCGCATCGACGGGTGGGCCAAGCCATGACCGGACATTCTGAAGACAACGGCTTTGATCACGTCGGTCAGCCCGTTTGGACCCGGCGCAAGCTCGGCGTCGCGGTGCTTGCCGCTGCCCTTGCCCTCGGCCCGCTCGCTGCTTGGGCGCAGACGCAGATCTACGACGCCCGCACCAAGAAGTGGGTGAACTACGACAAGAAGAAAGCGCGGCAATATTTCGCCCGCAACAACCAGTTGCCGGAGGCCTTCCGCCGCCAGGTGGTGACCTTCCGCACGGCGGAGCAGCCCGGCACGATCATCATCGACGGCAATCAGCACTTCCTCTACCTCGTGCAGCCCGGCGGCCAGGCGATCCGCTACGGCATCGGCGTCGGCCGCGAAGGTTTCGGCTGGGCCGGCATCGTGCGCGTCGGTCGCACGGCCGAATGGCCGACCTGGACGCCGCCTGCCGAAATGGTGGCACGCGACCCGAACGCGGCGAAATGGGCAGCCGGCATGCCCGGCGGGCCGGACAATCCGCTCGGCGCCCGCGCGCTCTATCTCTACGAGGGCGACCAGGACACGATCTACCGCATCCACGGGACGGTGGAGCCCTGGACGATCGGGCTCGACGTCTCCTCCGGCTGCATCCGCATGAACAACGACGACGTCATTGACCTGCACTCGCGCATCGCGATCGGCGCCAAGGTGATCGTGCTGATGCAGGGGGCGGCGCTCTACAAGGGCGTTTGAGGCGGCAGGGATGAGGCGGGTCGCCCGCCCGGTGGTGCGCCTTGCGAGCGCCGGGACATTAGAGATCAGCCGCCCGGGGGTTCGCGCGACCGATCGTTCGAAGGAACAGGGATAGAAGATCCGAAGGGGAGGATACGTGGTGAGCGAGGGGATATTGCGTATGAAAGGCCTTGTTCTGGCGCTGGCGGCCATGACCGCGATCAGCGGCTGCCAGTCCGCGCCCAAGCCGGAGGACATGGCCCGCACCAGCCTGCAGACGGCGCCGGCCGACCTGCAGCTGCTCTGCGCCCATGCCGCGGCCGGCGCAGCGCTGGTCGACAGCTCCAAGGTGCTGCCGACCAGTTCGCGGGCGCTCGACGCGACCTCCTACAGCGTCGACCTCGACGCTGGCGGCCGCAAATACAGCTGCATCGTCGATACCACCGGCAGCGTGAAATCGGTGACGCCGGTTTAGGCGGCCAGGCGCCGGGCCTGTCGTCAATGGTCAGTCACCCAGGCTGAACAGCGTTGCAGGGTCGGCGACGACCGGCGGCGCGTAGAAGGTCAGCCGCGCGGCATCCATGAGAAGAAGCGGCTGGACCATCTCGCCGGCAAGCCTGGTGATCCAGTCCTGAAGTTCGTGCACCCTGTCGCCGTTGTCCGCCGAAAGATCCCTGGTCTCGGACGGGTCGGCGGCCAGGTCGAAGAGTTCCAGCCTGGAGGGCAGGGCCGCCTTCCACACGAGCTTCCAATTGTCCTTGCGCACCGCACCGGCCAGCGGATCGACATTGTAGACGAGTTCCCCGCGTGGCGAAGGCTTGCCTTCGCTCAGGGCCGGCCAGAGGTTCATGCCGTCGAGCGGCTTGTTCTTGCCAAGTGGTGCGCCGGCGATCGCGGCCAGCGTCGGGTACATGTCGACGACATGGACCATGCCGCCGACCTTGCCCGGCTTGATCCTCTCGGGCCAATTGGCAAGCGCTGCGACGCGGGTGCCGCCCTCGTAGAGCGTGCCCTTGCCATCGCGCAAGGGGCCGTTGCTCGCCGGCAATCCGCCGCTGACCTTGCTGTCGCCGGCAAAGAGCGAGCTTGTCACGCCGCCATTGTCGCTGTGAAAGACGATCAGCGTGTTGTCGCGCATGCCACGCTTTTCAAGCGCCGCCAGCAGCTTGCCGATGCCATCGTCGAGCACGGAGATCATCGCCGCATAGGCACGGCGGTTTTCATCCGCAATGTGCTTGTAACGGTCGAGATATTCTTCGGGCGCCTGGAACGGCGTGTGCGGCGCGGTGAAGGCGAGATAGAGGAACAGCGGTGCTGCGGGATCGTGCCCATCCACCACCCGCACGGCCTCGTCGCCGAAGAGCGTGTTGTCGAACCCGGTTTCCTCAAGCGGCTTGTTCTCCCGATACCAGTCCTTCACGCCGTGGGAGGAATGCTTGAAGTGATCGATTTCGCCGACCAGCGCGCCATAGAAGCTGTCGAAGCCGCGCTGTTTTGGCCAGTATTCCACCTTGGCATGGCCGAGATGCCACTTGCCGACGAGCGCGGTCCTGTAGCCGGCGTCCTTCATGACCTGAGACAAGAGGTACTCGTCGAGCGCCAGCCCGTAGGAGCCGGGCGAGGGGATGACCCCGGTCTGCAGCCCGTAGCGCAGGGGGTAGCGGCCGGTGAGGAAGGCGGCGCGCGTCGGCGTGCACATCGGCTGGGTGTAGAATGCATCGAAGGTCACGCCCGTTTCGGCGAGCCTGTCGAGATTGGGCGTCCTGATGTCCGAGCCATGAAAGCCGACATCGGCAAAGCCAAGATCGTCGGCGATGATGTAGACGATGTTCGGCGGCGTCGTGCCATTGGCGAGGGCCGGGGAGGGCGAAAGCCCGCCAAGGCTCAAGGGCATGCCGGCCGCAACGGCCATCGCCGCCCCTCCGCCGAGCAGCGCCTGCCGCCGCGTCGGGCCCTTGCTGCCCTTGCCGGTTCCGGTCGCCTCAAGGTCACGAGCGCTCGCGCCCGCGCGGCCCGCTTGCAGTTCAGACATGCGCACCCCCTGGAAATTTGCCCCACCGGACGGTGGATCTCGTCTATTCGAAATTCCTAATGTCTACACCTCCCGGTAGCGCCGTCAATCGGTTTGGCGGGCGACCAAGGGTCGGGTTTTGCCTCACATCGCTTCGGTCACGGGCAAGGAGGAGGATGTCGACTTCGGCTCCGGACCGTTGCCTCAGAGGGGCCGCCCAACGTCGACCGATTGGAGCGAAATCAAGCCGTTCGATGTTCAGGCGGGGTGATGGATTTGCGATCAGTCTCGGCAAGGGAAAACGAAAATACCATTGTGCACTGCCGAAATATTTTGCTGCAAGGCAATAATAGTGTTGAGTAATATTCACGAAAATTCAGTATATCCCGGGATTTTTCTTTCAAACCTAAAAAATATGTGCTCTCATAGGTTTAGTTGGAAGGAGGACATGCCATGCTCTCATTCTTCGAGCACTTTGCACTTTTCGACGCCTTGATCGTTGCGGCGATCTGCACGCTTCTGATCCTGAGTTACTTCAGTCGCGAAGCCTGAGGCGTCAGGATTGGGGATACCGGTTGTAGCCGCTGCGGGCCGTCGGCGGCTGCCGTTTGGGCGCGCTTCATCGACAATTTCCTGTTTATCCCGCTGCTCGGCGCGGGTATCGGCCTGTGGGCTGTCTTTTTCGCGCCAAGCACCTACTTGCGAATGGTCTCCATGCCCAGCGTGCTGCTGGGCTTGATGTTGTTGCTTGGTGTGTGAAGCCTTTTACGCGACAGTCTTAGGCGTCGCTCCCCTCAGTGACGGGGCCGGCCAAGTGAAGATGCTGGCTAAGAACGCGCATCAGGCCGAACGGATTGCCGCCACATGCAGCCAGCGGGTCGGCTCGCCGTCGTAGCCACTGCCATCGGCCTCGCTGATCTCGATGTCCGACCATCTGGCGTCCTCGAAGCGGCCGTGGAGCCATTCGGCCGAGGGATAGTTGAAGTAGCGGCCGAAGCGGTCGTGGCCTTCCGTCTCGCCTGCCTTGAAACTCGCCTGCAGAAGACCGCCCGGCTTCAGCGTCCGGCGAATGCGCGTGAGCACGTCGGCAAGCTCCGCGCGCGGCACATGCAAGAGCGAGGCCTCGGCCCAGATGCCGTCGAACCGTTCTTCCCAAACGATCTCCTGAAACCTTGTCACTTCGACCTTGCGGCCGATGCGCAGTTCGGCTTCCCGCGCGAGATCCGCCGAGCCGTCGCAGGCGGTGACGTCGAACCCGTGCTCCAGAAGAATGAGACTATCGTGGCCGCCGCCGCAGCCGAGGTCGAGTACGGCAGCGCCCGGCGACAGTCGACGCATGAAGGCCTCAAGGCGAGCGGTCGGCGGCTTGCGTTCGCGCGCCGCATAGGTGGCGGCATTGTCGCGGTAGAAGGCGAGGGTGTCGTTCGTTTCGGATTTTGTCATGGGTGCTTTTGGGATGTCGATGCTGCAGGAGACGGGGAGGCGAGGCTGGGGAAGGGTGGGCGTCCCGCCTTCTATTGCGGGATCTGCAGACGTCGAGGTTTTCCGCTCACCATTCATTCCCGCCGAAGTCCTCTGCCGGCGACGTTTTCGCACAGACTAGACGAAGATGGCGGCAGGCGAAGAAAAAAGTCGGCCCGCCGTCACCGCGCGGCTGATCGACAGGCCGGAAGCTTCCGGCTAAGCGTGTGAATGCTGACCCGAACCGGAATCTCCGATGGCCGATCTTCCCATTCTCCTGACCTTCGTTGCCGCACTATTCGTTCTCGAAATCACGCCCGGTCCGGACATGATGCTGGTTCTCGCACGCGGGATCGGGCAGGGCCGCCGCGTGGCGCTGCTGACGGTCGTCGGCATGGTGTTCGTTGCGGGCGTGGTGCAGGTGAGCCTCCTGGTTCTGGGGGTCGCCTCGTTGCTGAAGGCCTATCCCGCCGGTCTCCTGTTGCTGCAATGGGTGGGCGCTGCCTACATGCTCTATCTCGGTGCGCGGATGGTCTCGTCGAGTTTCGGCAAGGCTGCCACCAAGAAGCGGCTGGCAGCGGCCGACGTCTCCGATTGGCGCGCGGTTCGCGAGGGAACGATCAACAGCCTGACGAACCCGAAGTCGCTGCTCTTCATGTTCGCTTTCCTGCCGCAGTTCGTCGACCCGGCTGCCGGCCCGGTGTGGCTGCAGCTTGCCGTGCTCGGCACCGTGCAGAAGCTTGCCGGTATCCTTTCGCTCGGGTCGGTAGCACTCGCTTCGGGTACGGTCGGGCAGGCGCTCTACCGTTTTCCGACGCTGCTCGTCTGGCAGCAGCGTTTCACCGGTGCGGTCATGCTCGGGCTCGGTTTCCGGCTTCTGTTCACAGGCAACGCCAGCACACCAGCGGTCAGAACGTGACGCGGCGCCTGCCCCCGCTGATGGCGGGGACAGCGCATTGGGCGATCTGGCGGCAACAGGTCGAGTGCCCGGCGGATTGCCGCGCTCTGCCTCTTCATGTTGGTCGTGGCCGGTTGCTGCGAGACCGATCCTTCCTACGGCCTCACTTGGCCGCCTGGGTGGTGCCGAGGACGTAGTCTCCGTCCCAGTGCCAGATCTGCTTGTCGTCGACCGTGACCTTGACGATCGCCTGGAAGCCCGCGAGCGTGCCGCTGCCGGCATGAAACGCGCAGGTGCCGAGCGGCGGCTTGGCCGTATCGTAGACGACGCAATAGCCGAGCGCCGAGTCACCGTTTCCAACCGAGATGACGGCGGTGCTGCTGGAGAAGAGGGGATTGGCGACCACCGGTCCATAATAGAGGATCCTGGTGCCAGCCGGGATCGCTTCGAGGTTCGATTCCGTGATGGTGCAGAAGCTCGGGGTGTCGCCGGTGAACTGGCTGCACTCCTTGGCGATCTTGAGGGGGTGCGTCTCCGGCGCTGCGGGTGCGGCGGACGCCGCTTGCGCCAGCGCCAGGATGGCGCCAGCTGACAGGATAAACAGTCTGCTCATAGCCTAGTCCCTCCGGTCGAATTGAGGGCCGGAATTTTACGCTCCGCTTGCTTGCCCGGCAATTTGCCACTTTGGATTATCAGGGCACCGGGTACTGCGGTCGACCCGTACTGAAGGCCTCGCAAAGCGCCGCATCGGGCGGGCTGAGCCATCCGGTCGAAAGGCAACGAAACACCATCCCGCAAGACGCTGTGCTGCGGGATGGGGACGGCCGAGGGGGTATCTTGCCTACTGCTTGCCGCCGGTGGTCAGCTTGCCCATCACCTCGTCGAGGTTGAAGCTTGCCGGTTTCTGGCGGATCGGGAATTCCTCGAAGCTTTCGAGCCATTTGGCGATCATCGCCTGCGAGGGCACGAGCAGGAAGGCGCGTTCGGCCATCCAGCGGTCGTATTCGAAGGATTCCGGGCCGCGCTCGAACGGGTCGGAACGCAGATTGAAGATCAACGGTACACGCATATTGGTGAATTCGCGCTGCCAGACGCCGATGCCGGTGTGTTCCTGGATCTTGAAGTTGATCTTCCAGTCCTGCACGCGCACGGCCACCAGTTCGCCGTCGTCGTTCCAGTAGAGGAATTCGCGGCGCGGGCCGTCGGCAACTTCGCCGCGGAAGAAGGGCATCAGGTTGTAGCCGTCGAGGTGGACCTTGAAGGTCTTGCTGCCGGCCTGATAGCCGGTGAGGCATTTGGCGACGACATCCGGTTCGCCGGCGGCGGCACAGAAGGTGGGTATCAGGTCGTAATGCGAGAACATCTCGTTGTAGACCGTGTTCGGCTTGATCACGCCCGGCCAGCGGATCAGCATCGGCACGCGAAATCGGCATCGGAAACCGGAGGCTTGTTCATGGCACGTCGCTCCATATCGCCAGAGGGGCTTGAAACCTTGTGCCGCGTCGTTCCTGCGATCGGGATGGGCCGAGGGAAAATCATGCGGCACGATAAAGTGCTACAGCGGCCGTCAGCGTCCCATCGGACATACGGCACTGTCATGAAAGACAATCGGTGGACGCGAGACTGTGCGCGCGGTTGAACCAGACGCCAAGGGCGTAACAGTTACACGGTGCCTTGCTTTACCTTATGGCGCGTGGCATTCCGGTTGAACTGACGTAACGTCAGGTCTTGGACGCTACGTGCAAAGAGCCCGAAAAGCCCGAAAAACGCACGGAATTAGGTCAATAATATTGACATAAATTAGCCGTCGTGGTCCTGTCCGTTTCACCGTCCAGAGCATCCTGCTTTCAAGGGGGATCGCTCGAAGCGGAAAGATGCTCTAACAAAAAACCAGAGCGTCCTTTGTGCGTTCACACGAACGCACGGCGCTCTAGAATGACGCGGGAGGAAGCGGAGAACCGCTTTCCGCACTATAATCTCTGAGGAAACGACCCATGCTGGATTGGGAACATATCTTCGCGACGCGCTCGAGCCGGATGCGCGCCTCGGAAATCCGCGAACTCTTGAAGCTGCTCGACCGCCCCGACATCATCTCGTTTGCCGGTGGCATTCCCGATCCGGCGCTGTTTCCGGATGCGGAATTCAAGGACGCCTATGCGGAAATCTTTGCAGGCCCGACCGTAGGCGCGGCGCTGCAGTACTCGGTCAGCGAAGGCTACAAGCCGCTGCGCGAATGGCTCGCCAAGCAGATGGCGGCGCTCGGTATTCCCGCCGGCGTCGACAACATCTTCATCACTTCGGGCTCGCAGCAGGGCCTCGACTATCTCGGCAAGCTGTTCCTGTCGCCGAACGACACGGCGCTCGTCACCTGGCCGACCTATCTCGGCGCGCTGCAGGCCTTCAATGCCTATGAGCCGACCTACGACCAGCTGAACCCGAACGGCAACCGCACGCCGGAGGCCTACCGCCAGGCGGCAGACGAAGCCGGCGGCCGCGTCAAGTTTGCCTATCTTTCTGCCGATTTCGCCAACCCGACCGGCGAGACCGTCGACCGGGCCGGCCGCGAGCGCGTGCTGGCACTGGCCGAAGAGCTCGACATCGCCGTGATCGAAGACGCGGCCTACCAGTCGTTGCGCTACGACGGCGAGCCGATCCCGCCGATCCTGGCGCTTGAAATCGCCAAGAAGGGCGACATCAACAACACCCGCACGATCTATTGCGGCTCGTTCTCCAAGACGCTCGCTCCCGGCCTTCGCGTCGGCTGGGTCGTCGCCTCGGACAAGGTGATCCGCAAGCTCGTGCTGATGAAGCAGGCCGCCGATCTGCACTCGTCGACCATCAACCAGATGGCGATCTGCACCGTTGCCGAGCGCGGCTTCGACCAGCAGGTGGCCAAGATCCACCGGGTCTACAAGCAACGCCGCAACGCGATGCTGGCGGCTCTTGCAAAGTACATGCCCGAAGGCGTTTCCTGGACGAAGCCGGAAGGCGGCATGTTCGTCTGGGTCACGCTGCCGAAGGGCATGGATGGCGCGGCACTGTTGGCGAAATCGATCGAGACCGCCAAGGTCGCCTTCGTTCCCGGCCGCGCCTTCTTTGCCGATGGCTCGGGCGAGAACACGCTGCGCGTTTCCTTCTCCTGCGCCAACGACCAGATGATCGACGAGGGCATCCGCCGTCTCGGTGACCTCATCCGCGGTGAGGTCGCGGCGCTGGCCGCTTAAGGCTTCGAGCGCTCCTGTTTTGAGAAACGCGTCCGTTCCGGCGGGCGCGTTTTTCTTTTGGCTGGAAAAACCTTCCTGTTTTAGTCAAGATGACGCATTGATCGAAGCAGGGCCTTCCGATAGTTAGAACGTGACATGACCGGGCCACTCCCGGCCACGTAAGCGTTAACGTCACTCAACGCGTATGATCGAACGGCCAGAAGCGGCTTCGATCTGCGCGACTGTGTCCTGCGGATCGAGCTTTCAAGGCCCTCCAAAGGATGAAAATGGACAATTCTCCCACCTATTCCGATCTCCCGACGCCGCGCATCGAGCGTGTTCGCCATGAGCTGAAGCGCCGCTCGCTCGTCGTTTCCGGCATTGAACGGGTGACGCCGGGTATGCTCCGGATCACGCTTTCCGGTGAGGATCTCGCCGACTTCGTCAGCCTCGGGGCTGATGATCATATCAAGGTCTTCGTGCCCGGCGCCGATGGCACCGAGGAACGCCGGGACTATACGCCTCGGCGCTACGACAACGACGCGCGCATTCTGGCGCTTGATTTCGCTTTGCACGAGGCGGGCCCTGTGACCGCCTGGGCGATGGCGGCCTCCGTCGGGGACAGGCTCGAAATCGGCGGGCCGCGCGGTTCGGCGGTCGTGTCTGGAGATTTCAGGCGCTGGCTGCTGATCGGCGACGAGACGGCACTGCCTGCGATCGGGCGGCGGATCGAGGAAACGCCGGCGGGTCATCAGATCACCAGTATCGCCGCTGTCACCGGGCTGGACGAGCGACAGAAATTCCGCACCGAGGCGGCGCTCACCACCCATTGGGCCTATCGCCCGCTCGCTGAAGCGCACGATCCCGGAACGCTGCTCGCGGTCGTGCGTCAGGTTCCGCTCGAGCCCGGCACCTTCGTCTGGGTCGCGGCAGAAGCGACGGTGACGCGGGCGATCCGCGCCCATTTCGTCGAGGAGCGGGGCCTGCCGCTTTCCTGGCTCAAGGCCTCCGGCTACTGGTTGAAGGGCAAGGCGGACAGTACCGAGAAGTTCGAATAGCCCCCGGACGTGTGGTCGATCACCGAGGACAGCCTGGCGATCGACCACGTTCGTTGCCGGGCGCTCCGCTGTGGCAAGGCCGCAGCCGGCGTCGGGCTCTCTCAGCCGCGGCGATTGATCAGCTGCGCAAGCAACGTCAGCACGGCGAGTGCGAGGATGACGACAACGCCGGGATAGAGCATTGCAAGCTCGGTGCCGGGCGTGATCGCAGCGGTGACGACGGCAAGGCCGCAGGCGCCGCCGACCTGCAGCGCGCTGTTGAGCAGACCGGCGGCAAGCCCCTGTTCCTCATCGGCGACGCCGTTGGTGCCGGTGACCATCAGCGCCGAGATGCTGAGTGCAAAGCCGATGCCCCAGAGGAGCGAAGCCGGCAGGAGCACGGTCCACAGATCGGGCGTCGGGCCGATGCGTAGCATCATGAGATAGCAGGGCACGAAGGCGACAAGGCCGACCATCAGCACGCGGTTGACGCCGAAGCGGTTCATCAGCGCGCCGAGCTTCGGCCCGAGGATGACGACCATGAGGCCGGCCGGCAGCAGCACCAGCGCCATGTGCAGCGGTTTCCAGCCGTGCAGGTTCTGCAGGTAGAGCGCCATCAGGAACTGAAAGCCCATGGCGCCGCCATAGAGCAGGGCGGCGCTGACATTGGCCGCCACCAAGCTTTTGTTGCGGAAGATCCCGAGCCGGATCAGTGGCTCGGCGACACGGCGCTCGATCAGCACGAAGGCGAGGAGGAGCAGGGCGGAGAGCGCAAGGCCACCGATCGTGCGCAGCGAGCTCCAGCCGGCATCGGCCGTCGCGGCGACGGTGAAGACGAAGAGCAGCATGCCGGCGACGAGGGTGACGGCGCCGGCGATATCGGGCCGCAGGCGTCCGGTGCGCGGCGGGTCCGGTGGAAGAAATCGCAGGGCGGCGATCATCAGGAGCACGGCGATCGGCGCCGGCAATACGAATATGTACCGCCAATCGAGCCCGGCGAGCAGGCCGCCGACGATGAGGCCGGAAGAGTAGCCCGAGGCTTCGAAGAGATTGAAGATGCCGAAGGCCTTGTTGCGGTGCGGACCTTCGGGGAAGGTCGTGGTCAGCAGCGACATGGCGGCCGGCCCGGTAAAGCCCGCCGTCATGCCCTTGATGAAGCGCGAAACGATCAACAGAAGCGGATCGTTGGTGACCGTGCCGAACAGCGACACCACGGCAAAGACGCCGAGCCCGGCCACCAGCACGCGCCGGCGGCCGAAAAGGTCCGCGCAGCGCCCGCCGAGCAGCAGGAAGCCGCCAAAGGCGAGGATATAGGCGCTGACCAGCCATTGGGCGGTGACGGCGCTGATGCCGAACTCCGCCTGGATTTCGGGGATTGCCACGGCGATCATCGAGATATCGAGCCCATCGAGCAGGATCACCCCGCTGAAGATGAAGAGCGCCACCCAAAGGCGGGGCGGCCACTTGAGCGCATCGCTGCGGCCGACCGGCGGGTCGCCGACGGCCCGCTCGTCACTCGGGGTCAAGCCAACTGACATATATTCTCTCCACGGAAATGGGGCGTCGGCACGCGGACATACGCGGTCCCGATCACCCGGATCATCAATGCGTCAGATCTTCCCCGATTGATCAAACTATGAAAAACAAGTAGTTCTCGATTGATCATTAAACTGGGCTTGAAGATATCCATGAGCCGAATGCTGCCAGGGACGCGCGCGCTGAGGACATTCGAGGCGGCCGGCCGCCATCTGAACTTCACCCGCGCGGCCGACGAGGTGGGGCTGACGCCAGCGGCCGTCAGCTACCAGATCAAGGAAATCGAGGATCAGCTTGGCCTCGTGCTGTTCACGCGCACCAGCCGCAGCATCCAGTTGACACCGGCTGGCGCGGTCGTGTTCGAAGCGGCCGTCCAGGCGCTCGAGACCTTGCAGGGGGCAGTCGGCCGCGCCCGCAAGATGGCGCGTGGCGCCCGGCAGCTGCGCCTGTCGCTCAGCCCACGTTTTGCCACCAACTGGCTGCTGCCGCGGCTGTCGCAGTTCCGCGCCGCCCACCCGGCGATCGAGCTGACATTCGACATCAACGACGAGGTGAGGGACCTAGAAACCGAAGATGTCGACATCGCCATCCGCTTCGGTTCCGGCCGCTATGCGCAGATGCGGGCGGAGCGGCTGTTCGAGGCGGTGATTGCGCCGGTTTGCAGCCCAAAGCTGATTTCCGCCGGCAGCGAACCGAAAAACCCGCGCGACCTCTTCGGCCATACGCTCTCTCACGTCGAGTGCTACACCGAAGGCATGCTCTGGCCGAACTGGCGCATGTGGATGGCGGCGGCCGGCATCGACGATTTCGACGACAGCCGATGCGTCGCCTTTTCCGACACGAGCCATGTGGTAGAGGCGGTGATCGACGGCGGTGCCGTCGGGCTCGTCGACCTGGCGATGATCAAGAACGAACTGGCGGAGGGCCGCCTGGTGCGGCTGTTCGACATCGGCGTCAGTCTTGGCGGGGACTATGCCTATCACCTGGTCTATCCCGAAAGCGCGAGCCAGGATCCGCGGATCATGGCCTTCAGCGACTGGCTGCTTTCGGAAGTGGGGCGGGCAAAGGCGGCGCCGGCCTCGGAAATGGCCGGCTGACGTTGCTGCCGCGGCTCGCGGCCGAAACAATCCGGGAAAAGTGGGGCACGGGCCCTCCCGCGCAATTGCCTTGCTTCAGGGAGTCAGGTCATTTCTCCCCTTCAATGCGACCTTCCTTGATTGGGCGAGGGACGAGACGAATTTGGACCTGGAAGACGAGACGGATCAATCGGATCAGCCGACGCCGCGCATGTATGCCTGGGCGCGCAATTCCGCTGCCTATCGCCTTCATCGCCAGATGCTGACGGAGAAGCAGCTCTTCGACGCGATCGCCCGCAAGGCGCGGGAGAAGTTCGAGGATATCAGCGTCACGCAGGTGGAGCTGCTGGCCGCTGCCGCCGTGACCTTTGGCTACGACAACGGGGCGCTCAACGATGCCGCCTATGCCGAGGTCAAGACCCGGTCGGGCATGCGGGGCGGAAAATCCAAGCGCGCGATCGCGCAGAAACTATCGCAGAAGGGCGTCGCCAAGGGCGATGTCGCTGCCGCGATCGCAGAGGCCGACGATCTCTACGCCGCCGTGGTGCTTGCGAGAAAACGCGCCTTCGGTCCGTTTCGCAAGGTCGATCTCGACGAGAAGCGCTCGGCAAAGGAGCTCTCCGCCTTTGCGCGGGGCGGCTTCAGTTTCGAACTGGGCAAGCGGGTCTTTTCGATGTCGTTCGACGAGGCCGAGGAAATCCTGATCGAGGGCCGCTCGCTCTGATGGCCGCGGCCCTTACGCTGGCGCTTCACCCGCGTTTCAGCGCGGGGTCGTCAAGCGCGGGATTGTAGAAGAGGGACAGTGTCAGGCTGCGGGCGATGCGTTCGGCCGTGGCCATGAACCAGGCCTTTGCCTCCGGGTTGGGGGCGATGTCGTCGAGCGTCGTTGAGAAAAGCGCCAGCCATTTCGGAAAGAGATCGGGCGTCATGTTGGCAACGCCGACATGGGCCTGAACCGGCTTGCCGCCATAGGCGCCGTTGCGGAAGGCGACGGCCGACCAGAAGCTCTTCATCTTTTCCATGTGCTCCGGCCAGCGCCCGGAAAGGCGCGCGTCGAAGACCGGGCCGAGCTCCGGATGGGCGAGCACCCGACCATAGAACGTATCGACCAGATGGCTGATGAAGGCGTCATCGACGCCGATCGCCTTCATTTCGGCTTCCGCCCGATCGCGGATCGCCGCGACATGGGCGGCACGGCCCTGCAATTCGTCGTTCATCTCTTTACCCCGGCATGGGTTCCCGGCTTGGGCCACTCGGCTCTGCGGCCTCATATAAGCGCTTGCGCCGCCGCTGCCAAAGGCCGAGCCGCCGATTGCGGCAATCTGTCTTCAATGCGCATGGAGCGAGTGGCGACACCGCGCCGGCACTCAGCGCGGCGTGAACTCGACCAATAGCGATTTCAGCTCGATCTCGCGCACGCGGCGCGCCGCCTCGTCGGGGCTGACCCAGGCGAGAATGCGCTCGCCGCGCTCCTTGAAGTCGTCGCTGATTTCGTTGACTTCGATCTGGAAGATATCGACCACGCAGGGCACCACGTCGCCATCGTCGAGCGCTTTCAGATAGGTGTAGCTGCCGACCGGCTTCTTCCTGACCTTGCCGCGTACGCCCGCCTCCTGCCAGGCCTCGATCGCTGCGGCCTCGAACGGTTTCTTGCGCTTCATCGGCCAGCCCTTGGGAATGACCCAGCGGCCGCTCTCGCGCGAGGTAACCACCAGGATCTCGATGTCGCGGCTCTCTTTCACGCGGCGGAAACACAGGGCTGCATATTGCTGGCGGAACGATCCTGAAAACAGCTTTTCGGGCGATCTTGCCAGTTGCTGCAAGATCGTTCCGGCCTTGGCGGGCTTTGGTGGGCTGTCTTTCTTGGTCGATTTCATGCGGCCCTTTTCTGTCGCTCCCCGTTTTCAAAGCGCTGGCAGTTTGCGGCGATACTAATGGCAACCGCCTGATACGTGGAAGCGATAGTGGATGGCAACCGCCTGATCGCTCCCGCTTCATCCACGGAATACTTGCGCTGGCGAAGCAGGCAGCGCCGCATGCAGGGCGTCCCACTTCGTAACTGTTACGTACTTGCCCCGTCATCGTTGAAGCGCATCATCTCGTTCAACCGGAAATCGCAGTGCATTTCACCCCATCGACTTGAGCCAAGGAGAAAGCGATGAGCGCGCATGACGGTAAAGCCAGTTCCGCGACGGCCGACAATGGTTGCGGGGTAACGGATGTCAGTCGCCGAGACCTGCTCTTGAGTGGCACCATCTTCGCAGCCGCCTCGCTGGTCGCCTCCGGCGCTTCGGTGAGCCCGGCCAGGGCACAGCAATCTTCCTCCTCCAGCGGCAAGCCGCCAAACATCCTCGTCATCTTCGGCGACGATATCGGCGTTCCGCAGATCAGCGCCTATACGATGGGCCTGATGGGCTACCGCACGCCCAATATCGACCGGATCGCCAAGGAAGGTGCGATCTTCACCGACAGCTACGGCCAGCAGAGCTGCACAGCAGGCCGCGCCTCCTTCATCCTCGGCCAGGAGCCGTTCCGCACCGGCCTCTTGACGATCGGCATGCCGGGCGACCCGCACGGCATCCAGGACTGGATGCCGACGATCGCCGACGTCTTGAAGACCAAGGGCTATTCGACCGGCCAGTTCGGCAAGAACCATCTCGGCGACCATGACGAGCATCTGCCGACCAATCACGGCTTCGACGAGTTCTTCGGCAACCTTTACCACTTGAATGCCGAGGAAGAGCCGGAAGGCTATTTCTATCCGAAGGATCCGGAATTCAAGAAGAAGTACGGCCCGCGCGGCGTCATAAAGTCTAGCGCCGACGGCAAGATCGAAGACACCGGCGCGCTCAACACCAAGCGCATGGAGACGATCGACGAGGAGTTCTTGGCAGCCGCCAAGGATTACATCGACCGGCAGGTAAAGGCCGACAAGCCGTTCTTCTGCTGGTTCAACTCGACCCGCATGCACGTCTTCACCCACCTGAAGCCCGACTCGCTCGGCAAGACCGGCAAGGGCATCCATGCCGACGGCATGGTCGAGCATGACGGTCACGTCGGCCAACTCCTGCAGCAGCTCGACGAGCTCGGCATCGCCGACAACACCATCGTGCTCTACACCACAGACAACGGCGCCGAACTGGCGCTTTGGCCGGATGGCGCGCAGACGATGTTCCACGGCGAAAAGGGTACCACCTGGGAAGGCGGTTTCCGCATTCCGATGATGGTGCGCTGGCCGGGCGTGGTGAAGCCGGGCTCGCAGATCAACGAGCCGGTGACGCTGATGGACTGGCTGCCGACCTTTGCGACGGCTGCAGGCATTACCGACGTCAAGGAGGAGATGAAGAAGGGCTTCAAGGGCACGTCGAAGACCTTCAAGGTGCATCTCGACGGCTACGACCTGACGGGGCTGTTGAAGGGCGAGGCGAAGGAGCCGCCGCGTGACTCGGTCTATTACTTCGACCAGGGCGGCAACCTTAACGCCATCAGATGGAACGACTGGAAGCTGAGTTTTGCCCAGGCAAGCCACGGCAACATCGCCACCGCCACTCGTGAAGTGCCGAGCTGGGCCGTCATCGCCAACCTGCGCATGGACCCCTATGAGCGCGGCATGGAAGACGGCGGCGGGGCGATCGAGTTCCTGGCGCGCAACATGTGGCTGCTGGTGCCGATCCAGGGCAAGATCAAGGAGTTCTTCGCCGACTTCAACGATTATCCGTACCAGTCCGGAAGCACGCTGAATGCCAGCGGCATCAACTACGGCTGGCTGCAACAGCAGGCGGCGCTGAAGAAGCTCAATGAACTGGAGAGCCTGGCTCCGCGCTGATGAGATAATCCCCGCCGCCGGCTTGCGCTGGCGGCGGGGATTGACTGTACGCAGTGGTTGCACAGCGCCGCTTGCCGGACTAGTTTCCCGCGAAATTTGCGGGAACTGACCATGCGCATTCGACCTGCGGTCAAGGACGACCATCCGGCGCTCTGCGCGATCGACACCGTTGCAGTGGGCGATCCGAGGCGAACGGTCGACATCGCCGGCTGGGTCGCGCAGGGCTGCTGCCATCTGGTCGAGATCGATGGCGAAGTGGCGGCCTATGGCGTGCTGACGCACCATTTCTTTGGCCATGCGTTCATCGAGATGCTGATGGTCGGTGCGTCCTGGCGCCGGCGTGGCCTCGGTGCGGCGCTGATCGCGCATTTCCAGGCGATGTCCTCGGGGGCGAAGCTCTTCAGCTCGACCAACATGTCGAACCGCCCGATGCAGGACCTCTTGGTCAAGGCCGGATTCCGGCCCAGCGGCTATATCGACAATCTTGACGAGAACGATCCGGAGATCGTGTTCTACAGCCCCCTCGAGCCGAACGCGACTTGAGGGGGCCGATTTGGCATTGGCGGCTCAAGCGGCTTCGCCGAGTTGCGTGAGGTGGCCGGCAAAGTCGGTGCCCTTGCCGCCGGCGTTGATGGTGTCGAAATATTCGTGCCAGCCCGATTGGGCGATACCGGCGACGAGGGCTTCGAGCGCTGACGCATCCGGGCAGCGCCAGACGGCGAAGAAGCTCTGCGATGCCGCATGCAGCTTCGATTGGTCGACCTTGCCGAAGGTGATGAGCTCGACGCCGAGTGCCGAGAGAGCCGGCATGGCGGAGCCGATCGCGGTCAGGAACTGCTGGCGTCCCTGGTGGGGAAGGGCGAGCCAGGCCGGCTTGGCGCTGTAAAGTTCGGTCAGGTAGTGAGGCATAGTCTGCTTTCTTCTTGTCAGTCTGAGGTTATGCAATTGCGGGCGGGTGCGGTTTCACCCGTCTCGGGACGTGGATTTCGTGGGGATGGACCGAAGTGCACGGCGGCAGATGCGCGCCGTCGCCGGGCTCAAGCTTTCGGCGGACCAACGCGCGCAGAGCGCTTGGACCCACTCGGGCCGATCCTTGGCCGCATCGTTCAGCCAGTTGCCGACGGAATCCTGCACGTAAGGCGAGGGATCGGCGCGCAACGGCTCGAGCACGGGCAGCGCGCGTTCGGGCTCCTTCTTCAAGGGCGCGATATGGGTGCACCAGACGCCGCGCGGGCGGATTGATTCCGAGGCGAACCGGCGGATGCGTTCGGATGGATCTGATGTCCAGCCGGCCGCCAGCAGGGCGATCGCTTGATCCAGATCGGCGGAAAGATGTGGGCGGACGGCAATCCAGGCCCATTCGCGCACACCGAAATGGCCGTCGTCGGCCAGCGGCCGGATTGCGGCCAGCCGCTCGGCGAGGGGCATGCCATCCACGGCTGCGACCATGAAACAGGCCCAGCCCCGCGCCGTGTCCGAGGAATGATGCGCAAGCTCTTGCAGCGCAGAAGGACCGAGGCTTTCCGCGATCAGCTTTGCGGCGAGCGGCATGCGCCGGGAAATGCCGGCCGAGGCGGCCGCTCTCATCTCGGCAAGGGCATCGTCGCCGATGCCGGGCAGGATGCTGCCCATGAGTGCCGCAAAATCGACCGCGAGGCACTCGGTCAAGGTCGCGGCTTCCGCGCCGGCGTTCAGTTGCGCCAGACGCTCGGAGCCGATGCTGGCGACGCCGCGTGCTTTGGTCTCGCTTTCGGTCACGGCTGCGTTTCCGGGCTGTTGCGCGGCGTGGCCCCGGCCTCAAGATTTTGCCGGATGCGCTGCAGCAGTCTGTGGAACGTCTGGTGCTCTTCAGCGTTGAAGCCGGCAAACAGCGAGGCGATCCAGGCGCTGTGTTCGCCGAGCAGGTTGCCTGCGGTCTTGCGGCCGGTTTCGGTCAGGACGACCGCGATCTTGCGGCGGTCATCGAGGCCCGAGCGGCGCACGACGAAGCCGTCACGCTCCAGACCGTCGATGAGCCCGGTGATGGTGGCGCGCGTCACGCCGGCCCGGTCGGCAAGCTCGTGCGGAGACAGGCCCGCGGGTTGATCGTTGAGCAGGAAGAGGATAACGAACTTGCCTTCCGAAAGCCGGTGGGGTGCCAGTCTTGCGGCGCAGTCCCGGTCGATCGCGCCGGAGAGCGCCAGCAGTTCGAAGCAGGCGCGCATGTTGCCGGTCTCGGCGACCGCCCGACGCTCGGCTTCCTGCAGCAGGGCCCGGTGTTTCTGTTCCAGCATTGTCATAAGGCGACAGATAATAAGGCGCCTAACCAGAGTCAAGCAATTGCGCGTTCTTGGCTGTGGATGGGGCGGTGTGCCGGTCTAACGTCCGATCATGCGCTCCTGCATCTCCTCGCCGATGAAGCAATTGTAGTCCTTGCCGTATTGGGCCGGCCGCACTGGCGCCCTATCCAGGCGGCTCACTTCCTGGCCGGAGATCTCCGTGACGAGTTTGCGCAGGATCGCCTTGGCGAACTCGCTGCTGTCCGTCACCTTCACGAGAAAGGCGCCGTCGCCGCCGATCACGCATTCGCGGTAGTAGGCGTCGAGGTCCGGGATCGAGGCGCTATCGGGTTGCTGCGTCTTCAGCATGATCGGCAAGCCATCGATGGTGATGCCACGGGCGACGGTGGAATTGCGGGCGACGGGGGCGGGCACACCGGAATTGTTGGGGCCGTCGCCGGAGATATCGATGACCCGGCGGCTGCCCTCGAAGGGGCTGAGATCGAACAGCCGTCGGGTGAAGGCAAGCGTGTTGGAAATTGAGGTGAAGGCGATCCGCCGGATCGGTTGCCGGCCGAGAAGCTCGGAATATTGCGCTGCCGTGCCGCGACCATCGATCAGCGTCCAGGGCGTGACCTGTACCGCTGCGCCGCCCCATTCGACATAGGTAACGGCGATGCGCCCGAGTGGGCCGTTCGCGACGGCCTCGATCAGCGCGGGCTCCAGAAAGGCGGCGACATAGCCCTGTCGCTGGATACGCTGCTCGTCAAGCTCCATGGAGTAGGAGACATCGACGGCGAGCACCAGTTCGAGGTCGACCCTGAACGGCTCGGCGGAGGTGCTTCCGCAAAGCAAAAAGGCGCAGGCAAGAAGGACCGATCTGAGCACCATCGCAGCCGTGACCCAAGCGCAAGCGGGAGGATCATGCTACGCCCAAACCGGCTTTGCGCAATGCGGCGCGGCTTCGGCGTCAGCGGCCAAGCTTCTGCAGAAGCGGTTCCAGGGCCTCAATCAGCGGTTCGGGCGAAATCGGGTCACCGCCCTCGGACCAGGCGTTCTGGAATTCGGCGATCTCCAGCCCGACGACCTCGCTCCGGGCAAGGATACCGCAAGCTGCGCGCAGCTCATCGAGCGACAGCCCGTTTTCATGCTGGTAGTCGGTGGGCACGATGCCGGGGTTCAGCACGTCGCAGTCGAGGTGGATATAGACCGGCCGGCCGGCGATGGCCTCCGCCAGCCTTTGCGCAAGGTCGGGACCGGGGCGGATATGCGGAATGCGCTTCGTCTCGATGAGTTCGGCCTCGAAGGGATCGAGGTCGCGCTGGCCGACGAGCACGATGTTTTCGAGCGAGAGCCCGTCGCCGAGGCCGGATTGCCAGAGGCCACAGGGCCCTGACAGCGCCAGCCCGCCGAGATAGCCGGTGCTGCTTGCCTCTGGTGTGTTGAGGTCGCCATGGGCGTCGAACCAGACGACGACCGCATCCGCGTGGTGCCTGGCGACGGAAGGCAGCGTTGCCAGCGCGACGGCGCAACGGCTAGTCGCGGCAAGCGAAAACGATCCTTCGGCGTAAACTGCGTCGAAGCGATCTCGCATGCGCCTGAGCGCCGGCATCGCGGCTTCGAGCTCAACCGTCCAATGGCCGTTCATCGCCGGTTCCGGGACTCCGATCGTGACAGCTTCGAGGCCGAGTTTTCTGGCGAGATGGGCGGCAACGGACTTCGCGCCGGGAATGCCGAGGTCGTTGTGATCGCCGGCGCGACCCTGAAAGCAGGTAAGGGCAATGGGCATCGGTGGTGGCTCCAACTCGCGTTTGCAGCGAACGAAGCACAGAGGCCGTCGATTTGGCAAGGCTGGAAACCGAACGGCGCAAAGCGGTTGCGTCCGTCCGGTATTCCTGCATGCCAGCGTCCTTGCTAGGTGTGCCTTCTATCCGAACACCAGCGAGCGGTGCAGTTGCGCGCCGGCCCAGGCGCCGTCGCCGACGGCAAGCGAGACGGAGTGGGGAACGCGGCCGACGTCGCCGCAGGCATAGGCGCCGGGAATGGTGGTTTCCTTCGCGGCCGTCGCCCGGATCTGCAAGCCCATCGGCGTCTCCTCGATCTCGCAGCCGAAGCGTTCGGCGATGTCGCTTGCGGGCGTGGTGCGGGTGGCGACGAAGAGGCCTGCGAAGGGCAGGCGGCGGCCATCCGTCAGTACCACATCGACATGGCCTTCGAGCCTTGCGACCGGGGTCTCGTCGATGGTGACGCCGCGCCTTTCGAGGTCGGCGCGTGCTTCGGCGTCCGGTGTGACGATGCCGTTGGTGAAGAAGGTGACCTTGCCCCATTCGGGAATGAGCTGGGCCTGGTGGATCGACATCGGGCTTGCGGCGATGACGGCGATCTCGCCCTGGTTCAGCTCGTAGCCGTGGCAATAGGGGCAATGGAAGGCGCTCTTGCCCCAGCGCTCGGTCAGCCCCTCGATCTGCGGCAGGCCGTCCTTGACGCCGGTTGCAAAGAGCAGGCGCCGGCCTTCAAGCGCGGCGCCATTGGCTGTGGTGACGACGAAGACATCCTGCTTGCCGCTGGCTTTTTCGGCGCGGCCGTCGATCCAGGTGAGCGTGGGGTAGGCGCGCAATTGTTTGCGGGCGCTCGCGGCGATCTCGCCGGGGTCGATGCCGTCCTGGCCGAGGAAGCCGTGGGAGTGGCTGGCGAAGCGGTTGCGGCGAATGCCCTCGTCGATGATCGTCACGCGCCGGCGGGCACGCAGCAGCTGGAGGGCGGCGGCCATGCCGGCATAGCTGCCGCCGATGATGATGACGTCCTGTTGCATGGGGCTTCCTTTCGGTTGGGCGCAGGCCAGCCCACCGGTTTCTTGAACCAGTGTTTCTACCCGGGCTTTGGGCAATAGGGTTCCGGCCGGAAAACCGCGATCTAAGCGGTCCCGGGATAACCGGATGTGTCGGGATCGATCACGTCAGGACGGATCGATCGGCTGCTGTCAGTGCGATCGGAGCCGGTGCCGCCGAGCAAAGTCCTCGGCGAGGTCGGCAAGGGTCACGTGGGCGAAACGGTCTAGCAGCAGCGCCTCGGCCTCCGCAAAGGCGGTATCGAGGGCGGCGTTGACCGCCTGTTCGACGAGGCATTCCGGCATTTCCTGCCGGTTGCCGATGGCAAAGATCGCGGGTTCACCGAGTGTTTCGTGCAATTGCCGAAGCGTCACGGTCTTGAGATCGGCGGTGATCGCCCAGCCGCCCGCATGGCCGCGGGCGGAGGAAACGATGCCGGCATCGCGCAGGAAACCCATGGTGCGACGAACGACCACCGGATTGGTGCGCATGCACGTGGCAAGCTCGTCCGAGGTCAAGGGCTCGCCGCGCTCGGCCATGTGCAGGAGCGCGTGCAGGACGGAGGAAAGGCGGCTGTCTTTTTTCATGTAACTTCAATTATTACGAATCGAGCCGCGATGCAAGAGGCGAACGGGGAACGGAGCCAGGTGGGTTTCGGAGCCCAGCTTTCGATTTCAAGTCACGCAGTGGGGCAACGCATTTTCGCAGCCCGAGGGTTTCTTCCCGTGGACCGAAAGGCGTCGCGCCGGGATCGCATATCCTGCGCTGACGCGCGGCTGCTGGATCTCTGTGGCGAGCACGGAGATGAGGGTGGGTGGGGGCCCCTTGTGGCAAGCAGACAGGGAACTTTCGGCGCCAGTGACGCTAACAAGGGCTCCTTCATTCCTGTGCTTGTCACAGGAATGAAGGAGCCCAAGTCCTTGGGCTGAAACGACTCTTTCGCGCAGAAGACGCGCCGCCGCCTCGCCCTGTGACGCGCGCAGGGATGAGGGTGGGGAAGCATCCGCCAAGCGCGATTACGACGCCAGATGGATGGCGCCGTAGGGATTGTACTTGAAATCGTCCTCGTCGTAGCCGTCGACGGGCAGCAATTTGGCGCCGCGGCGGGCCAGCACCGTCTCGACGCCGTCGCCAAAGAGTTCCTCGGCGACGGTATCGATGATCGCGCTTAGCGCCAGTTCGTTGTCGGAGACGCTTCTTGGTACGTAGACTTCGGGTATCCCAATCAGGTGGAAGCCGATGCTGTAGAGGTGGTCAGTCGTCCCGATCGGCCGCTTGCCAAAGGCGAGGCGGCAGGGGCGGGCAAGGGCGGCGCCCGTCTGGCCTTCCGCGTCGCGGGCAAGCTCTCTCCATCTGGCGACGCCGTGCGCGACGCCGGCACTCTCGCCCTTGGCGGCAACGATGCCGTTTTCGAGGGCATGAACGATGAGGCGAAGCGCCATGGCTGAATTGGTAACAGCATCCGCCGCCCTCATCGGCGGGCCGAGCACATAGATGACCGAGCGATGGTCGCTGACGGCCTCCTCGTCGGCTTCGTTCCAGGCGCCCTCCTGCACGCGATCCCAGCAGACATCGAAGGACATCGGCATGCGGTCGTCCGGCGCGTCCTCGGAAAAGGTGTAGTCGATCTCGAAGCCGGGGGCGAAACGCTCGATCGCCGACTGGATCATTTCACAGAGTTCGGAGAAAGGGCGTTCTGCGCCGAGCAGGCAGAGCACGTGACGTGGTTCGATTTCGGAAAAGCTCATGACCGATGCCCCCAAGTGGTCTCAGCGAAGCTGTCGCAGACACCACTGCAAGATGCAATCCGTCACTGGGTGGCTTTCTTAGGCGTGCGTCGGACTCTGGCCCCGTGCTACGATGACGATGCCGACCAGCGAGACGACGAGGCCGGCGGCCATGGCCCAGGAGAGGGGCTCGCCGAACATGACGAAGGCCCAGATCATCGTCACCGGCGGGCTGAGATACAAAATTGCGGTGACGCGGGCGGGCGAGGATTTCTTCAGCGCCAGGTAATAGAGGCTCCAGGCGCCGAAGGTGGCGACGAAGACCAGCCAGAGGATGCCACCGACAAAGCCCGGATCGAGAACCGGCAGAACGCTGCCTTCATGCCAGGCAAAGAGCGCGAAGATGGCTGCCGCCGAAAGGCACTGGATGCAGAGGCTTTGGTGCACCGGCATGGCGCCCGCCGGGCTGCGCTTCTGCAGGAGGGTCGCCAGCGCCAGCGACAGGGTGCCGAGAACGGGCAGGCCATAGGCCCAGAGCGGCACGTCGCCGATATCGAGCGACCAGCCGGAGGCGATCAGGACACCGGTCAGCCCGATGAAGGAGCCGAGCCACTGGCGGGCGGTGAGCGCCTGGCCGAGGACCGGCCAGGAGAGAATGGCGACGGCAAGCGGCAGCATGTCGGTGATCAGCGCCACCAGCCCGGTGGGCACGCCATAGGAGATCGCCAGCGCGAAGCCGGCGAGATAGCCGGACATGGCGAGCGCACCGAAGAGCATCTGCGGCACGGCCTCCTTGAGGCGGATCTTCGGCCCGATCGTCAGCGCGAAAGGCAGCAATACCAGGCCGGAGACGAGGCTGCGCCAGAGCAGGATCAGAAAAAGCGGCGCGTGATCGATGGCGAAGCGGATGCCGACGAAACCGGCGCTCCAGGAGACCACCAGCGCTGCCTCGAGCAGGACCAGGACCAAAATCGCCCACACTCGGTTTGACCTGCGGGAAGGCAGCGCGGCAACGTCGCTCATATCAAGGGATCCGGTGTCAGCGGGTGGGGAGGGCCACGTCGATAGCGGCTGCGGATTGCCGAGGCTTGGTGCGGCGGCGGCCGCCCGGTATCGGCAGTGTGAGGATGAAGAGCGAGCCGACGATGAGCCCGATGCCCGCCCAGCCCTCGGCCGGCAGGCGCTCGCCGACGATGACGACGGCAAGCACGGCGGCAATCACCGGTTCGAGCAGCGACAGCGTGGTCGCCATGGTGGCCGACACGCGGGCGAGGCCATAGGCGAAGAGCACATAGGCGACGAGCACCGGCACGAGCGCCATGTAGATGCCGACGGCGACGTTGGTCCACGACGCCAAAAGCGGCGCGCCGGTGACGGCGAGCACCGGCAGGAGCAGGGTGCCGCCGACGCCGAAGATCGAGCCCATGGCGGCGCGCGGCGGAATGCCCGCCTGCATCAGCCGCCGCGCCACCCAGGAATAGAGCGCATAGAGCAAGCCGGAGACGAGACCGAGCAGGATGCCGTAGAGCACGGTCGGCCCGTCGGCAGCGCCCACACTGCCGTGGCCTTCCGAAAGGACGAGAAGCACGGCGCCCGAGAGGCCGGCGGCAGCACCGAGCAGCCAACGGGTCGTCAGTTTTTGTCCGTCAAAGATTCGCTCGATCACGGAGGCCGCGAGCGGCGCCGAGCCGATGGAGATGACGGTGCCGATGGCGACGCCGGCCAGATGCATGGAGGAGTAGAAGGCGAGCGGATAGATCGCGACCGAGAGCGAGCCGAGGATCAGCATCGGCCATTGCGCGGCGATCTTCGTTCGGCTCCTGACGATCGAGTGCAGCGCCGTCAGCGCGAGCAGCAGGCCGCCAAGGCCCATGGCGACGGCACCGATGCCGAGTGGGCTGACACCTCTAGCAAAGGTGGCGGTCGTGCCGGTGGTGCCCCAAAGTGCGGAAGCGGTAAGCACGCAGGCGAAGCCGACGAAAGAAGCGGAAGTCCTGGAGGTCATAGCTGGTCCATGATCGAGATGGCGATCCGGCGCGCGGTCTTCAGCCGGGCATCGTGACCGTCGAGCCCGGCGCGCGACATGGCGCCTTCGAGCAAGAAGGAGAGGTGCTCCGCCGTCTCGTCGACGGCGGTACCCGCGTCGGGCCGCATTTCCCGGAGATATTGTTTGAACAGCGTTTCCACCTCGTCCTTCTGCGAGGCGACGATCTCGCGGGCGGGATCGCCGACGGAAAGCTCGGCTGCGGCATTCAAGAGCCCGCAGCCGCGAAAGCCCCAGGAATAGGCCATTTCGGCATGGTCGACATAGCTGTCGAAGATCGCGAGAACCCGCTCTCGCGGCGTTGCCGCATGGGCCAGGCGCTCGCGGTAAAGGTCCTGCCATTCCCGGTGGCGCGCCTCGATATAGGCGTTCACCAGGTCGGTCTTTGAGGAGAAGTTGTTGTAGAGGCTCATCTTGGCGACGCCGGCATGGGCCGTGATCGCATCGATGCCGGTGGCGCCGACACCATCCCGATAGAAAAGTTCGGCTGCCGCTTTCAGCAGGCGCTCGCGCGCCGGCGCTCTCTCGCTCATCGCTTTCTCCAGTCTTATAGGTAGACCGATCTACCTAATTTGTTCCGATGTCAAGCCCCGGGACTGAAAGGCGTGGACGTGATGGCGTTCCGGTGGCGGATTCGCCGCGGCGGTAACTGTTACGTACTTCCCCTCGCGCCGGAGGGCTCTACTTGGTGACAGCAGATTTTGTCGGAGCGGGGCCAAGCGCTTCACGGCTTGGTGCCCAGGCTTTCAAACGTCGAAAGTGAGGATCCACATGCTTCGGGTTGCCTTTACAGCGCTTGCGCTCCTTGCCGGGACGGTCAGCGTATCGGCACAGGACCTCTTACCTGAAGACCTCCAGCGCCGCGCCATCGAACGCCGGGCGACGGACGCCGTTATCTGGGGTATGCCGGCGGTCAACGCCGACCTGATGCTGCAGGAGATGCTTTCGAAGACCAAGGCCAAGACCAACGAGATCGTCTACTGGTCGCGCCCGGTGAACTGGAAGAACCAGACGCTGACGCCCAATCCGGATTCGATCTATCTGATGTCGTTCTGGAACGTGAAGGACGGACCCATCATCATCGAGATCCCGCCGGCCGAAGGCGGATCGATCGCCGGCAATATCGTCAACGCCTGGCAGATGCCGCTGGAGGACGCCGGGCCGGAAGGGGCGGACAAGGGCAAGGGCGGCAAGTACCTGATCCTGCCGCCGGACTATATGGGCGAGGTGCCGGAAGGTTTCATCCCGCTCCGCTCGGACACCTTCACCGGCTTTGCGCTATTGCGCTCCAATCTCAAGAGCCATGCCGACGCCGATATCGAAAAGTCGGTCGCCTATGGCAAGACGGTCAAGATCTACCGGATGTCCGAGGCTTCCAAGCCGCCGGCGACGACCTTTACCGACGCCTATGACGTGCTGTTCGACAGCACCATCCGCTTTGACGCAAGCTTCTTTGAAAACCTCGACCGCGTCGTGCAGACCGAGCCATGGCTCAACCGTGACCGGATCATGATCGATCATTTGAAGTCGCTTGGGATCGAGAAGGGCAAACCCTACAAGCCAAGCGCTGAGACGAAGGGGCTGCTCGACGCCGCGGCGGCCGAAGCCAAGGCCGAGCTTTCCGCGCGCTATGACGCCGGCTTCCCTGTGATCAACGAGGGCATTCGCTGGTTTCCGGCCGGCCTGCCGGACATGGTCGCCGCCGCATCGGACGCCTATACGGACCAGAACAGCTATCCGGTCGATGCCCGCGGCGTGACCTACACGCTCGGCTTCACCGGCATCAAACACATCGGCACGGCGCAATTCTATCTGATGACCAACAGGGACAAGGACGGCAACGCTTTCGATGGCGCCGCCAGCTACAAGCTCGTGGTGCCGAAGGATGCTCCGGTCAAGCAATATTGGTCGGTGACGGCCTATGATCGCGAAACACATGCGCTGATCCGCAACATGGCGAAGGCCAGCGTCGCCTCGATCGGAAAGGGCGTAGAGAAGAACGCCGATGGCTCGGTGGATGTCTATTTCGGCGCCAAGGCGCCTGACGGCAAGGAGGCGAACTGGGTGCCGGTCGATCCCGCCCGCAAGTTCGAACTGCTCTTCCGGCTCTACGGACCGGAAAAGCCGCTGTTCGAGAAGACGTGGAAGCTGCCGGACGTCGAGAAGATGCCATGAAGGTGGCAGTGACGACCATGCCGATATCCAATGAACGCAATGGAGGCCATCGTGGCGCATTCTAAAGCCAAGACCATGTTCATCCTCGCCGCCTTGGCATCCGTCAGCCTGATCCAGGGCGCGCCTGCATGGGCGAACGGGACATCCGGCTACACCTTCGAGCAGGGGTTCCCGACGGCCGAGACAAGCGCCAGGGCCTATGACGACGCGGACCTGCAGCGTGCGATCACCGCCTATCGCTTCTGGTACCCGACGGTTTCCGTCGAGGGTATCTTCAACGGCAACCGCGCCGTCGGCATCAACGACAACGAGGCGATGGGTGTTGCGGCCGCCGGTCCGCGCCAGGTGGGCTTCACCCTGAATTCAGACACGCCCTATGGCTCGGCGACGATCGACGTTTCCAAGGGGCCAATGGTGATCGAGCTGCGCGAGGGAGCCTATATCGGCCTCGTCAACGATCACAACCAGGGCTGGGTGCAGGACATGGGCATTCCCGGCCCGGACGCCGGCAAGGGCGGCAAACACCTGATCGTCGGCCCGGACTACAAGGGCGCCATTCCCGAGGGTTATCTGGTCGGCCATACGCCCACCTACAAGAACGTGGCCGCGGTGCGGGCGCTGCCTGTCGGCGGCGATCAGCAGAAAGCGCTCGAGGCGTTGAAGGCGATCAAGATCTATCCGCTGGCGGAGGCTGCCGATCCGAAGCCGATCAAGGTTGTCGACACCACCGAAATGGCGATGGACAGCACCTCGCTCAAGTGGGAGGACAACATCCAGTTCTGGCAGAAGCTGAATGAGATCATCCAGCAGGAGCCGATCGTCGAGAAGTACCTGCCGATGTACGGCCTCCTCTCAGCTCTCGGTATCGAGAAGGGCAAGGACTTCAACCCGGATGAGCGGATGACGGCGATCCTCGAAAAAGCCGCGCGCGAGGGCCGCGACCAATTGCTCGTGTCCGCCTTCGACAGCAGCCGCCCGGATCGGTTCGCCTGGTCAGACCGCAAGTGGGAATGGGCGGGGCTGGTGCCCGACAGCGCCCAGTTCGAGACGAAGGCGGGGGTCGATATGGAAGCCCGCGACCGCTGGTTCGCCCAGGCAATCGTGACTTCCCCGGCGATGTTCCGGCGCACCGCCGGTGCCGGCTCGCTCTATTGGCTCGGCGCGCGCGACGGCACCGGCGCCTATCTCGACGGCGGCAAGACCTACAGGCTTTCGATCCCGCAGCCGGTTCCCGGCAAGCTCTTCTGGTCAGTCACCGTCTATGACGCCCAGACCCGCTCGGAGGTGCAGACCGACCAGGACAAGGCGGCGCTGCGCTCGCTGTTCGAGCTGAAGGACGTGAAGGGGACCGAGCCGGTCGATCTCTATTTCGGCCCAGAAGCGCCAAAGGGCAGTGACAACCGCTTCATCAAGACCGTGCCCGGCCGCGGCTGGTTTGCCTATATCCGCATCTACGGCCCCGAAGGCCCGGCCTTTGACGGCAGCTGGAAGCCGGCGGATTTCGAAGAGGTGAAGTGACGCCGCCGGCCGGTCGCCGAACCGGCTTGGCGGCCTGGATCGTTTTTCTGGCAATGGCCGCCCTGTGGTTTTGTGGGCGGCCTAAATTGCCTTCGCAAGGCCAGCGCTTGCCCACGGGCATCGAACTGCTGCATCCTCATACTCCTGAATGCGAGCCTGGAAACTCTGCGGAGAGCAGCCACCATGTGCGGACGCGTCTATCTGAAGACCAATCTCGAGGGACTATTGCGCGCCTTTGGTTTCGCGACACGCGGCAGCGTCGAAGCGATCGCCAACCAGTTTCCGCGCTATAACGGTGCGCCGACGCTGATCTATCCGATCATCATCCGCGACGTGATCCGCGATCCCGATCTCTTCGGCCCGGTCTTCGTTTCGGCGCGCTGGGGGCTGATCCCGAGCTGGACGAAGGACCCGAAGGCGGGGCGGCCGCTCGTCAATGTGCGCTCCGACACGATCGCCAGCAAGTTCCGATCGAGCTATCAGCGCCGGCGCTGCCTGGTGCCGATCGACGGCTTCTTCGAGTGGAAGGACATTCACGGCACCGGCAAGGACAAGCAGCCCTACGCGATCGCCATGAAGACGGGCGAGCCCTTCTGCCTTGCCGGCATCTGGGAGAGCTGGCGCAACCCCGATACCGACGAGGACATCCGCACCTTTGCGATCGTCACCACCGATGCCAACGCCATGATGGCCGACATCCACGACCGGATGCCGGTGATCCTCAACCCCGACGATTATGAGCGCTGGCTTTCGCCCGAGCCGGAAGCGCCCGATCTGATGAAGCCGTTTCCGCCTGAGCTGATGACCATGTGGAAGATCGGGAGCAAGGTCGGCTCGCCGAAGAACGATACGCCTGATATTTTGGATCCGGTGGATTAGGCGAACGACCCGTTAGCCGCGTTGCTCGTTGCAAACAAGACAAATACAACCAAAAACTGCGCTCGCGATTCGCAAGCCGGGCGCGAGCATTTCGTCCGCTTTCACAATCGCTGAGTTATGATGATCGACATATTGAGCGCAGTCTGGGGAGAACTCTATTGGAACACCGCTGATTGGCTGCCATGGCTGGCAATACAAATGCTAATTCCTGCTTTTCTAGCGGTCATTGGCCGATGGAGGTTCGGCATCCGTTGGCCGTATGTATTCCTAACTGCTTATGCTCTTTCGCTGGCGTTGAACGTATCGCGCCTCCCGGCAAGCCCGATCTCTCAAGCCCAAGTCGCCGAATGGAATGAGGGGGCTTCCCCGCGAGTATGACGGAGTAACAATGCGGTCGGTCACGTTCGCTCATAGAATCCTGACTTTCCATGCCTCTTCTCAGCACCCCATCGACGCTGATGTCGTGAAGGAGAGCGGACTGGTGGGGGAGCAATGCGGAACATTCGGAGCGTTTCTGGCCACGCGCCAGATAAAGCAAATACTGTACGTCTTGTCGTGGCCTGAAGGTAACTACAGCCATGCAATCGAAGCGCGAGATTGCCAAGGTCAGCAACTACCCTGTCGCGAACCACACTCGGCGCGTCTTTATCGAAGCAGGAGCAAGGGAAGTCGATCGGATGCGTTACGCGATGTGCTCCCGACACGATGAACCGGAGCACAATCCGCTTCCGGATGTGACCTACTATGTGCTGTGTGTGATCGAGCAGCCCAAATCTGCGGCGGCGGTTGCCATCGAAGTGGCCTTCGGTCAACGCGATCAGGTGGAGTATTGGGACCTGTCGCGCTGAAGATGACGGCAATCGCTACGGTGAGACCCTGGCCTTGGCGCGTTGCGGCGGCAAGGCATCTGCGAACATCGGTTCGAACGTCAGCAACCGATAGCCACAAATTTTGAAGGAAGGCCAGCTCTTGATCTATCTTCTGCGCCACGGCGAAACCGTCTGGAACACGCTCGGCCGCTTCCAGGGGCAACAGGATTCGCCGCTGACGACGCGTGGCGTCGAGCAGGCGGATTTCGTCGCCAATCTCCTTCGTGCGGAAATCGAAGGCGAGACTCAAGCTTTCGAAATGCATGTGAGCCCGCTCGGCCGGACCCGCGAAACTGCCGAAAGGATACAGCGGGTGCTGCCGCTTGCGAGCCGCGAGTACGCGCGGTTGATGGAGGTTTCCGTCGGATGCTGGGATGGCATGACCAAGTTCGAGATCGACATGGAGTATCCGGGCCAACTCGATGGTTCCGATGTCTTCGACTGGTACTTCCGCTCGCCGGATGGGGAGAGCTTCGATGCCGCCTGCACACGGGCGAAAAGCTGGCTTGCGGATATCCGGCGGCCGACGGTCGCGATTTCCCATGGGCTGTTCGGCCGGCTGCTGCGCGGCGTCTATGCCGGCCTCTCCAGGCGGGAAATGCTGGAGCTGCCGGTGCCGCAGGATGGGTTCTATCGGCTTTGCGGCGGGGCGTTCAGCCTCGTCACCGGCGCGTCGATCAGCCGGAAACTGGCACCCGCATCCGAGTGAAGGGGCCGGCGCGGTATCTTCGCGCCGGTTCCCGGGTATTCCTTCGGCTCCGGCGTGAGCGCCGCGCCCTGCTGTCGCAGGGCGCATGAATCTGGGCCGTGCCCGGGAATACGCGGCGTTACGGTTACGTACTTCCTCCGCGCGATTTCCGGCTGCATTGTGGGTTCCATGGCCAAAGCCATGTTCGCTTCGCAGGCGAGGTGCGCGCATGTCGACAGCAATTGCCATTCTCGGCGGCGTCGGGCTGTTCCTGCTCGGCATGACCGTCATGACCGACGGCCTGAAGGCGCTGGCGGGATCGGCGCTGCGCACCGTGCTCGGCAAGGCGGCGGCGACGCCACTTTCAGGCGCGCTCTGGGGCGCGGTGGTAACACTGCTGGTGCAATCGTCGAGCGCCGTGACGATGACGACGATCGGGCTTGTCAGCGCCGGCCTGCTGACCTTTCCGCAGGGGCTCGGCCTCGTCTTCGGCGCCAATGTCGGCACGACCGGAACGGGCTGGCTGGTGGCGCTGATCGGGGTTCGGGTTTCGCTGTCGAGCTATGCGCTACCGTTGATCTTCCTCGGTGCGCTGATGAGGCTGCTCGGCGGCGGGAGGATTGCGGCGGCCGGCGGCGCGCTCGCCGGTTTCGCGCTTGTGCTCTATGGATTGACGACGCTGCAGCAGGGCATGGGCGGCCTTGCCGAAAGCCTCAACCCCTCCGATTTGCCCGCCGTGCTCGGCATGCCCGATGTCGGCTGGGCGGCAGGCTCGGTCGGCCTGCTGACGCTGATCGTCGTCGGCCTTGCGATGACTGCGGTCATGCAATCTTCGACGGCTGCCATCGCCGTCACCATTTCGGCCTTCTATGCCGGTGCCGTCGGGCTGGAGCAGGGGGCCGCGCTGATCATCGGCCAGAACATCGGCACCGCGACGAGCTCGGCGCTGGCTGCCATTGGTGCCAGCACGACGGCCAAGCGCCTGGCGCTTGCCTATGTGCTCTTCAAGCTGATTGCGGCACTGATCGCGATCGCCGCCTTCCCGTTTACCGTAGCGCTGATGAAAACATTCTCGGCTTCCGTCGACGGCATGACGCTGCTTGCCGCCTATCACACGGCCTATAACGTCGTGGGCGTTGCCGTGCTGCTGCCGGCAACGCGATGGTTCACGCGGGCGGTCGAGTGGCTGCTGCCTTCCCGGCAGACGGCGCTCGAGCGCGCGCTCGATCCGAGCACTCTGGCAAACCCCGTGGTTGCGGTCGAGACCGCCCGGCGGGTCGTCGCCGCCGTTCTGAAGACGGTGGCCGGCGACGTCTCCGCGGCGGTTTCCGGGGGCGGGCGCTTGACGCCCGAGAGCGCGCAGGCTGCCGCCGTAGCGCTCGAAAAGATCAGGGACTTTCTCTCGGAGCTAACGGAGCCGCCGGAGACGGAGGCCGAGCGTCACCGCCTGACGAGCACGCTGCACGCACTCGACCACGCTTCCCGCCTGGTGGAAACCCTGGCAGATCATGGGGCTGCGGCCGAGCCGAATGGCACGTCGGCGGACCGGAACGTGGCCGAACTTTGCTTCAATGCCATGCGGGCGGCGGAGGTGATCGGCGGCTCGATCACAGCGGAATCGGCGCTGAGCGACCGGGCAGCCCCGATCGCCTGGACCGTTTCGTCCGATATCGCCGCCGCACTCGCCGAGGCGCAGCGTGCGGCGACGGCGCTCGACGCGCTGCAGCGGGAGCACCGCGCCATGACGCTCGCCTCCGTTGCCCCGGGAAATCTCACCGCCGCCGATGCCTTTACCGAGATCGACGCCGTGCGCCGGCTCGAGCGGATGGCGCACCACGCCTGGCGCTCGGCAGCGCATCTGCTCGGGCGCGGCGAGGGCGGTGATCTGGCGGCATAAAAGCGGCCTGCTTCCGGCCTGCGCCTGCCTCACAGATCCCGTGCAAACGTCTGGCCGGTGAGGTCCTTGCCGAAGCTGTAATGCTGTTCTTCCTCGACCAGCGCGAAACCGGCCTTCTCGTAGATGTGGCGGGCGGCGTCGAGGCCGGCATTGGTCCAGAGTATCATGCGTGTATAGCCCAGAAGCCGGGCGTGGCGCATACATTCCTCGACCAGGCGGCGGCCGATGCCGAGGCCGCGGGCGCTCGGCTCGACATAGAGCAGCCGGAGCTTTGCCGTTGTTTCGTCATGCCGGACGAGAAACACCGAGCCGACGACCTTGCCGTCCTTTTCGGCGATCCAGCACCGGTCCGATGCCGGGTCGTATTCGCGCATGTATTTGACCACGATCTCGGCGACCAGCGCCTCGAACTCGGTGGTCCAGCCGTATTCCTCGGCATAGAGCGCACCCTGGCGGTGGATCACCCAGCCCATGTCGCCCGGCTGCGGATCACGCAGGACAAAGCCCGGTGTCCGCTCGTCGGCAAGCAGGCTCTCGATCTCTACCATCGCGCCGACCAATTGCCGCTGTTCCGGCACGGAAAGCTTTTCCAGCATGGCGATCACTTCGCGCTGCGACGCATCCTCCAGGGGCTGAAGCGTTTCGCGCCCCGCTTCCGTCAGTTCAAGCTGGACAACCCGGCCATCGGCCGGCGAGCGGGTCTTGGCGACCAGCCCTTTCTTCTCGAAGCCGGCGATGACGCGGCTGAGATAGCCGGCGTCAAGCCCGAGTTCACGGCAGAGATCTGTCGCCGTCAACGCCGGCCGGTGCGCCAGTTCATAGAGAATACGGACCTCCGTCAGCGAGAAGGCGCTGGCAAGCAGGTGCTCGTGAAGCAGGCCGATCTGGCGGGTATAGAAGCGGTTGAAGCGCCGCACCGTCAGGGCGAGGTCGTCGATTTGCTGCGGAGGCATGGTGACGCCTTTATGAATTTGCCTTTGGCACATAAATAGTTGCCATAGGCAAATAATGTCAAGCGCGGGCTGACGAAATTCGAGGTCGTGATTCAAGTTTGCGCCGGCGGACGCATGACGTGCCGCAACAATTCCACGGTTTCAGGCACCGTTGGCCCTTCGGCGAGAGGCGGATCCGGCCGCTCGCAGAATTCGCGCCAGACAAACAGCGTCAGTTCGGCGCCATCCGTCGATGCTTCCCGGGTGTCGGCGAAATTCTGAAGCAAGCGATATCGGGAATCCCCCCAGAATAACGCCTCGACCCAATGATAGATGGGGATCACGTGAAAATGGATTGGATAGCCGCGCATGTGGCCATACCGGCCTATGTAGACGCGGTGAGCATGAAGTTTCTTCAGTGCGGTTTGGGCGGTTGCCAGCAACGGACCGAGTTCGCTTAGCGCGCTCGCCGGCAAGTCAGACAGGTCATTGGTGTCTGTCTTCGAACTGATCATGAGGTAGCCGGGCAAGGCCGAGTCGATACGGTGGTTCACGAGCCATCCGTCTGTTTCCGTAATGTGCAGGTGCCGCGGTATCTCCAATGCCGTACTCCCATGTCGTGCTTGCACGACCCCAGATCAGGTGAGGCTCACTGAGGGGCCCCGCACGACAAGAGATTAGGCACTTTCGCACTGGCTACAACGAAAGATTGCGGTGCTCGCTTGGTGCCAGCTTGCCATGGCCAAGGTGCGCTTGCGATCGGGCCTTCGATGCGCTGCGGAGCCGTGCCGATAGAGGGGCAGAACTCGCTAATTTAGATAGGCGAATGTCCGACCGTGCGATAGTATTGCACCGGGAACCTCCTTGGTCCGGAAGTCCGGAACGGGCCGCTTTTCAACGTTTTTGGCAAGCCCATGGAGCAAAGACTCGCCGCAGTGCTGGCGGCCGATATGGCCGGCTATAGTCGGCTGATGGAGGCCGACGAAGCGGGCACGCTTGCGCGGCTTCGAACCCACCGCATCGAGCTCATCGATCCCGCGATCGCCAAGAACAAGGGCCGGCTGATCAAGACCACCGGGGACGGCCTGCTGGTGGAATTCCAGAGCGTGACCGACGCGGTCAAATGTGCCGTCGAGATCCAGCAGCGCATGAAGCGGCGGAACTCCGACGTGCCGGAGGACCGGCGGATCGAATTCCGCACCGGCATCAATCTCGGCGACATCATCTTCGAGGACGACGACATTTTCGGCGATGGCGTCAACATCGCCGCGCGGGCCGAGCAACTGGCCGAGGTCGGCGGCATCTGCGTGACCGCGGCGGTAGCAACGCAGGTGGCCGACCGGCTGGCATTGCCGATCGAAGATCTCGGAGAAAAGACGCTGAAGAACATCAGCCGGCCGGTGCGCCTCTACCGCATCGCTCTCGAGGGCCTGGACCTTCCGGCCGCGACGGGGGCGAGCGACGCGAAAAAGGGCGTCTGCAAGCCGACTATCGTCGTGCTGCCCTTCGACAACATGAGCGGCGATCCGGACCAGGAGTTTTTCGCCGACGGCCTGACCGAAGACATCATCACCGAGCTTTCGCGCCGGCACGAGCTCTTCGTCATCTCGCGCAATTCCTCCTTCGTCTACAAGAACCAGTCGGTAAACGCGCGCGAGGTGGCGGCGAGCCTCGGGGCGCAATATCTGGTCGAAGGCAGCGTGCGCAAGATCGGCGAGCGGGTGCGCGTCACCGTCCAGCTCATCGACGCGGTCAATGACGCCCATATCTGGGCCGACAAGTACGACCGGCAGCTCGACGACATCTTTGCCATTCAGGACGAGGTGACGGCGGCGATCGCCGCAACCGTGCCCGGGCGCCTGGAGGCCGCGCAGCGCGACCAGCTCTCGCGCACCAAGCCGGCAAACATGGCGGCTTACGAATGTGCGCTGGCCGCCAAGGTGCTGCACCATCGCAGCACCGTTGCCGACAACGCCCAGGCGCAATCGCTGATCGACCGAGCCGTTTCGCTCGACCCCGGCTATGCCCATGCGCACGCCTGGCGGGCCTGCATTCTCGGCCAGGCCTGGGTCTATGGCTGGTGCGAAGACAAGGAGGCGACGTGGCTCGAGGTCAATGCCGAGCTCGAGCAGGCGCTTTCACTCGACGACAACGATGCCGACGTGCACCGCATCCTTGCCGCCGTCAACGTCAACAACAATGCGCTGACCACGGCGCGCTATCACCAGGAGCGGGCGCTCTTTCTCAACCCCAATTACGATCTGGTGGTGGTGCAGCAGGGCGAGCTTCTGACTTGGCTCGGCCGGCCGGAGGAGGGGGTGGAGTGGATCCGCAAGGCCATGCGCCTCAATCCGCACCACCCGGAACGCTTCTGGAGCCACCTCGGCAAGGCCTATTTCGCCGCCCGTCAATATGGCGAGGCGATCGAGGCCTTCATGCACCTTTCGAGCATGGACGAAACCCAACACGCCTTCATCGCCGCCTGCTACGGCTGGCTCGGCGATGCGATCGCCGCAGGCGCGCATATGGAGAAGGTGCGGGCGCTGGCGCCGGAGTTCGAGATAAAGAGGTTTCTGGGCACGCTGCATTATGCGCAGGAAAGCGATGCGCAGCATCTGCGCGAGGGGCTCACCAGGGCGGGGGCGTGAGAGCCGGTCTGCGTCCTTCCTGCTCGATCGATGAAGCCCGGCTTCTGAAGTCAGAGCGCCGAGTTTCCGCCCGGGGACAAGGCATGAGCGAGGCCTTCTGCACCTTCGGGAGAGGTGGTCATGGAAGCAGTTCGCGCAGAACGACGGCTGGTGGCAATTCTTGCCGTGGACATCGTTGGTTACTCGCGACTGATGGAGGCGGACGAGGCCCGGACGCTCGCGGCCATCAAGGCGTGGCGTTGCGAAATCTTCGATCCTCTCAGGGAAGACTATCACGGACGCATCGTCAAACTCATGGGCGACGGTGCGATCGTTGAGTTCGGCTCCGTCGTCGACGCCGTCGCCTGTGCCGTCGCGTCACAGAATGAGGTTGCCGCTCGCCAAACGGAGGCTCGGCCGGAGCATCGGCTTCTGCTGCGCATGGGCATCAATCTCGGCGATGTCGTCGTCGACGGGGATGATCTGCTCGGCGATGGCGTCAACGTCGCGGCCCGCCTCGAGCAGATGTGCGAGCCTGGAGGATTGTTCATATCCGGCACTGCCTTCGACCACCTGCAGGGCAAGTTCGAATTGCCGCTGGAATTCATCGGCGAGCACCACGTGAAGAACATCCAGCGGCCCGTCCGCGTCTACCGGGTGCGGTTTGAGGGAGGGACCCTGCCTAGGCGCTTCAACCTGAAGAGCCTTTACGGCTGGAGAGTTGCGGCCGCCTTGGTCCTCCTGATGCTCATAGCCGCTTCGGCGACGTGGCTGGCGCAGAGGCGCGAAAGCGCCGACGCCGCCTCGGTTGCAGGGACGGCCCTGGCGCTGCCGCAAACGCCGTCGATCGCGGTCCTGCCCTTCGAAAATCTCAGCTCCGATGCGGGGCAGACCTATTTCGTCGACGGGATGACCGACGACCTGATCACCGAACTTTCAAAGCTGTCGGGCATCTTCGTGATCGCGCGCAACTCGACCTTTGCCTACAAGGGCAAGCCCACGAAGGCGCAGCAGGTGGCCGAGGAACTGGGGGTGCACTACATCCTCGAGGGCAGCGTGCGTCGCGAGGGGAGCCATGTCCGGGTCAATGCCCAGTTGATCGACGCGATCGACGGGCACCACCTCTGGGCCGAGCGCTACGATGGCGAAATGAGCGGCGTGTTCGGCCTGCAGGACAAGGTGATCGGACAGATCGTCTCGACGCTGTCCGTGAAGCTGACGAGTGCCGAGAAAAGCGTGGCTGCGGTGCCGGAAACGACCAACCCGCAGGCCTACGATACCTTGTTGCGCGGCTGGGAGCACCTGCGCCGGGACAGCGAAGCTGAAACGGTCGCAGCTTCCGCATTCTTCCAGAAGGCGATCATTCTCGATCCGGACTATAGCCGCGCCTACGCGTCGCTGGCGGCGGCAAACTGGCGGGCGAGCATTCTGTCCTGGGATTTTTCCCGCAGGGAAGCCGCGTCCAGGAACCTTGCCAGGAACCTGGCGAAGGCGATGGAGCGGCCGACGCCGCTTGCCTATGCCGTCTCGGCGCAGGTGCTTGCGCAGCAGGGGCGTTATGACGAAGCCTTCGCGGCCATCGACCGGGCGATGAAGCTGGCGCCGAATGATCCCGACAACCATGTCGGCATGGCGCGGATCCTCAACGCGACGGGACGCGCGCCGGAGGCGGAACAGGAGGCGCGCCTGGCAATGCGGTTCGATCCCCATCCGGCCCGGGCAACGCTGCGCATGCTCGCGGTCTCGCTGTTTTCTCAAGGCAAATACGACGAGGCCGCCGACGCCTTCGAGCGGGTGATCGGAAAAAGGTCCGACCTCTTGGGGGACTATGCAACGCTGATATCGGCCTACGGACAGCTCGGCCGCACGGGCGACATTCAGGGGCTGACCGACCAGTACAACAAACTGGCGGCGTCCTCTTTGGGAGATCCGCTCACCGTCCAGGAAAGCGCCTATGACTGGTATGGCAGCGCGTTCAGCTACCACAGGCCCTACATCGCGCTGCTGCAGGAGGGGCTCCGCAAGGCCGGATTACCTGAAGGCGCCGGCACGGACCTTGCCTTCGACGACTATGCCAAGCTCATGACGATGGCGAAGGGTGAACTGAGCGTCGAGCGAACGATCAAGGTCGACGTGGCGGAAGTAAAGGCACTGCTTGCGCGCGGCGTGACCTTCATCGATGTGCGGGCGCCGCTCACCTATGACAATGGCCATCTCCCCAAGGCCGTCAACCTGTCGCTCCTGACCGGATTGTCGAAGGAAAGCCTCGCCAAGGTGGCGGGGAAGGCGGACGAGGTCGCCTTCTATTGTCAGGGCCGAAACTGCACCCATGCCGCCTATGCGTCGGCCAAGGCGATCGCCTGGGGCTACACGCATGTCTACTATTTTGCCGGCGGATTTCTGGAGTGGGACGACGAGGGCTATCCGCTTGTGATCGAGGTCCGGAAGTAGCAAGCGACCGATCCTTAAGCCACCTCGACCGCCGATACGCCCAATCAGCCGACGACCGCACCGGCTCAAGCTCGTGGTCGTGCCCGCCGATGATGCCGGTCGAAACGAGGGCTTCGAAAAACTCCTTGCGCGCCGGCGTCGCGCCGAGGTGCCCGGCAGTTCGGCCATCTCGACGAATGTGGTGGGGGCGCCTCAGGTCTGGTGGTTGTTGCTACCGAATGTTTCGCCTGGCCGGCGGGCCCGGGTACGACCCCCCGTCCATCCGTGGCGGATCGCCTCAAGCGCAGCAAGCGCCGGGCGAAGCTTTGGGCGCGCAACATGCCGTCGGGCGGCTGGTTTCGGCAAGCCAGCGATCTCGCGGCTTGCAGCTGGCAGGCCTCGGCACCAGGTGAACGTGAATGCTGCCATCATTCACGACAGGAGCATCGGCGCAGTAGAGCTGCATCGGACGCACGCCGTCGCTGACCTCGAAGGTAAGGCGGGCCGTGGCATTAAGGCGAACGTGTTCGGAAACCTTGCGGACGATGGCCGAGAATTTTCCGGCGGAAAGGTGCGTTCGACGGGCTTCCTCAACATCCCATAGCTGCACGAAGATCTCGGACCAGGCCTCCGGATTGGCGGCACAATCGAGGGCCGAGAACTGGCCAGCCTTAACCTCTGTCACATGGTAGCCGGATTTCACCTGACGCCCATCGTAGTGAAATACGAGCGGCAAATCCCCGGCGATCCGGAGCGCGCTGAGCAAGTCGGAAAGGTTGAGGTCGTGGTCGCTGATTTTGGGCTTGTCGAGAACATTCATCTGGGTTAATCCTCATTTCAACGATTCAAGGATTATTGAAATATGGATGAGCGTCAAGCCCTCTCTGCCTTCGGAGCGCTTTCGCAGGAGACTCGCCTACAGATCGTCCGTCTGCTGGTCATCGCCGGCGCGGACGGTATGGCAGCGGGTGCTCTGGCGGAAAGGGTGGAGGTGTCGCCTTCGAACATTTCCTTTCATCTCAAGGAATTGGAGCGGGCAGGCCTGATCACGCAACAACGGGAATCCCGTTCAATCATATATCGCGCAGACTACGATGCGCTCGGCGGTCTGGTCCGTTTCCTCATGGAAGACTGCTGCGGCGGGCATCCGGAGATTTGCGCGCCTGCGGTCGCCGTGGCGCCATGTTGTGCGCCTTCAGGGGCCAAAGGATGATAGAGCTCTACTTGCACCCCATTCCCGGAAGCGACCCCGGGCTGCGGACCGCATTGATGGCGGCAAACCTTCCAGTTGATGATCTTGAAGAGGAGGGACGTCAGTTCTTTGCCTTCAATTCGCACGGCAAGGTCGTCGGATACGGCGGTATGGAACAGAGTGGCCAGCATACGTTGCTGCGTTCCCTCGTCGTCCTGCCGGAATACCAAGGGCGCGGTATCGGAAGCCGATTGCCACCTCTCATGTTCGGGCACGGCTATCGGTTCGCGATGAGATCGGTGTTTCTGCTCACGGAAACGGCGGTGCCGTTCTTCGAGCGTCTCGGCTTCAGATGCATCGAGCGTTCGGAGGCCCCGGCGGAAATTCTCAATACCCGGCAGGCGTCCTCGCTCTGCCCGTCGTCAGCAACCTTGATGAAGCTCGTTCTCCCCGAGCACTCCACCTAAAGGGACACCCATGTCTGATCGTGTTTACAACGTGCTCTTCCTTTGCACGGGCAATTCCGCGCGTTCCATTCTTGGCGAAGCCATCCTCAACAAGGAGGGAAAGGACCGTTTCCGCGCCTTTTCGGCCGGTAGCCAGCCGAAGGGGCAGGTCAATCCGCACGCCATCCTTGAACTCGACGCTCTCGGCTATCCGACGGGCGGGCTGCACTCGAAGAGTTGGGACGTGTTTTCCGGCGCTGATGCTCCACGGATGGATTTCATCTTTACGGTTTGCGACAGCGCGGCCGGCGAGGCTTGCCCGGTCTGGATCGGCCATCCGATGACCGCCCATTGGGGTATCGAGGACCCGGCCGAGGTCAAAGGAACCGAGGCCGAAATTCAACAGGCTTTTGCGAAGGCCGCAAAATTCCTGAAGAACCGGATTGCGGCTTTCATCAACCTGCCGATGGCTTCGATCGATCGCATGGCGCTGGAGCGCCAGCTTCGCGAGATCGGTGGCATGGAAGGCTCGACCGGCCGGAGTGCTTCGTGATGTCGGCCTTCGAGCGCTATCTGACCCTGTGGGTTGCCGTCTGCATCGTCGTTGGTATCGCGCTTGGCCATCTCCTGCCCGGCGTGTTTCAGGCCATCGGCGCGGCAGAGATCGCGAAGGTCAACATCCCGGTCGCGACCCTCATCTGGCTCATGATCATCCCGATGCTGGTGAAGATCGATTTCCAGTCGCTTTCAGGGGTGGGGCGCCACTGGCGCGGCATCGGCGTGACGCTCTTCATCAATTGGGCGATCAAGCCGTTTTCGATGGCGCTGCTTGGCTGGTTGTTCGTCGGCTGGCTGTTCCGTCCGCTGTTGCCTGCGGATCAGATCGACTCCTACATCGCCGGACTGATCATCCTTGCGGCTGCACCGTGTACGGCGATGGTTTTCGTGTGGTCGAACCTGACGCGCGGCGACCCGCTGTTCACCCTGTCCCAGGTGGCGCTCAACGATGCGATCATGATCGTCGGCTTCGCGCCGATCGTCGGACTTCTGCTCGGGCTCTCTG